>JAFRQM010000049.1 GCA_017428625.1 Clostridia bacterium
AGGCATAATAAAAGGCCGCTTTAGCGGCGGCCTGAAAAACATGTGCGATTGGCGGACTTTTCATACATCTTGAGATGTAGCAGGTAAAAGGCCCTTATAGGGCCTCATCAAACCACCAGTTCAACTGGTGGTTTTGATTTCTTACAGATTTCGCAAAACCTGTAAAGGCGCAGATCTTGACATAAAAATTACCCGTTTGTATAATTTGAATCAGAAAATAAAAAGGGGGAATAACATTTGAATCCAAAATATCCCAACCTTCTCTCACCGGGTCAGATAGGCAATGTCACACTGCGCAACAAAACCGTAATGGCGGCTATGGGCATGAGCCAATCCGACAACGGTTTTGTCAACAAGGCTGTTCTCAACCATTATGCCGCAAGGGCAAACGGCGGTGTAGGGGCAATTATTGTTGAGGTTACCTGCGTTGACACTCCGTTAGGGCTCAATACAAACGGAATGCTCGTCATTGATGATGACAAATACATTCCCGGTATGACTCAACTCGCCGATGTTATTCATAAAGGCGGAGCAAAGGCGTTTTTGCAGATTTCTCATACGGGCAGAGGCGCACGCCGTAAAATAATCGGAGAACAGCCCGTAGGTCCGAGCGCGGTTGCCATGCCCTATTCCTTTATGATGGGGCTTGCCAATGAAACGCCCAGAGCCCTTACTGTTGATGAAATTCACGAAATAGAAGAAAAATACGCTCAGGCGGCTCTCAGAGCAAAAAAAGCGGGTTTTGACGGCGTTGAAATCCACAGCGTCGGCTATTATCTCGGTCAGCAGTTTCTCTCATCAACCGCAAACACACGCACCGATGAATACGGCGGCAGCAGACGTAACCGTGTGCGCTTTCACCTGAATATTATAACACGGATTCGTGAACTGTGCGGCAATGATTTTGCGGTTATTGTCAAACTCTCCGTTGTGGAGCAGGGGAAGGACGGCGGTATTTCCATCCCGGACGGAATCTACTACAGCAAACAGTTTCAGAAAGCGGGCGTTGACGCAATAGAGGTCCTTGCAGGCAAGTGGTCAGAAGAATCGGGCAAACGCGAAAAACCCGAGTCCGCATATCCCGACTGTATGGCGGTGCCCCTGTGCCAGGTTGTCAAAGCGGGTCTTTTACTCACAGCAGGTAAAAAATCGGTCAAACTCATCGGCGGCGGCAGAGCGCAGAACCCCGAAAAAGCCGAAAAGGCGCTTGCAACGGGGAAGTGCGATTTTATATTCATAGGCCACGCTCTTCTTGCCGAGCCACTTCTCGTCAGACTCATTGATGAAGGCAGAGAAGATGAAATCAGACCATGCATCGGTTGCGGCCATTGCATAAACAACCAGCTGCAGCACGGAGAAAGAGCAATTTGCTCAGGCAACGCGGTGCTCGCAAGGGGCGAAAATAATTATACCCTGACTCCGGCTGAAATCAAAAAGAAAGTTGTTGTCATCGGCGGAGGCGTTGCAGGTGTTGAAGCCGCAAGAATAGCCGCTCTAAGAGGGCATACAGTTGACATTTATGAAGCGTCAGGCGAAACAGGCGGTCAGATTAACCTTGCCTGCAAGCCGCCTTTTAAAGATCATTTCACGCTTCTCAAGCCCTATCTTGAACGCCAGCTTGAACTGACGGGCGTAAATGTTCACCTCGGCAAACAACTTACAAAAAATGAGGTTCTCGCAATGAATGCCGATGCCGTTGTCTGCGCGACAGGTTCAAAACCCGTTATGCTCAGAATTGAAGGGTCCGACAGAGCCGTTTTCGCAAAAGATATTTTAGCAGGCGCGCCCGCAGGCAAAAATGTTGTTGTCATCGGCGGCGGTTCAACAGGCTGCGAAACAGCCGAATTTCTCGGCAAACAGGGCAAAAAAGTCACCGTTATCGAAATGTCGGAGGTTGTTGCGGGCAATACCGGCAAAACGGCTCAGACAATTCTTCTCGGCCACCTGAAAGGTTACGGTGTAAAAATTCTGACCGGATGCCGCGCCGAAAAAATAACGCAAACAGAAGTCGTCTGCAAAAACAAATCGGGCTCCGGGTTTTCAGTTAAAGCCGATACGGTTGTTCTCTCAATCGGCGAGCGTCCCGATTCAACTCTGTTTGATGAACTCAAAGATATCCACCCCGAAGTTTATAATATAGGCGATTCCAACGGCGGCGAAATACTCCCGAACGCTGTTTATGAAGGCTACACCGTCGGCAACAGAATATAAAAGCAGTTTTCTTTTCGGGCATACCGTTTCGGTGTGCTCTGTTTTTGTTAAAAAATAATAAACAACCCCTTTTCAAATATAAAATAATAATGTATAATTACTATATAATGCTGATTTATGCGGATGAAAGGGGAATTATATGCTTAAAAACATTTCTCCGGTTCTCTCACCGGAACTTCTCAAAATACTTATGGAAATGGGTCATGGTGATGAAATTGTCATAGGCGACGGGAATTTTCCGGCGGCTTCAATTGCACAGAGGCTTGTCCGCCTTGACGGTCACGGCGTGCCCGAAATACTTTCCGCAATACTCGACCTTTTACCGTTAGACACTTATGTTGAGTGCCCGGTTGCTCTTATGGATAACGGCTCCGACGGCGAACACCCTCCTATCTGGAACGAGTATGAAAACATTGTGAAGGCAAAAGAAGGCGACAAAAAATTTGAACTTGTCGAGCGTTTCGCGTTCTATGAAAGGGCAAAAAAAGCCTATTGCGTTGTCGCCAGCGGCGAAACGGCAATATACGCAAATATTATTCTCAAAAAAGGTGTTGTTAAATAATATATGAAAAAAAGAGTTCTGGCGTTTGATTTCGGGGCATCAAGCGGTCGCGCAATTCTCGGCGTGTTTGACGGCGAAAAAATCGAACTCAAAGAAGTTCACCGCTTTTCAAATGACCCTGTTACAGTTCAAGGCACGGCTTATTGGGATGTTCTGCGTCTTTTCCATGAAATAAAGCAGGGCATTTTAAAGGCAAAAGCCGAAGGCGGTTTTGACAGCATAGGAATCGACACCTGGGGCGTTGATTTCGGTTTGCTTGACGGAGAGGGCAGACTTCTCGAAAATCCCGTTCATTACAGAGATCTCCGAACAAAAGGTATGCTTGAAGAAGCCTTCAAAGTTATTCCTAAAGAGAAGTTTTATTCTCTGACAGGCATTCAGTTTATGGAACTCAACACTGTGTTCCAACTTTATTCCTTAAAACTGCAAAGACCCGAAATGCTGCAAAGAGCAAAAAGATTACTGTTTATGCCCGACCTTCTTGCATATATGCTCACGGGCGAACAGGTTACCGAGTATTCAATAGCAACCACATCACAAATGGTTGACATCAACACAAAAAACTGGTGCGATGAGATTTTTGAAAAACTCGGTATTCCCCGCGAACTCGCAGGTGAAATTGTTATGCCTGGCGAATCAGTCCGCACACTGAGCGACGAAATCTGTGAAGAACTCGGCGTTGAAAAAGCCGAAGTAATAAATATCTGCGGTCATGACACGCAATCGGCGATTACCGCCGTTCCGAGTGATAAACCCGGCTTCGCGTTTATCAGCAGCGGCACCTGGTCGCTTTTCGGCACTGAACTTGAAAAACCAATCGTCAATGAAAAATCGCTTTCAATGAATATTACAAATGAGGGCGGCTGCGAAGGTTCAACCGGTTTCCTTAAAAATATAATAGGTCTTTGGCTTATTCAGGAGAGCCGCCGTCAGTGGGCAAGAGAAGGAACGCAATACAGTTATGCCGAACTTGAACATCTCGCGCTTGAAGCAAAACCGTTCGCTTGCTTTATTGACCCCGATGCGCCTGAATTTGTTCCTATGGGCAATATTCCGGAGCGTGTCCGAGATTACTGCCGCACAACAGGGCAGTATGTTCCGCAGACCGTCGGCGAAATAATGCGCTGCATCTATGAGAGCCTCGCTATGAAATATCGCCTGACATTCGATATGCTTAAAGAATGCACGGGCATAAATTATCCCTGTATCCATGTAATCGGCGGCGGCGTCAAAGACGGTCTTCTGTGTCAGATGACGGCGTCATCCTGCGGCGTTCCTGTCAAGGCGGGTCCCATTGAAGCAACTGTTCTCGGCAACATAGCCGTTCAGCTTATCGCAGGCGGATGCATAAAAGATGTAGCCGACGCAAGGCACATTATAGCAAACAGCGAATCTCTTAAAATCTATGAGCCGCAAAACCCCGATGAATGGGCTTCGGCTTATAAACGCTTTTTAACCGTTATCGGTAAATAATTTTTATATGAAAGGATAAATTGATTATGGCAGAAAGCAGACTTATAGGCGATTATCCCGTAATCGGCATAAGACGCATTATTGACGCAAGAAGAGGCGCTCTCAAAGTCAGAGAGAGCATCGAAGAACAAACTATGAACATGGCAAAAGCCGCGGCAAAACTGTTTACCGACAATATCCGTTACTCAAACGGTGAGCCCGTAAAAGTAGTTATTTCGGAGACAAGTATCGGCAGAGTCGCGGAAGCGGCTCAGGTTGCGGCACAGTTTAAAAAAGAGGGCGTTGACATAACTCTTTCCGTTACACCGTGCTGGTGCTACGGTTCTGAGACAATGGATATGGATCCGTACACAATCAAAGGCGTATGGGGCTTTAACGCGACCGAGCGCCCGGGCGCCGTTTATCTCGCGGCTGTTCTCGCGGCTCACGCTCAAAAGGGATTACCGGCTTTCGGTATATACGGTAAAGATGTTCAGGATGCCGATGATGAAACAATTCCCGAAGATGTTCAGGAAAAACTTCTCCGTTTTGCCCGCGCGGCGGTTGCGGCCGCGACAATGAGGGGCAAATCATATCTTCAGATAGGCTCTATTTGTATGGGTATCGCCGGCTCTATTATTAATTCCGAATTTATTGAGGAATACCTCGGTATGCGCGTTGAATCGGTCGATGAGGTCGAAATCATCCGCCGTATGGAAGAGGGTATCTATGACGAGGCGGAGTTCCGCAAAGCCCTTGCCTGGACTAAGGAACACTGCAAAGAAGCATTTGACAAGAACCCCGATTTTTTCCAAAAATCAAGAGAAGAAAAAGATAAAGACTGGGAATTCTCCGTCAAAATGATGTGCATAATCAAAGACCTTATGAACGGCAACAAAAATCTTCCCGAAGGCAGAGAGGAAGAAACAGTCGGTCATAACGCCATAGCGGCAGGTTTCCAGGGTCAGAGACAGTGGACCGACCACTATCCCAATGCAGACTTCGCCGAAGCGATGCTCAACTCCTCGTTTGACTGGAACGGTGCAAGAGAGCCCTATATACTCGCAACAGAGAACGACACATTAAACGGTCTCGGTATGCTCCTTATGAAGCTTCTCACAAACCGTCCTCAGATGTTTGCAGATGTTCGCACCTACTGGAGCGGCGATTCTGTTAAAAGAGTTACGGGTTATGATATTGAAGGCAAGGCAAAAGAGGCGGACGGCTTTATTCACCTTATAAACTCCGGCGCCTGCTGCATTGATGCCTGCGGCGAAGTCAAGGATGAAAACGGCAACGGCATAATCAAAGAATGGTATAAAGTTACTTCCGAAGATCAGAAGCTTATGACCGATGCAACAACATGGGCAATGGCAGACAGAGGCTATTTCCGCGGCGGCGGATATTCTTCCCGCTTCCTTACAAGAGCGGAAATGCCCGCCACAATGATAAGACTTAACATTGTCAAAGGCCTCGGCCCCGTAATTCAGATCTGCGAAGGCTGGACTGTAAATCTTCCCGATGAAGTTTCCGACATCCTTTGGAAGAGAACAGACTATACCTGGCCCTGCACATGGTTTGCTCCCAGATGCAACGGCGTTGGCGGCGATGCGTTTAATTCGGCCTATGACCTTATGAATAACTGGGGCGCAAATCACGGCGCAATCAGTTACGGGCACATAGGCGCAGACCTTATTTCGCTTTGTTCGATTCTCCGCATCCCCGTAGCGCTCCACAATATCCCCGATGAAAGGATTTTCAGACCTGCCGTCTGGAATTCATTCGGCACAAAAGACCGTGAAGGCGCGGATTTCAGAGCGTGTGCCGCTTTCGGTCCCACATACAAAACAATCAGATAAACAAGGCAAAATATTATCAGCCCCGCTTATGAAGAAGCGGGGCTGATTTCATCGCTTTTTATACGGTGAAAGTTCCTTTAAGCGTTTTGCCGCCTTTGGCGTAAGGACTGTAAGGCGTTATTGAAACGGTGTATTCACCCGGGTCAAGTTTGTCAATGTCAACGCTCATCTGCGTTAAATCCGCTCTGACGTAATTTGAAACAACCGTTGTCGCAAACACCTCATCGGAACCCTTTTTGACAGTAATCTTATAATCTTCAGTCTCCCAGTATCCCTCTGCGTTCGGGAATACAAGCACAGTGTTGCCGTCGTTATTCTTTTCTGCGGTAATTTCAGCGCCATCCGGGAACACAGGTGCAGTGTCAAGCGATTTAAGATTACTCCAAGTGTATAGATGAGATGACTTTTTTGCAATATCTGTAAGATAATAGTCATTTTTCTCAAAGAAACGATGGCTGACAATGTCATAAAGTTTCAGTCGAACATTTCCGTCCGCATCCGCTTCAACAATCCAAAAAGCACCTGATTCACCGGGAGCGTCCTCATCGCCCGAAATATAATTCAGGTTGCTCATCAGTGCTGAAAGAGAACCGGTGCCGACAGCGGTAAACGCTCCCTGCCATATTGTTCTCGGGTCACTGTTTGCGTAGTGGGAATGTCCTGAAAAATCAATTATCTGCGGGTATTTCTCAAACACCGTCCTTACGGTGAAATCTCCCCAGTTAACGCTCCCGTAAACCGTCGCAAACGGGGCAGGGTGCTGAAAAACAAAAACGGGTTTTTCTTTGTTTTCTTTTGTCGCAGAACTCAGCTCTTTGTTAAGCCAGTCTTTTTTGCTGTCAAAAGTTTTACCGTCTTCGCTGTATGAACAGGCAATAAAGTGGTAGCCGTTTATAACAAGGTGACGGTCAACATCCTCGTTTATTAACTGCTTATAATGTTCATAAGCGATTGAAGCGTCATAGTCGCGGTAAGTTATAAATTCGTGATTGCCGAGAACGGCTATAATCTCAGTGCCGTCTTTAATTTTTTTATTAACTATTTCGTTAAACAACTCATATTCTTCGTCCGAGCCGCTTGTCGCGAAATCGCCGACAACAACAACAGCGTCAAGGTTTTTGTAATTTTCGCTTTCGGCGTAGGCGTAACTGTCTTCAAAAAGTTGCGCAAGTCTTAAAGCGGCGGGCTGCTGAGGGTCACCGTCAAGGTGAACATCGCTCGTTACGGCAAATCTGAGAACAGGAGTGAAGTCGTCCGGTGCTTTCGGCGGTTCTTTGTTTATTACAAACGGAACAGCCATAAAACCGAAAACAATTGAAAAAAAACCTGTTAAAAATTTAAACAAAAACTGACTGAAAAGGTTAGAAATCATAATAATTGCCTCCAAAATTAATTATCCGGCATAAACCGGTTCAAAATCGGCCGCGGGGTGTCCGCAAAGCGGGCAGATAAAATCCTCAGGCAGTTTTTCACCTTCGTAGTAATAACCGCATATTTTGCACTTCCATCCGACAATCCTTTTTCCGGTTTCCTGAGCGGAGGGCTTCGGCTTTATCTTTGCGTGGTAATCGGCGTAGGTCAGCGGAGGATTATTGCTTACTTTGAAAGCATCGTCAATCTCGGCTATAAACAATGTGTGGCTGCCTAAATCAATGCTGTCAACAACACGGCAGGTAAGCACCGCACAAGCCTGTTCCGTAAGATAAGGCGTGCCGTTTTTGTCAGTGGGCAGATTTAATCCAGCAAACTTGTCTGTGTCTCTTGCCGAATGCATACCGAATCTTTCAACGAGCTCATAGGTGCAGGCACTGTCAAGAATACTCAGCGAAAAAAACTTGCTCATCTTTATCATCATACAGGTGATGTTTGAATTAATGCAGGCAATGGCGATTCTGTCAGGCGATGATGCCACCTGCATTGCCGTGTTTGTTATGCAGCCGTTGATTTTTTCGCCGTTTTTTGTCGAGAGTAAAAACACGCCGTAAGACAGGCTGAAAAGAGCGGTTTTATCCATCTTTATTCTCCTCCTTTTTTATATTTCGATAATATCTCCGCATGAAATATAGTGAATATTTTTGTGTCTGTCGCTCAGATATTTAAAAGCCTTTTTGCCCGTGCAGTGGCAGGTGTAAAATTCAACATCGCCGTAATCATCAAGTAATTCAGACAACTGTTCAAGTTGCCGGACAGAAACGGTTTTTCGGTTAACGGGGTTATAAACATGAAAACCGCCTATGCAGTATGCCGGCTTGTTGCCGCAAACACTTTCAAGAATACTTACCACTCCCGAATGACCGCAGCCTGTAATGAGAACATCTTTATCAGATCTGATAATCAGATTCTGCTCATGTCTGAAATTATCAGGGCTTTTACCTGCCAGCAGAGCGCTGTTCGCTTCCGAACGAAATCTGTCTTTAACCTTCGAAACAAACAACTCAATTTCATCATCTATACTGTAATCGCCGTCAAGCAGAACAATATTCGGGTTATTCTTTAATCCTGCATCAAGCCCAATGTTAATTCTGAAAAACAGCGCCCTTGAATAATGAGGTTCAAATGCGCTCTTTTGTATATAGACTTTTGCCGATTTATTCCTGTTCAGAAACTCTTTCAGAGCTCCGCCGTGGTCAAAATGACCGTGTGAAATAATAACCGTGTCCACTTTTTTGATGTCAATGTTTTTCTTTTCGGCATTTTTAAAAACCGTATTGTCAGGGCCTAAATCAAAAAGTATTTTATGGTTCGGTGTTTCTATATAAAATGACAGTCCGTGAACCGCTTTGAAATCTCCGCTTGATATGTTTTCAACCAGGGCGGTTATTCTCAAATCACTCATCTTCCTTTGCAACTTCCATCATTATCGCGCATTCCATGCGCTTTTTGAAAAGTTCACATCCGTATTTGTAAACGCCGTTTATGCTGCCGGTCGCATGGTATGAGTTAGCGGCGCAGCCGCCCGAACAGTAAAGCCTTGCCCAGCAGTTTTTGCATTCTTCCCGTGAATAAACATTGCAGGCGGCGAATTGCGAACGGATATTTTCGTTTGTGACGCCTTCAAAAACATTTCCCATAAGGTAGTTCTTATCGCCCACAAACTGGTGGCAGGGGTAAAGGTCGCCCGACGGCGTTACCGCCATGTATTCCGTGCCCGAACCGCAGCCCGAAATGCGCTTGTAAATGCAGGGGCCGGCTTTTAAATCAATCATATAATGGTAGAAGGTGAAGCCGTTGCCCGCTTTTCTGCGCTTTATCATTTCTTTTGCGAGAATTTCATATTGTTCAAGCAGAACAGGCAAATCATTTTCGGTCAGAGCATAGGGCTCACCGGGTTTGCAAACAACAGGCTCCATTGACAGTTCGGTAAATCCGAGGTCTGCCATATGAAAAATATCATTTGTAAAATCTGTGTTTGCGTGCGTAAAAGTGCCGCGCATATAATAACCTTTGCCGTTTCTTGCCTCAACAAGTTTTTTGAATTTAGGCAAAATCAAATCGTATGAGCCGCCGCCTGAAGGGGTCGGGCGTTTTGAGTCGTGTATTTCTTTGCGCCCGTCAAGCGACAGCACAACATTGTGACATTCCCTGTTGCAGAAATCAATCACATCGTCGTCAATCAGAACGCCGTTTGTGGTGAGAGTGAAACGGAAATTTTTTCCGTGCTCTTTCTCAATACTTCTTGCGTATTCGACAAGTCGTTTGACAACATCGAAATTCATCAAAGGTTCGCCGCCGAAAAAGTCAACCTCAAGGTTGGTTCTCGTGCCTGAAGCGGCAACAAGAAAATCGAGAGCTTTTTTGCCAACCTCAAAACTCATAAGCGCGCTCTTGCCATGATATTTGCCCTGAGCCGCAAAGCAGTATTCACAGTTCAGGTTGCAGGCGTGCGAAACATGAAGGCACAGCGCCTTGACAACAGGATTGCGCATTTTAAGGTTAAACGCCTGTCCTTCATATATATCCTTTGTAAAAAGCTTCTTTTCATCACTGAGGGTCTGAATGTCATCAAGCAAATCATTTATTTCTTCACTTGTAACATCGGGCTTGTCTGAATATTTCTGAAGCAATGCTTTTGTTATTTCATCACGTGAATTGTTTTCAAACATTGAAATAGCGTCATACGCCACATCATCCACGCTGTGAACGGCGCCCGAAGCCGTGTCTATAACAATGTTGTATCCGTTTAATTTATATTGATGAATCATATTGTTCTCCGAGAGAAAAGCCCGCCGACCGTGTTTCCCAACGGCAGACGGGCAAAATCATTTTTACTCAGTTCTTGTTTTCACATTTCTGGTTTGCTACGCCGCAGGAGGTTTTGCAAGCCGACTGGCAGGAAGTCTGGCATTCGCCGCAACCGCCTTTTACCGCACTTTTTGAAAGGTCGCGGGTTTCAATGGTTTTTATTCTGTTTGTCTTTTTCATAACGGACTCCTTAATTATAGAATTGTGAGTTTTCTCACTGATTAACAAATTTATTATATCACGCCGGGTTTATTATGTCAATCAAATGCAGACCTTTACATCTGAAATATTGTCCGTGCCCGCCGTAATGCATTTTGTTCCTGATTCTTCAAGGCTTTTTATGCACTGAATAACATCTTGCGTAAATATTTCTCCGGGGGCGATTATGGGTATTCCGGGCGGATAAGCATAAATATACTGCATTGATATTCTGCCTTTTGAGCGGTCAAAAGAAATATATTCTCCTTCCGATTTCATTGCGTCATATAAACTCATTCTGATTTCCGGCGCAGGGTATTTGATGCGTGATAAATCAGAATAGTTATCATTTTTTTCAAGGTTATTGTCTATCCTGATAAGCGCGTCTGCAAGGCGTTGCAGAGAATTTTCATCATCGCAAACCGATGTTATGCAAATCACATAACTGCCGTATGCGGCCTCAACCTCGATTTTGTATTCATCTCTCAATTCGGCGGCAAGTTCATTGCCCGTTATTCCGGCGTGAATACCCGAAACAACAATTCTGCCCTCGTCATAATCAAAGCAGTTTTCCGCTGTATTTTTTGTAAAGACTTCAAGCTTTTTCAGTTTTTTTGTTTTTTCATAAAAACGGTCAAGCGCTTTCCTGTATTGCGGAAAGATTTTATCCCTTTCATTTTCTGTCAGGTTTACACATCTGTCAATTGAAGCCAGCAGAACATAAGAAGGGGAGGATGTCTCAAAAATATCAAGCGCTGTTTCAATGTCGTTATATAATTGTTTTTCCTTTACATACAGAACAGCGGTCTGAGTCAAAGCCGGCATTGTCTTGTGCAGCGATTCCGCAACTGCGTCCGCGCCTTGTGACAGGCTGTCGGAGGCAAACCCTTCATAATAACCGAGGTGAGCGCCGTGAGCGGAATCAACAAAGAGTTTTGCGCCGTGGCGGTGAACAATACCGCTGATTTCTTTAATGTCGCTGATAACACCCTCATATGTGGGCGATGTTATAACCACAAGTTTCGTTTCCGGGTTTTCTTTCAGCGCGGTTTCAACGATTTCGGGCGTAATGCTCAGAAAAAAACCGTTTATATCCGTTTCGGGATATATGTATCGAACATTGAGGTTGCGAATTTCACAGGCGTGGTAAACCGCTTTGTGACAGCCCCGCGCAATTACCGCGGTATCTCCGGGCTTCGCAAGCGTGTAAACGGCGGCAAGAATACCGAGCGTTGAGCCGCCCACAAGCGGAAACGCACAGCCGGCATTTCGCAGAGCCGCGCAACGTCCGGCGAGTTCTTTCAGAATACCCTGTCTGTTATGCAGGTTATCAAAACCGTCAATTTCGGTTATGTCAATTCCGAAAGGCAGAACATCGCCAACAGGGCGCCTTTTGTGCCCGGGCATATGCATCGGCAGAACACCGTCTGCGGAGTATTCAAGCAGTTTATCATAAAGTGACATTTTATCCCTCTTTAACTTTCAGGGTTTCATTGAGATGTTTTTGCAGTTCGTCAAGTTTTTCCGCTTCGAGCGCAGGAGTGCCGGCAAGCGGATTTCTGATTTTCAGGTTGTCATACTTGAAAAAACCCATCGTGTGAAATGCAAGCAATTCGTATTTTTCAAACTTCAACCCGTTTTCGGAAACATATCCTGCATATTTCTCAACATCTTCATTTGTATCGTTGATTCCGGGCGCAATGACGGTTCTGAGAACAAGCCGTTTGCCTTTTTCGGTGCAGTATCTGCCGAGAGCGAGCGGCTTTTCAATGTCTCCGCCCGTGTATAGCTTATACTTCCCCGCGTCGTAAAATTTAATGTCGAGAATAATCATATCCGCGTTGTCAACAGCACGTTTTACCCCGTCCGTCAGTTCAACGCTTCCCGATGTGTCAATGCAGTAACCGATATCCTCATTTTTAAGCAAATCGAACATTTCATTTATAAAAACACTGTTGAGCAACGGCTCACCGCCCGAAAATGTCACTCCTCCGCCGTTTCTGAAATACGGCTTGAATCTGCGGATTTTATTGAAAACCTCTTCTGCCGTCATCTCATTTCCGGAGCGGAACCAAGTGTCGGGGTTGTGGCAGTAAGCGCACCTCAGAGGGCAACCCGTGAAAAACACCGCGTAGCGTATTCCCTCACCGTCAAGAGCGGCAAAGGATTCAAAAGAATGAATGTCAGCCATATCACATCGCGTGGTGGAAGGTTCGCGCAATAACCTCCTCCTGCTTGTCTCTCGTCAGTTTGTTAAAGTTGACCGCGTAACCCGAAACCCTGATTGTCAGCGAAGGGTAAAGCGTCGGGTCGTTCATGGCGGCAACAAGTTTTTCTCTGTTAAGAACATTCACATTAAGGTGGTGGGCATCCTGAAGAAAATAGCCGTCAAGCATTGCTACAAGGTGTTCGATTCTGTCATCCTCGCTTTTACCAAGAGCGTCGGGAGTAATTGAAAATGTGTTTGAAATGCCGTCTCTGCAGCAGGCATAATCAAGTTTTGCAACAGAGTTCAGCGACGCAAGCGCTCCTTCGGCGTCTCTGCCGTGCATCGGGTTCGCGCCGGGAGCGAAAGGTTCGCCCGCTTTGCGCCCGTCCGGCGTTGAGCCTGTTTTTCTGCCATACATAACATTTGATGTGATGGTGAGAATCGAAAGGGTGTGCTTCGCTCCTCTGTAAGCGGGAGTTTTGCACAGTTCACGGTAGAAATACTCTATAAGGTCCTTGCCGATTAAATCAACTCTGTCATCATCGTTGCCGTATTTCGGGAAATTGCCTTTTATCTCAAAATCGGTAATAAGACCGCGCTCATCTCTTACAGGGTAAACCTTTGCGTATTTGATTGCCGAAAGCGAGTCAACGGCTACCGAAAAACCTGAAACGCCGAACGCCATAAGCCTTTCAACATCCGTGTCGTGAAGTGACATCATAAGCCTCTCATAGGCGTATTTGTCGTGCATATAGTGAATGATGTTCATTGTGTTCACATAGAGTTTTGCGAGCCATTTCAGATAGTTTTTGTATTCGGTATAAACCTTGTCAAAGTCAAGAACCTCGTCGCCGAAAACAACTCCCTCAGGCGCTATCTGGTCGCCCGCGATTTCATCTTTTCCGCCGTTGAGGGTCATAAGCAGAATCTTCGCGAGGTTGCATCTCGCACCGAAAAACTGCATCTGTTTACCCATTTTCATGGCGGAAACACAGCAGGCGATGGCGTAGTCGTCGCCATACATCCTTCTCATAAGGTCATCATTTTCATATTGAATAGAATCGGTGTCAATACTTACCTTCGCGCAGAATTTCTTGAAGTTTTCAGGCAGTCTCTCCGACCACAGAACCGTAATGTTCGGCTCAGCCGATGAACCGAGATTATAAAGAGTGTTAAGAACGCGGTAACTTGTTTTTGAAACCATGTGTTTGCCTTCGTTGGTAACGCCCGCAAGGGCAAGTGTAACCCATACCGGGTCGCCTGCAAAAAGGTCGTTATACTCGGGCGTTCTGAGGTGACGCACAAGGCGGAGTTTGATAACAAGGTCATCTATAAGTTCCTGCGCCTTTTGCTCGGTTAATGTGTCTTCTTTAATATCTCTTTCAATATATATATCCATAAATTCGGCTATTCTGCCGATGGAGTTTGCGGCGCCGTTCTGCTCTTTGACAGCGCCCAGATAGCCGAAATAAAGCCACTGAATTGCCTCAAAAGCGTTTGCAGCGGGCTTGGAGATGTCATAGCCGTAAAGCAGGGCGAGTTCTTTGAGCTGATACATAAACTCAATCTGTTTCGCGAGATCTTCAAGCAGGTGTATTGTCTCGTCGTCAAGAAATTCCTTTTCGCCGAGTTTATCCTTGTCATATTTCTTTTTCTCAATAAGAAAATCCATGCCGTAAAGCGCGATTCTGCGGTAATCGCCTATGATTCTTCCGCGTGCGTAAGCATCGGGCAAACCGGTTAAAATTCCCGCGTGGCGCGCCTTTTTCATGGTTTCGGTGTAAGCGCGGAATACGCCTGTGTTGTGGGTGGTTCTGTATGTGAACTCATCTTTTATTTTGTCGCTCATCTCATAGCCGTAGGCGTTGCAAGCCTTTACGGAACTGCGAATGCCGGCAAAGGGCGAAACGCCTCTTTTGAGCGGCTCATCGGTCTGAAGGCCGACAATTATATCGGTGTCCTTGTCAACAACATAGCCGGCAGGGTGTGAAAGAATTGTTATAACCTTTGAAGTGTCAACATTGAGAACTCCGCCTTTTTCGTTCTCGGCGATGAGCAGTTCGTGAACACGCTCCATTTCTTTTTTTGTTCTTTCCGTAGGACCTTCAAGAAACGATGAATCGCCGTTGTATGCGGTGTAGTTCATTTTGATGAAGTTTGAAACATTGATGTCGTCACACCATACACCTTTGTTAAAACTTCTCCACGCAATTCTGTTGTCGTTCATATTTATTCTCCTTTCGGGCATCTTCCGCAGGTTTTACAGTCTTTTTTTCCGCAGTTTCCGCAGCACAGCGAACTGTATGGGCAAAGCGTCACATCTCCGCCGTGAATATTTATTGCCTTGCCGTGAACAATTGAATCGGCGATTTTGTTTCTCGCGCTTTCATAAATCGAAGCAACAGTCGAGCGGGCAACGCTCATCTGCTTTGCGCATTCTTCCTGCGTGTATTCAAGCGTGTCTATAAGCCTGAACGCCTCGTATTCATCAAACGCCAGTTCAACCGTATCGGCGTAATCGCCGTAGGGGCGGAAACCAATGTTGTGGGGATATGAACAAATAAATCTGCTCTTCCGGGGTCTTGCCATACCTTATCCTCCGAATTTGCGCAAAACCGTAACAAGATATTGTTATCCGGCTGCAAAATTTACTTTTACATATACATTATATATCATTATTGACATATGTCAATAACATATTTCACAAAGATTTAATCTGTTATAATTCTGCTTTGTGTAATATGTCCGCACAACAAAAACCTCCGCGGTTTTCCGCGGAGGTTTTTATCAAACTGTTATCAGTGACCCGCTCTCGGCTGAACGCCGAATATTTTTACAAGAACAGTGGTAAACACAAACAAAGGTCTGAAAATAACCTTAATCTTTCTTATCGGCGTGTTTGCGACTGTTTCGTTGAATTCATCGGATTTGCTTTTGTGAACCGTCGGGTCAAGAGGCACAAGGATTTTGTTTTCTTCGTCATAATAAAGGAACTGCGGGTATTTTTCATTTGTTTCAACAGTGGAGTTCCCGTCATTCGCTATAGCAAAAACAAGCCCGTTTACCGCGTCGGGGTTAACCTTGTGGTTTACATTTTTAACAAACCAGGTGGTGTCGGGGAACATACAGGTTGAAGCGTTTATTTTCCGGTCGGGAGAAAGATATTTTCCGTTGCCTTTTTCCGTTTCGTTTTTAATATACGCGTCGGTGAAATAGGTGTCGTTTCCGCAGCAGGTTGCCCCGATGCTTGCCGTTTCAACTTTAAGAAGTTGGTCCGACAGTGCGTCGCTGTCCTCAATAAGCGGCACAATTTGCTCGCCGTATTTGACTATTGATGAAATTTTTACGCCGTTTTCTGCTGCCTCTTCGAGAATATCTTCGGCGCGCGTCATAATATTATAATGGTATTTATCAATCTTTTTAATAAAGTTGGCATATTTTTCTTCTTCGCCTGCAAATACAACTTTTTTGGCGTCTTCATAGTATTTGTCTTCGCACATAGCCCAGTAGCCGGGGAAAGAGCCGAAACAATGTTTTAAAACTCTGGGTGTAATATAGTCGTAAATATGCTGATAAGCGTTTGTGGTAACCCAGCAGAACATATCTAAACCGTATATATCAACAAGAATTTTGAGAATCTGGCGGATAAGGTCGTCCGTCAGCGTGATGCTGTCATTGACTTTGTAGTTTATGCCCATATCATACTCATAAACAAAACGCTCCACGGATTCGCCGTTTACGCAAAGGTTGCCGCTGAACGCTTCCCCTATGGGAGTCATACCGAGCAGGGCGGAGTGGCTCAGAATCATATTGGAAATACGCTCGTCTTTATATAAATCATAATAAAGCACTTCATAACAGGCGCCGAGGCATCTGCCGTATAGCGCAACTTTTTCGCTGCCGGTAGCCTCAATAACGGTATCAATAAAGTCGTGCAGTCTTTCCATATTTTCATAAGGGTCAAGACGCCAGTCGTAATTGAATCCCAGAGAATCCATATTTGCGTTTGGGCTGTTATATCTGCTCCTGAGCGATTCTTTTGAGTAAGCGGTGTATATACTTTCGGAGCCGTCTGTAGGTTCACCGTTTTCATCAAGCACCATGTCCTTGTATGCGTCAATAAGCAGTTCCGTAATTATATCGCACACTTCGGTCCAGTCCTGTGTGAACGACGCTCTTATTATTATGTTCGGGTCATCCAGAAAAGCGTGTTTTACTTTTTCAACATCAATGTTTGCCTCAATGCGTTCATAATGGCCGTCATCCTGCTTTATGCCGAGCGGCGTGTCTTCGCCGTAAATACATATTACCGGTATTCTGCTCGGGTAAGCCCCGGCATTGATTTTTGACAAATATGAAATGAATGGAGCAGTAAGTGCAAGAATAAGAATCAATGATACCGCTTTCCGTAAAGATTGTTTCAAAACCGAACACCTCCTGTATCTTCTTATATTTTAAAACAATTATTGCTGTAAATCAATACAGATTTTCCGATTTTTATCGGGAATCAAAAAAAATACGCTTTCAAAAACAAAACCGTATCTGCAAAAAGCGGATACGGTTTTAAACCTTTATTCTTCTTTTTCACTCTGAGCGGGATTATCATTTTCGGCGGATTCTTCCGTTGCTTCGGATTCTTCTTCGGTGTCCTTTTCTTTTCTGATAAAACATTTTCTTTTCGTTTTTTCTTCCTGCTGAGTTTCTTCAACGGTTTCTTCGTCAACCACTACGGTTTTCTCAAGTTCGTCAAACGGAACTTCCACAGGCGCCTCTTCAACTTTATCCCTTCTGAAAAAGCGTCTCTTTTTCTCCTTTTCTTCACGCACAAAAGTCGGTTGAGCCACATCGCCCAGGAACATTTTGTTTTCGGTTGAGAATATTTCAAGCGCCTTCGGCAGAATGTCAATGTGAACATCCTGAACTTTTCCGCCGAATTCTCCGTCAAGAGTCCAGGGAACAGGCTCGTCAAAGGTGAATTTTGCGCTCTTGGTTTTGAGATATATCAAAGTGTCTCCGTCATAATCGCGTCTTGCGATTTTTCCGAGCATAGCAAATGCATCGGCAACACTTTTGATTTTGCGAACAAGCAGCACTTCAAATACGCCGTCATCAAGTTTAACATCGTCTTCATCAAACTTAAAAATACCCGCAACACTTGTGGAGTTTGAAACCGCGCCTAAAAAGAAATGGTCGTCAATAACGCCGCCGTCATATTCAAAGCGTGCGTGAATGGGTTTTATATTACGGATGTTATGCCCTAACTTCAGAACAAAAGAGTTGAACATATATCCGCCGTGACCGAAAAGGTTTTTAAGCACCTGGGGCGTTGTGTATGACATATCCACGCCTGTGCCGAATGAAGCGATATAGGTATAAAACTTGTTGTTGAACATACCTATATCATAACCGTTTGTGCGGCCTTCGCAAATCAGGTTGGCGGCTTTGTCAAGGTCGGAAGGTATTCCCATTGTGTTCGCGAGGTCATTGGTTGAACCCATCGGAATATAACCGACTTTGATTCTCTTGTCGAGTTTCATAACCCCGTTTATTACTTCGTTAAGTGTGCCGTCTCCGCCGCAGCAGACTATAATGTCGTGTTCGGGCCCGCATTCCTTGACAATTTCGGTGGCATTGCCGGGACCCGTCGTGTTCCTTACGGTAAACACATAGCCGGCAGATGAAAGCCTGTCAACAACGCTCATCGGATTGGCTCTTGTTCTGTTTTTTCCCGATTTGGGGTTAACTATAAGTAATGCTTTTTTTTCTTCGCTCATGAATTAAACCTCTGAATATTTTTCCTGAATATTATATATTAATTCCGATTTTTCTGCAACCGCAACATTTTGTGTATTATTTTAATAAAAACATCTTTACAAACAATATCTGCCGTGATAAAATAAATTTCGTTAAAAGTCTTTAAGATGGCACAGTGATGCCGGCAAGATTGTTATAAAGCTCTTTTGCGGTCTTGCCGGTCGGCAGGAGCCGCTTTTTGTTATATCGGGGGATTAAAATGGAGTTTAAATCATATATTATGGACTCTTCCGCCGTAAACCGCTCGCTTACAAGAATCTCTCATGAGATTGTCGAGCGCAACCCCGGCGAAACTGATTTGAGCATAATCGGCATCAAAAGCAGGGGAACAGCCTTGGCACAGGTTCTCTCCGAAAAAGTAGGCGCTCTCGGCGTTAATGTTGAAACAGCGTTTCTCGATGTTACCAATTATCGCGATGATCTGGCGCAGAATATAGCCCGCACGGCAAAATCATCCGAGCCTGAAATATCTGTAGAAGGCAAAACGGTTATTATGGTTGATGATGTTCTCTACACCGGCCGAACGGCAAGAGCAGCTATGGAGGCAATTATAGCTATGGGCAGGCCGGCAAAAATTCAGTTGGCTGTTCTTATTGACAGAGGGCACAGAGAACTTCCGGTTGTAGCCGATTATGTAGGCAAAAATGTGCCTACCGCCAGAAGTGAAGTCATTGTTGTTAAAATTCCGCCTTATGACGGTGAAACAAGTGTCTCAATCTGGCAGAAATAACTCAGTATTCTATTTTGGAGGTAAAATATATGAAACTCGCTTATGACATCAAAGACAAGCCCAAGGCAGGGCAGCTGGTTATTTTCGCTTTTCAGCAGCTTCTTGCCATACTCGCCGCGACAATAGCCGTTCCTTCAATAGTCGGCAACGGAATGTCGCAGTCCGCCGCTCTTTTCGGCGCAGGTGTCGGCACACTCGTTTATCTTCTTTTCACAAAGTGCAAAAGCCCTGTTTTCCTTGGTTCGTCTTTCGCGTTCATCGGTTCAATGTTTGCCGCATTCGCAGGCGCTTCCTCAATGAATGTCGGTTACCTCGGTTTGATTTTCGGCGCAATATTCGCCGGCCTTGTTTATGTCGTAATTGCTCTTGTTGTCAAGGCGGCAGGTGTTGCGTGGATCAACAAACTTATGCCCGCCGTTGTTATCGGCCCCACTGTAGCGATTATCGGTCTTTCACTCGCCGGCAATGCGGTCGGTGATATGCTCGCATACACAGATGAAGGCTTTGTTATGACTACCAAAGGCGCCGTAGGCTTCATCTGCGCTCTTGTTACTCTCTTTACTGTTATGATTTGCTCTGTTTTCGGTAAAAAGATGTCCAAACTCATTCCGTTCATCATCGGTATTGCCGCAGGCTATCTTGTTGCAACCTGCTTTACTTTAATCGGCAAAGCGGCAGGCAACCCCTCGCTTATGATAGTTGACTGGTCCGCATTCAACGATATGCAGTGGGTTCCCTCTTTCACATTCCTCCGCGCTTTCAAAGGTTTCAAATATCTCACAGGGTCATATATCGCAACCGTAGCGGTCGCTTATATTCCCGTAGCCTTCGTTGTTTTCGCGGAGCATATTGCAGACCACAAAAACCTTTCATCCATAATTGAAAAAGACCTCCTTGAAGATCCCGGTCTCCACAACACTCTTCTCGGCGACGGCGTAGGCTCAATGGTCGGCGCTTTCTTCGGCGGCTGCCCCAATACCACTTACGGCGAGTCTGTCGGCTGCGTCGCAATTACCGGCAACGCTTCGGTTGTTACTATTCTCGCGACAGCGGTGCTCGCTATTATCGCATCCTTTGTCGCTCCTTTCGTAACGCTTCTTTCAACAATTCCCTCATGCGTTATGGGCGGTGTCTGCGTTACCCTTTACGGTTTTATCGCCGTTTCCGGTCTTAAAATGATTCAGAAAGTTGACCTTGACCAGAACAAAAACCTCTTTGTCGTTTCCGTAATTCTTATTGCGGGTGTCGGCGGAATGTCAATGAGTTTCGGCAAAGTTACTCTCACTGAAGTTGCCTGCGCTCTTGTTCTCGGCATCGTCGCAAACCTCATCCTCTCCCGCAAAAAAGATGACGCTCCCGCAGAGCAAGCTGTTGAAGCATTTACCGAAGAAGCGGTCGAAGAAGTTGTTGAAATCTCAACAGAAGAGTAATTCTTACAAAAAATTCAGGGCGCCTCCGGCGCCCTTTTCGTTATAAGGATGTTTTATGAACCTGTTTAATAGTATTGTTCCTTTCCGCGCGGGCGATGCCCCGGTTTATGATTGCCGTGAAAACTGTTACCTTCGGTTTTATGAAAATGTCACTGAAAGTGAAATCAATGTTTGGCTTACGGAAATTGAAGCAGACGGTTTTTCAAAACTGTTTACAAATAATCTTTACGGCAATTTGTTTTATACTTTAAAAAAAGACAATCTTACTTTGACCGCATTTTATACCCCCTGTGACGCTTCGCTTCGCGTTACGGCGCAAAAAAACGCGGTTCTTCCTCGCTTTGAAAAACCTCTTACCGAAAAACTGTGTGAAACGGCTTTTTACTGTTTTGAGAACGACCACTCTATGATTGACTGCGGAATGTGTCTGCTTATACAGTGCAGTGATTACAGTTTCTTTGTTGTTGACAGCGGTCATTATTTTCAGGTAAATGACAATGACCGTATTCATAAATTTATGCGCGAGCGCACACCGTCGGGGCAAAAAATCGTCATTTCAGGCTGGCTTATAACCCATGCCCATTCAGACCATATTTCAAAACTGTTTGATTTTCTCAGATACAACTGCGACGATGTGATTATTGAAGGCTTTTACTCCAACCTTTTGTCTGAAAATTACCCGGGCGAAGACTGGAACATGGAAGAACTCCTCCTCGCAAAAAAACTGTTTAATACGCTTGACAAACATCCCGCCGATAAAATCAAACTTCATTCGGGTCAGAGGTTTTATATCCGCAACCTCGAAATTGATGTTCTGCTTACCCACGAGGATATTTATCCGCAAAGAATCACCGATTTCAACGACTGCTCCTGCGTCGTTACAGTCAAAGCGGAAAACACAAAAATCTTTATTCCGGGCGATGCCTCTTCTCTCGCCTCGGTTAAACTTGAAAACCTTTACGGCGAAAATCTTAAATGCGATATAGCGCAGATTTCTCATCACGGGCATTCGGGTTTAAGCGCACGCCTTTATGAAATGCTCGGTGCCGAAGTGGCGGTATTTCCCGTAACCAGAATTAAATTTGACGAGGAACATCCGGTTCAGGAGGCAAACCGCCGCGCCGTTGAACTGGCGAATGAATACTTCATCTCATCCGACGGCACAGTGAAAATATCTTTACCTTATCAGAAGGGCAGCGCTGTTCAGCTTCCCGATGAATCATTTGAAGATTTTGAAAAAATCAAAAGGCTTTGGGGCTATACATACACTCCCGAAAGAAAAAACGAACTCTGGGAATTATTCATAAAAAACGGCGGCAGTCTCAACGAGACATTCCTGCCGTGCGACAAAGAAGGGTTTATTGAAACAACAAAATGGCTCGAATACTTGAAATAAAAGATTTTTCTGATTCAAGGCTTGATGTCTATGCCCGGCTTAACGAAAGGCAGTTATTGAACAGAGACAAGCCCGAAGAAGGTGTGTTTATCGCCGAAAGCCCCAAGGTTATTGACAGAGCGCTTGACGCCGGCTGTGTTCCCGTCACGCTTCTGCTCGAGCCTGCGCATATTGAGGGCGAGGCAAAAGGAATAATTGAACGCTGCGGCGATGTTCCCGTTTTTACCGCGCCGATGAGTGTTCTTGAACAGATTACGGGATATAAACTGACAAGAGGAGTGCTTTGCTGTATGCGAAGACCGCCTCTCAGAACCGTCGTCGGTGTGTGTGAAAACGCAACAAGGGTTGCCGTGCTCGAAGATGTTATGAATCCTACAAATGTCGGTGCGATTTTCCGCTGCGCCGCCGCACTCGGAATGGATGCCGTTCTGCTCACAAAAGCGAGCAGCGACCCTCTTTACAGACGGTCTGTCCGCGTGAGTATGGGCACCGTTTTTCAGGTGCCGTGGGCATTTCTGGGCGATGACGGAATATCCGAATTGAAAACACTCGGCTTTTCAACGGTTGCCATGGCTCTTGAAAACGACACATTAGGCATAAGGGATAAGCGCCTGAACGCCGAAAAGAAGCTTGCCATAGTTCTCGGCACCGAGGGCGAGGGCATAAAACGCTCAACCATTGAAAAATGCGATTATACCGTCTGTATTCCCATGCACAACGGCGTTGATTCCCTCAATGTCGCCTCTGCCGCCGCGGTCGCTTTCTTTCAACTCGGCAACAATAACTGAAAATGATAAAAAATACGCCCTGTGGTTTTCCGCAGGGCGTAATGCATATTATTAGATTATTTAAGCGATTCTTTAATTCCCTGAGCAAGTCCGGCAATTCCCTGAATCTCGCTCGGAATAATAATCTTTGTTGCCTGACCGTTCGATGCTGTTTCAAACGCTTCAAGGCTCTTGAGTGTGAGGTAACCCTCTTTCGGGCTTGCTTCATTGATAAGACGGATAGCCTCAGCTTTAGCCTGTTCAATTTTAAGAATGGCTTCCGCTTCGCCTTCCGCTTCTTTGATTTTGGCTTCCTTAACTGCTTCGGCGCGTAGAATGGCAGCCTGCTTTTCGCCTTCAGCCTCTCTGATTTTGGATTCCTTGTGGCCTTCTGCGTTAAGAACACGGCTTGCTTTTTCGCCTTCAGCTTTAAGTATGGCTTCACGGCGTTCGCGTTCCGCTTTCATCTGTTTTTCCATCGCGTCCTGAATCTCTCTGGGCGGCAGAATGTTCTTTAACTCAACGCGGTTGACTTTGATTCCCCACGGGTCTGTCGCTTCATCAAGAATAACGCGGATTTTTGCGTTGATAGTGTCGCGTGATGTGAGCGTGCTGTCAAGTTCAAGTTCGCCTATGATGTTACGCAGGGTTGTCGCCGCAAGGTTCTCAATGGCGGAAATGGGGTTTTCAACACCGTATGCGTAAAGCTTAGGGTCGGTAATCTGATAAAAAACAACCGTGTCTATCTGCATGGTAACATTATCTTTTGTAATAACGGGCTGGGGCGGAAAATCCGCAACCTTTTCTTTGAGTGAAACTTTTTTAGCGATTTTTTCAATGAACGGAATTTTAACGTGAAGACCTGTGTCCCAGGTGGTGCTGTAAGTTCCGAGACGCTCAATAACATAAGCGGTGGACTGCGAAACTATCTGAATGTTTGAAATGATGATTGCCGCAACTATAACGGCAAGAACGATGAAAATAATAATTCCGGGCATATCTTTTCTCCTTTAAATTTTTATTGAATATTTATTACATGCAGTGAATTACTCAGTCAGGCTCACAATAAGCTTGACGCCTTCGATTTTTTCGACCTTAACCTGTGTGCCTTCGGGAATAACGCTTCCGTCAACAGAACGCGCCGTCCAGGTTTTGCCGTCCGTTTTCGCCATACCGGTTCCGTCAATGTTGTTGATGGTTTCGGTAACAATTGCCGTCTGACCGATACATCGGTCCGCATTGAGACGGGCTTCTTTTGTGTTTGTGATTTTGCGAACAAGAGGCCTCGTTGCAAGAAGTGCCACTATTGAAACAGCAACAAATACAACAACCTGTAGTGCGATGGGTCCGTGAGCAAGCGCGGTAACAAGTGCCGCCAGCGCTCCGACTGCAAACCAGATGGTAACAAGCTGTGCCGTAGCCGCTTCAATTACAATAAAAACCGCAAGCATGGCAATCCATACAATAATCGGAGTTGTCATAAAAAAACCTCCTTTGCTGTGTTTTGCATATTATACCACATTTTCGCCTTTTTTGCAATATATTTCAGAGCGTATCCGCTTGTATATTTTCGGATAATACATTATAATATTCAAAGAATAAATTTGAGGTGTTCTATGAAATATTTTCTCGGAATAGATATCGGCGGCACAAAATGCGCCGTTTCCGTAGCCGAAAACAGAAAATCCGATATCATTTCAAAAATCACTTTCGCAACAGAAAACTCACGCGGCAGAACGGCGGTTATAAATGACATCATTTCATCCGCTGAAAGCGTGCTGCGAAACATCGGCGCTTCCCCGGATGACGTTCTGTCGGCGGGCATATCCTGCGGCGGTCCGCTTGACAGCAAATCAGGCATTATAATTAGCCCTCCGAATCTCCCCGGCTGGAATAATGTGCCTGTCTGCGATATAATAAATAAAAAGTTCGGCTTTCCCGTTTTTTTGCAGAATGACGCCAACGCCTGTGCCCTTGCCGAGTGGAAGTTCGGAGCGGGCAGGGGATGTAAGAATATGATTTTTCTGACATTCGGCACGGGCATGGGAGCGGGTCTGATTCTTGACGGCAGACTTTACAGCGGAACAAACGACCTCGCAGGCGAAGCCGGTCATATACGGCTTTCTCAATGCGGTCCTGTCGGCTACGGCAAAGAAGGCTCTTTTGAGGGCTTCTGTTCCGGCGGCGGAATAGAAAGATTTGCAAAACAGAAAGCAAAAGAAATGCTTGAATCAGGCAGAACAAGTCCGCTTATCCGAAACGAATCCGATATACAAAATCTGACCGCAAAAACACTTGCTAAAGCTGCGGAGAAAGGCGATGAATTCAGCGTTGAAATCTATAAGGAATGCGGCAGCCGTCTGGGCGAAGGCCTTGCCGTTCTTGTGGATATTCTCAACCCCGAATGTATTGTAATCGGCAGCATTTACGCAAGAAGCGAAAAACTTTTACGCTCTTCAATGCTCAAAACTCTGCAAAAAGAAGCGCTTTTGCAGGCGCTGTCTGTATGCAGAGTAGTTCCCGCCGCTCTTGGCGAAAATATAGGCGATTACGCGGCGCTCGGCGTTGCCTCGGACGGTTACGAAAGGATGATAACAAGTGCTTGATATTCTTGATTCTCTCATACAGTGTTATCCCGTTTTATCCGCATGCAAAGACGGTATTTTAAGCGCATACAGACTTATTGAAAAATGCTATGTAAGCAACGGCAAACTGTTGGTCTGCGGTAACGGCGGCAGTGCGGCTGATGCGGATCATATTGTCGGCGAACTTATGAAGGGTTTTATGGCAGAAAGGCGCCTTGATTCTCAGAGTGAACTTTTTTTACATCTTCAGGGCGGTTTGCCCGCAATTTCACTGTGCGCTCATTCAGGGCTCATAAGCGCTTTTGCCAATGACTGCGACCCGGAGTATGTGTTTGCCCAGCAGGTTTATGCCTACTCAAAAAACAGCCCCGACCTGCTTCTTGCTTTAAGCACATCCGGCAACTCAAAAAATGTTGTCAGGGCGGTGCAGACTGCAAATGAAACAGGAATTGACAGTGTTTCAATAACCGGTAAAAACGAAAGCGAACTTTCAAAAATATCAACTGTCTGCATAAAACTCCCCGAAACAGAAACTTACAAAATACAGGAGTTGACGCTTCCTGTCTATCATTGCCTGTGCGCTATGATTGAAAAAAGATTTTTCGGCTGATTTTCGCGCTTTTTATTGAATTTTGAAAATCAGTGTGATAGTATAAAAAAGCAGTTTATTTCATAAAGAAAGGAAATACATAAATGAAACAACTCAAAGTAGGAATTATAGGCGCGGGCAGAATAGGTTCTCTTCACGCCAAATCAATTTGCTATAATGTTCCCACCGCAAAGGTAGTGGGTATTACCGATGTTTTTGCCGAGAACGCAAAAAAAGTCGCAGCAGAACTCGGTATTGAAAAAGTATATGCCGATTATAAAGAAATGCTCGCTGATCCCGAGGTAGAGGCTGTTCTTGTCTGCTCCTCCACCGACACTCACGCAGATATTGCCATTGAAGCGGCAAAAGCCGGTAAGCACATTTTCTGCGAAAAACCCGTTGACCTTACGCCCTCAAAAGTTGAGGCTGTTATTGCCGCAGTCAAAGAGGCGGGCGTAAAACTTCAGGTAGGTTTCAACCGCCGTTTCGACCATAACTTCGCCAACATCCGCTCAATGGTAAACGACGGCAAAATCGGCGATGTTCACATTGTCAAAATCACATCAAGAGATCCCGAACCGCCTTCAGCGCAGTATGCGGCTGTCAGCGGCGGTATGTTTATTGATATGACAATTCACGATTTCGATATGGCTTGCTTTATGGCAGGCAGCGAGGTTACCGAAGTTTACGCTAACGCAACCTGCCTTGTTGACCCTGCAATCGGTCAGGCAGGCGATGTTGACACAGCCATTATCAGCCTTAAATTCGCAAACGGCGCAATCGGTGTTATTGACAATTCCCGCCGCGCCGCCTACGGTTATGACCAGAGAGTCGAAGTTTTCGGCAGCAAAGGCGCGGCAATGGCTTCAAACGACACACCCACCAATGTTGTTTATATGGGCGCAGACGGCGTTGTTGCCGACAAGCCCCTTTACTTCTTCCTTGAGAGATATATGCAGTCTTTCAGAGACGAAATGCTTCAGTTTATTGACGCGGTTCTTGAAGACAAACCCGTTCCCGCCACGGGAGTTGACGGCCTTAACGCCATTCTTATTGCGCTCGCCGCCAAAAAGTCCGTTGCGGAAGGCAGACCTGTTCTTATCAGCGAGATTAAATAAGGTCATTATTGTTATGCGGGATCTCTTCGGGAGGTTCCGCATTTTTCTTTATACACATTGTTACTGATTTATCTTGTAATTTATAAATAATGTGCTATAATTTTTAAATATCCGATACTAAACGGAGGCGAAAAAATGGATAAAAAAACATTTTATATCACAACACCTATTTATTATCCTTCCGACAAACTTCATATAGGTCACACTTACTCAACCGTAGCCGCTGACACAATGGCGCGCTACAAAAGGCTTCGAGGCTATGACGTGTTTTTCCTTACCGGCACCGATGAACACGGTCAGAAAATCGAAGATATCGCAAAAGCTGCGGGAGTTACTCCGAAGGAGTATGTCGATAAAATAGTTGACGGCATCAAAAGTCTGTGGAAACTTATGAACATAAGCTATGACAAGTTCATCCGCACAACAGACGATTACCATGAAAAAGCAGTTCAGAAAATCTTTAAAAAGATGTATGACAAGGGCGATATTTATAAAGGCTACTATGAAGGTCTTTACTGCAAGCCCTGTGAGTCTTTCTGGACAGAAACCCAGGCGGTTGACGGCAAATGCCCGGACTGCGGCAGACCGGTTGCAAAAGCTAAAGAAGAGGCTTATTTCTTTAAACTTTCAAACTATTCCGACAGGCTTGTTGAATATTACAACAGTCATCCCGGATTTATTGAGCCGGACAGCAGAAAAAATGAAATGATTAATAATTTCATAAAGCCCGGTCTTCAGGATTTGTGCGTGTCGCGCTCATCATTTAAATGGGGTATTCCCGTACCGATTAATGAAGAACATGTAATTTATGTTTGGCTTGACGCTTTGACAAACTATATCACCGCGCTCGGTTACGGCAGTGAAGATGATTCCGATTATAAAAAATACTGGCCGGCGGATGTTCAGCTTATAGGTAAAGATATTATAAGATTTCATACAATTTACTGGCCCGCTTTTCTTATGAGCATTGAAGAACCGCTCCCCGAAAAAGTTTACGGTCACGGCTGGGTTCTGCTTAAAGACGGAAAAATGAGCAAATCCAAGGGTAATGTCGTCGATCCCGTTTTTCTCGCTGACAGATACGGAGTGGACGCGCTGCGTTACTATCTGCTTCGTGAAATAGCTTTCGGTTCTGACGGCGAGTTCTCAAATGAAAATCTTATAAATCGTATTAATTCAGATTTGGCAAATGACCTTGGCAATCTTGTTTCGCGTACCGTCGCAATGGTTCTCAAATATTTTGACGGTGCAATTCCCGTGCAGAGAGAGGCAGGGGAGTTCGATGACGAACTTAAAGTCCTTGCTGCCGAAACCATTGAAAAAGCGGAAAAATCTCTTGATACTCTCAATTTCTCCGTCGCCCTTACGGATATCTGGAAATTCATTTCAAGAACAAATAAATATGTTGATGAAACACAGCCATGGCTTCTCATTAAGGATGAAAGCAAAAAGGCGCGTCTTGCCGAGGTTATGTATAATCTCTGCGAATCAATCCGCATTATTTCCGTTCTTATTTATCCCTTCTTGCCGCAAACTTCACCCGAAATCCGCAGGCAATTAGGCATCTCAGGCGGTTTTGACTGGGATGACTGCAAAGAGTTCGGCAAAGAAGCAACATACAAAGTCTGCAAAGGCGACATTATTTTCCCGAGAATAGATATTGAAAAAGAACTTGCGGAACTTGAAAAGAAAAAAGCGGAGAATTCAAATCCTTTAAAAGCCGAAATTGAAGGCGTCGCAAAAATCGGCATTGACGATTTCGCAAAGGTTGATTTGCGTGTTGCAAAGGTTACCGCCTGTGAACCCATACCGAAGGCAAAAAAACTTCTCAAACTCACACTTGACGACGGCTCAGGCACGCCCAGAACGGTTGCTTCTGGCATTTCCAAATGGTATAAACCGGAAGATTTAACTGGAAAAAGCGTCATAGTCGTTTCCAACTTAAAGCCCGCCGTTCTCTGCGGAGTTGAAAGTAACGGTATGATTTTAGCTGCCGATGCATCCGATGATGATGTGAGAGTAATCTTTGTTGACGGTGTTCCCGAAGGTTCAAAAGTCAGATGATTAACGGTATATTCGACAGCCATGCCCACTATGATGACAAGGCGTTTGACGAAGACAGAACAGAGCTTTTTACATCTCTTCCTCAAAATGGAATCGCCGCTGTTGTCAACTGCGCGAGCGACCTTGAAAGTTCCCGGACTTCACTTTTTCTCGCCGAAAATTACAGTTTTATCTATGCCGCCTGCGGAATGCATCCGCACGAAGCGCAGAAAGCACCGGCTGATTTCATTGAGATTCTTAAGGGATTTCTTGAAAAAGAAAAATGCGTTGCAGTCGGCGAAATAGGGCTTGATTATCATTACGATTTTTCTCCACACGATATTCAACTCGAAGTTTTCGAAAAACAGCTTATTCTTGCAAATGAGTTTGATATGCCTGTTGTTATTCACGACAGAGAAGCGCACGAAGACACGCTCAATCTTTTAAAAAAATATAAACCGAAAGGTGTGGTTCACTGCTTTTCGGGCAGCGCCGAAATGGCAAAAGAAATTCTTAAAATCGGTATGTATATCGGTCTCGGCGGAGCGGTCACCTTCAAAAACGCCAAAAAACCCTGTGAGGTTGCCGCCGTTGTTCCCGATGACAGGTTGCTTATCGAAACAGACTGCCCCTATATGACTCCCGTTCCGCACAGGGGAGAGCGCAACTCATCCGATTATATCCCTTTTACCGCAGAAAAACTTGCTTCAATCCGTAATACTGATGCGCAGTCAATTATTGATTTAACCCGACGCAATGCCTGCGAACTGTTCGGCATTTCATTATGAGAGGTGAAACCTTGAAAAAACTTTCAATACTTTTTTTTGTTTTAATGCTTTCGTTTTGCGCCTGCTCCTGCGGCAAAACCGAAAAAACAGCACCCGATATAACCGAAAAAGAAACGGTCCCCGTTGCCGAAGAAGGCGCAACAGGCATTGAATCGCAGGAAGCGCTGAATCTTAAGAATTATCTGCCCGAATATGAATTTGATGAAATTATCGAAGAACATTATGAAGAAGGCAGCAATGATTATTATATCCATGCAAAAGCGACAAAACAGCAGTTTGACGAATATGTTGAACTCTGCAAAGAAGCCGGATTTACTCATCGAGTGGATGGCGCAGAAGATCCTCTGCTCTATAATGCCTTCGGTGAAAACGGAGCGGAGGTAAGCGTGACTTATTCCGAAAAAACCTCATCGGTTTTTGTTCTTGTTTATCTGAAAAATATATAACCGAAAAAAAGTAAGACCACTGCAGTTGCAGTGGTCTCGTTTTCTTGTTATATTAATTGATCTTTTTTATTTCAGATACTTGTCAAAAGCTTTATGCACATCAAAGTGAACCTGCTTAAGGAACAGAATAAGCCATACAGCAATTGCGGGAATTGCAAGGTAAGGAGTCAGGAAGAAAGAAAGAACGGCACCTATGAACATAATGCATGACCAGATAAAACATTGGTTTCTCATATCCCGCACAATACGTGCCTTGTCATATTTTTCCTGCTCGTCTTTTGACAATGAGTTAAAGCCCGAAACAAGTTTAACGCCTTTTTCTTTCAGAACAGCAAACAGCACTCCGAAAACAGCAAATACGGCAAACAGAACTAAACAGGCGGCAAAACCCGCATTCATATTATTACCTCCCTTTTATCAGTGCTGATTATTGCACCGTCTGAATGAATAACCGTTTCTTGCGGCGTAGGAACTCGCCGTTGAGAGCAGGGAATCACCGCAGATTCTTGCAGGCGTGTTTTCAATAATATTTGAGCCTATTGTAGTCACACTTGCGGGAATATGAACATACTGGAGCGATGAGCATCCCGAAAAAGCGTATGAACCTATTGAAACAGCCGAAGACGGAAGAATAACGCCGGTCAGCGAGGAGCATCCGCCGAATGCACCCTGACCGATGACATTCACCGAATTGGGAATATTGATGCTCTGCAGTGATTTGCATCCGCTGAACGCGTATTCACCTATCGCAGTAACGCTTGAGGGTATGTCAAACGCCGTGAATCCGCAGCCCGCAAACGCACCTTTCGGAATTGCCGCAATTCCGTATGAGAGAGTGAGCGCTCTGATGTTGCCGCAGTTCATAAATACATATTCGCCAAGCGATGAAACACCTGCGGGCAAGTCAATCTGCGTCAGAAGAGGGCAGTCCGCAAAAGCGTAATCACCTATTGATGTCAGTTGCGCGGGCAGGGTAACAATGTTAAGAACCGAGCAGCCTTTAAAGGTATATTGACCGATTGCGGAAACAGAGCAGGTGAGATTTGCGTTTCTCAACTGAGTGCAGTCCTTGAACGCTCCGTCGCCGATAATTTTCACTTTTTCGGGAATATGAATCGATTTAAGCGAAGTGCAGCCGATAAACGCGTTGCTGCCAATCGCATTGACGCTGTCGGGCAGTGTTATGCTTTCAAGCGAGGTGAAACCGGCAAAGGCGCTGTTGCCTATATCGACTATTCCGTCTTCAACAGTAATCATTTTCACCGTGTCCGCGTAAGGCGCCCATTCGGGCATGTTGCTCAATACCCAGGTGCCGGTCTTTTCATCGAGGAGCCAGCCGTCCATCCTGCCTTTACCGCTTATAATCAGTTCATCATTTTCGGTTAAAATCCAGGTAGCGCTTGAACTGCAGAAACCGCTTGCCACCGAATTGCCGACAGCGGATGTGCTCTCGTCATCAAGGTTAAAGATGTTGCTTACTGTAACAGGTGTGTCGTCGTCGCCTTCACCGTGAGAAGAACCGCATTCATGGAAGAGTATGGCGGCATTTTCAGCGTATGCTGCGGCGTCGCATTTTTTTGATTCACTGCAGATATACGCCTTTGCCGAGTCAACAACCGAAACGCCGAAATTCGCAACATTTGCCGGAACATGAAGGTATTCGAGCGCGTTGCAGTGAGCAAACGAGTATGAGCCGAGAGAGGTTACCGAGTCAGGCAAAACACTGTTTTCAAGCGTTGAACATCCGTAAAACGCGTATGAACCTATTGATTTCACCGAAGGTCCGAATTCTATTTTCGCAAGCGACTTGCAGCCGTAAAACGCCCTGCTTCCGATACTGCTTACATTTTCGCCGATTTCCACTATTTTTATTTTGTCACGGTCATTAAACCACGGCGTATCGGAATAGTTGCCGTAGTCGTCCATTATTCCTTGGCCGTCAACTTTAAGCGTTCCGCTCGCATTCAGTTCCCAGGTCAGGTTTTCGCCGCAACTTCCGTTGTCAACCACCTTTGAGCCCCTGAATATATATGTTACAGCCGCTGCAATACCGAGCACGAACAAAGCCGCAATAATAAGGGTCGCGACAAGCGGCTTTTTACTATTCTTTTTCTTTGTCTGATTACCGTTGTTTCCGTTGTCCGTTTCCGGTTGCTTATCGGGCTTGAAGTCTGAATATGTCGGGGGAGAGTCAACTGTAAAATCATAGTCAGGGTTTGTGAGCTGATGATAAAAATCATCAGTGTTTTTTGTTCTCTGAGAAGAGTCAACTTTAAGCGCTCGAAGAATGGCGTGTTCCGCGTAATCAGGCAGTTCCACCCCCAGTTCCGAAGGCGGAATAAGAGCGTCCTGCGATTCTCTTTCAAGGCTTTCCTGCGGCACAATTCCCGTAAGCATACGGTAAAATGTTGCGGCGGTCGCATAAACATCGGTCCATGGTCCCTGTTTTGCGTTTGAGGAATACTGTTCTTTCGGAGCGTAACCCCGCTTGAGAATAACCGAAAGGCTCTTGCGGTCATCATTAAGAGCCATTCTCGCCGCGCCGAAATCAATAAGCCGGACCGTTCCGTCATCGCACAGAAAAATATTGTCGGGTGAGATGTCACGGTGAATAATGCCGCTTTCATGAATCTGATAAAGAGCGTTGAGAATTGGCGCCATAATACTGAGAGCCGCTTCAAACGAATAATTGCCGTGAGTTTTCAACTCCTGTTTCAGAGTTTTGCCCTTGAGATATTCCATAACAATGTAAACTGTTCCGTTGGCCTCAACGCAGTTATAAACATCAACAACACCGTCAATACTGTTGAATCTCGCAAGCGTGTTGCTTTCCGCAACGGTCTTTGTAAGCCCCGCGTGGAATTTTTCCTCACTGTCTTTATTGTAGGAGGCAACCGTATTCTGCCCGGGAACGCGGTATGCGAAAACGCCGGGCAAATATTCTTTGACAGCAACTGTTTTGCCGATTAAACTGTCCCAGGCAATATAAGTTATTCCGAATCCTCCGCTGCCGAGAGCCTTGCCTATAAGATATCTGCCGGCAACCATCGTGCCGGGTTTCAGGTGGTTGCTGTGAGTTGAAGGCGTGTTCTGATCATATCCGCAATGCGGGCATATACCGCTGTCGGAGCCGAACTCCCTCATGCACCCCATGCATCTCATATTATCTGCCCCCCTTATTATTGATAACGGCAATAGCCGTGTAATTGTCCATTTCTCTGCGTCTGCCTTTGCGCTCAACCTTTTTTACCATTCCGTCAAGCCATTGTCCGGCGTTGTGCGAATGTTTAAGACATTTTGAGCTGTTTCTCTCGTTTATCAGTTCCCAAAAGCCGTCCGAGCATAACAGAAACGCGTCAAAATCATTCAGGTTTTTAACCTCTCCCGTTTCATATTCAGGTTTTTCATCCGATACACCGAAAGCGCGCAGAAGTTTGTTTCTGTCCGGGTGGTTTCTGATTTCACTTTGTTTTATTTTTCCGGATTTTACAAGCATTTCAGGCACGCTGTGATCGATTGTGCAAAGCACGGCCTCACCGTCGCAAAATCCGTAAAGCCTTGAATCGCCTATATGAGCCCAACCGCATCTGCCGTCACAGACTACAAGTGAAACAACCGTAGTTTTCATAAGTTCCAGAACAGGGCTTTCGTCCGCAAGTTTTCTGAATTTTTCCGACGACTCATCAAATGCCGCCGAAAAAAAGCCCGGAATATCTCCGTCAAATTCTTCAAACCTGTCTGAAAAAGTATCCGCAATGCATTTTGAGGCGACTTCACCTTTTGCGTGACCGCCGAGACCGTCACATACCGTGAAACAGTAACTGCCGTTTTTTTCTTTTACACTGTATGAGTCCTCGTTAATGACTCTGTTGCCGATGCAGGAAATAAATGCAAAGTCCATACTTTGAGCCTTTCACTGATGTTTGACAAATTGAATAAAGAGTTATAAAATCTAAATATTCCCCGAAAGGATAACAACCGATTTATGAAAAAAATTCTAATAATAATAATTGCCGTTATTGTTGCGCTGATTGCGGTTCTGGCTGTTGTTTCTGCCGTTTCGGGCAGAAAGCCTCAGACGGTCATACACTGTTACAAGTTTTCAGCCGCTTATGACTACGCTCGCGATTTCGGTTATGACATCTATATTATTTACGGCGCCAAACCGCCTGAGTTCAATCAGGATGAAGACCTGTTTGAATATGAAGAAACCGAAGACGGGCTTATGATTAAATCATACAGCGGCGACGGTGTCGAGGTTTATGTTCCGCAAGAACATAACGGCAGGCAGGTTGTCGGCATTTCAGAAAGTGCGTTTGACAAAGTTAAAGTAAGAGAAATATATATTCCGTTTTCCGTTTCTCTGATTCAGTGTGTTTTCGGTTAAAGCGACGCGAGAATTTCTTTTGCTTCTTCACGCGTGAGAGAACCGGGTGAAGAAACAAAGTTTTTGGGCACGCTTTCAGCCCAGCGCTGTGAGTATTCCTCAGCCTGCGCGTCGGTTATCTTAATATCAATACCTGCAAGGTTTGAAACAACTTCAATTATTTCGTCACTTTCCGCACAGCAAAGAGAACACAGTTTTTCCGCTTTCACAGGTGAAAACTTCTGTGCTCTTTCAAAAAATGCCGGGAAGAAAGCGGCGCAGGCTTTGCCGTGAGGCACACCGTAATTCTCGGTCAGAACATAACCGAGCGGATGCGGAAAAGCCGTTCCGCAGGTGTTTATGACAAGCCCCGCATATAAAGAACCCTTATATAAGCAGTCTCTGAGTTTTTCATCGGGGACTGTTTTTGTTTCATACATAACACAAAGCGCGTTGTATATTTCGGGGATGCACTTTTCAGCCCACAGGTCGATAATTCCCGTCGCTTTCGGCGTGAAATATCCTTCAACCGCGTGAGCAAAAGCGTCAAGCGCTGTTGAAACTGTAATTTCATAAGGCATGCTGCAAGTGTAGGTGTAATCGCACAGCGAAACGGCAGGGTAGCAATCCGGGCCGGAAATACTCTTTTTTCTTCCCGTCTCATCGTTTGTAAGAACACTCACACCCGTCACTTCGCTTCCCGTGCCCGCCGTTGTGCCTATAAGCGCGACTTTTAGCGGAGCGTTGTTATATACTCTTTTATAAATATCCGCAGGAGCAAGGTCCGGATTTGCGGCGAAAATCGCTATTGCTTTCGCAGAGTCAAGCGCAGAGCCTCCGCCGATTCCCAGAATGAAATCCGCATTGACCTTTCTTGCGATTTTTCCCGCTTCATAACAGACGGAGAGCAGGGGATTTGCGCTGATTCTGTCAAAAACAGAATACCCGACACCCACACTCTCAAGAGCGGCTTGTGCATCGCTCAGCGCGCCGCTTTTTTTCGCCCCGCTTCCGCCTGTTACTATCAGGCAGTTTTTGCCGAACTCTTTAAATACCGAAGCATTTTCCTGCACAGCCGATTTTCCGTAAATAACTCTTGTCGGCATAAATAAGTTTTCCATATCAGAACCCCCGATTAGCAATATTATTTATTATAACATATTATACAAAAATTTACTACTGTTTTTTAACATTTAAAATGAAAAATCCAAGCCAATATATATTGAAATAATTATTATTTTATTTTATAATAAACTTTAAAATGGGGTGAAAGGCGGCGAAATGATTTGAACCGTAAAAAACTGCTTATTTTTGTTGCGGCCGTTATTGTTATTGCCGCCGCTGTTTTTGTCTGCATAAAACCGGTCAAAAACTACATTAACAGCAAAAAAGAATATACCGCGAGCGGTTTTTATATGAACACCTATGTCACCGCAAACATTACCGGCGCCATGAGCGAAGAAACCACGAACATCATTCTCACCAATATAGACACTCTTGAAAAACTCTGCCTTTCAAAAACCGTTGAAGGTTCAGATGTTTACAAACTTAACGAAAAAAACTCATACACTGTTTCACAGCCGACTCTTGACGCAATTGTTACCGCTCTTGATGTCTGTGAAAAAAGCGGCGGAGCGCTTGACATCGGCATCGGCGGCCTTGTTGATTTATGGAATGTCAATCAGGGTGCTTCACGACCGCCTGATGAAAAGCAGATTTCCGCAATCAAGGGCAACAGATATCGCAATATTTCTGTCAGCGGTTCCGAAATATCTCTTTCAGACTCCTCAAAAATCGACCTCGGCTCAGTAGGCAAAGGCGCAGCCTGCGACAGCGCAAGGCAGATTGCCGAAATGTCCGGCATAAAAAGGGCGGTTGTCAGTATCGGCGGCAGCATAATGCTTTACGGCGAAGGCAGTTTCAGAGTCGGAATCGCAAGCCCTGAAAAAGGCAGTGCGGATTATATTGCGGCAATAAACACCTCAAGCGGATTTGTTTCCACATCCGGTACCTATGAGCGTTTTTTTGATTACGACGGTGTCAGATATCACCATATTCTTAACCCTGTAACAGGTTATCCGGTTCAGAACGGTCTTGCAAGTGTAACCGTTGTTTCTGACAGCGGTATTTTAAGCGACGCCCTTTCAACGGCATGCTTTGTTCTCGGAATCGAAGAGGGCAAAAAACTTGCCGCACAATACGGCTGTCAGGCAATATTCGTAACAGACGATAAAAAAATATATTCCACAAACGGAATAAAAAATCAGATAGAAATAACCGATAATTCCTATATATTGGCGGATTGAAAATGAACACCCGATTATTAAAAAAAGCGGATATTATAACACTGTCGTTAATTGTTCTCATCTGTATTGCGTCAATTCTGATAATGCGCTGTTCAGGCGGCAATCTGAACGCCGAAATAATCGTTGACGGCAAAGTGCTTCAGACGGTTGATTTAAACAGCATTGACGCGCCGTTCACCGTAATTACCGCTACATCACCCGAAACGGAGATAACGGTTGAAAAAGGGGCGGTTTATTTCAGTCGTTCCGGTTGTGAGAATCAGCTTTGCGTCAAAAGCGGCAGGCTCACTCAAAAAGGAGCAACGGCAGTATGCCTGCCAGCAAAGGTTGTAATAACCGTTTCGGCAGACAAGTCCGTTGACGCGGTGACTTATTGACTATGAAAAAAGATAATACAATCAATATTGCATATAAAACCGCTCTTTGCGCAATACTCTGCGCACAGGCTTTGGCGCTTTCCTGGCTTGAGAACCTTTTGCCCGCTCTTCCTTATATGCCGCCGGGCGCAAAACCGGGTTTCTCAAACATTGTCACAATGTTTACGGCAGGCTCGCTTGGCATCGGGCAGGCTATGACCGTAACCTTTATAAAAGCGGGTTTTGCCTTTCTCACAAGAGGGGCAACCGCAGGCGTGATGAGTCTTGCGGGCGGAGCGCTGAGCACATTTGTTATGTGGCTTCTTCTCAGGTTTTCAAAAGAAAAATCGGGCCTTATCGGTATTTCCGTTGTTTGCGCGGCGGCGCATAATACTGCTCAGCTTGCTGTCGCGGCATTTATAACTGGCACAAAATCCGTTTTATATTACGCACCGTTTCTCGGGCTTTACGCTGTTGTTACCGGAACGGTTACAGGCATACTTCTCAAAGCGGTTATGCCCGCTCTCGAAAAGCAGAAAAATCTGTTTATCAGAAAATGATAAGGAGTTGAATATATGACTTCTGAAAAAAGCAAAGTTATCAAAGCAGTAAAACAAGTCAGGGGAGGCGTCAGCGTCAGCCATCACAAAAACACGGCTGATTGCGAAGTGGTCAGGATGCCGAACCCCGAAAAGGTGATTCTGCCTATGCAGCAGCATATAGGCGCACCGTGTGTGCCGACTGTTGCGATAGGTGATAAAGTCGGAATCGGCCAACTTATAGGCGACAGTGACAAATTTGTCTGCGCTCCGATTCACGCTTCAATTTCGGGAACCGTTTCGGCAATAGGCAACATAAAACTGCCGAACGGTAATATGACCCAGGCTGTTACAATTGAATCCGACGGTGAAAACCGACTTTGGGAAGGGCTTGAAAAACCGGAGATAAATACAAAGGAAGATTTCATAAAAGCCGTGCGCGCATCCGGTCTTGTAGGTCTCGGCGGCGCGGGTTTTCCGTCGTTTATAAAACTCTCTTTCAAACCGGAGCAGAATATTGACACTCTTGTTGTCAACGCCGCGGAGTGCGAGCCGTATATTACGGTTGACTACCGTGAATGTCTTGACAACTCATGGGATATTCTTTCAAGCATTGATGTTCTCAGCAGTTATTTCGGCTTTAAAAATGTTGTAATAGCCGTAGAAGACAATAAGCCCGAAGCGTTTAAAGTTCTGAGCTCCGTCGCAGGAGCGGGCGCATCCAAAAAAAGCAAAGTCTCCCTTATGACTTTAAAGTCGAAATATCCGCAGGGTGCTGAAAAAATGATGGTTCAGTCTGCAACGGGCAGAAAAGTTCCGCCCGGGAAACTTCCCGCGGATGTCGGTTGTGTTGTTATGAATGTCGGCTCGGTTGCCTTTCTTTCACGCTACCTTAAAACAGGCAAACCGCTCGTTACTCGCTCGCTTACGGTTGACGGTTCAGCCATCGCAAAACCGATGAATGTCCGCACTCCTGTCGGCACCAATATAGGCGAGATTATAGATTTCTGCGGCGGATTCAAAGAAGAGCCCTGCAAAATAATTCTCGGCGGTCCCATGATGGGTCAGGCGATTGTTTCAACAAATCATCCTACCTGCAAGCAGAATAATGCTATTCTGGCGTTTGCGAAAGATGATACCGTTCTCAAACCCGAACGCGACTGTATAAGATGCGGCAGATGCGCGCAGGTTTGCCCTATGAGCCTTATGCCCACGCTTATTACACGCTACACAAAAGCCAAGGATGTCGAATCGCTCAGACAGGCGGGAATAAACGTCTGTATGGAGTGCGGTTCATGCGCTTTCGCCTGCCCGGCAGGCAAGCCCCTTGTTCAGCATATGAGACTCGCTAAAGCTTTGGTAAGGGAGGCTGATAAAAAATGATTCCGACAAAACCCGCAGAAGAAAAAATGCTGACTGTCAGCGCCTCTCCGCACGTGCGTTCGTCAGCAACATCAGTAAGGCTTATGCTTGATGTGATAATTGCTCTCTGCCCGGCGCTCATAGCTTCTGTGATTATTTTCGGTCTGCGCGCGCTTGCGGTTACCGTTGTTACGGTTGCCGCCTGTGTTCTGAGCGAATATGTCAGCAGAAAAATAATGAAGCGCCCCAATACAATCGGAGACCTCAGCGCAATAGTTACGGGTATGCTTCTCGCGTTTAATCTGCCTGCGACAGTCCCGTTCTGGATTGCCGCTCTCGGCGGTGCGGTTGCTATTGTAGTTGTCAAGCAGATGTTCGGCGGAATAGGTCAGAACTTTGTCAACCCCGCCATTACCGCAAGAATAGTTCTTCTTGTTTCATTTGCCTCTGCTATGTCAGACTGGCCCGTTCCCCGTCAGGGTATTATGAATTTCGGCGTTGATGCCGTAACGGGAGCAACTCCTCTTGCCGTTATGGCAGGCAGCGAAGGCGAAATGCCTTCTCTTCTCAATATGCTTCTCGGCATAAGAGGCGGCTGTCTCGGTGAAACCTGCGCCGTTGCCCTTATAATCGGCGGAATATACCTTGTTGCATGCAAAGTCATTTCCCCCGCAATACCGCTTTCCTTTATCGGAACAGTTGCGGTAATTATGCTGATTGCCGAAAAAGGCAGCCTCACGGGGCTTGCTTATCAACTTTTGAGCGGCGGTCTTCTTTTAGGCGCAATCTTTATGGCAACCGATTACGCTACAAGCCCCATAAGTTTTAAGGGCAAAATCGTTTTCGGAATCGGCTGCGGTATCATAACCTGCCTTATCAGAATATTCGGCAGTTATCCCGAAGGCGTGTCTTTCTCAATAATAATAATGAATATACTTGTTCCGCACATTGAAAAACTTACAACGCCCAAGCCCTTCGGCACTCCCAAAAAGGAGAAAAAAGCAAAGGAGGCGCAGGCATGAGTAAAATAAAAGAATTTGTTATTCCCACCGTTACTCTTTTCGCAATCTGTCTTGTCGCTTCCGTTCTGCTCGGGCTTACTAACAAAGTTACCGCTCCCAGAATCGAACAGATAGCATACGAAACCCAGCAAAACGCGATGAAAGAGGTTATGCCTTCCGCCGATTCATTTGATGAAGGCAAAGAACTTACTCTTGAAAACGGAATAACCGTCGAATACAGCAGTGCGTTTTCATCCGACGGCAGCGCGGTAGGTTATGCGGTTACATCCACCGGCAAGGGTGGCTACGGCGGCGATATCAGACTTATGGTCGGCGTTGACAAAACAGGCAAAGTTACCAAAGTCAGTGTTCTTGAACAGGAAGAAACCGCAAGCATCGGCGGCAAACTTATGAGTCAGGAATCTTTTCTGAACAGATTTGTCGGAATATCCGGAATGGCGGCTCTCACAAAAAACGGCGGCAGTGTTGACGCAGTTTCGGGAGCAACCAAAACATCAACCGGGTTGACCGACGCCGTAAACAACGCTCTTCTGTGCTGGCAGTTTTTAAATAAAGGGGAGGTGAGCGCAAATGGCTGAAAAGAAATCACTCGGTAAGGAGTTCTCAAAAGGCATCATTGCCGAAAACCCCGTTTTAAGGCTTGTGCTCGGCACCTGCCCGACGCTCGCCGTTTCTGTTGCGGTTACAAACGCAATAGGTATGGGAATTGCCGCAACGCTTGTTCTTGTTTGCTCAAATGTAGTTATTTCGGCGTTACGCAAAGTTATCCCTTCAAAAGTCCGAATTCCTGCATATATAGTTGTTATCGCTTCATTCGTTACAATAGTCCAGTTGTTTGTCAAAGCCTTTGTTCCTGCGCTTGATGACGCGCTCGGCGTGTATCTTCCGCTTATAGTTGTCAACTGCATTATTCTCGGCAGAGCCGAAGCCTTTGCGGGTAAAAACCCGGTAGCGGCATCGTTCTTTGACGGGCTCGGGATGGGCATAGGCTTTACGGTCGCATTGATAGTTATGGCGTCAATCCGTGAATTGCTCGGTGCCGGAACATTTCTTGACGGCATTAGTTCACTAACCGTTCTGTTCGGTTATACGGGCGGATTTGACGGCTTCAAAAACATTTTAAGTCAGCCTATGGGTATTCTCACCCTCGCTCCCGGCGGATTCTTCGTGTTCGGTGTGGTTATGGCGCTTGCCAACAAACTCGCAGACAGAAAAGGCAAACCGACAGCTGAACTGAAAGGCTGTGCCAACTGCCCCATGGCTCACAGCTGTTCTCTCATTGATACAGATGAAGCCTGCAAAGAAAACAAAAAGGAGGAAGCAGCCGTATGAAAGCACTCGCAATGATTTTTTTGACAGCCATACTGACTGAGAACTTTATTCTCTGTAAGTTTCTCGGTATCTGCCCCTTCCTCGGCGTTTCAAAAAAACTCAACACGGCAGTCGGTATGTCCATTGCGGTCATATTTGTTATGGCAATAGCCACAGCCGTAACTTACCCCATAAATCAGGGCTTGCTTGTCAGATACGATCTTGAGTATCTTCAGACAATAGTGTTTATTCTCGTAATAGCCGCGCTTGTTCAGTTCGTGGAGATTGTTCTCAAAAAATTTATTCCTTCACTTTATCAGGCGCTCGGAATTTATCTGCCGTTGATTACCACAAACTGCGCGGTGCTCGGTGTTGTTCTTCTCAATGTTGACAACGGCTACGGCTTTGCCCAGTCAATGGTCAATTCCGTAGGCGGCGGAGCGGGCTTTATGGTTGCTATGGTAATGTTTGCCGGCGTGCGTGAAAAACTTGAAGGCTGCGATATTCCCAAAGCGCTCAAAGGTCTGCCGATAACCCTTATAGCCGCTTCACTTGTTTCCGTTTCATTCCAGGGCTTTACGGGTGTTGTCGAAGGCATTTTCGGTTAAGAAAGGCGGCGGATTATGAATAGTATTGTTATAGCAGTAATAATTCTTGCCGCAACCGGAGCAGTTTGCGGTCTTGCGCTTGCGATTGCGTCAAAGGTTTTCGCTGTTCCCGTAGATGAAAAAGCGGAGAAAATCCGTGAATGCCTGCCCGGCGCCAACTGCGGCGCCTGCGGTTTTTCAGGTTGCGACGGTTATGCCGCCGCCCTCTCCAAAGGTGAAACAACAAATACAGGTCTCTGCAATCCGGGCGGAACGGAAGCCTCTCTTGCCATAGCGGAAATCACAGGTCTCAAAGCGGGAGAAGTCAAGCCTATGGCAGCCGTTGTGCTTTGTCAGGGCAATAACAGCAACGCGTCTGTAAAACTGAATTATCAGGGCGTTCAGAGTTGTCAGATGGCGGCGCAACTTTTCGGCGGGCCGAAAGAGTGTATCTACGGCTGTGTAGGTATGGGCGATTGTGTTGCCGCCTGCCCCTATGATGCCATTAAACTCTGCGACGGTGTCGCAAGAATAAATCCGGCTCAATGCCGTGCCTGCAAAATGTGTGTCAATACCTGCCCTAAGGGTATTATCAAACTTATGCCTCTCAATGAAACCAAGGCTGCTGTTCTCTGCAACAATTACGACAAAGGCAATCTCACAATGAAAGAGTGTAAAGCAGGCTGTATCGGTTGTATGAAATGTGTTAAGGTCTGTGAGTTTGACGCAGTCAAAGTTGAGAATTTCTGTGCTGTGGTTGATTATGAAAAATGTGTCGGCTGCGGCAAGTGCCACGAGGCTTGCCCCAAAGGCGCAATCGACTTAATCACTCTTCACTCATAAAATTATTTGAGCCGACAGTTTTTTTCTGTCGGCTCTTTTAAACACTTTATTATTCTTTTATTATTTTCCACTTTTCAATCAGTTTTTCAAGGCTGTAAGCCGCGTTGGCAGGTGATGTTGACGGCAGGCATACGGCTTTGATTTTTGTTTTTTCAAGCAGATATTTGTCATAATACTTTTCGGCTGTTTTTCCGTTGACAAAAATATTTTTAATATTTGCCGTGCCGAGAATGATGTCAAGGTCATTGGCAACGGCGTTTTTGATTGACAAATCCGAACTGCCGTTTATTTCACACTGCGCTATAACATCCCAGAGAGCAATATGGTTTTCAAGCAGAAACCGTTTTTTCTTATCGATTGTTTCGGGCGCATCACACCCGAAAACAGCGGCCGTGACCTTCCAGAAACGGTTTTGTTTATGACCGTAGAAAAACTCAGATTCCCGCGATTTGACAGACGGAAAACTGCCGAGAATCAGAGTTTCGCTGTTTTTGTCAAAAACAGGCGGAATGTTGTGAACAACCATCTTATCACCCGGTTGTTCCGGTTATACGGTAGAAATCACGCTTTCTGCCGAATGCGAGCCGTCTTGCCCATTTTGAATCAAAACTTTTGACATACTCGTTGTCAAACAGTTCAACATTCTGAACCGTCAGACCGTATTGCGAAAGCCTGTCTTTGTATTCACCGTTGAAATATTCTGTGCTCAGTTCCGGCATATTGCGGGTTTCCATCATATTTTCTTCGCAGTTCGCGCTGTATGTTGTAATAAACTCAAACTTCGCTCTCGGTTTAGCCGCTTTTCTGAGGGCAGCAATAAACTCTTCTTCAGGCTTAACTATTCCTTCAAGCAAAACACCCCAGGGGAAAAGAACAGTTATATAATCGGCAATGCCGTATAGTTCGGGCGGCAGGTTTTCGGCAGTCGATACAACAAGCAAGGTGTTTTCGACTCCGCCTTTTTCCGGCTTCTTTGCTATTTTGACAGCAGTTTCTTCCATGTTTTCTTTAACAGGGTCAAGCCCGATATAAAATGTTTCTTTGTCATTTTTTGCCTTGCGATAAATGTTTTTGCCGTCACCCGTTCCTATATCAATGCAAACTTTATCGTATGCGCAAATCAATAATCTGAGTTCATCTTCGCTTATCTCTTTTGCGGTCCTGCCGCGCAAAACGGTTATTCCCATTATTGTTCACCGCTTGTTTCTACGCTGCCAACATAATCGGGGAAGGTAACATCAACATCAAAATATTCATTTTCACCGTTGATAAGATTCAAACGGAACGCGCTGATTTTTACCGTGTCGCCCGGGTTATGCGATGCAAGAATATCGTAAATATCGTCAAGCGTGTTTGTTTCCCGACCGTCTATAGCCTGAATAATGTCGCCGGGACGGAATTTCGTTTTGTCAAGCACGCTGTCCTTCGTCATTTTGGAAACATAAACGCCTCTGCATTCGTCAACCCATTTGGCAATTCCGCTCTTTCTCATCATATTTTCATCAACAGCCGTTGCGTTTGAAACCCCGAGGTGAACTTTGAGCGGGGCACGGGTAGTTGTTTCTGCCGTCTGTTCTGTCGTTTCAACCGGAATTTCCGTTCCCGTTTTTGACTTTGAGCAGGCTGGCATTACGAGTATTGTCAGCACAATAAACAAAGAGGCAATAACTGCGATTATCTTTTTCATTTAAGCACCTCAATCCTCATTTTCTGCCGGGCTTTCAGTAATGACGGAGTCAACGCTGTCAATTAGCAGCGGTTCAATAACAGATCCGTTAAGTGTGTATATCATTTCGCCGTCATCAACGCAGGCAAAATAATCGTCTCCGTTTTGCAAACCTATTTTAAGAACAAGTTTGTTTTCAACCGGTTCTTCACTGTCGCCGTCTTCAAGAGTGTATGTAAATGTGAGCGTGTAAGACGGTTTGTTAAGGCCGTATCCATCATATTCCGCCTTATAATTAACGCATTTGTCAAACTGAACCGAACCTGCGGCAATGTGTATTTCTTCTGCCTTGTCATCGGGCACGGTTTTTTCTTCACCGCCGTCTGAAATATTATATCCGTTGCCTGTTTTGATTATTGAAACTTCTGCTTTTTCACTTGTAATTCCGAGCGAATCAAACTGAGCAAGGTCGGGCAGTTCCTCAACTTCAATAAGCCTGTAAACATCATCGGGAAACGATTCCGCAACCCTGAAATCAACCAGATAAACGCTTTTTTCCAGGCTCGAAACAAAATAATTGCCTGACGAATACATATCTTTGTCACCGAATGAATATGTAATCTGACTGCCGTCTTCAAGCGTTGCGGTTACTTTCAGGGCAGGGGATTCAAGCCCGTATTCGTCAAGGTCTCCCGGCTCTGCTGCTACAAGTTTCATAGCGTCAATTGTTTTTAAACTTTCGGCAAGACCATCGGCTGTTGTCTGACTTACAGGGAAAGAACTGTCGGTTGAAAGAATCCATTTATTCTTTTTTGTCAGGGAACAGATATCTTTACCATCAACGTTCCAAGTCAAAGTATTAACCTCTCCGTCAAATTGAGCGGCGGTTACCGATATTACATCGTCATCCTCCTCCGGTTCTGCATAATGCCGGCTGACAGCAAAATAGCCCGCAATAACAGCACCGAGGCAGAGAACCAAAATCAATATAAGTTTAAGTGTCTTTTTCATCAGCGCTTTTTTCTTAACACAATAACGGTAATTCCCGCAAGAATAACAAGAGCGGGCACTATACCGACCATAACGGTTTTAAGCACGGATGATGTGCTGCTGTTCATGGTCAGAACATCATAACTTACCGATTTTGAAGGGATACTGACTGAATTTTTCGTTTCACACAGCCAGCCGAATGACTTGATAAACAGTATTGCGTTTGCTCCCGAAACAGACTGGTTTACAGTAGGATCCATAAACTTGGATGTTGAGTAATAAACCATTTTGCCTTCATTATAAGTCACGGCGGCGCCGAGTTTGAATGTGCCGTCAACTTCAATGTCGCCTTCCTCTTTTTCGGATGATTGCTTTTCTTCAATGTTTATTGATGAATAAGCCTTTTCACTCGTTGAAAGAAGCGACTGTGTTTTTATTCCGTCGGGCAGGTCTTCGCTTATTGTGAAGCCCTGGGTCTGCGGAAACATAACATAATAGTTTGTCAGGTCGTTAGTGATTTCGTGGTTGTCTGTGTGCGGCAGAAGCATATAGTTTATGCTCATCCCGTTATATGAATAGCAGTATTCCTTGTCAAGTTCAACAAGAATTCCTTTAACAAGCTCTATGCCGTAACCTTTAAGAAATGAAACGAGATTGGGGTATTTCTCAATATCAACCTCATCGGATACCATAAAGATTTTTCCGCCTCCGGCGGCATAATCATTGAGCGCCTTGACATCCTCTTTTGAAAGGTCAAGAGCGGGGTTGATGATTGCCACGCAGTCTGTGCCTTCGGGAACTCCGCCCTCGGCGGCAAGTTTCAGCGAACCGATTTCATAGTTTGCGTTTGAAAGCGCAGAACTGAATGTCGAATCAAGGTCTTCCTCACCGTGACCGGTCAGAAAACTTATAACCGGCAGATTGTCGCTTGTTACATAATTAATACCGTTGGTAATCATATTTTCAGCGGCAAATGCAGTGGGCTGATATTGATATGTCGCATAGTCAACGGAATACTCATACAGGTCGTTGCCCGAAATGATTTTTGACCTTTTATCGCAGGCAACAATTATACTGCCGCTTTCAACATCCTCATCAGTATATTTCGATGTGAATTTCGGGTTTACAATGGGATCAATGATTTTAACATTGATTTTCGGACTTGCTGAGTCATAACTGTTGAGCAGCGATTTTACCGATGAATCCTCCGAACCCGACTCAACCACATAGAAGATGTTGACGTTTTCTTTAAGAGAGTCAACAACGCCTTTTGTTATGTTGCCCACAGAGAATTTACCCGTTGATGATAAATCAAATGATGTGAACTTAGAGGGAAGTTTCGGAATAATGAGATTAACAACAATTATAATCGCAAGCACCACGGCAATAAGAATGAGTGAAACGCCGCCCGCTTTGGATGAACGGGATCTGAAAGCGTCTTTTACACCTGCGTTTTTGCTCATTATGCCCACCTCCTTCTTTCAAGAACCTGAACACTCAGAACACAGAAAAGAATTATTGTGCTGAGATAAAGGGCAATTGTCGAAATGTCAAGCGAACCGTAAACAATGTTGAAATACTGTTCAAACAGTTCGATTTTATTAAGAATTTTCGGGAGTATTCCTTGAATAAGTTCAGCCTTTATCAGCCTTATCGCGATAAGAACAAGCAATAAAACTATTGAAACGATGTCGGCGAGCACAGCGTTCTTTGTAACAGCCCATACAATCAGACCCACAACAATTACAAGCAGAACAAGAATAACCGTTGATGCAAAAAGTGTTGAGGGAATGTAATTCGTAAGGTTGTTCATAAAGTAGTTAAGCAGAAGAACCGCAAATGAAATTATAGCCGCAATAATCTGATTTTCGGTAAGCAGAGAAATAAACATACATACCGCTGTCAGAGCCGCGCCGAGCAGGAAGAAGCCGAGCATCGCAGCATAAACAAGCCTGAAATTCACATTACCGAACCGAGAAAGAATAAGCGGATAAATGCCCGTAAAAAAGCAGGGAATGCCGAGAACGACAAGTGAGGCAAAATATTTACCGAGAACAATTTCACTCATTTTAAGCGGCAGTGAATATAAAAGACGGTCCGTTCCCTGTTTCTTTTCTTCTGCAAACATTCTCATAGTGAGGATGGGCACAAACAGCATAAGCACAAAAACGGTGTTGCCGTAAACAAACTCAAATGCGGAGTATTGATATGAAAGGCAGTAGATCATTGTGTAAATGCCCATCATAACAAGCATTACAGCCAGCAGGATATATCCGGTAAACCCCGTGAAATATCCGCGCAGTTCTTTTTTAAACACAGCGCCCATTATTCATCAGCCTCCTCACTTGAGTTGTTGTTTGTTTCATCAACAATATTGTCGTTTGTCTCATCAACCGCATTTCCGGCATCCTCTGCAACATTGTATGCGGGGGTTTCCTGAACAGGCGCGCCGCCCGTAAGCATGTGAAGGTTTTCGCTTGTAACTTCAAGGAAGATATCTTCAAGACTTGCTTTTGAAAGGTTCATTGAAATAACAAGAATGCCGTTGTTCATAAACACTTCCGCCAGTTTTTCGCGTATATCATCGCCGGATGTAATAACAAGTTTTGCGGTTCCGTCCGTCGCTCCGTCGTCAATTTCAACCTCTTTAACCTCGTCAAGCTGAGCAACTGCGTTTGCTGCGGAATCGGCGTCGCCTTTGATTACAACCTCCGTTACCGTCGAAGGATTAAAATGACTTATGAGATTTTCAGCCGTGTCAGACGCGACTATTTCGCCGTTTGAAATAATGATTATTTCATCGCATACTTCACTTACCTCAGGCAGAATATGGCTGCTGAGAATAACCGTGTGGTTTTCGCCGAGTTCTTTAATAAGGTTGCGTATCTCAACTATCTGCTTAGGGTCAAGGCCGACAGTGGGCTCGTCAAGAATAACAACATGCGGGTTGCCCAGAATTGCCTGCGCAATGCCAACCCTTTGTTTATAGCCTTTTGAAAGGCTTTTTATCAGTTTGTTCGCTACATCCGAAATTCCGGTTTTAGCCATTACAGTCGGAATCGCTTCATTGAGTTCCGCCTTTTTCATCCCCTTTGCTCTGCCTACAAATCTGAGATACTCAAGGGGAGTCATATCTGGGTAGAGCGGGGGTATTTCGGGAAGATAACCGATGCATTTTTTTGCTTTAACCGGTTCTTCAAATATATCGCAGCCGTTGACGGTAACAGTGCCGGATGTTGCCGCAAGGCAGCCGGTGATTATATTCATTGTTGTTGATTTACCCGCGCCGTTGGGACCTAAAAACCCGTAAATTCTGCCGTCTTCAATTTTGAAACTGATGGAATCTACCGCAGTGTGATTTCCGTATTTACGCGTAAGATTCTGAACCTCTATCAAAACAATTCCTCCAATCGGTTCAAATTTATTCAATTCTAAAATATATCATATAAAAAAAATAATGTAAAGATTATAAGTTAATAATAGTTTAACAGAGTGTGAACTTTCAAAAGAAAAATCCGCATCAACAGATGCGGATAAAACTCATTTTTTCTTTTTCTGCTGTTTCTCACGCAGATTCTTTTCATAAACTTCTTTAAGATACATACTGTTGAATCTCTGCGCCAATTCAAATTCGCCGTTGATATGAATAAGAATGGCGGTAACACCGAGAGGCAAATCCTTTTCTTCGCATTTAATCTTTTCATCAAGACCGTATGTTTCATATCCGCACGGCTGGTTGTAAACAAGAAAAACACCTTTGTAGTTGACGCAGAAATCATTTACATGGTCATGGCCGCAGAACACAGCCTGTGTGCTCTCTTTTTCAAGAATTGCGTCAAACATTCCGCTGTTGAAAGGCGAACAACCGACGCTTTCATAAGCCGAGCCGTAAAGAACTTTGCAGTTTTCGGTAAAACTCCAACCTTCTTCGTCACTGCCGGTTATTGCCTGAGCGTATTCGGGCAGGGGAATATGCATAAATACCATTGACCTGAATTTACCGTATTTCGTTTTCAGCATATCAATACGGTTTTTATACCAGTCAATCTGGTCTTTTTTGATGAAGTCATAGCCCTGCATATCGGCGGGCACACCGTGGCTTTCTCTGTATTTGTCAAGAATATCTCTTCCCGAGTCAAACAAAAACAAAGTCTGCTGAATTGAGTTTTCGCCGTTCAGAATGTTGATATAATGGTTGCCGTAACCGAACAGTTCCTCCGGTCCGTTCTTGACAAGGCAGTGCGGGTAGGTTCTCACGCCTTCGAGCAGCAGGCGCTTGAAAAAGCCTTTGTCTTCTCTTGCTTCGTGGTTTCCGTAACATATTGTCCAGAAAACCCCGATTTTTTCCATAAGTTTGGCAAACTGTATTGCGTCAACCTGCTGAAACCTCGAAAGAATAATATCTCCGGTAAAAACAACAAGGTCAGGTCTTGCGTTTGTTATGTGATTTGCGAGCATCTGAAAAGCCTTTTTGCGCAGTTTCGGGTCGTCCCCGAGGTGAAGATCCGTGGTCGCAATAATTTTGAAATCGTCCCGGACCATTACACCGTATTTATTATATTTTGCAATGGTTACGCTTTCATCGTTCTCGCTTACAACTCGGACATCCGTGTTTATATGCCCCGGTTTAACAGACATATAAAACATTGACTCAGGGAACATACCGAAGGTGATTTTGTAAAAAACACCGCCTATTGCAAGCCCGATTTTATTCAGCGTTATGCGTAATTTCATTAAAAACGAATTCATAAATACCTCTTAATAAGAATTGTTCAAAAGCATAAGCGCAAGGTTTCCCACATCCTTGCAGATATGCGGAGCCTGTGAAACAACATCCGGTTTGCCGCTTTCCACAGCCCAGCCGTCGAAAGTTTTAATCATTTCAAGGTCGTTGTAGTCATCGCCTACAACAGCGGCGCTGTCGCAAGGGAGGGCAAAATGTTCCAGAACAATATTTACTCCCTGCGCCTTTCCTGTTCCTGCTGCTCCTATATTAACATGCCTGCCGTTTACAAACACGGCAAGTTTATCACCGAAAACAGCATCAATATCTTCTTTAACTTCAAGCGCTCTTTCAACACTGTTAAAAGTCGCGTAGTAGTGGTGCTGAGCATTGCCGTCTGCACGGGAATAATACTCAGTATCACCATACCCTGAAAAAACCTTTTCGAGTTCAGCGTAAATATCAGGCGAAATAAACCGTTCGGATATAACATTTCCTTCTTTGTCGGCTATCATTGAACCGTTATATATTATAAAATAATCAACAGGTAATTTTATTTCTTTGACTTTGTCAAAAAAATCTTCGCCTCTGCCCGTGACAATTCCGAAATATCTTCCGTCAGCCCGCCATAAATCAATCGCTTCTCTTACGCAAGCCGGAATTTCACCGTTTATAAAAAGCGTTCCGTCAAAGTCTGTGGCAATAAGGCGTTTATCCATTTTCCCTGTCCTCTTTAATAAGTCTGCGAAGCGCGGCAACAGCGGTTTTAATTGCTTTTGTCGTGTCGTCTGTTCTGCCTTCCTGAGGCATACCCTTTCCGGCTATCTCCTGATTCCATACGCAGTGGAATACGGCTCCGGCGCGCAGACGGCGCACTCCTGCCACAACAAAAAGCGCACCGCTTTCCATTTCGGAAGCAAGGCAGCCGCCTTTTATCCAGGCGCTCCATTTGTTTTTGAGTTCCTGGCTGCATCCCATACTGTCAGGGTCGTGCTGACCGTAAAAACTGTCCTTTGCCTGAACAACGCCGATATGATGCCTGAATCCGAGTTCTTTTGCGGCGTCGGCGAGCGCTTTTGTTACAAATAAATCCGCCACCGCAGGGTATTCTATCGGCATATATTCCTTCGATGTTCCGTCCATCCTGATTGCTCCGTTGGCAATAATTACATCACCCGGCAGAACATTATCCTGCATTCCTCCGCAAGTCCCGACACGGATAAATGTGTCAACTCCGATTTTGGCAAGTTCCTCCATACATATCGCCGCCGATGGCGAACCGATGCCAGTTGAAACTACAAGCACTTTTTCATCGTCAAGCGTGCCGGCGAATGTTCTGAATTCCCTGTTAAACGCAATTTCTTCAGGGTTGTCAAGGTAAGATGCAATCAACTGTGTTCTTCCGGGGTCTCCGGGAAGAATTGCATATTTTGCCCCGTCTTTTTCGCCGAGCATAATGTGATACTGCAATGAACCGTCCATACCGATACCTCCGGAAAGTCTTTGATTTATTTTATCACCTTACAGTTAACTTTACAAGTATATTGCTTTTTGTTATTGAATTGATTTTTCCGTTATGATAAAATATTTTTAATATATTTGAAAGGGTGATTTTGTGAAACTCGGTTTCGGTCTTATGCGTCTGCCTCGCAAGGGGGTCGGCATAGATATAGCTCAGACAAGCAAAATGGTGGATATGTTTATTGAAAGCGGCGGCACATATTTTGACACAGCTTATGTTTATCTCGGTTCGGAAGAAGCCGCAAAAAAAGCACTCTGCACAAGATATGACCGCAGCTCATACACTCTCGCAACCAAACTCAACGCAAGCATTGCGCTTACTGAAAAAATCGCCCGCGGTCAGATTGAAACAAGTTTAAAAAGAACGGGCGCGCAGTATTTTGACTATTACCTTCTCCATTCTCTTATGGAGAAAAACTTTAAAAAGTATGACAAGTTCGACCTTTGGAATTTTGCCAAAGAGCAGAAGAAAGCGGGCTTAATCAAATATTACGGTTTCTCGTTTCACGGCGGACCTCAGTTGCTTGATGAACTTCTGACCGAACACAGCGATGTTGATTTTGTTCAGTTACAGATTAATTACTGCGATTGGGAGAGTTCGAAAGTCAAAGCCCGCGAAAACTATGAAATTGCAAGAAAACATAATAAGCAGATTGTAATAATGGAACCTGTCAAAGGCGGAAGACTTGCAGACCCTCCCGAAAATGTTAAAGAGATTTTCAAAAAAGCAAATCCCGACGCATCTTATGCTTCCTGGGCAATCCGATTTGCCGCTTCGCTTGACGGAGTTCTGTCTGTTCTTTCGGGTATGTCCAATATTGAACAGATGCAGGATAACCTTTCGTTTATGAAGGATTTCAAACCGCTCAACTCCGATGAATATGAAGTCATCAGAGAAGCGCAGAAAGCGTTCAACGAAGTCAGGCAGATTCCCTGCACGGCTTGCGAATACTGTAAAAAAGGCTGCCCTAAACAGATTGATATACCCTCAATTTTCTCGGCGAGAAACGAACAGCTTATATACGGTCAGATTGAAAAAGGTCAGCAAAAGTATGATTCTATAACAGAGAACTCCGCAAAAGCTTCCGAGTGCATCAAATGCGGTGCCTGCGAAAAAATCTGCCCTCAGAAAATCTCCGTTGTTGAAGAACTCGCGTCATGCGCGGCAACATTCGAAAGGTAAAAATATACAAATAATCAGCCCTTGAGTTCGCACTCAAGGGCGTCTTTGTTTGCTATTCTTCTTCCGCGAGCATTTCGATCATTTCATTAATGCCTTCTTCCAAACCCTCGCTCTTTTTAGCCATAAGCGCGCGTCGCTCATTCAACTCCACATACATTTTTTCGCGCTTTTCACCGACCAGGTCATAGAACAGGTACGGTATTACTTTGACTATTCTCGGCAGAATGTTTATTCCGTTAAATAAGAAGAAAACCTTTTGGTAAACTTTTTTGTTGCCCTGAGACCATGGCAGCATTTCAATTGTTGTGTCATATCCGGACCACTTAAAAAGAACAATCGTAAGCATCGCGTTAAGCGGAGCGGTTATTTTTGTGATAAGATTTGTCAGAATATTAATTGTTCCGTCAGGCCTCTCACCTGTTACATATTCGGTGTAGTCGCTTATCTCTCTGCCGATTTCACCTTCAACAACATTTGCGGGCCCGTTGTTTATGCCGTTTAAACCATAGAAAAAGGCATATATAATAACAACAAGCCATTTTCTGTCAACAAAAGGAATACCGAGCCACATTCCGCAAACGCATAAAATATCCCACATTCGCAGTGCGATAAGTTCATTCCTGTTATTGTTTTTAAACATTTTTGCAAATTTGGGAATGAAAGTTACCGAAATAGGGTCCATAACATTGTATGGCATATAGGCGAGGAATGAGGGAATTGAGCCTCCGAAAATCTCCTGCTGTGTAACAACATCCCAGGAGTAACCGCCGTCGGCCCACCACGAAGTAGCAAAGTTTGCAATAAAATTGCGAAGCATATATTTGTTTTTGAGAACATAAAAAACAGTTTTTTCTATAGGTGCGGGTCTGGATTGCAAAAGGACCCTTTCTTTGCAGGTTATCGCCATAGCCATATTGCCCGCAATTCCGATAAAAGCCGAAATCCATCCGAGCAGTGAAAACAGCGATGCAACGGGCAACTGAATATAGCCTTTGTTGTTTAACTCCATAAGGGGCAGAAAAATTGCGTAAACAAGCTGAGAACCCCATTCGCCTATATAAGTCTGAAGCAGATTTACCGAAATTCTGTCTTTCGGGTTCGGAGTCATCAGCACAAGCATATTATTGCGCGGAATATTGTAAACCGTTGAAAATGTTTCTTTCAGAAAAAGCATAACGAAAACAAACATTATCTTTTTCGGATCGTTTCCGGATGGACTCTTTAAGAACAGAGCGCCTGAATACATTACCGCGGCGCTTATAAAGTAGGGGATTGCGCCGAAAAGAATATACGGTCTTGATTTGCCCCATCTTGTTCTTGTTCTGTCGTATGCTATACCCATCAAAGGGTCGTTGAGAACATCATAAATGCCGATGAGCGCTTTAATTGCGGTAACATATACCATATTGATTTTCAGAACATTAACAAAGAATAAAGTCTGATAAACCTCAACGGCATTAAGAACCTTTGAAGCAAACTGAGCAACTGCGGGCACAACAAGTTCCTTACCGCCGATTACTCTTGTGTGGAACATCCTGACGGCTATGTCGCTGTATTCACTGAGTTTATCTTTATCAATGCTGGCGGCGGAATTGTCTTCCGCGCCGAAGAAGGTGCGCGCTATCTTGCTTTCTTCAGCCATCAGTCTGTCACCTCCACTTTACATGATGAATAAAAGTTACCGTCATCGGTTATTACATAAACAGTTGTTTTGCCTTTGCCTGTTGCGGTAACTTTTCCGGATTTGTCTATTACCGCCACTTCTTTATTTTCGGTGAACCAGAAGCATTTGGTGTTGGTAGTGTCAGACGGGTCAAATTCCGCAACCAGCGTCTGGCTGCTGCCTGTTTTAAGTTTCAGTTTTCCGTGGTTTAGGTCAACTCCCTCGGCGGGCACACCTACATGAACAAGGCAGCTGTCAGAGTATTCCGCTCCGTTGAAAATGAATTTCGCGGTTATAACGGAGTCTCCGAACTGTTTGTGGGTTTTTAGATATCCTTCTTCATCAACCGTTACCGTATCTTCATTTGAAGATGTCCACACAACGTCGTATTTCACCGGGTCGTCGCAGGTAAGAGTTGCCTTGAGAACTTCTGTTGAACCCAACTCTATTGTCTTTTCGTTAACATTGAGTTTAACACCCGGCCAACTGAATGAATATGTCACCGTGTCTTTTGCGCAGTATCCAACCGAGACATCGTTGAGTTCACTGTATTCATCGCCGAAATTCAGGCTCAGGGTATTATCCGCAAGTGTCTCAAACCTCAGTGTCTCGATTTTGTCTGTCAAACGGTTTACTTTAATGAACAGATTAGCCTCTTTTATTTCTTTTTCAAGGTATTTGAAAGTGTAATACGAAGTCGCGTTTGCGTTTTCGGCGAAAACACTTTCAAGCATCTCTGTTTTGGGAAAAGCGGAATTTCTGAAAGAATCCGAATCCGGTTTTATGTGAAGCGTTATTTCATAATTATCGCTGTATCTGAGTTCAAGAGAATTCATATTTCCGCACTTCGGGCATTTTTCATTGAAATCCTCATAATTGACACTGTCTGTGCACATTGAACAGCGGTAATACATACGTCTGAAATCAACGCTTTCAATATCATTTGCGCTGATTTGAAAACTGTTGCTTAAAAACGGCGCGGCGCTTTCACCGTAATCTGCTGTATTTGATTCATAGGCGGATTCAACTTTTTCGTCTATTCCGTCAGCCGCCATTTTTGCCGCCGCGTTCAAACGGCTGTTGTCAAGGCTGTTGATTACTGAATCTTTGTCAATGGAATAAATTTCATCGAGTTGCGTGTAAGGCTTTTCTTCAAGCGCTTTCGCAATAACCGAACCGGCGTAAGAAACTATTTCTTCATTAGTTTCGGGAAGTTTTGAAAGCGGTTCGGCGGGTGTGTATAATTCGCGAACGCCCTCAATGGCAAGAATGTCAGCGGCTCCCATTCCCACGCCGCCTACAAAGAATAAAACCAGGATGACGACAACAATTTTATAAATGTGTTTTTTCCATTCAATCTTCTTCACTGTCATCGCCTCCCTCACCGTTAATTTCATTTTCTTTCTTATGGTAGAGTTCCTGCTGCTGCTTGATTTCCTTGTCAATAAGGCGGGTTTCTTCCGTCTCGACAATGGGTTGGGGGAGGTCGTCAAGATTGATTTCACCGTTTTTTACTTTTTTCGCGATTTCTTTTCTTTCAATGTCTCCTTCTTTATAAATAATATTAAGACCGTTCTTCAAAATAAGCAGGTTTACAACAAAAACAACAGCAAAAGCAATAACGGTAATTACATATCCGAACGAAACATTGCCCGAAAGCAGAACTCCGTCAGCGATATCTGCCGTGTGCGGAAATCTGAAGCACAAAACAGTTGCCGTAATTGTTGCCGCAATTCCGAGCAGGCTCACAGCACAAATTACCTTCGGCATTTTTCTGATATTGATAATACTCAGAACTGTCAGAAGGAATACCAGCAGCGCAAATACAGTAACAACCGCTATTCCGATTATGGCGGCAAACAGAGAAATAAAAGCAAGTCTGTCGGGGCCGCCGCTTTTCATTGCCAAAACATAATCAAGACTGCCGTCTGAAAAAGCATTGAACAGGCCGAGCGCAGAAAGAGAGAGTTTACCGTCATAAAACGGCTGTGATATATTTGCGCCGGCATAAGGAACAAGCAGGCTCAAAACAGGCAGAATCATTGTGCAAAGACGGATAACGGCAAGTTTTGAACCGATAAAATTCGCCTTTAGGTGAGCAATTAAAATGCTTATCTTAGCGAGAGAAAGTTCAGCCTTTTTCGCATCGTGATAAAACTTTTTGTCAAAGTCATAAAATCTTATATTAACCTTGCAATTAGGGCAAAGCTGACCAATGTGGAAAATCGGGATTTTTTGTTTGCATTTCGGGCATACTGCCATCGGATCACTGCTTTCTTAAAATGAAATAAAACCGTCTTTATACGGAAAATCAACATCTTAAATATTATCATAAATTAATATAGTTGTCAATTTATACAAAATTAATAAACGATTATGTTATAGGCTGTTTAAAACAACGAAAAACTGCATCTCCGCAGCCACGAAGAGGCAGTTTGAACTGTTGTTATTGTATTCCGTAGTATTCTGATAGTTTTGCAATATCGTCACGGCAGAGAGCTTTATTGAATACAATCAGATCATCAAGGTTGAAAATATATCCCTTTTCGCTGTTGCATTTACCCGATGCGTCGTCGCCCACAGTGAAGGGCAGACAGTCAAACGAAACATCTTTGAACCTTCCGGGAATAACCGCTCTCTTTTTCAATTCGAAGTTATGGTATATTTCAACAGTTCCGTTTTTTCTGTCAACGCTGTAAACTATATGAAGCCAGCCGCTTGCGATGTCATAGTGATACGGCATATTTATTTCTGCACGGGAATCCGGTTCACCGTTTTCAATAAAAAGAACGGAGTCGCATTTGTCAAAGCCGAGAGCAAATCCCGCACCCTGACCTGTCATATCTTTGCCGCCGCAAATAAAACATACTCTGTTGAGCGCTTTGTCAATTTTCAGCCAGACCGCAATGCTGAAACTTTCTTCGCCGAACTTTAAACTGTCACAGGCAATGGTTCCTGTTGCACCGAGTTCGCCGTAGGCTCCGCGCACACCGTTGCTGTAATATTTCACCTGACCGTTTTGTGTAAAAACACAGTTGTCTGAAGAATCATTTGTGTTGTTGTCAAAAAACAATGCAAGTTTAATGCTGTCTTTTTCAAAAAAAGAGTAAAGTCCTTCGGCACTGTTGATTTCAGGCGTATCACGGCTTTCAATACTGTAATTCTCAATTTCGGCAGGTCTGTTGTAAACAGGCTCTGCGTCATCAAATATATTGAGCGGTATCTGTGATGAATAACCGAAAATATCATATTGAGGCACATCCAGACCGAATGCGTGCAGAACTATCGCGCTTATGTCTTTTGTTTGAGCATAAGGTATGTCGGCATTTAAAACAGTTTTGCCGGCAAGAGCGAGATAAACATATTTTTCTCCGTCAGTGTATCCGCCGTGCCCGTGGTCATATCCGCCGTGGTCTGCAACAACAATAAAAAGCGTGTCTTCGATTATTTCGGCTTTTTTGTAAGCGTCATAAACTCTGCCCACACAGCCGTCGGCGGCTGTAATTGAGTCAAGGTGCCCCTTTGTGCCGTAGCCGTAGTGATGACCGGCGCCGTCAACATCGTCAAACTGAATAAACAGCAGCCGGGGCTTTCGGCTGACGCATTCTTCAATTATTTCCGTCAGTTTTTCATCGTTGTCGGCTGTGTGCATTTCAACATCCAGACTGTGTTCGATTATTCCGTGATTTATAGGATTCCAGTTGCAGCAGGAGCAAAGAAAAGCATCCGGAAAAGCATCCCTGACAGTTTTGAAAAACGAGGGCAAATCCGTGTTGGTATATTCTTCCTGACCCACAATTGAGTTAGTCAGACCGTGCACCTCCGGCTGGGCGCCCAGAAGCATCGCTCCCCAGTTCTGCGCACTTATTGTAGGTGATAAACTTACGGCATAAAACGCTTCTGCACCGCTTTTAAAAATCTTATCCATATGCGGTGTGAAGGCGTCCTTGTTAAAGTTTCCCATACCGTCAATGCCCGCAATAACAACGTGCTTGTAAATGTAACTCATATTCACTGCCGTCTCCTTTATTTATTCCTTTTGTTTATCAGCACTCCGAGCACGGTTCCGACAAACGATATCGCCGCACCGATAGGTAACATCGGCAAATCGGGCCATCTGAAAGTGTGAAATGCTGTCATGTTTGACACACTCAGTGTTGAGTATGGCACAAGCATAAACATTGTTCCGAAAAACAAGGGAAGAATCCATTTGTATCTTCCGAAAAAAACGCTTTTGCCGATAATCAGCGAAACAATAAATGTTGTTATGGGCATTATAATCCATATAAACATCAGCGAATAGCCCATTGCGTCCGAAGGCTCCGTGAAAAACCAGAAAACAATTTCAGACAAAGCCCATATAATAAGATACACACTGAAAAGAATGATTTTTGAAAGATTGTTTTTGCTTTTTACAATGTTGGTGCTGTCATCAAGATAATCCATATACCTCATACCGTCAGTCATATTGCCGTCCTCCTTAAGTAGTTTGTCAAGGCTGACATTGTAAATATCACTCATTCTGATAACGCTTACAATGTCGGGGTATGATTTTTCGTTTTCCCAGTTTGAAACGGTCTGTCTGCTTACCCCGAGAAGTTCAGCAGCGTATTCCTGTGTCAGTCCCGCTTCATTTCTTGCCGTTTTGATTTTTAAACCTATATTCATATTCCGCCTCCTTGTCTGCCGGCTGAGTTAATAATGAATCAAAAGCACCTCAAAGTCAATCAAATGTATTTTACATCCTGTGTGATTTCTTGTCAAAAATCTTTTACATTTTCAAAACAATTCAGTTTTTCCTTATAATATATGGTTTTTCAAAAGAAAAAAAGGACCTCGAGAAAAAGAATACAAATAAATTATTGCTTACTCTTTTATTTTTGTTTATTTGATTTATTTACCGTAAATTATTAATTTGCTATAATTAACAACATAAAAATGAAAAAGGAAGATGGTTATGAAGCCTACAAAAACGACATGGTTCGGAATACAGAGAAAAATAATTGCCAAAACCACAACCGAAAGCTGGCAGACTGTTCCGCATATCGGTTACAGTTATGAACCTGAGGTTTCAAAGTTTATGGCAATGACAAAACAGCTTAACGCCTCCGGTAAATTCTCTCAGAAAATTACGGTCAACACATTTATGCTCAAAACGATTGCCGAAGGTCTTAAAGCGGCTCCCGCACTCAATGCGAATATTCATTATGACGCAAAAAGCGTCAAAGGTTATATAACCGAATACGAAGATATCCACGCATCAATGACCTGGGTTCTGCCGAACAACGAGATGATGACTATCAATCTTCATGACATAGGCAGTAAATCACTGAGTGAACTTAACGAATATATCGCGGATGTTTCACGCAAAATAAACAATACAAATCTCGATGAGGTTATGTATTCAATCTCGTTTGATGACACAATGCAGGAACTTAAAAAAGGTCATCTCATCAAAGTTATCCGCAGGCTGACGGGCGCAAAACTTGGTAAACACAAGGTTCAGACTCTTAAAGGGCAGGCAAAAAAGGATTATTACGCCATACCCGAAACCGACCGCCTCACAAAAGAAGACATCCGACAGGGCACGGTCTGCATTTCAAATATCGGCTCAACCACAAGAGGCATTCACGGCAGATGCACCATGCTCGCCGTCATTCCTCCCGAAGTTTTTGTTCTTTGTATGAGTTCGGTTCAGAAAACTCCCGTTGTTGTTACCGATGAGAACGGAGAAGACAAAGTTGTTCCCGGTCTTGTAATGCCTATGGAAATGGTGTTTGACCACAGAGCGGTTGATTTCGATAAAATCGTTCCTTTTCTCAACAGACTTGAACAGATATTCAATCATCCCGAAGAAATGCTTGATTGGTAAAAACAGAATAACAATCGGCGGGTATCCGTTTTTTACGGATACCCGCATTTTATGCAGTTTCCGCTGTTTTTCCGCAAAAAAACTTGCAGGTCAGCGCCTGCAAGTTTTATCAGAATCAATATTTTTCTCTTCTGCGTTTCTGAACAGCCCTGAAAACAACAAACGCAATCACTGCAAGTAGAAATACGCCTATGCAAATGCCGTATTTGATTGTTTCGGATGTGAAGGCTTCGCCGTTGTCAATGCTTGCCGATGTGTTTTCGCCGAAGAAAAGAGACCTGTATGAAGAACCTGTTGCGTTATAGTTTTTTACATCGTCCCACAAAGTGCTTTCAAGCGCCAGTATTTTCGGCGGCAAATTTGTAAACAGCTGAGTTTTGAAAGCGCCCTCTTCAGGGTAAAGAAGTTCGTCCTCATAATATTCATAATCCGGGTTATCATAAACAGCACTGTTCGGGCTGCCGTAACAGATATATTCCGCGTTCGCAAGAGCAATATCGGGTTCATTTAGAAAATTTAAGTATAACTCAGCCGCAAGTTTGTTTTTTGCGCCTTTGAGAATACAGGCTGCGTCAACAAAATAGTTTACCCCTTCTTTCGGGTAAACAAAAGCAAGGTCATCATTGTTTTCTTTCATCAGGTAATAGTCGCCTACATAGTAAGGGGCAAGAGCGGCTTCTCCCGATTCCATTTTAAGAAACACTTCGTCATTGACATAAACCGGGTTGACAGATTTCTGTTCCTTAAGAAGAGCGGCGGCAACTCGCCAGCCTTCCTCCGTGTCCATATTGTAATCCTGACCCAGAATACTCTGTGCAATGGCAAAAGCGTCACGCGGGTTGTTGAACATGAGAATGTTGTTTGTGTATCTTTCATCCCATAAGGCGGTCCAACTTTCGGGCGCCTCTTCAACCATTTTCGAATTATAAATCAGACCTACATAACTGACGGTGTAGGGCACGGAGTATTCGCCTGTCGGGTCATAGTCGAGGTTACGGTATTTTTCGGGAATATATGAAAAATTGGGGATATTGTCAAAATCAATTTTTTCAAGCATATCTTCCGAAATCATACGCTCAATCATATAATCCGACGGAATGACTACATCGTATGAAACACCGCCGCTTTTAAGTTTGGAATACATTACTTCGTTGTTGTCGTATGTGTCATAAACAACTTTTATTCCGTATTTTTTGGTAAATTCCGCGTTAACATCAATGGCTCCGTCCGCGCCGTCCGATATATATTCGCCCCAGTTGTAAACATAGAGCGTTGTTCCCCTGAGTGCTTCAATTTCGCTGTCAGACGCCGCGAAGGCAACACTGAGGGGCAGAAGCATTGTAATTAGCGCAAAAAAAACGCTGAACAATCTTTTCATATTTACCACTCCGTAAAAGTTAATGTCTCTTTCTGCTCTTTTCTTCACTCTTAACCTGCGCAATATTATAGAGAATAAGCAATATAAGAATACTCACAAATATTATGGCGGAAAGCGCATACATATCCGGCTTGACACGCTTTTTGGTCATTGAGAAAATAACAATAGGCAATGTCTGAAAACCGGGACCGCTTGTGAAATAACTTATAATGAAATCGTCAAGTGAGAGTGTGAAAGCCATAATCAGACCGGTGATAATACCGGGAGAGATTGCCGGCAGAACAACTTTGAAAAACGCCGAACCAGGTTTGCAACCAAGGTCCATGGCAGCTTCCGCAAGGTTTTTGTCTGTCTGCCTGAGTTTCGGCAGAACGGTCAGAATAACATAGGGCAGGTTAAAAGTTATATGTGCTATCAGCATTGTGCCGAAACCGAGAACAGCATTTATGCGAAGAATTCTTCCTATAAACACAAACAGCAGCATCATTGAAACACCCGTTACAATTTCAGGGTTCATCATCGGGATATTTGTAGTTGCCGTAATGGCGGAGCGAAGCGCGCCTTTTCGCAGTTTTTCAATTCCCACAGACGCCGCTGTGCCGAGCACTGTCGCAATAACAGATGAACAAACGGCAAGCAGCAGAGTATTGTAAAGCGCGTGCAAAGTGGAGCCGTCGGCAAAAAGTGTTTTATACCACTGCAGCGAAAAGCCGTTAAAAACTATTGTGCTTGTTGATGAGTTGAACGAATAAAGCAGAAGAACGGCGATGGGCGCGTAAAGAAACATAAAAACGAGCGCCGTGTAGATACGGGAAAGTGTTTTCATATCACTATTTCCCCCTCGTCCGAAAACTTGTTCATAAACGCCATACTGATAAGAATAAGAATCATCAGAACAAGTGAGAGCGCCGCTCCCAGATTGTAGTTGTATGACTGCTGAAACTGTCTTTCAATAACATCGCCGATAAGGTCAAACGAGCCGCCGCCGAGTTTCTGTGAAATATAAAATGTGCTGACAGAGGGCACAAAAACCATTGTTACTCCGCTTACAATTCCCGGCAGGCTCAGCGGAATAATGCACTTGCGTATGACTGTAAGACGGTTTCCGCCGAGGTCCTGACACGCCTCAACCATTGAGTAATCAAGCTTTGCCATAACGGAATAAATAGGCAGAATCATATAAGGCAGAAAATTGTAAACCATACCCAGAATAACAGCCCCGCCTGTGTTAATCATATGAACGGGGTGAATACCGAGTTTTGTAAGAAAAGTGTTAATTATTCCCGTGTCCTGCAGAATAGCCATCCAGGAATAGGTTCTTATAAGAAAGCTCATCCACATAGGCAGCATAACAAGCATAACCATTGTGCGCTGAATCTTATCCGTTTTCTGCGCAATTATGTAAGCCGTCGGGAAGGCGATTATAAGGCAGATGAGAGTTGCTTCAATGCCGAACCAGATGGAACGCAAAAATGTCGGCAGATATTTTGAAAGCGCCTGAACATTTTCAAGCGTGAAATCGCCCGCTGATGTTGTAAATGAATAATACACAACAAAAAACAGGGGGGCGATAATAAACAGCGCCGCCCATATAATGTAAGGCGAAACCGTCAGTTTTGAGTTTAAAGAAGAGCGGCGGTTCATAAATCTTCTTCCTCCCCGCTGTTTTCCTCATCTTCAGGCTCTTCGGCGTTTGAAAGTTCTTCATACTCCTCGCTGAATGAACTGTAATCGCCGAACATACCGGAGTATTCCGATTTTTTCATTATGTGTATTGCGTCGGGCTCAATATAAAGACCTATGCGGTCGCCCTCCGCCTGATAATCGGTTGACTGAATCATCCATTTGAAACCGCCGATGTCAACAATCATTTCATAATGAACTCCCTTAAATGTAACGGAAGTCACCGTGCCTTTAAGCATACCTTTTTCAACAGGCACAACGTCAACATCTTCAGGGCGCACAACAACGTCAACCTGCTCGTTGGGCGCAAAACCCTTGTCAAGGCATTCAAACCTCTGCCCCGAAAACTGGCAGTAAAGGTCCTTGAGCATAATACCGTCAACAATGTTGCTCTCGCCGATAAAATCGGCAACAAAGGCGTTTCTCGGCTCGTTATAAATATCTTCGGGAGTGCCTATCTGCTGAATAAGACCGTTGTCCATAACAACAATGGTGTCAGACATCGAAAGCGCTTCTTCCTGGTCGTGGGTAACATATATAAAAGTAATACCGAGTCTCTGCTGAATGTTTTTGAGTTCAACCTGCATATCCTTGCGCAGTTTGAGGTCAAGCGCGCCGAGCGGCTCGTCAAGCAGAAGCACGCGCGGCTTTACCGCAAGGGCGCGCGCGATTGCTACGCGCTGCTGCTGACCGCCGGAGAGCGAACTTATATGCCTTTTCTCAAACCCCTTGAGGTTTACAAGTTCAAGCATCTCTCTCGCGGTCTCTTTTATTTCTTTTTCGGGCAGGTGTCTGAGCCTGAGACCGAACACGACATTTTCATAAACATTAAGGTGCGGAAAAAGGGCATAACGCTGAAAAATGGTGTTGACCTGCCTCTTGTAAGGAGGCACACCGTTTATCTTCTTGCCTTCAAAAAAAACCTCACCCTCGTCCGGTTCAATAAATCCGCCGATAATGCGCAGGGTAGTGGTCTTGCCGCATCCGGAGGGCCCCAGCAGAGTAATAAACTCGCGGTCATGAATGGAAAGATTGAGATTTTTAAGCACAGTGTTATCACCGTATGCAACGGTAATGTTTTTCAGGTCAAAAATGATGTTGTTTTCCAATTAGCAGCCCCTTCCTTTGCACATAATAACTCCCTGTCGGAATCAAGTGCAGATTAAAATAAAATATAAAACAAAAATATATAAAAGTCAATAATTTTTAATAATCATTTGTATTACTGAATGTGGAGCACAGGCACAAGATTTCATATTTAATTATTTGCGCTGTTTTGCTATAATAAAAAAGCAAAAAACATCCGTTAGATTTGCGCTTTAAGTTGACTGCTTATTGAAAGGCAAAAATCCGAAAGGGGGGGCAAACGCTTGAATCCGGATAAAAGCGACAGCAACAAACTGCTTAAACAGTGCTTTGAAGATTATCGTATAAAACTGTTTAAATATTGTCTTGCCCGCCTTGACGGAGCCCGTGAGGATGCAGACGACTGTGTGCAGGATGCCTTTCTTGTTTTGCAAAAAAAACTTTCGGAAGGTGAAACAGTAGAGAATCCGAGAGCGTTTCTTTATCGCACAGCCGACAATTTCGTAAAGCGGCGCAGGGAGGAAAAAGCAAAATCGGCAAAACGAAGTGTTCCTCTTGAATTTGCCGAAAACACCGCAACGGTTGAATATGATTATCTGCGGGCGGTTGATGAAACGGATTATGATTTGCTTGCGGAAAAACTGATAAACACACTCACGCCGAACGAAAAACAACTTTATGACCTCAGATACCGTCAGAAAAATGAGGTTAATCAGATTGCCGGGTCTCTCGGAATATCACCCGCGGCGGTTTCAATGCGGCTTATGCGGCTGAGGGATAAGGTTAAACAGATAGTTTATGAGAAAGGAGGCTGAAACCGTGAATGCAATAACCGTTAATCGTGAGATTTTACTTTGTGAAGATTTCACGGAAGATTTTGCAGAAAAACTCTGCGCTTTTCTTAACAGTCTTATTGACACTGAACTTGAAAAAGGCAACGAGACCGATTTTGATTTGGTTGACGAATACGCCGAAGCGATTAACTTCATCCGTGAAAACGGCATTGATATACTTCCGGTTATTTCCAATAAAACATTTTTGAAAAAGCTCGGCATCGAAAGAAAATCTGCACTGCCGAAAATCGCGATTGCCGCCGCCGTAATTATTGCACTGCTCGGCATAAACTCCGCTGTATCAAAAGAAACTAAGGTAAATATAATTGCAAAAGGTGCCGAATATTTAAAAGATTTATTAACACAACAGACATATACAGAAGAACAGACAGCGGAAACAGTCTTTGCGAACAGCGAACAAAAAACAACCGGACCTGACGGAATAACAGGCATTGAACTTGTTTTTGAAGATGATTTCCGAACGGAATACAATGTCGGCGAAAGTTTTGACCGAAAAGGGCTTTACATTTACCTTGTTTCACAAAACGGTAAAACAAAAACAGATAAATATGAAATCACAACAGATTCTCCGTTCGCCGAAAAATCAGGCGAACAGACGGTTACCGTTTCCGCAAAAGGATTCAGTAAAAGTTTTACGGTCAGAATTATAAACAACGAGAAAACGCCGCTGCTGAATTCCGTTTACGCAACATTTCCCGATGGATTTGATTTCACCTACCGCAGCGAGCCCGATTTGAACGGAATGCGTGTGTTCGCGGTTTACAGCAACGGCGATGAAAAAGAATTAAGCTCCGGCGAATACAGTCTCAGCACCGAAACAACGCGCGTGCTATTAAAAGAAAAAAAAACCGTTACCGTTGAATACGGCGGCTGCACCTGCTCATTTGAGTTACAGGAGGGATGAAAATGAAAACAGTCAAAAGATTATTCTTGATTGTTCTTTGTATAATTACGGCAGTTGCGGCGCTGCCGCTGACGCCTGTTGATGTTTTTGCCGATTATGCAGAAGAAATTCTTATAAGTTCTGACGGAAATTGGAAATATGCCGTTACATGGGGTTCACCTTCACCGCTTAGGTATGATGAATTTGTTTGTTTATACAGATACATCGGTAACGAAAAAGATGTTATTATCCCTGAAACAATAGACGGTTTTTATGTTCAGCATATCGTGGACTATTGCTTTTACGGTGATACAAAAGAATACAATTCAAATACAGCCGTTCCCGATATGGAAAACTACGGCAGCAATGATTTGATTGAAACTGTTTTTGTTCCGTCAACTGTTGTTACAATCGGGAAGTATGCATTTTCCCGGATGGACAGGCTGAAAGAACTGGTATTTGAGGATATGTATTCCCCCTATTCCGAAGATATATACATTTCCGAGGGTGCTTTTGCAGGTTCGCCGATGCTTAAAAAACTTGAACTGCCGGAAAAAAGGCTTGAAGAATACGCCGGAAATATATATTCAGCATTAAAAGATTCATATATATCAGAACTGAAAATACCTAAAATAAGCAGTTCCGGTTCCGTAGCCTTGCCCCAAACGCTCGAGCATTTGATCATAACCGGAGATTTTTCGTCAAATAATACGCACCAAAGCGGTCGTTACGGCATTTTCTCCTCTTATGTTAAAACCGTTGAAATAGAAGGGTATGCGCGGGCTGATTATTTATGGGCAAGACAGTTTTTATCGGAACTTATGGATGCTAACGGTGAAATTACAAATTACCCCGATTTTATATTTCATCGTGTTCCTGATTATAAACTCGAGAAGCTTCTTGAAAACTCCGGATACAAAAAAAGGATAGATTACGAAACCGGATATACCGAATTTTCGGTTAACAGATTTCCGCTTGATGTCAGGTATTACCCTTTTAAAAGAGTAAGTTACGGTTCGGGCATCATATCCGGTGATTATGAGTATGCGCTCACTTATCTGGATAACGCTGTTATTATCGGTTATCACGGTAACGGTGAAGAAGTTGTTTTTCCGTCTGAAATTGACGGGTATCCTGTTACGGCAATAGGCGACGGTCAGAATGCTCTAAGTGGCAATACCTCTAACGATTCCGCTGTTACGGTAACAATACCCGACTCTGTTGAATTTATAAACAAAAAGGCGTTTTATAATTGGTATGCGCTTGAAAATATTGAGTTTTCACGGAATTTAAAAGTTATTGAATCGCAGGCGTTCCGCTATTGCAGAAGTCTGACCGAAATAGTCCTTCCGGATATAGTTTATCTTGGAACATACGCCTTTGCAGACTGCGGAATAAAAAAAGTGGCTGTTCCTTCGACATTAAAAGAAGTGTCTGCAATGTCTTTCAGTGAAATCGACAGAAGCTCGTTCCTGAGTCCGTCCCGTATTCTCGAAACAATAGAATTAAGTGACGGTGTTGAGATAATCGGGACAGGTGCATTCGAGTATTCGCCGGATAAAGACATCACCGATGATCCGTTTGTTGAGCTGAACTTGCCGTCAACACTTAAATTTATCGACTATGCGGCATTTCACGGAACAAATATCAAAGGAGAACTGAAAATTCCCGGCGGAGTGAAAAAAATAGACGACTTTGCGTTTTGCTCAAACACAAACACAAAACTGACATCCGTGACATTACCACAGAGACTTGAATATATAGGTGAAAAGTCGTTTTGCGGCTGTGTTATACAAAACGCACTTGTTCTTCCGGATTCGGTTTGTAAGTTGGAAGACAACGCATTTGACGCTTTAACTGTTCCGGAAATTGTTCTGCCTGACAGCATCACCGTTATTCCCAACGGATGTTTCAATAAAAGCAATATTGAAAAAATATCGGGAGGTCAAAACATAAAACTGATTGAAGATTATGCGTTCAGTCAGGCAACAATCGGTGAAATAACTTTGCCCGAAGGTCTTAAGTATTTAAGGCATACCGCTTTTGACAGTGCAAAAATCGGCACACTGTTTTACGGTGTTAACGGCAAAGATTTTGATGATTACAATTATTACCCTGCCGCAGGCGCGTTTGAAAAATCGGAAACACAAAACCTGATTATATCTCAGACGGCAAAGCACATTCCCGAACAGGTGTTTTACGGCGCGGTGATAACCGGTCGGATTACAATGCTGCCGGGAGTTGAAACAATATGCCCCAATGCATTTTATATGTCAACAATGAGCGAAATAACAATTCCCGAAACCGTAACAACAATCGGCGCTTACGCTTTTGCTTACTGCACTTCGCTTGAAAAAGCCGTATTCTCAGCCGTGAACTGTAACTCAGCCCGGTGCATTTTTTACGGTTGCTCAAACCTGAATGAAGTGATAATCAGCGACGGCGTTAAGCAAATACCCGGAGCGATGTTCAAAGATACGGATATTGACAGCATAATTCTGCCCGAAAGCATTACTGCCATAGGCAGCGAAGCGTTTAACTCAATAAAGCTTAAAAGCATTGTTGTTCCCGAAAATGTAACATTTATCGGGGCGGGGGCATTCGCAGACTGCTCGGAACTCGAGCGGGTCGATTTTCTCGTGAAAAGCTGCCGTCTCGGCACCGGTGAAAAGTATGTTTTTGAAAGCTGTCCGGCTTTGAGTGAGTTCAATTTCGGCAGCGAAATCAAATACATTCCCGACAACCTTTTGAGGGGTTCGGGTGCTCTTGAAAATGTGACAATACCGGCAAGTGTGACCGATATCGGCTCATATTCATTCGCGTCAACAAAACTGATGCAAATCATTATTCCCGAAGGTGTGGAAAGCATCGGCGACGGCTGCTTTGAAAACTGCGCCTGCCTTGAACACATTACAATTAACGGCAACATTTATCTTATAGGTGACGGCACATTCAGCGGTTGCGGCAACCTGAAAGAAATATATATTGCCGACAGCGTCCGCAATATAGGGCGTTCAAGCTTTGCGGGCTGTTCTGCGCTCGAAACCGTCTATATGTCCCGTAATGTTGTCTATATTCCCGAAAGCTGTTTTGCAAATTGCACCGCGCTTTCCACCTTTACCTGGGAAGCAGACAGCAAACTTATAGGCAAACTCGCATTCAGCGGCTGCACAATGCTGACGAATTTTGATTTTTTGGGAATTGAAAAGCTTTACCCAAACAGCTTTGAAGGCAGCGGCATAGGCGCCGCCTCTCTCGGCGAAGCAAAAGATGAAACAAATGCGGCTCTTGAAGTGGTTGAGGAGCAAAGCTTTATGAACTGCGCCGAACTTCAGACTGTAACTCTCGGCGGCAATGTCAGCACTGTTCAGACGCGAGCATTTGCCAATTGTGAAAATCTCGAAACCGCGATTATTTCCGAAAGTGTTGAAAGCATTTCTCCCGATGCGTTTGATAACTGCCCGAAACTTACAATTTACTGTTTTGAAAACTCTTATGCTCACCGTTACGCTCTGAACAACAACATTCAAGTAAGCACCTTTGTTGTCGCGCCGATTCCAAACCAGAAATATACGGGGCTTGCGATAAAACCGAATGTTTCCGTAACCGTTGGAGGAGAAAAACTTTCACGCGGGAGCGATTTCACGGTAAAATATTATGACAATATAAACGTCGGCACCGCTTCAGTCAGAGTCAGCGGCGCAAACGACTACAAAATGTTTTCAAGCACAGTCAATTTCACAATAATTACCCGGGATATTTCGGAAGCCTTTGTTTATTCAATTGATGAGCAGGAATATACCGGCTCGGCGGTAACTCCTTCTCTGACAGTTACTTACAGCGGCAGAACACTGAGGGAGGGCAAAGATTACACGGTGCAATATTCAAACAACACCTCCGCCGGAACGGCAAAGGCAACAATAAAAGGCTGCGGCAATTTTTCAGGCACAAACACTGTGAACTTCACCATTTCCGAAAGCCCCGAGCAGACTTCGGTTTTACTCAGAGTATTTAAAACAGCAGGCAGATTGCTGTTGAGATTTTTCTCACTGATAGTTTCACTTTTCAGGTAAGATTAAGCCGACTGCCGCATAGTTGAAAACAATAACAGCGAGCCGATAAATTCGGCTCGCTGTGCCATTTTTTGAAAAATTATTTTATATATTTGACAGATGTCTAAAAAAAGATTTCTGAAAGAAACCGAAACAAATCTTTAATCACCCTGATCGGCGGAGGCATAATCGTTAAGAATCGGTTCTTCACAATCTGTCTGTGCAACAGTCCGGATTTGTTCTCCGTTTTCAAGTTCGGTTTTTATCTCCGAAGTTCTTGCCATTTCGTCAATGGCGTCGTAATACCCCGTCAGGGCGGCAAAAGGCGCAAACTGGGCAGCCCTGTTAATCATACTCATTTGCGGATGATACTCCGAAACCGGAGCGGGCATATTTATAATGTCATCATATTTTCCGCTCATATAAGCGCCTCCTTTTATTTTTTATGACCGCCTATCTGACTGTTTCTCTCTTTTGCGGTCGCTCCGTCTTTATAACTCAGACCTTTGAGAATAGCGTTTTTGCCGAATTTCTTTTTTATTTCAAGCACAGCGCGCTGACGGTTTTCCTCCCGCTCGTCGCTGATTTTTTCGGCTGCTTTTTTCTCTTCTTCCGCTTCGTAATCGGTGAAAAGGTCAAGTTGTTCATATTCTTCTTCATTCTGCGTTTTGTTTTTCGGAACAACGTGATTTGCGGCAATGTTCATTCTTCTTATCAGCAGACTCTCATCTGTGATTTTACGGAAAAGAGAAAATGTCGCGTCGCCGATAATTTTTCCCGATGAAGTGCTTTTGCCGAGGTTTACGCTTGCGTGAACGCTTTTGGGCACAAGTTTTCCGTAGTAGTTTCTCTCAATTTCGCCCTTGTATTCACGCCTTCGCTCAGGGTCGGTAAGGTTTTCGGCGTCATAGTTGATATTCAGCACAATCTGGTCGGTGCAAAGCCCTTTTTCAAACAGTTCAAGAGCGAGTGCATCCGCCATTTCCCTGATTACGATTCCCGCCGCTTCGTTTGAATACCCGCATTTGAGAACCTGACCCGAACTCAGACTGTTGTTTTCGGGTCGGTATGCTTTGATATCCGCAATAGTGCAGGGTTCCCGTCCCCAGGCGTGGTCAATAAGCAGTTCGGCGTTTATTCCGAAAAGTTTGTAAAGCAGGTCTTCGTTGTATCGTGAATTTCTGTTGCCGACTGAACATCTGGCAATGTCACCCATTGTGAACATTCCGTATTTTTCAAGCCGTCTTGCTGTCCCTTTCCCGACCCGCCAGAAATCTGTAATCGGGGTGTGATCCCACAAAAGCCGGCGGTAACTCATTTCGTCAAGTTCCGCTATCCGCACGCCGTCGCTGTCGGGTTCAATGTGTTTTGCGACAATATCCATCGCGATTTTGCAAAGGTAAAGATTTGTTCCGATTCCCGCCGTTGCGGTTATTCCCGTTTCACTCAGAACTTCTTTTATCATTTTCATAACAAGTTCATGTGCGGTCATCCTGTATGTTTTCAGGTAACTCGTAATATCCATAAATACTTCATCAACCGAATAAACATGTATGTCATCCGGCGAAATGTAACGCATATAAACAGAAAAAATATAAGCGCTTATTTCCATATATTTTGCCATTTGCGGCGGAGCGACAATATAATCCAGTTCAAGCGAAGGGTCGTTTTCAAGTTCTTTTATGTCATAAGATTTGCCTGAGAATCTGCGACCGGGCGCGAGTGAACGCCTCAGAGAATTTACTTCATTTACTTTTTCAATAACCTCAAAAAGTCTTGCTCTGCCCGGAATACCGAAAGATTTAAGCGGAGGAGAAACGGCAAGGCAAATTGTTTTTTCGGTTCTTGATGCATCAGCGACAACAAGGTTTGCGCGCAGAGGGTCAAGCCCCCGTTCCACACATTCAACGGAAGCGTAAAATGATTTCAGGTCAATTGCCGCGTAGATTCTTTCCTGCATTTTTTACCTTGTTTTTCCGGGCTGTCAATAAGTATAAGATTCCCGTTTTTGCCTTTGCTCAATTAATTCACAAACATTTTAAATTATTATAACAAAAAATCAAAATATAAACAATAAAATCATTACATAAAAATAAGTTGATTTTTTTCAAAAAAAGTCTTGCAAAATTGAATATGCTGTGTTAATATATCTCTCGCATTTGTGAACCGTCATTTGCCGATGACGGGAGTTAATGCCAAAAACATTAAAGCTGATGTTCCTCTTTCAATCAATTTGTTACGAACATCTGAAAACAATCGGAGGAAATATTATGAATTCAGCAGATGCACTCAAATTGATTGCACAGGACTCCGTCAAGGAGCAGGCACCCGAGATTAACATCGGTTCTACAGTTCGCGTTCATGTTAAAATCCGTGAAGGCAACAAAGAAAGAATCCAGGTTTTCGAGGGTATCGTTATTGCGCGCCGCGGTTCAGGCGTTTCAGAAACCTTTACAGTTCGCAGAATTTCCTATGGCGTTGGCGTTGAAAGGATATTCCCCATTCATTCCCCCAATGTTGTCAAGGTTGAACTCGTAAGATACGGCCGCGTTCGCAGAGGCAAGCTCTACTATTTGAGAGACAGAGTAGGCAAAGCTGCCAAAGTTAAAGAACTCATTGTTAAAGAAAAATAATTATGAGTGAGGGTGTAACAAATTGATGTTACACCCTTTTTTCAAAATTCAACGGTAACTGTGTGGTGAAACAATGGTCCGCATTGACGAGTGGTATGTGCCTTTTGAGCACATTAAAACACCTGTGCCCGAACCGATAAAAGATAAACATCCGGGGCTTACGCTTCTTGTGTTTGATGTTGTCGATTCTTTAAAAACATCAATACTGATTGTCCTTTTGCTATTCACATTTGTTTTCCGTGCAGTGGGTGTTGAGGGCACATCAATGGTTCCAACTCTCAATGACGGCGACTGGCTTGCGGTTACTGCGGTTCAGATTAAACCCGTCAGAAGGGGCGACATTGTTGTTGTCACACAGCCGTGGGATCGCAATGTTCCTATTATCAAACGGGTTATCGGCGTTGAAGGCGACCTGATTTACATCGACTTTCAAAAAGGCGATGTTTATGTCAACAAACAAAAACTGGATGAAAAATACATTTATCAAAAAACACACCTCCGCTATGATGTTGAATTTCCCGTTATAGTTCCCGAAGGTTGCGTGTTCGTAATGGGCGACAACCGCAACGATTCCCTTGACAGCCGCTCGGGCAAAATAGGCTTTATAAACAAAAACTATATTCTCGGCAAAACAATTATCAGAATTCATCCCATATCAAAATGGAAAATAGAAAGTGAGGAAGCATAAAATGTTTAAAGGCAGCAAAGCGCAGAAAGGAATAGCAACATTCTGTTTTGAGTTTGTTTCGATTTTTTCAATGGCGTCAATAGCCATTGCATTTTGCTTCACTTTTCTTTTCAGAACAGTTGTTGTTGACGGCAGTTCAATGAACCCCACTCTCTGGGAAAATGACCGCCTTATTATCACCGCTACAACACGAAATCTTGAATACGGCGATATAGTTGTCTGCAGTCAGCCCAACCCGATGGAGAAAACTCTTATCAAACGCGTTATTGCCACCGAAGGGCAGACTGTTGAAATTGATTTTGAAAACGGAATTGTCCGTGTTAACGGCAACATCCTTCATGAACCGTATATTGCCGACCCGACAACGCTTTATGAAGGTATGAATTTTCCGCAGACTGTTCCGGAAGGTTGTATTTTTGTTATGGGCGACAACCGTCTGCATTCAACCGACAGCCGCTCAGATATGGTAGGCTTTATCAGAACGGATTATGTAATGGGCAAAGTTCTTTTCAGAATGGCGCCGAATTTCGACCTTCATGTTACGGAGTTTTAATAACTATGAATGAGAAGGCGACGGTTCAGTGGTTTCCGGGCCATATGGCTAAAACCCGTAGAATAATAAAAGAAAACTTAAAACTGGTTGACGGCGTGTGCGAAATAGTCGATGCCCGTGTTCCCGAAAGCAGCAGAAATCCCGAACTTGACAAACTCATTGAGCGCAAACCCAGAATAGTTCTGCTCAACAAGGCGGATCTTGCCGATGAAAACGCCACCGCGCGAAAAATCAGAGAACTGAAGCAGAAAGGCGTTGTTGCGCTTGCGGTTGACTGCAGGAGCGGCAGAGGGCTCGATAAATTTCCCGCGGCGGTAAAAGAGGCTCTCAGCGAAAAGATAAAGCAGAATGAAGAACGCGGAATGCAGGGCAAGGCTCTGAGGGTAATGGTGGTCGGTATTCCGAACACAGGCAAATCCTCGTTTATCAACCGTATGGCAGGCAAATACCGCGCAAAGGTAGCCGACAGACCCGGCGTTACTACTGTAAGCCAGTGGTTTGCTATCGGTTCCGGAATAGAACTCCTTGACACACCGGGTGTTTTATGGCCTAAATTTGAAGACCCCGAAGTCGGTTTTAAACTTGCGTTTACCGGTTCTGTCAAGGATGAAATACTTGACACCGAAGAAATAGCGATCCGTCTTCTTAAAGTAATGCAGAAGAATTATCCGGACCGGCTTGCAGAGCGTTACAAAATATCGGAATTTGAAGACCTCGAGCCTTATGAACTGCTTGAACTTATCGCACGCAAAAGGGGAATGCTTATAAGCAAAGGTGAAGCGGATACTCTTCGCGCTTCCGTAATGCTTCTCGACGAATACAGAGGCGGCAGACTCGGCAGAATAACGCTTGAATAAGGAGAAAACAAGTGAGAAAAAAATTAGGCATAATTCTTGCAATAATTCTGGTTTTTGACCTGATTGCTCTCGGCATCGTTAAAGTTGACAGATATGTTTCATCAAAAGACGGCGAAGCGGTCGGCGAGGAGCAGAACAGCGCAACCACACTCTCCGCGCAGGAGATGCTTTCAAAAGCCACATTTGTCGCTGTCGGTGACAATCTTATTCATGACACCGTTTACGAGCAGGCACAGGCGAGAACAAACGACGGTTCATATGATTTTTCATACGATTATGCCGAAATAAAAAAATACATAGAAGAACCCGATGTCGCGATTCTCAATCAGGAAACCATAATCTCAACCGAACATCAGGTTTCAAGTTACCCTATGTTCAACTCTCCTCCCGAACTCGGTCAGGAGATGATTGACACGGGCTTTGATGTGTTTAACATAGCCACAAACCATTCGCTCGACAAAGGCGAAAGCGGCCTTATTTCCACAATTAATTACTGGAAAGAAAAAGGTATGATTACCACGGGCGCTTACCTTAATGATGAGGATTTTAAGATTCCCGTCAATGAAGTCAACGGAATAAAAATAGCCTACCTCGGTTTTACCGAGCAGACAAACGGGCTCAAACTCCCCGCCGATTCCGAAGTAGTGCTTGTTCTGGCAAAGGATGAAGCGCTGCTTGAATCCAAAATTCATCAGGCAAAACAGATGGCGGATGTTGTAATTGTAAACGCTCATTGGGGAGAGGAATACACCCACGAGCCGACTGTTTCCGAAAAGCAGATGGCGCAGAAACTCTGCGATTGGGGCGCCGATGTTGTTATAGGCAACCATCCGCATGTTATTCAGCCCGTTGAATACATTACATCCACCGACGGCAGCCATACTATGCTCTGCGCGTATTCTCTCGGCAATTTCATTTCCGCACAGCGCAAACAGGCAACCATGCTCGGCGGAATGCTCAATTTTACCGTTGTCAAAAACAACAGCACCGGCGCAGTCAATATTGAAAATGTTAAATTCAGGGGCACAGTCACACATTACACTTACGGAATGGGAAACATCCGTGTTTACTGCCTGGATGATTATACCGAAGACCTTGCTTCTAACCACGGAATAAAGAATTATGCGCCAAATTTCAGTTACAACTACTTAACCGATACAGTATCGCAAGTCGTTGACGAACAATTCCTCAAATAAAGCAACAGAGGTTATTATGGACCGTTTTGAATTTGAAAAACAGGCAACGGCGGACGGTTATTCCGTTATCTGCGGGGTTGACGAAGCGGGCAGAGGTCCCCTCGCCGGTCCCGTCTATGCCGCCGCGGTAATTCTGCCGGAAGGCTGTGAAATCGAAGGCCTCGACGATTCAAAAAAACTCAGCGAAAAAAAACGCGATTTATTATTCGATATAATTAAAGAAAAAGCAACTGCTTACTGTGTGTCAAGCGCCTGCGTTGAAGAAATTGAAGAGTTTAATATTCTCAACGCAACCTTTATCGCCATGCGCAGGGCGGTGGAGGGTCTTGATATCAAGCCCGACCTTGCGCTTGTTGACGGCAACAGGGCGCCGCAGCTTGACTGTGATGTCAGAACCATTGTCAAGGGCGATTCAAAAAGCGCAAGCATTGCAGCTGCTTCAATTTTGGCGAAGGTCAGCAGAGACAGATATATGTTTGAAATTGATAAAAAAGTTCCGCAGTATTGTTTCGCGCAGCATAAAGGTTACGGCACAAAACTGCATTATGAAAAAATCAGGGAATTCGGCGTTTCGGAATATCACAGACCGAGTTTTCTCAAAACAATGAAGTGGTGAAATGATACGCAACAAAACAGGTATATGGGGCGAGATATATACTGCAAGGTATCTGCGCGATAACGGTTGCAATATAATCGGCTCAAACTTCAAATGCCGTTTCGGCGAAGCGGATATAATTGCTTCAAAAGGTAAAAGTATGTTTATTGTTGAAGTTAAAACCCGCGACGAATCAACGAAAACCCGCCCTATGGAAGCGGTTGACGAAAACAAAAAAGAACGCCTGCAGAAAACAGCGCAGGTTTTCATAAAAGCATCCGGTCTTTCGGATTTGCAGCCCCGCTTCGATGTTGCCGAAGTTTATCTTAACAAGGAATATGAACTTGTTTCGCTTAATTATATAGAAAACGCATTTAACGTAGAATAGTTTTTCATGTTTTACATTCAAAAAACAATATGATATAATTATTTTGTTTAGTTATTATTTTCAATACTGAAAAGGACAGGTATTATGAATTACATCAGCACAAGGGCGGACTCTGTCAGAGTTACCGCGTCTCAGGCAATTACCAAAGGAATCTCCGCAGAGGGCGGTCTTTTCGTTCCCGAGTTACTTCCCGAACTCACACTTTCCGATATTGAAGCGCTTTCCAAAATGGATTATATCGGCAGGGCAAAAAGCATTCTCTCTCTTTTCCTTACCGATTTCACGGATGAAGAAATTGAAAAATGTGTCAAAGGCGCCTATGGAACGGGCAGTTTTTCCGACCCTGCCGTTGCTCCTGTGGTATGCCTTGAAGACGGTCTGAATATTCTAGAATTATGGAAAGGACCCACCTGTGCTTTCAAAGATATGGCGCTTCAGATTCTTCCCCGCCTTATGACTGTTTCCGCAGGCAAAACCGCAAAGGGAACGGAGATTGTCATTCTTGTCGCAACATCCGGCGATACGGGCAAAGCGGCGCTTGAAGGGTTCAGAGATGTCGAAAATACAAGAATACTCGTCTTTTATCCCAACGACGGCGTCAGCCCCATGCAAAAACTTCAGATGTGCACCCAGGAGGGCAAAAATGTAAGCGTTTGCGCTATCGAAGGCAATTTTGACGATGCTCAGAACGGTGTCAAAAAAATATTCACCGACAAATCCGTCGGCGAAAAACTCGCCGAAAATTCCATGGCGTTTTCATCAGCCAATTCAATAAACTGGGGCAGGCTTGTTCCTCAGGTTGTTTATTATATTTCGGCATACTGCGATATGCTCAATAAGGGCAAAATAAAATCCGGCGATAAAGTGAACTTTGTTGTTCCCACAGGCAATTTCGGCAATATTCTCGCCGCTTTTTACGCAAAGGAAATGGGTATTCCCGTCAACAAACTCATCTGCGCGTCAAACAAAAATTCCGTGCTTACCGATTTTCTCACGACAGGCACTTATGACCGCAACCGTGAATTTTACACAACAATTTCACCGTCAATGGATATTCTTATTTCATCCAATCTTGAAAGGCTGCTATACACAGCGGCTGACGGCAACCGTGTGAACGAGTGGATGAAACAACTTTCCGAAACAGGAAAATACACAGTTGATGATGAAACTTTCGCTTACATCAAATCCTCTTTTGCTGCCGGATGCTGCGATGATGATGAAACAAAAGCCGCAATCGGCAAACTGTTTAAAGAGCAGAATTATCTCTGCGACACTCATACGGCTGTCGGCGTAAAGGTATATTATGATTACAGAGAAAAAACCGGCGATAATACGCCTACTGTAATTGCGTCAACCGCAAATCCGTTCAAGTTCAGCAAAGCTGTTTTGGAGGCTGTTGAAGGCTCGGTGCAGGGGCTTGATGAATTCAGTATGGTGGAGCGTCTTGCTGAAGTTACAGGCAAGGAATGTCCTGCTCCTCTCGCGAATCTCCGCAATAAAACAGTTCGTTTCACAAACTGCTGTGAAAAAAACAGCGACTCAATGAAAAAAGTTATTTTTGATATGCTCAATATCTGATCTGAAAGGATTACGGCATGGCTCTTTTCGTAATTGCAGACACTCACCTTTCGCTTTCAACCGGCAAAACAATGAGCGTTTTTGACGGCTGGAACGATTATGAACTGCGCCTTGAAAAGAACTGGAGAGCGGTAGTCAGTGATTCAGACACAGTGGTTATTCCCGGCGATATCTCCTGGTGTATGGATATGGAAGAAGGTCTTGAGGATTTCAGATTTCTCAATTCACTGCCGGGCAGAAAAATTCTTATGAAAGGCAACCACGATTTCTGGTGGTCAACCAAGAAAAAAGCCGAAGATTATTTTAAAAAAAATGAACTTAACAGTCTCAATATTCTTCACAACAACGCTTATGTTGAAGGCAATATTGCCATAGCGGGCAGCAGGGGCTGGTTTTTCGACGCCGAAAGCGACTCAGACAAAAAAGTTCTTATGAGAGAAACCGGCAGAATCAGAAAAAGCATTGAAGAGGCAAAAAAAACAGGGCTGGAGCCTGTTGTTTTTCTCCATTATCCGCCGTTGACGCTTCTTCAGAAATGCGATGAAATCTATAATATCCTTGTTGAGGAAAACATAAAGCGCTGTTTTTACGGGCACCTTCACTCCTATTCACATCAGACTGCGTTCAACGGCGAGAGCGACGGAATAAAGTTTTCTCTTGTTTCGGCGGATTATCTCGGTTTTTGCCCGGTTCCCGTGTATGAAGTGGGGCATAATTAAACAAAACAAAGCAGTTTATCGGTTTAAACTTGTTGAAATATATAAATTTTTTTAATAATTATTATAATAGTGGAAATTGTCAGAAATATTTGATATAATCCTTTATCGGATTTATCAAAGGAGGTAATAAAAATGAGTTTAAAAGCGGCTAACAAAACAGATGTCAACACCTACACAGTTGAAATTACTGTCGATGCAGAAACCTTTGACAAAGCGGTTAACGACGCTTATTTAAAGCAGAGAGAAAAAATCGCAATTCCCGGTTTCCGCAAGGGTAAAGCACCCCGCCACCTTATCGAAAACAGATACGGTAAAGATATTTTTTACGAAGATGCTCTTGATGCAGTTTATTCCGAAACAGTTCTTGACGCTTTCAAAGAAGCGGGCATTGAAGCTGTTGATTCACCTTATGACTTCAATATCATCACAATGAGCGTTGAAGAGGGCGTTGACCTTGAATTTAAGGTTACCGTTAAACCCGAAGTTACTCTCAAAGCATACAAAGGCATTGAGGCGGAGAAAGAAACAGTCAGAGTTACTAAAGCGATGATTGACTCCGAAATTGAAACAATGCGTGAAAGAAACGCCAGAATGGTTGATGTTGATGACCGTCCGGTAAAAGACGGTGACATTGCCAATATTGACTATGAAGGTTTTGCAGACGGCGTTGCGTTTGATGGCGGCAAAGCCGAAGGCTTTGACCTTACAATCGGTTCCGGTCAGTTCATTCCCGGTTTTGAAGAGCAGATTATCGGTCACTCAATCGGCGAAGAATTTGACATCAATGTCAAATTCCCCAAAGAGTATCACGAAGACCTTGCCGGCAAAGACGCCGAGTTCAAAATCAAACTCAATTCAATAAAATACAAGGAACTTCCTGAAATCGATGACGAGTTCGCAAAGGATTTAGGCGAATATGACACCGTTGATGAACTCAGAAAAGGCGTCGAGGATGAAATCCGCACAAGAAAAACCGATGAAGCAAACAGAGCGTTTGAGGATTCAGTTCTCTCACAACTTGCCGCAAATGTTGAGGCTGAAATTCCCGATTGTATGTTTGCCAACAAAGCAAAAGAGAATACTGACAATTTTGCCAACAGAGTTGCTCAGCAGGGCATCGACCTTGACACATATCTTATGTATATGGGCATGACAAAAGAAGACTTTGAGGCAAGAATGAAAGAACAGTCTGTTGATCAGGTTAAACTCGATCTCGCAATCGAAGCGGTAATCAAACTTGAAAACATTGAAGCCGACGCAGAATCCGTTAATGCGGAATATGAAAAGATGGCTGAAATGTATCAGCTTGAAGCAGACAAAATAAAGAATATTATTCCTTCGGATTCAATCGAGGAGCAGATTAAAAAAGATAAAGCCGTCAGGTTCGTTATTGACAACGCTAAATCAAAGAAACCCGCTCCCAAAAAGAAAGCGCCCGCAAAGAAAGCGGCTGACGCTAAAGAAAAAAAAGAACCCGAAGCTAAAGAAGACGCAGAATAATCCTCTTTTTATTATGAAAGGAAATCATTATGGCACTTGTTCCCTATGTTATTGAACAGACCAACAGGGGTGAACGCTCCTATGATATTTTTTCCAGACTTTTAAGCGACAGAATTATTGTCCTCTCCGATGAGATTAACGATGCGACAGCAAGCATAGTTGTAGCACAGCTTCTTTTCCTTGAAGGCCAGGATCCCGACAAAGATATAAGCCTTTATATCAACAGCCCCGGAGGGTCTGTATCCGCCGGTATGGCTATTTACGACACAATGAATTACATCAAATGCGATGTTTCCACAATCTGTGTCGGCATGGCGGCTTCGATGGGCGCGTTCCTTCTCTCTTCGGGCGCAAAAGGCAAAAGATACGCTCTCCCCAACAGCGAGATTATGATTCATCAGCCTCTCGGCGGAGCACAGGGTCAGGCTTCAGATATTAAAATCGTTGCGGACCATATTCTCCGCACAAGAGAAAAACTCAACTCAATTCTTGCCGCCAACACAGGTAAGAGCGTTGAAGAAATCGCAACGGACACTGAGCGTGATAACTACCTTTCAGCTCAGGAGGCGCTTGATTACGGCCTTGTTGATAAGGTCATCACTTCAAGATAAAACCGCAGGAGGCAGACAATGGCGAGAGATGACGAAAAAAGAGACAGGGTTTCCTGTTCCTTTTGCCATAAAACACAGGATCAGGTAGAAAAACTCATTGCAGGGCCGGGTGTCTATATCTGTAATGAGTGTATTGAACTGTGTCAGTCAATCCTTGATGAAGAGCCCCGCAGATCCCACAAGAGTTCCGCAAAAACAACCGTTAATCTGCCGAAACCCAGAGAGATAAAAGAGCAGCTTGATGAGTATGTAATAGGGCAGGATACAGCCAAAACAGCGTTAAGCGTTGCCGTTTACAATCATTATAAGCGTATTGGTATGATAAATGTCGGCGATGTCGAGGTCCAGAAGAGTAATATCCTGCTTCTCGGTCCGACCGGTGTCGGCAAAACAATGCTTGCTCAGACCCTTGCCAGAATACTCGATGTTCCTTTTGCCATAGCCGACGCTACCACGCTTACAGAAGCGGGATATGTCGGCGAGGATGTTGAGAACATTCTTTTAAGACTTATTCAGGCGGCGGATTATGATATTGAACGCGCTGAAAGAGGAATAATCTATGTCGATGAAATCGACAAAATCGCCCGTAAAAGCGAGAATCCCTCAATAACAAGAGATGTCAGCGGCGAGGGCGTTCAACAGGCGCTTCTCAAAATAATCGAAGGCACAGTTGCCAATGTTCCCCCTCAGGGCGGCAGAAAACACCCGCAGCAGGAGTTTATTCAAGTTAATACCTCAAATATTCTTTTCATTTGTGGCGGAGCTTTTGACGGTATAGATAAAATTATCGAAAAGAGAATCGGCGGTTCGGCTCTCGGGTTTGAAACAACAATACGCACAAAAGCCGAAGTTCAGAGTGACAACCTCATTTCAAAAACAATTCATCAGGATCTTGTCAAATTCGGCATTATTCCCGAACTTGTCGGCAGACTTCCCGTTATTACAACACTAACCGAACTTGATAAAGATGCTCTTGTCCGCATTATGACCGAACCGAGAAATGCGCTTGTCAAGCAGTATCAGGCTCTGTTCAATGTGGATAATGTTGAACTTGAGTTTGATGAGTCCGCACTTACCGCAATAGCCGAAAAAACGCTTGAAGAAAAAACCGGCGCGAGAGGTCTTCGCTCAATTATGGAAGGCATTCTTCTTGACATAATGTATGCAGTTCCTTCCGATCCGACCATTGAGCGTGTCTGCATTACGGGCAAATCTGTTCTCGAAGGAGAAGAACCGGTTATCGAACGCAATCTCGGCCGTAAAAAAACAGCGTTGCCACCAAAGGTTGCTCCCAAAAGCAACGCAGGTTAAAAAATCAGTTTCCGGATGACTTCGGTCATCCGGATTTTTGTTTGAAAAATGATGCGAAACAATAGACAAATCGTTTTTGTTTTTATATAATATTTCATAAGAATAATTAATTCCGGGGTGAATTATGTATAACGAAAAATTCAAAGACAGAATGTTTCAGAGAATTGAAAAGGCGCTTTCGGTCTATCAGAAAATGATTTATGAAAACGCCGTTGAACTTGAAGATGTCTGTTCCTTACAAACTAAAGAGCATTTCAGAACTGTTCCCGAAAACGGGTTTGAACCTATCGAAAAAGGAACAAAATGGGGCGGCGAATGGGTGAATATCTGGGTAAAGGGCTTCTTCACCGTTCCGTCTGAACTTGACGGCAAAGCTCTTTACGCCGTTTCGCAATGCGGCGGCAGAGAACAACTCTTTTTTGTCAACGGTATTCCGAGAGGAATTTTCAACTCAAAAAACACCGAATTTATCGGCGGCAATCATATGAGCCAGTTTATCGGCAAACAGAAAGCCGGCGAAAAGATTGAAATAGCAGTCGAGAGTTATGCAGGGCACTTTGATGTTGACACAGGTCCCTTTGACAACTACGATTACCCCGATATTCCGCAGGGTGATTATTCGCATACCTACGACGGAATCAGAATTTGCACAAGAAATGAGGATATTTTCACGCTTGTAATAGATATTCGCGAACTTCTCGGTGCGGCAAGAACCCTGCCTGAATCAAACTATGTAAAATGGAGAGCGAGAAACGCGCTTGAAAAAATAAATGAAGTGCTTGTGCTATATCCCAAACACGCGACTGAAGAGGAATTCAGAACCGGTATTGAACAGGCTCTTGCCGTTTCGCGCCCTTTCTTTACCGGTGGCAATTCCCGTGTTTTCGGCAAAGTCGGCATTACAGGGCATTCACATATGGATACGGCGTGGCTCTGGCCCGTTTCCGAAACAGTCAGAAAATGCGCCAGAACTTACGCAAACGCGCTTAATCTGATGGAGCAGTATCCCACATACAGGTTTATGCAGTCATCCGCTCTGCACGGCGAGTGGATGAAAGAATACTACCCGACAATATTTGAAGATATGAAAAAACGTGTTGCCGAAGGCAGATATGAGCCTAACGGCGGTGTTTATGTTGAGTGCGACTGCAACATCACATCAGGCGAACTTATGGTGCGTCAATTTCTTAAAGGTCAGCAGTTTACGCGTGAAAACTTCAATTACACATCAGATACTTTCTGGCTGCCCGACACTTTCGGCTATAACGCTAATATTCCGCAGATAATGCAGGGCAGTGAGGTGAAATATTTCTGCACTACCAAAATCGGCTGGAATGAAACAAACAGGTTTCCTTTCGGAAGTTTTGTGTGGAAAGGCATTGACGGCAGTGAGGTTCTCACTCATTTTATGCGCATTCACTGCTGGCCGGATGTTCACGACTGCACATGCGTTGTGAATGATATCTCTCTCAAAGATTCGACGGATATGCGTCTTATTTCATATGGATACGGTGACGGCGGCGGCGGACCTACGGCAGCAATGGTTGAAACATCTCTGCGTTCATCCTGTATGGAAGGTATGCCGGAAGTTGAACCGATGTCTGTCAGCGCATTTATGCAAGAACTTGAACATGGCAAAGAAAAACTGCCTGTTTACAGAGATGAACTCTACCTTGAACTTCACAGGGGAACACTCACCCAATTGCATGAGGTCAAGCGAAAGAACAGAAAGGCAGAATACGCCCTTCATGATATGGAGTATTTCAATGTTCTTTCAGGCAAAGTGCAGAATCCCGAAAGCGATAAATGGCTCAAAATTTTGCTTAAAAACCAGTTCCATGATATTCTGCCGGGCACAAGTATTACTCCTGTTTATAAAGTGTTCCACGAAGAAATGGATGAAATACTTTCAAATTACCGCAAATCTGCCGATGAATACGCAAAAACCCTTACCGACGGCAGCGAATGTTTAACCCTTTTCAATACACTCTCTTTTGACAGAAAAGATGTTGCCTTTGTTGAAACGGAAGGTTATGCAAAAGATTATCCGTCGCAAAGATATACCGATGTGTGCGGCAGAAATCTTCTTGCTGTCTCCGCCTTGAATATTCCCGGTTTCGGCAGCAGAACGCTTACTTTTATCCAATCGGGTCAGGAAAACAAGTCTGCTTTTGAATATGACGGTTCCACATTGAAAACGCCTTTTGCCGAAATAGTTTTTGATAAAAACGGTTATATTGCCTCATTTGTTGATAAAGCGTCAGGCAGACAGCTTCGAAAAAACGGGGGCGAACCACTCGGAGTATTCCTTTTCGGAGAAGATGTTTCCCTTGATTATGATAACTGGGATATTGAGCGTGATGTTGTCAAAAATCTCAAACCTGTTCACGGTTTCAAAGGCAGAGAACTCGTTTCCGACGGAGCGGTTATGATTGTTCTGCGCAGCAGTTTTGATATCGGCAACGGCACAACTCTTTTGCAGGATATGATTTGCTACGCTGACAACCCGAGAATAGATTTCCACACGCTTATTGACTGGCGCAGTCATCACCGCCTTCTCAAAGCAGGGTTCGACCTTGATGTGTCTGCATCAAAAGCCCGTTGCGAAATTCAGTTCGGTTTAACCGAGCGTCCGACTACCGAGAACAATTCACTCGAGGTTGCCAAATTTGAAGTCTGCAACCATAAATATACCGATGTCAGCGAGCCCGGTTTCGGCGCGGCTCTTCTCAATGACTGCAAATACGGAATATCCGTATATGACTGTAATCTCTGCCTTTCTCTTCACAGGGGAGGCGATCATCCCGATGTTTCAGGCGACGAGGGCGTGCACGAACTTACTTACTCGCTTCTTGTTCATAATTGCGGCTTCAGTGCGGATTCAGTTGTCAAACCCGCTTATGAACTGAATGTTCCTGTTTATGCCGTTAAAGGCGAATGCAATAACGCGGCTTTTGCTGCGGTGAACGTTCCGAACATTATTATTGAAACAGTCAAACCCGCCGAGGACGGCTCCGACGCTTATGTTCTTCGTGCTTATGAATGTGAAGGCACAAAAACACGGTGCAACATCACCCTTTCTTCCCTTGTTACAAAAGCGGTTCTTACAAATATGCTTGAAGATGAGCGCGAATTATTAAAAACCGAAAACAATTCGGTTGACTTGACATTCCGTCCGTTTGAGATTAAAACAATAAAGGTATATAGATAAAGAATCAGGTGCAACATAAATGTTGCACCTGTGTTCTTTATTTCTTTATATCGTTGTATGTGACAATATGCAGTTCTTCGCTTTTTCGCTTTTTTATAAGCAGTTTTACGATATATGTCAGAACCGTAATGAGAACAATAAGAATCAACGCTCCCAGAATCTTCATCGGCAGGCTTGAGAAAACCCTCCCCAAAGCATACGTAACCGTCAGAAGAATACTTTTATTTACATCGTTTGTAGCAACAAGATCTATTTCTGCGATTGATTCTCCGCCGTAAAGAACAGAGGCCTTGCATATAAACTCTCCCTTTTTTACAGGAGCCGTCAGGCTTGAGGGCAGCGAGTCTTTCTGCGGTTCAATTACAACATTGCCTGAATCCGTTCCCGAAGGCACAAGTTCATATTTATCTTCAGAGGGTGCAAGTGTTACATAATCCGCCGAGCGCGACAACTTTACGGGAACTTCAGCCGCTATTGAAGTCGAATCGGCAATTTTGACAAGTTCAAGGTTGCGCATAGCCCAGTTCACCATTGATTTGGTGTCAACAAACGCACAGTTTTCTTCAGCCGAATCGTCATCAATATTATATTGCGGAGCATTCATTACAACACATATATAATTGTAACCGTTGTTGGATGAAACGGTGCAGACGCATTTGCCCGCTTTGCTTGTTGAGCCGGTTTTGCCACCTGTGATGTATTTGCAGTAATAGTCTTTATATGCGGGGTTAAGCATCTTGTTTGTGCTGATAATTGTGCGCTCTCTGCGCATATTGGTTGAAGGAACAGTGTAGCTGTTGAGCCCTGCAATGTCATTGAACGCAGTAAACGACATTGCGTTCTGAAAAATTTTCGCAATATCTCTCGGAGTGCTGAACTGGTAATCGTCATCAAGACCGTGCGGATTTACAAAATTTGTGTTTGTGCATCCGATTCTTTTAACACAGTCGTTCATCATTCCTATAAATGTGTCAATATCGCCCTGACCGATGTAGTCGGCAAGCACAAGCGCCGCGTCATTCGCGCTTTCAATAAGCAGACAGTGCAGAAGGTCGTCAACAGATAGTTCTTCTCCCGCTCTGATTCCTGCCGTGGAACTTCCTGTTCCCAAAAGCATGTTCAGGGCATATTCCGGCGCGGCGACCATCGTTGACAGGTCTTCGCAGTTTTCAAGAACTACAGTGGCGGTAACGATTTTTGTAAGCGATGCCGGCGGCAACTGCTTGTCAGCGTTACTCTCAAAAATAACCGTGCCGTTGTCAAGGCTCATAAAAAAGTAGTTCTCACTGTGCAGGTCAAGAGTGTCTGCAAGTGAATTGTATGTTGCCGAAGCAGGGCAGCAAAACGCGGTTGAAATTATTATTGTCAGAACAGTTATAAAAATTAAAAATTTTTTCATAGACTTTACACCGTAAATGATATATAATTATTTAAATTTAAGTATTGTAATCGGATGCGAGATGTATTATAACACTATTGTCCAAAAAAATAAATACCAAAATCAAAGATAATCCGTTAGACTTTCCGGAGGAAATAGCAATGATATATATTACCGGCGATGTTCACGGCGACAAAAACCGTTTTGAATCGTCAGCCGTCCGCAATCTGAAAAAGGATGACACCATCATCATCTGCGGTGATTTCGGCTTTTTGTGGGACGGAAGCAAACGCGAACAGAAAATTCTCGAAAAATTAGGCAAAAAAAAGTTCAATATCTGCTTTGTTGACGGCACCCACGAAAACTTTGAACTCCTCAATTCATATAAGGTCGAAAAATGGAAAGGCGGCAAAGTTCATAATATTACCGGCAATATATACCACCTTATGCGCGGTCAGGTTTTCGAAATTGAAGGTATGAGATTTTTCACAATGGGCGGCGGAGAAAGCCCCGATATTGACATAAGATTTGAAAACAACTCATGGTCAAAGTTCGAACTTCCTTCAAGGGAGGAACTCCTTGAAGGCGTCGAAAACCTTGAACAGGTTGACTGTAAGGTTGATTATGTAATCACTCACGAACCGCCGATGAAGATAAAAACCTTCCTTGCACTCAAAGACGGCGATGAATCCACCGTAAACAGTCTTAATACTTACCTTGAAGAACTTTCAGGCAGTTGTGAGTTTCGCCGCTGGTTCTTCGGCTCAATGCATCTTGACAAATATGTTTCAAGCACTCATGTTTGTGTTTTCCGCAAAGTAATCAATCCGCTTACGGGCGAAATAATCAATTAAAGGAGCAAGGTTTATGAAAAAGATAATCTCGGTTATTATTGCAATTTCACTTTTCGCAGGTTTATCAGTTTTACTTTCATCCTGTGGCAGTGAAGTGGGCAAAAGCGAATTCAAAGTAATGGAAGAAGCGTTTGACAAAGTTAATTTCACCGATATTCTGGATAAAGATAACCTTTCGGTTTTCGCTTTCGACGGTCAGACAGAAGAAAGCGACAACATCATTTATATTGATGAAACAGACAACGCAAGTTTTATTTACAATAACGCAGAAAACAAAACGGTTGTTGTCGGTTACACTATCAAAGATGCTTATTATAAAGATATTGATGACGACGGTTATGAAGAAATCTATGTGACCGGTTATTATAAAGGAATGAATAAAACTGCTGTTTCGCTTTATGATTATACTCCAGGTCTTTTGATAGGTGAAGACGGCAAATTTAACGACACAATGGAAATGATAGCCACTGCCGAATTTGAAGGCGAGGAGAATATCGGTTTCTCAGAAGATAATGACGGAAATATTCACATTGTTACAAAAGATTTATTCACCGGAGAGGTCGCTGTTGATTACGGCATTGCAACATGCAACGGAACACTGCTTGAAATAGGCGATTACAACAACCTGAGCAAAGAAACCGATAAGCCGGATGAGAGTATTTTTGTAACCGATAATTATACATTTTATTTTAACGGCAAAGAATTCAAGCCCGAAGCGGATTTTGCCTATGGCGAGGAAGGGATTATGCCACCCATAACTTATCTTAACAAAGCCGAGTTTGAAAAGCTTACAGGTCAGAAATACAAATCTCTCGGTAAAGAACTTGACAGCAGATCGATTATGATTATAAACGGCAAAGAATATGTTTCATGGTATACTCTTATCAAAACTTACGACATTGAGCGTATAATGAAAGATAACCTTACAAAAGTAATTTTCACCACTCCGGATTATACCGAATCGGAAACGACAGCAGAATAATAATACAACATAAGGCGGAGCCGGTTGTAAACCGGCTCCGTTAATCTTTTTTATTTTACTACATCCCAGGAGAAATGGTCGGTATGAAGGAGTTCATGCGCCTTGTGCGAAAGAGGCTTGCCGAAATACTCCTCATAAACCTTGAGAACTGCGGGGTTTTCGTGTGAAAACCTGACAGGATTGTTTTTGTCGAGTGTATAGAGGTTTTCATCTCTTGCCTGCGCAAGTTCCTCGCCGTCGTGAATGGGCTGACCTCCTCCTCCGCCGCAGCCGCCGGGGCACGCCATAATCTCAACAAAATCATAACTGACTTTACCTGCGCGGATTGCTTCAAGAAGAGCTCTTGTGTTAGCAAGACCGCTTGCTACGGCAACATTTACTGTTGTGCCGTCAATGTCAATCTGAGCTTCTCTCCAGGGGCCGTCAAAACCTCTGACAGACCTGAATGCATCCGGGTCTGGTTTTTTGCCGGTTACAAGATAATACGCGCTCCTCAGGGCAGCCTCCATAACACCGCCAGTTGCTCCGAAAATAACGGCTGCGCCGGAACCGTCGCCGAGAGGTGAATCAAAATCTTCCTCCTCAAGAGCAGCGACATCAATGTTTGAGGCTTTTATAAGTCTGTCAACTTCTCTTGTTGTGAGAACAACATCAACATCTTTTTCACCTGAACCGTTAAGTGTTTCAATGTCACACTCGCTCTTTTTTGAAGTGCAGGGCATTATGGAAACTGAGAATATGTTTTCAGGCGCAACGCCGGCTTTTTCGGTAAAATATGTTTTGGTAACCGCGCCGAACATAGCCTGAGGAGATTTTGCGGTTGAGAGCATATTAACCATATCGGGATATTCCGTTTTGATAAAACGCACCCATCCGGGGCAGCAGGATGTAAACATCGGGAATTTGTTTTCTTCCCTGTGAGTGAGTTTTTCAATAAACTCACTGCCTTCCTCCATTATTGTCAAGTCAGCAGAAAAGTTGGTGTCAAAAATATAATCGAAACCGATTTTGCGAAGTGCGCTTACAAGTTTTTTTACAGTCGCGTCTTCGCGTTTAACCCCGAGATGTTCGCCCCATGCGGCTCTTACTGCAGGCGCAATCTGAACAACGGTAACTTTTTTCTCATCTTCAAGCGCGCAGATGACTTTTGCCGTGTCATCTCTTTCATGAAGCGCTCCGACGGGGCAGTGGGTGATGCACTGACCGCACAGCGAACAATGAACGCCGTCAATGGTCTTACCGCCGGCAACACCTACCGTGGTGTGTGAGCCGGTGCCTTTGAGGTCCCAGATGTTAAGTGACTGAACCTTGTCGCAAATCTGTATGCAGCGCATACATTTAATGCACTTTGATTCTTCTCTGATAAGCGGAAATTCGTAATTCCAGTTGTTTTTTGCAGGTGTTTCGGTAAAAGGGTTGCTTGTGATTCCGAACTTTTCAGAAAGGCTCTGCAAAGTGCAGTTGCCGTTTCTGTAGCAGGATGTGCATTTGCTGTCGTGCTGTGAAAGAATAAGCTGAAGGTTTGTTTTTCTCGCCTTTCTGACTTTGGGACTGTCGGTATAAACAACCATTCCCTCTTCAACGGGGTTGTTGCAGGCAGCACGGAGTTTTTCCGTCCCTTCAATTTCAACAACACAGATTCTGCAGGCGCCTATTTCGTTTAAATCCTTCAAATAACAGAGCGTGGGTATATTGATTCCAACTTTGGCGGCTGCTTCAAGTATTGTGGTGTTTTCGGGCACGCTTACGGCAATGCCGTCTATTTTAAGGTTTACCATTTAAAGCACCTGCCTCCTCTGAATTTTCCGTAGCCGAAGTGGTCACATCCAAGACATCTTGAACTTTCCTGCATAACTTCCTGTTCGGTCATACATTTTTCCATAAGGTCAAAGTCGTGTTTTCTTTCATCCGCGTCTCTTTCTTTCATTGTAACTCTGCCGCAGGCAGGTCTGTCGTGAAGCGATGGCGCGGGTATTTCAACATCAAGTTTAATTTCGTGGTCGAATCCAAGGTATTTGTCAATGTTTCTTGCCGCAACCTTGCCTGCTGCTATTGCCTTGATTACGGTTGCGGGGCCGGTCGCACAGTCGCCTCCGCAGAATACGCCGGGAACATTCTCAAAATCGCATTCATCCGAAGCCGCGATGGTATCCCATTTAAGGGGCAGACCGAACTCGCCGAACGGCGCGCTCTCTATTGCCTGACCGATTGCAACAATTATAATATCCGCATCGAGTTTTACTTCAGGTTCATCAGCCGCCTTAACACCGGGTCTGCCGTCTCTGCTGATGTTTGAAATTATTTGGGGCTGGCAAATAAGATATTTCGCGTTACCGTTTTCATCGCCTTCAACCCGAACGGGAGCCATCATTGTGACAGGCTCGCAGCCTTCCGCTATTGCACCTTCAACTTCTTCGGCAAGCGCTGTCATATCAGCCTGACGCCTTCTGTAAACTATGCTGACTTTTTCAGCTCCGAGTCTTACAGATGACCTCGCAGCGTCCATAGCAACATTACCGCCGCCGACAACGCAGACTTTTTTGCCGCTGAAATCAGGCTTTTCTCCGTCACCGATTTTGCGAAGCAGCGAAACCGCTGGAATAACGCCGTTAAGGTTCTCTCCGTCAATGCGGAGTTTTTTATCCGAATGTGCGCCGATTGTTATAAATGTTGCGTCAGCACCTTCAACAATTTCTGTTATGGAAATATCTTTGCCTATATCTGTGTTGAGGTGCAGATTGACACCTGTTTCAAGAATAACATTTATTTCGTCAGTCAGAGTCTTTTCGGGAAGACGGTAGTCGGGAATACCGTAGCGAAGCATTCCGCCGGCATGACTTCTTTTTTCATAAACATCAACACGGTGCCCCATAAGCGCAAGGTAATATGCGGCAGTAAGTCCCGCAGGTCCGGCACCGATTACCGCAACTTTTTTGCCTGTGGGTTCTCCGCAACCAGGGGCAGGCACATGCCCTGCTTTTTCGGCAGCGTATCTTTTAATTCCCCTGATGTTTACGGCGTCATCAACAAGATTGCGCTTACACCCAGTTTCACAGGGATGTTCGCAGATAAGACCGCAGACTGAAGGGAAGGGGTTGTCTTTTCGTATAAGCCTGATTGCGTCTGCGTATCTTCCGTTTGAAACAAGCGCAATGTAACCGGGAATATCGACCTGAGCGGGGCAGAGAGCGGAGCAGGGAACAGGCTGTTCCTCTCTTGCGCTGCACCAGTTTTTTCTTATATGGCTTTCATAATCATCCCTGAAGGCGCGCACAGCCGTAAGAGCCATCTCACCCGCAATGTAACCGATAGCGCAGTCTGCGCTGTCTGCAATTACGGCGGCGGTTGACTCAATGAGGCTGAGATCCTGCATTTCCCCGTTGCCTTCCAGTATTTTTTCATGTATTTCGCCGAGTTTTTTTAGACCGACTCTGCACGGCACACACTTTCCGCAGCTTTGAGTCAGGCAGGTCTTGATATAAGCGGCGACTGTGTCAACCGGGCAGATACCCTGCGCGGCGGCAGGCAGCCAGTTTCCTACCGATTTAGCAAGACCTTCAAGCGCGACAGTTGAAGCGCTTTTGTTTGTAAGACTTAATCTGTCCAAACCGTAACCCTCCGTGAAATTCTTTAATTTAAAGTGCTATATTATATATTACTAAAATACATATTTTTTTTCAAGTCCAAAAAATTTATTTTAAAAGCACAAACTGTTGACAGTGAACACAGTTCGGGTTAATATCTGTTAAAAGAGGTGTTTTTATGTTGAACAGTATTCTCGGTTTTCTGCTTGCTCTCATTGTTCCGCTTGCAAATATCATTATTTTTCCGTTCACGGGTTTTGTAAGTCTGAACTCTTATCAGCTTCAGCAGCAAGCAGGTGGCTTCATTAAAGGAGTTTGTCACCAGACTGATGATTACGATATGATTCTTGACGCGAATATAAATTATATCCGTGAGGATGTCCCTTTCCCGTTTGATGAAAACGGAAATATAAATTATTTTTATGATTTGTGGAAAAAAGAGATGCAGGGATACATTGACAAAGGCATAAAGGTTTTCGTCGTAACCCCTTACCCTAAAGATTACATTGCGCACGGTATGGATATCCGCAAAGAAGAGGATATTGAAAAAATAAAAGCTGTCGCGGAGTTTTATATTAAAGACTTGCGCGGAATTGCGAGCGCTTATCAGATAACAAACGAAATGGGCGTTGACAGGTTCACTTCACCTCTTACAATGGATGAAGCGGCTCTTTTCATCGGTGAACAGCTCAAAGCAATGGCTCCGCTCGCCGAGGATGAACTTCTCGGCTACAATCTCGGCGGGCCCGGCTTCTATTCGCTTTCTTTCAAAATGCTCAAATATAATAAGTATTGTGACTATATCGGTTGCGACCTCTATCTAGGCTCATTCGAAAATATCATCAAAAATATTGACACTTATTTTTCGGTTCTCAGTCTGGTCAGGGCAATAACACAAAAACCGATTATTATGGCGGAATTCGGCTATATCGGTTACGGCGAGCCCAAAACGGAACAGGAGAAAAAGGAGATTCTGCAAAGTTACGGTTTCGACAGTGAAGAAGATGTCAGAAAAGATGTCAACACCTTTATTTCCCGACTGCCTTACGACCTGCGTGAAGAAATTGAAAGAATTTATGCCGATAAAACGGATGAAGAAAAATTTGACCTCCTTTTCCATGATGAATACGCAAATCATATCTACCGTGAACTTCAGGAGGGCACAGGGCTTTACGGCTTTACGCATACTCCCGAAGGTCAGGCGGAGTTTTATTCCTATCTGATTCCGAGACTACGGGCGTTGCCGTGGTGTATCGGTGCGTTTATCTATATGTGGCACGACAGCGAAAGATGCTATGTCTGCGGTCAAAGCGACTGTCCCGTAGAAACAGGCTGGGGCATAGTTGACGGCGAAGGCAACCCAAAACCCGCGTATTACGCCGTGCAGAAAGCATTTGCATAATTACACAAAAAACCGCTGAGATATTTCCCGGCGGTTTTTTGTGTTGGCTTTTTAAAAACAATATAAAAAAAGTTCAACGCAAAAGCACTGAACTTTTTTATGGTCCGAGTGGCGAGACTTGAAGTCCTGATTTGTCGTTTCATTGCTTTTCATTCCGTTTCATTTCGGAGCGGAAAACCCTTGTAAATAAAGGACTTTGAGGCTTTGTCCATTTCATACCATTTCATTTTGTGTTAAATCTTTTCACAAAAATAAACATCAAATAAACATCAAAAAAGCACCGGAGCGGTCAACCGTTATGACCTGCCAGGTCCTGACCTTCGGTAACCGCTCCGCCGTGACTCAACACAATGTATTATAACACAAAAGGAGATTTTGCACAATGGAAAATATTGAAAACACAAAAATCACAATCGACTTTGAGGAATACCTTGATTTGATGAAATCAATATCAGAGGTCAAAGCACTTTCAAACATAATTGCTGACACCCTGCCAAACATTACGGACCCTGAAAAAAGCGATGATTTATTCACAACGATATATCATTTATTTGATATGATATCGGCAATCGAAACAGACGGTTTTTAATCTAAAAAAGACAACAACCGGGGCGGTTTTCCGCTCCGGTTTTCTTTCCGCTTGCGCCCCGCTTTCAAGCGGAAAAATGACACCTGTAATTTTTGCTTTTTTATCCGCTATCGTTCCGCTATCAAGCAGAGAAACATATAATCAGTTTTCATACTCTGAATATATCCGATTTAAATTGTTTAATCCGGATTTTTGTATGATAAAAATACGGCGTAAATATGATTCTTCTTTGTCGTTGAAATCGGCTTGACTGCCGAACATTATATTGTTTATTTCTTCCCATTTGAAAAGGTCTATATAACGGCTTTTAATTACATCTCGTTCTTTTGCTGATTCAAGTTTGTTAATCAGACTGTTTATTTTCTTATATTCCGCTTTTACATTCTGCTGCGCTTCTTCAAGCTCTTCTTTGAGGTCAAGTACAACAGCAATCTGATGTGACAGCCGGTCAACCTCCGGTGAAGGATTTTTCGGCATATCAGACAGGCGAACACCGCCGACACGATATATTTTGTCTTCAAGGGCTTCTATTCTGTCACACAGATAATTTATATCATCTACTTTTTCACGATATGACAATAAATAATCTTTAACATCCGGCATTATTTCAACATTCCTTTCTGTTCTGCCGTCTCCCTGCTGAACAGCAGGGCAAACAGTATTATTATTTGCCGTAAAAAGCCAAGAAAAGCCCGTTAATGAAGTTTTTACAATTCGGGGTATCGCTACACCCTGTAATCTGTAAACGCTCATAGCGGGCTTTTCCTGTATGGTAGGTAATAAGAACGGTGTATAATGACTACACGGCAGAAATATTATATCATATTCGCCGAGTTTACACAACATTATTCACGGTCAATTTTACATTCACCGTCATAGTCTTCAAAACAAACAAACTTACCTATATCAACGCTCTTAGCGTCTGGGTGGTCTTCGATATACTTTATAACTTCGTCCGTCATATCATATTCCCTCGCAAGGGCGCAAGTGCAAAACACAAAACCCTTATCAGGGAATATGTCAATCAACATATCCATTAACTTATCTTCTGCATTAGTCATTTTTGCATTTTCCTTTCAAGTTTATCAATTAAATCTTCATTACCGACAATATCAATTCTTTTATAAATATCATAATCCCCAAAACCGTTATTTACAAAAAAATAGTATTTGTCTTTAACTTCAATTCCGCACTGTTGCCCTACTTTACCGGAAAATCTTTTGTGATACCAAGTGCTTATCTCTGAATTGATATGTGCTTTTTCTTTGTTTGGAATTGAATAACCGTTTGCTGATTTTGCCTTACGGTGTCCCCACTTCATACCCTTTACACCGTAATCTGAATTATATCTTTTAACGGTCTTACCGTCAATCGATTTCAGATATTTTTTTACCTGCAAATGTCTTTTTCTGATTTCTTCCAAATGCTTCAACATTTCTTTTTTCATATTCTCACCGCCTTTTATTAAGTATTCGAGCTGCGCACCGTCAACTGTTCATATCAAAAAAATTATACAGAACATCATTGAAACGCTTTACAAAGTTTTCATTGTGTTCACGCTCTGACAGGTGGCATAATTCGTGAAGAAATACAGAATACTGATACATTGCAGGAGCGGTCAACAAATTTGTTGACATCCCGATAATTGCTTTTGTTTTTGAAATACTTATATTAATACCGTTGAAGTCTTTGACCTCCCCGGTTTGCTCTGATTCTTCATAAAGGAATACGCCTATCAAATCGAGGTTATCACCTGTTGAATTATATGACATTAAACACCGTGATATGATATTCTGCATAATCTTCTGTTCAAGCTTTGTTATATTCTCTATCGGCTTAACATTAAAGCGTTTTGCAACTTCACAGGTTTTATAATAACTATATTTATTGAGGTATTCCCCTAAATCAAAAAAGAAATTATCCATTGTCAACGCCTCCGGATATAAACCGCTCCGGGACTTCAAATCCTTCAAGCTCATTCAGACTTTGTGACTGCCAGTCCTCCGGCTCTTCATCTAAGCCGATAATACCGATAAGTATATCAGCTACTTTGTCGGCATAGTCATCAATAGGCTTTTGTTCTATACTGTGCTGTATATCTTCTTTAATTGATTCGATAATTTTACGATTCATAAGACACCTCCGAAATAAATGTTTTATATTCTCTTTCCATAGATTTTATACCGTTCTGAACAAGTCCGGGGTCCTTACCGTCGGCAAATGCCGTCTTTCTGATTTCATCCATTTCCGCCTTAATCTGATTATACAAGTCAACAATCTGTGCTTGTGCTGCCTGTGCTTCTTTAAATGTTTCTGCATACTCTTTCATACTCTCTTGATATGCTTTTTCAATCTCCGAAGATATTCCGCTTTGCTCTTGCTCTGCTCTGAGTTTGTCGGCTTCTGCAAGTAACAACTTTTTTCTAATCTCTCCGGATGTTTCCGCACGCTGCACAAGTGTTTTAATTGTTTCGGCTGTCTTAGCCTTTGATAGGTTGTAATCTGTTCTTGCTCCGTCGATAAGCTCAATTATTGCTTTGTGTAAATTTTCTAAGCGATTCCACAAAGCCCGATTTTCACGGGCTATCTGTTTCATTTCATCAAGTTTATTCATTTGATTTTCCTTCCCTAACCGCTGTAAACAACTGTTAACAGCGGTTTTATTTTTTCTTTTTTCCTTTTATTTTTTATACTTTAAGTTTTATATTTTATATTTTAGATTTATCTTTATATTTATATTTAACTTTAATTCAAACCGCTGTTAACAGTTGTTAACTGTTGTTAACTGTTGATTACTGCGGTTAATTATCCGCCCATTCTTCAAAAGGATTTTCGCCCTCTTCAAAAGATTCAGATTTTAATGTTTTCTTTCCCTTAATAGAATTTTGTTTGCTGATTCTTTCGGCTTTTTCTTTTGTATCAACAGCGTGCTTTTCATACATCCTGAAAAGCATTTTTGCAGTTAAATCTTTAATATCTCTGTTTTCATTAAAGAAAAACAATCCGTTAAGTGCTTTGATTAACTGTCCGGCAGATTCATCTGTCATTTCTTCCATTGCAACCGCAATTTCGTATAATTCCGGATAGTAATTCGGGATAAAGATATTATCAACAATCATTCTTATACCTCCATATTACCAATCGGTAATAATTTCTTAAAAAAATTACCGTAAAATTCTGCGGATGTTTCCGCTCCGGTTTTCTGTGCTCTGAGTGCTGACCGTCTGACTACCTCCGGAGAGGTAATCACACAACACATTGAAATCGAACAAAAACTTGTTGCCAACCCTGACAAACGGTATTTCACCGGTTGAAATCATCCGGCGCACTGCACGCACCGTTAAAGCGGTTTCCGGGTCAACCCTTTTCAACTCTTCAATTGCCTGTTCTGCCGTTCTCATTTTTGGAGCGGAAACCCTACAAGAATTTAATTCTGTCATAATCTTTTCCCCTTTCTTTTTATTCACCGAACTTTTCAATTCTTGTTGCTTCAATAGCTTGCAAAAACTTTTCTTTTTTCGTGCCTGTAAGCTCGATTCTTAACCAGGCGTAAACAGTTTTAGGTGTGACACCTAAATAATCCGCAACATCCGACAATGTAACTCCGTTATTGTGTGCTGCCTTGCGAATTTCTCTATTATTCTTCAAATTGTTTGCCCCCTTTCTCTTAGTTTGGCAATATTATAATTCAATTTGTTACGATAATAAACACGGTTTTTTACGAAATTTCAAAATTATTACTTGCTAAAAATCGTTCTTTTTATCGGTTTTTTCTTGACATTTGTAATAAATCGGTTATAATAACCTTAATAATTAATGGAGGCTGCACAATGAATTATAACTTTGCTGAGGGATTTTATCGCGCAAGAATTAATAAGTATAAAACACAAGAACAATTTGTTAATGCTTATAATAATTTTTATAATTTACAAAAAAACAAAGATAATTTGCAAAAAAGCAAAGAACATTATCTTACAACTGATACGGTTAGTAGCTGGGAACGCGGTAAAAATATGCCCCGTGGAGAAACTTTAATAAAACTGTGTGAATTTTTTAATTGTGATATGGATTATCTTTTTAACGGAACGGAATTTATAAATAAAGATATTCAATATATACACAATTATATCGGATTATCTACACAAGCAATTGAACAATTACACGAAATGAACAATGTAATTAATCTGTCTCCAAAGCTTAATCACGATTTCAAATTTTTTGATAGAATTACTTTCAATGTCTATAACGATTTAATTGTTGACGGGTCATTATGGCAATTAATTGTAGATTTATTTAATATGCGTATAGCTGAAAATGATGATAAATATCTCGGTTTTTCTACAAGAGAACTGCAAGAGGCAATTACCGCAAAACGATTTCAAGAAATCGTTTCAAAATATATAGATAAAGCGGTAAATGAAATTACAAGCAATGAAACTGACAATAAATTTAAATCATCTAAACGAAAAAAGGGAGGTAATAAGAATAGCAAACATAACTAAGCGAGGCAAAACCTATCAAATAACATCTTCCTGCGGTTATGATGTAAACGGCAAACAAATTCGCAAAACAATGACCTACAAACCCGCTCCGGGTATGACACAAAAACAGATTGAAAAGGAATTACAGAAACAAGCGACATTGTTTGATGTTCAATGTCAAAACGGTTTCAGTATTTCCGGCAATGTTAAGTTTGAAACATTCGCAAAAGAATATTTCAAACAGATTGAAACCGAAAAGCAATTGAAACCGTCAACGGTTGAACGGCTGCACGGTTGCGAGGAACGAACATATCAAGCAATCGGGCATTTACCTATGAACAAGATAAACAAAAGGCATATACAAGCGTTTATCAATAATCTTTCCGAACCGGGAATTAATAAAGCAACCGGAGCGGGACTGTCAACCAAATCACAACAAATGTATTTGTCTTTTATATCAAATGTTTTTAATTATGCTATCGGTTGCGATATGGATGTTGTTAATCCCTGCGGAAATGTCAAGGTTATTAAAAAAGACAAAATCGAACGCAATGTTTTTACTGTTGAAGAGGCACAACAATTTTTTGACCTGTTGAATACTGCACCTTTGAAGTATCAAGCCTTTTTCACGGTTGCACTTTACAGCGGATTCCGCAAGGGCGAGATATTAGGCTTGAAGTGGTCTGATATTGATTTCAACAATATGATTATTTCGGTCAACCGCACAAGCGAGTTTTTAAAAAGTCAAGGCGGGATGTATGAAAGCACGCCCAAAACAAAGAAATCACTGCGAACGCTGAAACTCCCGCAAATTGCTTTTGATGTGCTGCAAGAACTCAAAACCGAGCAAACAAAAAAGCGCTTGCTTTTAGGCTCACAGTGGCAATATACCGATTATGTCTTTACTACTGAATACGGCGCACCAATGGGAGCAGACACGCCCCGGCACTTTTTAGAAAAGTTTTGTGATAGAAATAATCTGCCGAGGGTATGTGTTCACAGTTTCAGACATCTGAACGCTTCTTTACTTATTGCAAACGGTGTTGATGTTAAAACGGTATCCGCTTCGTTAGGTCATAGCCAGGTTTCAACAACATTGAACATTTACGCACACGCATTTCAGGAACAGCAAGCAAAGGCAAGTGAGGTTATAGCGAACGCCCTACCGATTAAAAGACATCACACGGCATAAAAAAAGAACCCGCCGAAACAGGCGGGCAAGGTCAAAAATCATTCTGTTTTTAGGTCAATAAACATCAAATAAACATCAAACCGCATTTTAACACAAAATAAAGAAACCCGCAAACCCTTGATACATAAGGATTTACGGATTTTATGAAGTGGTCCGAGTGGCGAGACTTGAACTCACGGCCTCTTGACCCCCAGTCAAGCGCGCTCCCAACTGCGCCACACCCGGATAGCGAAAGGTATGATATCATAATTCTTTTGTTTTTGCAATAGTTTTTTCGTATTTTTTAATTATTGATTTTAATGTTAATATACTTATTGAAAGTTTTGCCCTATTGTGATACAATATTTGTGATTTTGTTTGTGAAAGGTGAACAAATATGTCAGTTAAATCTTTGGCACAGGGGCTCAAGCGCACATATCTTGACAATGAGTCTGTTTCCAACAAGGAGCAACTCGGCTTTGCGGGCGGTATTTTCGGCAACGCAATGGGGCAGGACAGCACCGAAACATTTGCCGACAAATTCAACCGCAACTATATGGGTCTTACCAACGATATGCTCCTTCTCAAAGGTAATATCAGCACAATTCTCGGTTTCTTCATTCCGCCTGTGGCAGGCATGCTTTATGATATGCCGTCAATTGGCAAAAGAAGTAATCTTCGCACAGCACTGTTGACAGCACCGATTCCTTTTGCTGTTTCGTCAATGCTGATGTTTGTTGTTCCCACAAGCAGCAGTTTTTACAATTTTATTTGGACTCTTTTCTTCAGCGTATTCTTTTCGATAGTTGACACATTTTATGACATTGCGCTCAACACTCTCGGTCTCAAAATGGTCTCAAATCCGCCCGACAGAAAAAAATTCTTTACCTTTGAAGCTATAGCATCTACTCTCGGTTCGATGCTTCCCGGCGGTATAATACCCGTGCTTGTTAAAATGGCAGGCGATGACGCCGCCCGTCAGAGATGGACTTATTTCTTTGTTGCTCTCGGTTTTTGCATTATCGGCGTAGCGGCAATGTATGCCCCTTATATGACTATTCAGGAGAGAGTTGCTTTTTACACTCCTTCCGAAGACTCAGGCAAAAAAACTGAGAAAGTCAGATTTGACAAAAGAAATTTGGGAGTTATCATCCGCAACAGACCCTTCGTAATTCTTCAGTTCGCCAACATATTTGAACTTTTAAGACAGATTACCTACAAAATTCTTCCGTTCTTTTATGAGGATGTTCTCGACGCTTATCATCTGCAAACCGTGGTCGGCACAATAAGCGGTGCTTTTTCCTATGTAGGCCTTATGGCTGTTCCGTTTGTCGGCAAAAAGATTTCGGCAAAGCAAATGCTTGTCGGCGGTTATTCATACACAGGCTTTTTCTATGCGATTATGTCCGCGCTCAATCTCGGGTTTACCGTGCCCGGCATACGCAGAAAGAAAACGATTATCGGCGCCTGCATTGCTCTTGCGGGTATGCCCAACGCTGCTCAGGGAGCGGCACGCAAAATAATTGTTGCCGATTCAACGGATTATATGGAATGGTGTTCCGAGAAAAAATACGGCGTTCCCATCCGAAGCGACGGTGTTCTTTCAGCCACGCAGAACATAGTCGGCAAATTCAATGCCCTGCTTAAAGAAAACCTTTACAATATTCTTTTCAAAGTAATCAGATATAAAACAAACAATCTGGCGGACGGCTCAAGACCCGTTCAGTCGGACTTCACCATTTCCGGCATTTACAAAATTGTTTCTCTTTGCGGTCTGCTCGGCAACATTCTTCCTGCCCTCGCTTTTCTTTTTGATAATTACAGCGGAAAAAACAAAGAAAAAATATATGCTGAACTGCTTGAAATGCGCAGTCTGAGAGACGAAAAAGCAAAGGAGTTAAATGAAAATGATGCCACAGTCTGACGGCAGTAATGTTTTTTTCGTATTCAACGGCGTCAATCTTCTGCTTAACTGTGTTGAAGACGGTGTCTGGCGCCTTAGAAACAAAAACAATTCCGCTTTTGATAATATGGGCGCCGCTCAGACTCTTGCCCGCGACCTCGGTGAGGAATATGATAAAGCGCCTGTGCATATTGAGTGTGAAACAGGCAGTGAGTCATTTACCGTCAGAGAACAAAGCGGTTCTTATGTTACTGTTGATAAAAACAGTATTTCATTTTTTGACTCTTCCTGCCTTAAGGTCAGAGAACTCATCTCCGTGAAAAATGAAAACGGTTCTGCTTTTGTGCGCTTGAAAGTGTTTGAAGACGAACGGTTTTACGGCACCGGAGAGAGGTTTGACTGTGTTAATCAGCGCGGCAAAAAACTCAACATTTATGCCGTTGACCGCTGGTGTCAGACCAAGGGCAACAGTTATATTCCCATTCCGTTTCTGTTTTCTTCACGCTGCAACGCTTTGCTGATGAACAGGTATGAGCATTCCGTTTTTGACATCTGTTCGTCAAAAAAAGATGAAATAGTTATTGAACAGAAATATGCGCCTGCAGATTTATATATTTTTACAGGCGGATCGCCGTCAGATATTCTTTCGGCTTACTGCCGCCTGACCGGGTTCGCCCCCATGCCTCCGGAATGGTCTTTCGGAACGCTCGTCTGCCGCTATCACCCTGAGTTTCAGACAAAAGAGGGTGTTTTCGCTATGACAGACGCTATGAAAGAAAACGACTTTCCTTGGGATGCCGTAATTCTTGAAGGTTTCAGACCTTACAATAAAGACAATCTTCCGGAACTGCGGGAAATAAGCGACCGCGTTCACTCTCTCGGCAAAAAAGTAATGCTTTATGAACAGTGCGGCAGATTTCCTCAAAACAGCGAGGAACTTTGCGGTCTTGACGATTCATACGCCGTTTCGTCAAACGAAGGTGTTTGGCTTGATGAAACAAGTTCATACAATCTGGTTGACAATTTCAGCAAAAAGAAAATGCGTTGCATTGACCTCACATCAGAAAGAAGCCGTGAAAAATGGTCGGAATTCTGGGACGGTTACATTAACGATATCGGCGTTGAAGGCGCAAAAATCGATTTCTGCGAGCAGTTCCCGGACCGGGAATCAATAGAATTTGCCGACGGCAGAAATCCGATGGCGGCTCACCATTGGTTTCCTACATTATATAATGTTTTTCAGTTCCGCCATTTTAATACAAAACCGCAGGGCGGTGTCAACTTCTCACGCGGCGGCGGTATCGGAGCTCAGCGCTATCCGTTCGTATGGGCAGGGGATCAGAGAAGAGAATTCTTCTTCCTGAAAGTTGTTATAAAGGCGGCTTTATCGCTCGGCCTTTCCGGAGTTCCGTTTGTCAGCTGGGATATGGCAGGCTATCAGCCTTCCTTCAATCCGGTTGACAGACGCTTTGAAAACAAAGTGTTTATAAGAGGTCTTGAATTTACCGCCTTTTCGGCAAACATACAAACTCACGGCAAAATAAAGCGCCCATACGATTTTGACGGGCACACAAAAGATGTTTACCGCGCTTATTCACATCTTCACGAGTGCTTGAAACCTTACCTCATTGAGCAGAGCGCCGTTTCCTGCAAAACAGGTGTTCCGCTTTTGCGTCATCTGTTTCTTTTTGACCCGTCGGATGAAAAAACATTCGACATTGAGGATGAATATATGCTTGGCGGCGCATTGCTCGTTGCCCCTGTTCTCAGGCGCAGAAATAAACGCTGTATTTATCTTCCCAAGGGGCAGTGGATAAACATTTTCAACGGCAAAGAGTATAAAGGCAGTCAGGTTCTCAGAAATTATAAGGTTCCGCTTGAATCCGTTCCCGTTTTCAGGCTTGCCGGCGCTCAATCCGCCTGCCTTGACGAAGTGCTTGAAAACGCAAAACCGCTGTTAAACAAAATAAATGAATTGTCAAAAAGAAAGTGAGGCATAATATATGAAAAAAGTTCTTAAAATAATACTCTGCATTGTGCTTGTCTGCGTTGTTGCCGCGGGAGCCGTTCTTGCCGTTAAACTGCCTCATCCGCTTAATTATGACATTAAATCAATAAAAAGCATCGGGTCAACCGTAAAAGTAATTTCTCAAACAGAAGACTGTGTCACAATTCAGAACACTGAGAACCGAAATTTTAAAGTTATCACATTTACCGATACTCACCTCGACGGCAACAACAAAACATCAATTTTGACTGTTACAAATCTTGTAAACAATATAACAAAAGAAAAACCCGACTTGGTGATTCTCGGCGGAGACAATGTCACAAGCGCCCTCAATAAAAAAAGAGTGCATCAGCTTGCGCAGATTTTTGAAAATCTCGGCGTTTACTGGGCGGCTGTTCTCGGCAATCACGAGGGCGACAATATCGGTTCCGTTTCGCGCAGAGAAATGGTTGAAACTTTTTCATCCTATGAGCACTGTCTTCTTCTTGAAGGTCCCGAAAACATCTGGGGCGACGGCAACTGTTTCATAAATGTTCTCAACAATGACGGCACCCTCTGCCACACATTTATCCTTATGGATTCGGGCAGCCGTATGAACGAGGAGCAAAAAGCGCAATATGGTTACCCTGAAGATGAAAGACCTTATGACGGCGTAAAAGAGAATCAGGTTCAGTGGTATAAAGATATAATCGCAAAAAACAAAGAACAATACGGAGACTTTGAATCAACAGTGATAATACATATACCTCTGCCTCAGATGGAAGCAGAAGCCGAAAAAGGCGAATATCTAACAGGCGAAAAACGCGAGGGGGTATGCGCGTCTGGTTTTGATTCGGGCTTGTTTGACGCAATCAAAGAGGTGAGCTCAACCACAAAAGTTTTCTTCGGCCACGACCATGTCAATGATTTTGCTCTTATGTGCGACGGAATTATGCTCAGTTATATGCAGGCATCCGGCTACGGTTCATACACCGCGGCGAGCAAATTCGGTTATGAAGAAAAAGACTGGCTTCAGGGCTATACTCTTTTTGATATTTCTCCCGACGGAACATACGAGCCCGTTCACCACAGAAACAGCGAGAATATGCAATAATACACAAAAAGGCTGCCTGTCGGCAGCCTTAATTATTTATAAAAGAACAAGAGCCAGAATACCAAACATTGCGAGCAAAACGGAGATAATCTCTTTTTTGCCGGGTTTGTTTTCGGTAAAGAAACTGTATATTGTTGAAATAATCATTACTCCGCCTGTCACAAACGGGTATTGCGCCGAGGCGGGCAGACCTCTTAAAGCAATAAGCAAAAACAAATTGCCTACGGCGCACATTGCGCCGTAACCGCACATATAAAACAGTCCTCTGCCATTGACGGCGCCGATCCTTTTTTTGGGAAAAAGCATTAGAATAACGCACAGCAGAACAGTTATGCCTTCAATCAGTATTGAGTAACCGGCGTCGCTTGTTTTGCTGAAACCCGAGGCGCTGAAATACTTGTTTATCACTCCGTAAAAACCGTTGGTAACAAAAACGCCGATATAATAAAACGCTCCGCCTTTTTTATCGCTTTTTTCAACAGTAAAAATCAGCGCGGCGGCAACAAGAACAAGGCAGACAATTTTACCTGCGGTTATTTGTTCTTTAAAAAACAGTATTCCTGCCGAGAACGGCAGAGCCATACCGCCTATCATATTGAAAACAGAATACTTCGAAAGGTTTGTTTTGCCGAGCGCGCGAAGAGAAAAAATGTTAAACAGAATTACATCAAAAGCGGCAATAAACGCAACAATAGATGTAAACGGTGTGAATTCAAAACGGAATTTGTTAATCGCAAGCAAAGCAATAAAGCCCGCAAAATGCGAGCCGGCTGTGAATTTAAGAACAGCGTCTGTCGATGAACCGTATTTTTTACGGTATTTGTCGCTGAATACAAACACAAGGCTGAACAGAAGCGCCGATATGCTTATTATTCCGTAATACATATTTTTCTCCGTAATTATTATTCTGCAGTTATTATATCACTCTCTTTTTATCGCCGCAACACACCCGTCAAATAATTCTTGAAGAGATGTGTTTATTATGATATAATTAACAAAATTTTTCTTTAAGAGAATGTTTATGCTTTATTATGAATATTTAAGTGAAGAACTTGCCGGCAGAATGCGGCGCGAAAAAGCGGAAAACTCGTTTGACCGTCTTGCTTTTGATGAGAATAATGTTATCCGCAGAAATCCGGATAAAGACAGAGCCAACATAATCCGCACGGCTTTTATCCGCGACTGCGACAAAATTATCCATTGTCCGTTTTATAACCGCTATGCCGATAAAACACAGGTGTTTTCATTTTATAAAAATGACGACATTACCCGCCGCGCACTTCATGTTCAGCTTGTGTCAAGAATTGCGCGCACAATCGGTAAAGCGCTCAACCTCAACCTTGATCTGATAGAGGCAATAGCTCTCGGGCATGACATAGGGCATACTCCTTTCGGTCACGCGGGCGAAAAAATTCTGGATGAGCTTTATTATAATCGGGCAGGCAGACATTTCAGCCATAATATTCATTCTGTCAGAGTTCTCGATTCAATATTCCCCTATAACATCTCTTTGCAGACTTTAAACGGTATTGCCTCACACGACGGCGAAATTGAAAAAAGCGAATACAGACCTCAGCCTCTTGATGATTATAATGAGTTTGACAGGCAGATTGAAGAATGTTACCTTGACAAAGAAAATGTTAAAAGACTTGTTCCTTCAACGCTTGAAGGCTGTGTTATGCGGATTTCGGACATTATCGCCTATCTCGGAAAAGACAGGCAGGACGCCGCCCGCGCCAAAATAATAACTGAAGAGGAGTTTGAGCCCGGAGCAATCGGCTCAACAAACGCAGAGTTTATCAATAATCTTATTGTCAATATTGTCGAAAACAGTTACGGCAAACCTTTTATCAAAATGGATGAAATACATTTTGAGGCGCTCAAAAAGGCAAAAGCAGACAATTACCGTCTTATTTACAATGACGAGCGAATAAAAACAGCCGTCAACGCAACCGTTAAACCGATGATGGAAAAACTGTATGACCGGCTGCTTGATGACCTGAAAAAAGGCAACACCGACTCGCCTGTGTTCATCCATCACATTAAATATGTCAACAAAGCACATTATGAAAGGGCTGTTCCTTATGAGCAAACACCGCCTGACGGAATTGTTGTTGATTACATCGCCGGTATGACCGACGACTACTTTGTTGACCTTTACGCACATCTGTTCAAAGACGACAGCATAAAAATAGAGTATATCGGTTATTTCAGATAAACGGGAGGTATTTATGAAAAAGCTCAAAACGGTTTTAAGTATTGTTTTGGTTATATCGCTCCTCACTTGCCTTTTTGCGCACAACACAGTTTTCGCAGCGGGCAACGCCGCCGTTATTGATGTTGACGGAGAAGGGGAATTTAAGCCGATAAGCCAAAACCTTTTCGGCATATTCTTTGAGGATATCAACTATGCCGCTGACGGCGGTCTGAGTTCAAATCTTATAAGGAACAACTCGTTTGAGCAAAAACTTGCCTGGGCGCCCGATTATGACTGCAGAATGACCGGCTGGGAGATTCCTCTCGGACAGGCGGGGCTTGTGCAGGACGATCCTATGAGCGAAACAAACAAAAACTATCTGCATGCGGGCACCGACTGTGTTGCGGTAAATTACGGTTATCCCGACTCAGACAAAACTTACGGCATATATCTCGAAAAAGGCGTTGAATATGATTTTTCATTTTACGCAAGAAGCAGTGAAAAATGTGAAATCTCCGCTTCGTTTGTCAATGAAAAAGAACAGAGCATCGTTTCTTCTTCGTTCAATATAGAGGGCGGTTTCAAAAAATATTCAACCGTCATAAAACCCTCTCGGACCGTTTACACCGTTCTTCAGGTTTCAATTCCCCGGGGTGCGGATGTTGATTTCTTTATGCTTGTTTCACACAACAGTTTCGGCTACGGCGATGATATGTGGAAGAATTCTACCTTACGCGCCGACCTTGTTCAGGCGTTAAAAGAACTCAACCCCGCCTTTATGCGTTTCCCCGGCGGATGCCTTGTCGAGGGCGCTTATGACTGGGATTACGCATATAATTGGAAATATACAATTGGTCCGCTCGAAGAAAGAGTTCAGATTCCCAACATATGGGGCTATAACCAGAGCCTTGCGGTCGGCTTCTATGAGTATTTCTGCCTTTGCGATTATCTTGACGCTCAGCCGCTTCCCATTGTTCACGCAGGCCTTATGTGTCAGGGCAGGGGCGACTGGAAATATGATATTGACGGCCCCGAAATGCAGCAGCATATTCAGGATATTATGGATTTGATTGAGTATGCCAACGGCTCAACAGACACATACTGGGGTGCTGTAAGAGCGGAAAACGGCCATCCTGAACCGTTCAATATGAAATATCTCGGCGTAGGCAATGAAAACTGGATGGAAGATTACTGGGAGAGATTTGATGTCATATACAACGCAGTAAAACGCGAACACCCCGAAATAACAATAATATCATCCGCAGGAGCCTGGGCTGACGGCAAAGAACACGAATACGCATGGGAGCAGATAAACGAAAAATACACCGACACAATAGTTGACGAGCATTACTATGTTCCTACCTGGTGGCCTTATGTAAATGCCGAAAAATATGACAGTTACAGCCGCGACGGCGCAAAAGTCTTTGTCGGTGAATATGCCGTTCACAGAGGCGGCGGCGACCAGATTACCAAAAACAATCTGCAGGTAGCCGTTGATGAAGCCGTGCATATGATTAACCTTGTGCGAAACGGAGACATTGTAGATATGGCTTGCTACGCTCCGCTGTTTGCCCGTGAAGGCTACACACAGTGGGCGCCGAACTTAATCTGGTTCAACTCCAACGAGGTTGTCCGCACTCCGAGTTATTATGTTCAGCAGCTTTATATGAACAACACAGGCATCGGCGTTCTCAACAGCACACTGAGCGGCAAAACCGAAGATGTTTTTCAGGTAGTAAGTATAAACCCCGAAACAAAGCAGATTTATGTAAATGTTGTCAACTCATCGGGCGAATCGAAAAATGTCAACATAAACCTCAACGGTTTCAGAAAACTTGACACGGTAGCCGAGCAAAGATATATCGGCAGCGGCCTGTTTAACCTTGCGAACAGGTTCGGAATACTTAACGGCATTGTTTCACCGCGTTATCAGAAAGTCGCGGTAATCAACAATAAAATCAGCCAATCCATTCCTCCTCATTCGCTGAGCATTTTCTGCATAAGTTATGACGGCGAAAACACATACGCGGGTTTAGGAAGTAAAACAGGCTACAAAACAGGTTCGTTGTTTGAAAATATTATTCTCGAACTTGTAGCGAATTTCGTAATCTGGTTCACCGAAACAGACTTGTGGCACGCAATTGATGCTTTTATTAAAAATCAGCAGCAATAATAAATTGAGGGCTTGCATCCGCAAGCCCTATTTTATACTTCATATATCAAGACCGTGTTTAAACTTTTGTTATAAAAGGTTTAAAATCCAGTTTAAAGGGTAGAATATAACCGAAACAGCAATTATAGTGTTAAGCATACCGTAAACAAGATGGAGACCGATTCCTGAATCTCCGAGAAAATCCATAAAAGAATCGAAAACTTGCTTTCCGAAAGAATTTTCATCAAGAGTGTGTATGACAACCGAATCGGAACATATCACCTTTCCCTCGCTTGAAAGAAAATCAACACTTATTGTATATTTACCGGTTTTGTCAGCAGAAAAAGCGATAGCGCTGTTTTTGCCCGAAGAGTCGGCAATTGTGCCTGAAATGGTTATTTCTTTATCCGCATTCCATTGAAAATTGCCGTCGAAATATTCGCCTGTGTAGCATTTTAAACTGATTTTTGTTTCTTCTTTTGTGGGAGTGTGTGTTATAGGTCTGTTTATTTCACAAAACGGTTCCGGCTTTTCTCCGTTAAACATTTCTGTCCAATTGTCATTTATGATATGATAATATGACATAGGCTGCGATTCAACATACCACTTTCCGTCGCGGTCATTATAATATAACTGTGTATCGTTGAAAAACACTCTTCTCCAATCTTCCTCATTTCCGCTGTAACATAAGTATTTACAGTATTTTGAATTGTTATAACTGTTAACAGCAGATGTTGAAATGATTTTTAAACTTAACGGTAAATCAACCCTGCAAAGAGGAATGTTATTTGCGCGTTGTGCCTCAACTGCAAAAGCGTTTGCGCCTATTCCCGTAATTCCTTCTTCAACTGTAACGCACCAGATTCTGTCAAAATAATCATACCACGGTTGTCTTTTCGGGTGTTGCGTGTTCGTCTCGTAAAAATCGGTTTCACCTTCTCCGCTGATAACAAGAGTTCCGCTTTTATAAAAAGTCCATTTGACATTGTCGTTTTCCGTTAGTCCACAGTTGCCCGAATCTATTATGCCGTCATTTGCGGCAAACACCGGTGCAACTGCAGAAAAAGAAATAATTAAAAACAGAAATATTGAAATCAGTTTTTTCATTTGAAGACTCCCTTTGTTTTTGGTATTATTGTATTCACCACCGCATTAAGATTCAACTGCATATTGAATTAAGATTAAATTAAAATTGTATTAATAATTAATTAAAAAATCTTTTCAATTTGCTTGTTCTTTCACATTTATTCTCATATATCAGACAAATTAAAAAATAACAAATAAAAACTGCCGTCTGCAGCAGACGGCAATTATGTTTTTATTGCATTTTTTCCTGTTTTACCTTGTGGTCAACAATATGGCGTTTCGCAAGTTCCGCCGTAACCTCGTCAATGGTTATTCCCTGCTCAATCATCATAACGGTAATGTGATAAATCAGGTCGGCAATCTCAAATACGGTTTCTTCTTTGTCTCCGCCTTTAGCGGCAATAATAACCTCTGTGCACTCCTCACCGACTTTTTTGAGAATTTTGTCAATTCCCTTTTCAAAAAGATATGTGGTGTAGGAGCCTTCTTTTTTCTCAACTTTTCTGCCGACAAGCATTTTGTAAAGGTTTTCATAAGAGAACTGCTCGTCATCGCTCTCAACAATATCGTTGAAAAAGCAGCTTTCGCTGCCCGTGTGGCAGGCAGGACCGCTTTTGATAACATCAATAAGCAGCGTGTCGCAGTCACAGTCGGTGCGTATTGAAACTATCTGCTGTTTGTTGCCCGAAGTTTCGCCCTTTCTCCAGAGTTCCTGCCTTGAACGGCTGTAAAAACAAGTGAAGCCTTCTTTTATGCTTATGTCAAGGCTCTCTGCGTTCATATAGGCGAGCATAAGAACCTTTTTGGTGTAATGGTCCTGAACTATTGCGGGAATGAGCCCGTCGGAATTATATTTAAGTTCAATCATTGTTATATCCTCATTTCAATATTGTTTTCGCGAAGGTAGAGTTTTAATTCTTTAATATTAACCTGTCTGAAGTGGAATATTGAAGCCGCAAGCCCTGCGTCGGCAACATCTGCGTTGAACAGGTCAAGAAAATCCTCTTTTTTGCCCGCCCCGCCGCTCGCTATTACCGGAATCGTTACCAGATCCGAGATGGCTTTAAGCATTTCAATATCAAACCCGTTTTTGACGCCGTCTGTGTCAATGCTGTTCACAACAAGTTCGCCCGCTCCGTTTTTCTGACCGAATTGAGCCCACTCCAGAGCATCAATTCCCGTGTCAATTCTTCCGCCGTTCTGAAAAACCCTGAACTGACCGTCAACACGCTTTACATCCATTGACAGCACAACGCACTGGTCTCCGTATTTTTTTGCGGCTTTGCCTATAAGATCGGGGTTCTTTATTGCGCCCGAGTTAACACTGACTTTGTCTGCGCCGCATTTGAGAACTCTGTCAAAATCGTCAAGCGAGTTTATTCCGCCGCCTACTGTCAGGGGGATAAACACCTCTGAAGCCGCCTGCTTCAATATATCGGTAAAAAGCTGCCTGCCTTCGTGTGATGCGGTTATGTCATAAAAAACAAGTTCGTCCGCTCCGCTTTCATTATAAAACTTTGCCATATCAACAGGGGAGGCTACATCTTTTATGCCTTCAAAATTAACGCCTTTAACCACTCTGCCGTCACGCACATCGAGGCAGGGTATTATTCTTTTTGTAATCAATCCGCGCTACCTCCGTCTGCGATTTTTATTACTCTTGCGAGGTCAAGTTTTTTCTCATAAACCGCCTTACCTACTATGGTGGCGTAAATATTCATATCGCGAAGGGCTTTTATTTCATCCTCAAACGTTACTCCGCCTGAAGCAATAATATTAAGCCCGTCAATTTCATTAAGCAGACCGAAAACCTCAAGGTTTGTGCCCGAGAGCATTCCGTCTTTTGAAATGTCGGTGTAAATAACGGTTTTTACGCCCGTATCACGCAGTTTCTTACAAAACTCAACCGAACTTATATCCGTTGTTTCAAGCCAGCCGCCGACGGCAACCCTGCCGTTTTTGGCGTCAACTCCCACCGCTATCGCATCACCATATTTTTTAACCGCTCTTTCAAGAAAAGGGTAATCCTTTACAGCCGCTGTGCCTAAAATAACTCTGTTTACTCCGAGCGAAAGATAATCTTCGATTCTCTTTTCGTTTCTTATGCCTCCGCCTACCTCAATAAATATGCCGCCGATTTCCGCCGCCTCGCGGATTTTTTCAAAATTCTCCGGCGAGCCGGTTTTAGCGCCGTCAAGGTCAACAATATGAAGGTTGCGCGCGCCTTTTTCAATAAACTCTTTTGCCATTTCGGCAGGGCTGTCGGCATAGACTGTTACCTTGTTGTAATCGCCTTTCACAAGACGGACTACCTTTCCGCCGATAATATCCGTTGCAGGGAATATTTCCATACTTTTTCTCCGTTAAAGTTCTGCAAATGTTTTTAATAGAGCAAGCCCTTTTTCACCGCTTTTTTCGGGGTGAAACTGTGTGCCGTAAACATTACCCTTACCAACCACAGCGGGCACATCAACGCCGTATTCCGCGGTCGCAAGCAGGCAGTTTTCACAGTTTTTGGCGTAAAATGAATGAACAAAATAAAAGTAGTCGTTTTTACCGGCGCTTGCAAAAATGGGGTCATTCCTGACAATGTCAAGTTTATTCCAGCCCATATGCGGAACTTTCAGACCGCTTATATCTTCACCAAGAGGGAAAATCCCGCCTTCAAGCAGCCCCAGCCCGTTATGTTCGCCGTATTCAAAGCTTTTTTCAAAAAGCAGCTGCATCCCGAGACAGATTCCGAGTATGTATCTGCCGTCTTTCGCAAGTTCTTTCAGAAGGTCGGCGTGACCTGCCGCATTGAGTTTGTCGGCGGCGTCGCCGAATGCGCCTACGCCCGGCAGTATTATTTTATCCGCTTTTTTTATTTCATCCGCGCTGCCCGTTATTTTGCTGTCAATTTCGAGAAACTGCAGGGAGCGCGAAAGCGAAAATAGATTTCCGCATCCGTAGTCGATAATCGCAATCATATATTACCTCACAGCAAGCCTTTTGTTGAAGGAATTTCTCCGCCTATTGTCGCGTCTTCCGAGACCGCTTTGCAGACAGCTCTGCCGAATGCCTTGAAAATACATTCAATAATGTGGTGCGTGTTCTTGCCTGCGAATTCTTTTATGTGCAGGGTTACATTCGCATTTCTTGCAAAAGAAACAAAAAATTCTTCAACAAGTTCCGTGTCCATTGCTCCGACTTTGGGAGTGGGAAGTTCAACATCAAAATTGAGGTGTGAACGCCCGCTTATATCAAGGCTTACAAGAATAAGCGTTTCATCCATAGGTATAACAACGCTGCCGTAGCGCATTATTCCTCTTTTGTCTCCGATTGCTTTCTCAAACGCCTGACCGAGGCATATTCCTATATCCTCAACGGAGTGGTGAAAGTCAACATAGGTGTCACCGATGCAATTAACATTTAAATCAAGCCGTCCGTGGCTTGCAAAAAGCGTGAGCATGTGGTCGAAAAATCCGCAACCCGTGTCAATCTCACTTTTTCCGCTTCCGTCAAGGTTGAGATAAAGTGAAATATCTGTTTCTTTTGTAGTCCTTTTGATTTCGGCTGTTCGCATTATGACAGCTCCTTTATGATTTCTTTAAGCGCCGAGACAAGCGCGTCCATTTCGTCCCGGGCACCTACGGTTATGCGCAGGTAATCGCTGATTCTCGGTTTTGAGAAATAACGCACAAGAATACCTTTTTTGCGAAGTTCCGTGTAAAGTCTTTCGGCGGGAATCGCACTGTGCCTGACAAATAAAAAGTTTGATTTTGAATCTGTGCCCGTAAAACCGATTGAAGCAAGCTGCTTCTTTGTGTTTTCGCGTATTTCAATTATTTTGTCTGTGTTATTTGAATAATACTCATTGTCCGCGATTGCGGCAGAAGCCGCCGCTATTGCAACGGAATTCATATTGTAAGGGTTGAACGAAAACTTTAGTTTGTTCAGGTCGTCAATCAGTTCTTTTTGAGCAAGTCCGTAGCCTACACGCATACCGGCAAGCGAATGGCTTTTTGAAAATGTGCGGCAAACAAGAAGGTTGCTGTATTTGTTGACAAGACCGACACAGCTTGTTTTGCAGAAGTCCATATATGCTTCATCAATAATAACAACATTACCGGGGTTTGAAGCGATTACCATTTCAATATCATCCGGCGAAAGCGCAAGCCCTGTAGGAGCGTTCGGGTTGGCAATAACTACGGTTTTGCCTTTGTTGCAATATTTTTTCGCGTCAATGCGCAAATCATTTTCAAGAGGGATTTCTTCAAGATTAACGCCGAAAATGTCGGCGTAAACAGGGTAGAATCCGTATGAAATATCAGGGCAGCACATCTCGCCGCCTCTGCCGCAGAAACCCATAATTGAAAAGGCAAGCACATCATCGCTGCCGTTGCCGACAAAAACATTTTCCGCGTTCAGTCCGAATTCGCCTGCGATAGCTCTACGCAACTGTTTAACCTCGGGGTCGGAGTAAAGGCGCAGGCTGTCAATCAGTTCTCCGCTCACCGCTTCTTTTACCTTTGGCGAGGGCGGGAACGGCGATTCGTTTGTGTTGAGTTTGATTACTTTGTAATTCAATTGTTCTCCCGGAGTATAGGGCACAAGAGCCTGATAATCCGGTGCTAAAAATTTACTCATTATTATCTTCCTCAAAGCGGATTGTTACACTTCTTGCGTGACCGTGCAGTCCCTCTGCCTCTGCGAATATCTCAATGCTGTTTTTTAAATATTCAAGTGCTTTTGCGTCATAGTAGATATACTGAACTTTCTTGATGAAATCGTCAACGGAGAGGGCGGAACTGAACCTCGCTGTTCCCGAGGTGGGCAGAGTATGGTTCGGACCGGCGAGGTAGTCCCCGAGCGCTTCAGGGCAGGATCTGCCGAGAAAAACAGAGCCGGCGTTTTCAATCTGCTCCAACATTCCGAACGGGTCTTCAACACAGAGTTCAAGGTGTTCGGGCGCAATTTTGTTTGATATCTTTATTGCCTCATACAAATCATTGACAATTATTATTTTGCCGTTTGTCTCAATGGAAGCGCGTGCTATTTCTTCACGCGGAAGTTCTTTTAACTGTCTTTCAATTTCCTGCACAACAGAGTCGGCGAGTTCTCTGCTGTTTGTAACAAGAACGGCGGAGGCGAGTTTGTCGTGTTCTGCCTGCGAGAGCATATCCGCGGCGACAAATCTCGGGTTGCTGAATTCGTCCGCCACAACAAGAATCTCACTCGGACCTGCTATCATATCAATATCGACAAGCCCGAAAAGCATCCTTTTTGCGGTTGCAACATAAACATTGCCGGGGCCGACTATTTTGTCAACTTTCGGCACGCTTTCAGTTCCGAAACAAAGTGCAGCAACAGCCTGCGCCCCTCCGGATTTAATTATTTTATCAACACCCGCGATTTTTGCGGCGGCAAGAATTGCCGGAGCAACTTTACCGTCTTTGCCGCAGGGGGTAGTCATAACAATTTCTTCAACACCTGCTATTTTTGCAGGCACAACATCCATAAGAACGGTTGAAGGGTAACTTGCGGTGCCGCCCGGCACATAAACGCCCACTCTTTTCAGAGGAGTGATTTTCTGGCCGAGAATCATCCCCACGCCCTCGCGTGTTCTGTAACCTTCCCTGACCTGTTTTTTATGGTAGTTTTCTATGTTGAGTTTTGCGGATGTGATAACCTCAAGCAGAGCGGGATTGACGCTTCTTATTGCCTCAGTCATTTCTTCTTCGGTTACAACAAGGTTCTGCGGTCTTGCGCCGTCAAATTTTTCGCAGTAGTCAAGAAGTGCGCTGTCGCCGTTTGCCTTTACATTTTCTATTATCTGCGCGACTGTTCCTTCAACTCCGCTCTCAAGTTTTATGTCTCTGGTGAGAATTTCATTTTCCGAAGCGTTGTTTATATCTATAATTTTAATCATTTTCAGTCAGCTCCTTTTTGAGTTTGGTAACAAGGTCGAGTATTTCGCTGTTTTTGAATTTGTATGATGATTTGTTAGCAATAAGCCTTGCGCTTATCGGCATAATTGTTTCAAAAACTTTAAGGTGGTTTTCTTTAAGCGTTGTGCCTGTTTCAACAATATCAACAATAACATCCGAAAGACCGAGCAGGGGAGCGATTTCTATTGAACCGTTGAGTTTTATTATTTCAATTTCACGGTTGAGCGAAAGGTAATAGTTTTTCGCTATATTAGTGAATTTTGTCGCAACTCTCAGCGGTCTGTCAAGATCCTCAATATAGTTTTCCGGCGCGGCAACGCACATATTGCATTTACCGAGTTTAAGGTCAAGCAGTTCATACAAATCAAGTTTATCTTCTTCAAGAATGTCTTTGCCTACAATTCCTATATCCGCCGCGCCGTGGGCAATATAGATTGCGACATCCGAAGGTTTTACAAGCAGATAGCAGACGCCGCTTTTTTCGTTTGTGAATATCAGTTTGCGGTTGTCGTCATAAATCTCGCTGCAGTCATAGCCGATATTTGCCAGAAGATTATATACTTTGTCGCCCAGGCGGCCTTTGGGCAATGCAATGTTAAGCATTATTTTTCCTCCGTGAGTTCACCGTTTTCAAAAACATATCTTTCGTGGCATCGGTGCGATTCCGTTATTTCGCGTTCAACGCATACGCTCTTACCGATATCGCAAAAACCGTTAACACAGGCAATCAGTTTGTCGGCGTTGCCCGAATCTTTGTTGATAATAAGAATATCCGTGTCATAATCACGCTGTTTGCGGTAATAAAGGTTCAGGTTGTCAAGGTAAACAGCGAACCCGATTGCGCCGATGTTGTCTCTGATTTTTCTCGCAAGCAGGTCATATCTTCCGCCCGAAAGAACAGCGGCGGGAGCCTTCTCGACATAACCTCTGAAAACAATACCGTTGTAATAATCAATGTGTTGTGTGACCGAAAGGTCAATGTTGATTTTGTCTGCAATCGAGCAGGCTGTCAGAGTTTTGCAAAGCGTTTTCAGTTCATTGAGAGCATTGATTGTTTTTTCGGTGTCAACAAGTGTTTCGATTTTGCTTATAGCGTCGTTTATCGGCATATCAATTGTAAACAGTGAGGTTATTTTCTCCGCAGTTTCGTCGCCGATTCCGCACTCATCGCAGATTCTTCTGAAATCGTGCGTGTTTTTTCCGCCTATGCAGCCGGCAAGCTTTTTGCGGTCAGCCAACGAAATGTCACAATCGTCTATAAGCGAAAGAACAATGTCGTTATGAGAAACCGAAATTGAATAGTTTTTATCAATCATTTCAAGGCTTTTTGCTGCAAGTAATATCACTTCGCTCGTGATATATGAATCAATGTCGCCGAGCACTTCGATTCCGCACTGCTTGATTTCGCGAAAATCTTTGGCGGCGTGAGAGATTCTGAAAACGCTTTCGTTGTAATAAAGCCTTGTCAGTTTTTCACTGAGTTTGGCGTTCTTCACAATCGAAAGAGTAATATCGGGCTTCAGCGCCATAAGGCGGCCGTCGGCGTTGTTGAATGCTATAACACCGTCATCTGTCAGAAATTTGCGGTTGTCTGAATAAAAACTGTATTCCTCAAATTTTGACATACGGTATTTTTTATAACCGCGGCTCTCAAAAAGCAACGGCAGGTTTATGCCGAGTTCATCCTCTTTTGCAAGAAAATCGGGAATCTGTGCCATATTATTTCTCCGTTCGGGTTAGTTTATGATGTGTTGTTACTTAGAGATAATAACACAAAAAAATATTTCAGTCAATTACCGTAGTAACACATTAAAGCGATTTCATAGGACTGCACAAAAAATATGACGCTGTAAGGTAATTTGTTATATAATATCATTGACAATAAAAAAAATCAATGTAATAATATTTTTATTATTTATAAGAAGGTGTTTGTATGGGTGACAATTCAATTATCATAAAGTTTCAGAGAGTTTTTCAGCTTAATAAACTGCTTAACCGTATAAGTGCTTCGCCGCTTAATCTTCCGGAAGACTTTACGATTACCTGCCACTCAGGTGCTCTGAATACCGAAGACAATTCGCTTGATTCAATTATTAAACTCGTTGAATACGGCGCTCAGACAGTTGAAATCGATGTTTCGTTCCGTCCCGACGGTTCGCCCTGTGCAATTCATAAAAATGAGCCTTCTCAAAATGAAGGCGCTCCTCTTGAAGATATTTTCAAAGCAGTCGCACAAAGCGATACCTGCAAAATGAACCTCGATCTGAAGAGTTTCGTGAACCTGCCTGTTATTGATGAACTCGTTGAAAAATATAATCTTACCGGCAGAGCGTTCTACACCGGCGTGGGTGCCGAATGGTGCGAAACAGTCAGAAACAATTCAACTCTTCCTTATTATCTTAATGCATCTGTTGTTACCGATAAACTCAACCCCGAAAAAAGCGCAGAAAAACTCTGCAAAAAAATCAAAGATTGCGGTGCAATCGGTCTTAACTGTCAATATAATAATGTTACATCCGCTCTTTGCAAAGCGCTTCATAAAAACAATCTTCTGCTTTCCGCCTGGACTGCTGACAAAAAGATTATTCAGTGCAGGCTGCTTGCAATCGGTGTTGACAATATTACTACCAAACGCCCCGATTCGCTTGATTACTGCATTGTTAATTGGGGCAGGTTTTAAAAAAACATCCCCGTGATTAACACGGGGGATAATTATCATCTTTCATCTATGGGAATATACTCTCTGTGCTCGCTTACGCTTTTGTATGCGGGCCTTATTATTTTGCTGCCGCTTAAAATTTCTTCGAGTCTGTGTGCGCTCCAGCCTGCAATTCGCGAAATTGCAAAAAGGGGAGTGAAAAGTTCATCCGGTATGCCGAGCATCCTGTATGCAAAGCCGGAGTAGAAATCCACATTCGCGCTGACGCCTTTATAAATCTTTCTTTTTTTGCAAATTTGCTGTGCCGCGAGTTTCTCAACTGAGGCGTAAAGCGTAAATTCGTCATCAAGCCCTTTTTCACCGCTCAGTCGCTCAACAAGACCTTTGAGAACACACGCCCTTGGGTCGGAAAGTGAGTAAACAGCGTGCCCCATGCCATATATCAAACCGCTTCTGTCAAACGCTTCTTTTGAAAGGATTTTGTCAAGATAAGCGGAAACTTCATCATCATCTTTCCAGTCTTTGACATTTGCTTTAATATCGTCAAACATATTCGCAACTTTGATGTTCGCTCCGCCGTGTTTCGGACCTTTGAGCGAACCTAATGCGGCTGAAACGGCAGAATAAGTGTCTGTTCCCGATGAGGTTACGACATGCATCGTAAAAGTGGAGTTGTTGCCGCCGCCGTGTTCTGCGTGAAGCATAAGGCAGGCATCGAGAACAATTGCTTCAAGTTGAGTAAAACCGCTGTCGGGTCTGAGCATATGAAGTATGTTTTCAGCGGTTGAAAAACCGCGCTCAGGTGCATGGAAGAAAAGTGACTGCCCGTTTTTGTAATAATTATATGCATGGTAGCCGTAAACACACAGTGTCGGAAAAACGGAAATGAGGTGAAGGCACTGGCGCAGAACATTGTCAACGGCAAGGTCATCGGCGTTTTCATCATAGGAATAAAGCGTGAGAACGCTTTTGGAAACGGAGTTCATTATGTCCGGGTTTGCTGCTTTCATAACAACATCGCGAACAAAACTGCCGGGCAGTTTACGCATATCGGTAAGAAGCGTGCGGAATGCGTCCAGTTCTTCTTTTGAAGGCAGTTTGCCGAAAAGCAGCAGGTATGTTATTTCTTCAAAACCGCAATTAGCCGACATTGTGCCGTTTATGAGATCTTTTATGTTATAGCCGCGGTAATAAAGTGAACCTTCACAGGGTATTTTGACTCCGTCAATAAAATCAAAACTGTTGATTTCGGAAATTTCGGTAAGTCCGGTCAGAACGCCGTTGCCGTTGAGATCTCTCAGGCCGCGCTTAACATCATATTTTGTATATAATTCGGGGTTTATGGATGTGCTTGAAACGGTGAGTTGCGACAAATCGTAAATCTGATTCTGGTAATTGTTGAAGTCGAGCATTTTACGCCTCCTTTTTTGAAATAAGCGGGATTAACGACCGGATGTAACTCTTGCGTTATCTGAATTATTATTAATATTTTACCATAAAAAGGCATATATATCAACCGAAAACGCCGCTCAAAAGTTACAAAACAAAGGTTTTCAATTACAGTTTAATTACAATTGTGAATAAACGGTTAATGGTTTTGGAATGAGTATAAAAGAAAAACCCCGTTACAATTGTAGCGGGATTTTTCTGGAGCTGCTAGGCAGACTCGAACTGCCGACCTCATCCTTACCAAGGATGCGCTCTACCACCTGAGCCATAGCAGCGAATGGCGACCCGGATCGGGCTCGAACCGACGACCTCCAGCGTGACAGGCTGGCGTTCTAAACCGACTGAACTACCGGGCCATTTCGGAACGGGTATTATATTATCATATTGTTTTCGATTTTGCAAGAGTTTTTTATTTAAAAAATAAAATACAATAATTTAATCAATACCCGTTGTTCTGAACTGTATATTTTACGGCGAATCCTGTGTTTTCACAGTCGTTCATCGGGGTTGTCGTCCAGAAAAACTCGTCTTCGGAAGATGTGGAACCGACAACAATATATTCGAATGCGCTGCCGCAAACGCTGTAAGCGCAATCCGCTTCGGTGCCCGCAACGGGGTGCACTGTCAAAGCCGAACCCGTGAAATCGGCGGCGTCAACAACTGTTATAAATGTGTCAAAACCTCCGAGATTACCGAGGGTGCGAAACAGATAATCGTTTGATTTGGTGTATCCGCAAAAAACATAATTACTTCCCGCTTTATAAACACCCGAAATAAAATCATTTTCACTGCCGCCGAAAGACCTTCTGTCGGTAACAACTCCTACTGAATTGATTTTGACTGCGTATCCGTCTTCTTTGCCGAAGTTGATAACACCGTCAAAGAAACCGTCGGTTTCGCCTGCGCTGTTTTTTGTCTGAAAATAACCTGCCGCCACGCATCCGCCGTCGCCGTCGGAGCACAGATGCTCAAATCTGTCATTGCCGGATGAAGCTATAACGCAATACCATCTGAGTTCAGACAGGTCGGGTGAGTATTTAAGAATAACAGAGTCGTTGCCTCCCGCTCCCATTCCGCTGAACTGCGCAAAATCGCCGTCGGATGAAACAGAAACACAGGCAGCAAAAACCGTGGAGTTTGAGTCAACGCATATATCATAAACAGCGCCGCCCGATGTGCCGCAGAGAGTAACGGTTGAGACAATTTCGTTGCTGCTGTTGAATTTCATTAATACAGCGCCCGATGAGGTCATATTGAAATCACCGCCGGTCGATGTTGAACTGCCGCCGGCGATATAACCTCCGTCAGAAGTCGGAGCGATACTGTAAAAATAATCATAGCCGCTTCCGTCGGCAATATAACTGTTGAGAAGGTCGCCGGTTGAGGAATATCTGTAAATAAACGCGTCAATTACATTTTGCGAAACGGGCGCGGTGTCGATAAGGTCGGTTGCGAGGGTGTATCCGGCGCAGACAACAGAGCCGTCGGAAAGTTCGGCAACATCGTATGCGACTGTAATATTATTGCCGCCTATGCTTCTTATCCACCTCAACGAACCGTTTGAAGAAAATTTAGCGACAAAAGCATATGTTGACGCCCAGCCGTTTTCATAACTGCCGGCAAGCGTTCTGTCTCTCGATGATGTGTTGCCGCATACTAAGAAATCGGCATTGCTGCAAAAATAAGATGAACGAACAATATCGCTGCCGGTGCCGCCGAATGTTATTGACCACACATCTTCATCGGACCCTGCGGGAATATAACCCTCTTCGGTAGGGGGCTCTGTCGTGGAAGCGCCCGTTGTGGTCGTGCGTGTTGTGTTGTATCTGCCGTCAAATTGAACAGCGGTCTCGCTTGAAACAGTCGGGAAAGTCACGTCAACTTTATCCCGCTTGCCCGTAGCAACCTGAAATGACTGAACAAAAAACATAAGAAAAAACATCAGTATTGCGCCTAATCTTTTGTTGAAATTCATTAACGTAACCTCCTTTCGCAGTATTTCAGCCGTCGGGTTTATTTCATTGAGTCTTCAAGTTTTGCCTGCCATCGGCGAATTTTTATGGTGTTATATTCTTTCGGAACGGAAACGGCAATTCTCATGGCGTTCAGACCTTTAAGTGCCGCTTTGAACAATCCGCCGAACAAACCTCTGATTTTATGCGCTTTTTTAATTTTGTCAATAAGTTTTGTCGCGGAAATGAGTGTGAATCGGCCGTTAAGAATGTTGCTTAATTCTTCATTTGATATTATTTCGCTTTCAAAAAGAAATCTGAGTTCATCATTGTCGGCGTTAAGAAGAAAACGTTTTATGCAGTCAATAAGGCAGCAGGGAGCGCCGATTCTTTGAAAATACTCAACTTGATATTTCCACAATGTGTCAACTGAAACATCATTTGATTCAACGATTTTTTCTCCGAGTATCTGACCTGCGCGAAGCGAGTTTGCAACGCCGCACCCGATAAGCGGTATTGTCATAAATGCAGAGTCACCCACGGCAGCATATCCGTCTGCGATCATTTTTGAAAGAGGGTATCTTATCGGAATATTCTGAAATTTGCCGCCTCTGAGAATTTCATCGCCCATAAACGGGTAATCCTTTTTCAGTTCAGCATAAAGACGGTCAAACTCCTCTTTGCTCATTCCGCCTGCTTTACCGATAAACGCGGCGCATTTGTCTTCAAATTCTTCAACACACCAGGCAACACATTTTTCGCCTTTGTATTTCAGGTGCATAAGAAAACCGTAATAATCGGGATAATCTGCATCAGGGTCGGAAGTCATAAAAGCGTCCCAAGTATAAAAAACATCGTCTTTATCCGGCTGTTTTGTTATGCCGAACCTGTCGGGAAGAGATGCACGGAACGGTGAGAAAACACCGCTGGCGTCAATAACAAGGTCGCCGTATATTTCTTCGCCGTCAACCACTATTCCCCTGACTCCGGTGTTATTGAATATCAGTTTTTCAACCGTTTTGCCGAAAATGAATTCTGCTCCGGCGTCAATGGCGGCGTTTGCAAGCTGTTTTGCAAGCACTCTTCTGTCAGCCGTCCAGTCTCTTTTATCGTCGGGAAGGTCAAGAACAAGCTGTTTGTCTGAATCGGGGGCAACAAACGCACAGCAGCCGTCTTTGAAAGTCCCTTCGGGAACGGGAATGTCGAGTTCTTCAAAAACCGCTGTTTCGATTGTGTCCCATCGGTCTCTGCTGAGATTGTCAATGCCGTTTTTTTCATAGACTGTAACATTGAAACCGCCCGCGGCAAGAACCTTCGCCGCCTGCATTCCGCCGTGACCTGCGCCGATAACAAGAATCTTTTTCATAATTCAACCCTCAAAGCAATTGTATATATCTTTTAACTAACTTTAAAAATAACATATTTTTAATAAATAATCAATAAACATTATGTTAAAAATTGCTGAACAAATAAAAACAGCGCACCGTAATAAAAACGGTGCGCCGTGAATACTGAATCATTCAGACAAGTTCAAAAGTGTATTCGGCGTTTTTATACCAGTTGCCCGTAACCATATTTCTCGGTCTGAAAACTACCCTGTCGCCGTAAACTTCAAGCTGTGCGCCTCTTCCGCCGAGCGGAAGACCGAATGAATTCACAAGCCCGAAAGAGGGCAATGTGATATAAGTAACGCCGTTTATCTGTTCGCAACTCTTTATGCCGTAAAGCCTGTCAACAGCCTCGGCTTTGGTGCCCGAATGCATATGACCGCTTATCCAGAAAACATTTTTATATTTTTCAAGAACGGGCGCGAGGTCATAGCGGTCTTTTTCAATTCCGCATTCCGGCCATACAATGTCTTCGCTCACGGTGCCTTCAAGCGGCCAGTGGCAGAATACAAAAACGGGTTTGCCGTCTTTTGTGCCGTCGGCGAGTTCTTCATCCAGAAAGTCAAGCTGTTCCTGAGACATAGTTATTCCGTCCCATTTGCCGCCGTCAAGCACTTCATCGCCGAGAACTATGAATTTATATCCGTTAAATTCGGTGCTGAAATAATTTACTTCATCATTTCTTCCCATATACTCGTTGCGGTATCTGAGATAGTTTGCGTAAGCCTCTTCACGTGAAATATCAGTAACATTTCTGTCGCCCGCGTGGCCTATATCGTGGTTGCCCGCAACCGGAATAACAGGAATATCCGTATCACCGGCAAGTATTTCAAAAAACTTTGAAAGAGTAGGCTCGTCTGCATAGTTTGTCAGGTCGCCGTTAATAACAACAGCGTCGATATCCGCTTTTGAATTGTTGAAGGTGTTGAGAGCCGCTTTTAACAGCAGAACGCGGAACAACTCATTTTCTTCAAGATGTGTGTCGGAAATAAGTTCAACATTGAGTTGACAGTCATCCGAGAGTGTGTCGGTTACGGGCAGAGCGATGCCTTTGTATGGAACGAGCGTGAGAAAAATGCACATAAGAAATGCGCCGAAATGTGAAAAAATGGATTGAACTATAGACATATATTCCTCCTGAAATCAATTTTTTTCCGGATTTTGTTCGCTTGCTGTCTCTTTATCTCTTGCTTTTTGAAGCCTTGAACGGTATCTCATATAAAACCAAAGAATTGTCATAACCTGAAAAATTGCGGCAATAATAAAAGTAAGGTAAATTTTTTTTACGGGAACAGAAAGAATAACACTCGTGAAAACTCCCCAAACAATTCCGCTGACTGCCAGACACCTTGCCGCCATACCGTGCCAGATGCACGCGAAAACGGTCAGAACAATAAATGATATGGGTATGGCGTAAATGAACACAAGCCACTCGCGTATTGTGACATCCTTGAAAAATGTGTCAAAAGCAATTTCGAGCCCGACAAATATAACGGCAGCCGCAAGCCATACGATTCCTGCCGAAAGCAGGGGAATAATTTTCTTTTTTACACTCAGTTTTTTTACGCTTTTCTCTGTTGCTGCGGATTTTTCGCCGTTTACAAGTTCGCTTAATGTTATTCCGAATATGTCAGCCATTTCACTTAGAACATAAACATCGGGCAAGCCTTCGGCACGCTCCCATTTTGAAACGGATTTGTCGGTGTAATTGATTTTATCGGCGAGCGCACCTTGTGTAAGACCTGCCGCTTTGCGGTAATGCGCTATTTTTTCCGCAACGGTTTTCTTGAATTGCAGTTCATCCATTTGCGTCGCCTCCTTTTCGGAAATTATACAACACAAACAGTTTTTTTTCAATATTAAAAACTTGCAATAAAAATAATGACATTATGAAAAATATGTTATATAATGTCAGCATATTGATTTCCGGAGTGTTGTTATGACAAGAACAAAAATTTCCGACAGAACTCTTCCCGGCTACACCCGCAAAGAAGAAATACTCAACTGTATTACTCATGCGGCAGGCGCTTTTTTTGCCGTTGCCGTGCTTGTCCTCTGCGCCGTTTTTGCCGGGAGCAACTGGGCTCGGGCAGGCGGAATAATATACGGAGCGTCGATGCTTGTTCTTTTCACCGCTTCGGCTGTTTACCACGGGCTGAAAAAAGAATACACCAAAAAAGTCTGGCAGGTAATCGACCACTGCTCGGTTTATATTATGATTGTCGGTTGTTATATGCCCGTTCTTTTTACGGGAGTCCGCCCGCAGAATGAAAAGCTGTTCGGAACAGTTCTTGTTTGCGTGATTGCCTGCGCGGCAGCAGGCGCTGTATTTACGGCAATCGATGTAAACAAATACAAGCCGCTTACAATGGTGAGTTATATCGGAATAGGCTGGTTTTTCGTATTGATGCTTAAAACTCTCAAAAACGCATATCCCGCAGAGTTTTTATGGTGGGTTCTCGCGGGCGGAATAAGCATAACAGCAGGAACGGTGCTTTACCTGCTCGGTCATAAACACCGTTATTTTCACAGCGTTTTTCACCTTGCCGTCGATCTCGGGGCGGTTTTCGCTTTTATCGGCATTTTCAAATACTGTATCATCTGAGGTAAATAAATGGCTATGAGCATTGACTGTAACAGAATAAAAGAGATTGTTTCCCGGTATAAAAGCGAATGGCATACACCCGATATTAACGGAACTGACACTCAGCGCATTCCCGCGACAGCGCTGCTCGGCAACGGTGACGTCGGCGCTTTTTCACGCTCGGATTACGGAACCGTCGCGTTTTCGTTTTCTAAAAGTAATTTCTGGGAACATAATGGCTCACCGCTCGCAATCGGAACATTATCGGTCCAGACTGTTGACGGCAGAAAAAACACTTTTTATGAGTGTCAGGATATTCTGAACGCCCGTGTCATTACCGAAACAGGCTCAATAAGAGCGGAGTCTTTTATTGTGAAAGACAAAAATCTTTTCGTAATGAAACTGTTCAGTGACAGGGATGTCAATATAAAACTCTCTCTTGAAACTTTCAGAAGCGGGGGCAGACCTGTTTCTTCCGCTTTGAATTTTGACAGAATAATCATTCAGAAGCAGACTGTTTTCAGCGGCAGTCATACAAAAGCCGCCGTTATAGCCGCTTCTGTTATAGGAGCGCAGGTCGGCAATCTTTTTTGTTCGGACGGGAACGCTTCCGCGGAGTTTGAACTTTTTGAAGGTAATGAAGTATGTATAGCCGTTGCGGTCTGCTGCGGAAGATCTGATTCATCCGATCCATACAGCCGTGCCATGTTTGCCCTTGACAAAATCAGAAAACTTACCGATATTGATTTACTTGAAAAAGAGCATTCATCACAATGGGCGGATTATTGGAGTGCTTCACACATAGATCTTGACACATCGGATGAAAAAATCAATACAATTCAAAAATATTATTACGGAGCGCAGTATTTGCTCGGCAGCGGAATATCTGAAAATGCCTGCGCGCCCGGTCTTTACGGAATCTGGCACGCCGGCGACAATTCTCCATGGAATTCCGATTATCACCTGAATTATAATTTTATTTCTTCGTTTTACGGTTGCGTTTCTTCAAACAGACACAATCTTCTTGTTCCAGCCTGTATGGCAATAAGAGATTATGTCTCAAAAGGCGAGCGCAACGCTTCGGACATCAATGAGTGGAAAAAGTTTGAGAACAGTTTTATTGAAAAATTAATTTCCGAGGGCAGAATAAGCGAAACCGACGGAATACCCGGAGCCGTTCTGTTTCCCGTTGGAATTTCTCCTTACGGCACTGCGGATCCTTCATACTGGAACGAAACGATGAACGCCGCATACAGCGCGTTCCCGATGATTGAATACTATCACTCAACAATGGATGAAAGTTTCCGCCGTCAGATTCTTTACCCTTATCTCAAATCCGTGCTCATTCTGCTTGACGCCTGGCTTGAAGAAGATGAAAACGGTTACGCTCTTTACGCGGGCTACAATGAAGGTTCCTGGTCTAAAAATCCCGCGGTTGAATTGGCTGCTTATAAACTGTGTCTGCGTGAAGCGGTATCATCCGCCGTCGAAAACGGTATTGATGATGAACTCTGTGTGAAATGGCAGAAATATCTTGACGGTCTTGCCGCACAGCCGACAGGCAGAGTTAACGGCAAAACCGTGCTCTCGCTGGCGCAGGAAGAATACACGGGCAAAAAATTCGTTCCCATGCAGGAGTGCATCCCCGAAGACGGTAACGCAATTCCCCTTGATTGTATAATTCCCGGCGGCGTTTACGGCTATTATTCCTCAAAAGAAGATTTGACTTTACTGCAGAATACGGTTGAGGCATTTGATGAAGAAAACGCATGGGAGAACGCAAATAATTTTCCCCGACTTTTCGCTTACGCGGTTAATTCAAACTACAACACAGAGAAGATAATTGACGCATTCGCGCGTGTTATCGATTCATTGATAAAACCGAATCTGACAATAGACGACGGAATTCACGGCTTTGAAAAAGCAGGTGCTGTCAGAGCGGTCAATGATATGCTTCTTCTCAGCGACAGGGGAGTGATTAAATTATTTCCCGCAGAGCTGAATATTGACGCGTCTTTCGAGAATCTTCGAACATACGGCGCTTTCCTTGTTTCAGCTGAATACAGCGCAGGTGAAAGCAGAATCACAAGTGCTTCGCTTTACAGTGAAACAGGCGGTCTTGTGCGTATAGCGAAAGAAGACGGAATGAACATTACCGATTCCGAGGGGAATCCCGTTTTTTACAGCATCCACAGGCTTGAAGGCAGAGAAGACGTCGAATATGTCGAATTCGGAACGCTGGCTGAAAACACATATAATCTGTTTTGATTCATTACTTCCCGTTTCAGGTTGACACGGTTTGTTTTTATGTTATAATAATCAAGTATTTTTAAATAAGAGGTTTCTGTTATGGCAAAAGAACTCGCAAAACAATATGACCCCAAAGAAGTTGAAGACAGAATATATTCATTCTGGCTCAAAGGCAATTATTTTCACGCAAAAACCGAAAACGACAAAAAGCCTTATACAATCGTAATTCCGCCTCCCAACATTACAGGTCAGCTTCATATGGGTCACGCCCTTGACAATACTCTTCAGGATATACTTATACGCTGGAGAAGAATGCAGGGGTATGATACCTTGTGGCTGCCCGGCACCGACCACGCCTCAATAGCAACTGAAGCGAAAATTGTTGAAAAACTCAGAAGCGAAGGCACCTCAAAAGAAGAACTCGGCAGAGAAAAGTTTCTGCAACGCGCCTGGGACTGGAAAAAACAATACGGCGGCACCATAATTAAACAGCTTAAAAAACTCGGTTCATCCTGCGACTGGGAACGCGAAAGATTCACGCTTGATGACGGCTGCTCAAAAGCGGTCCGCGAAGTGTTTGTTCGCCTTTATGAGCAGGATCTTATTTATCGCGGCAACCGTATGGTCAACTGGTGCCCGCACTGCAACACATCAATTTCAGACGCTGAGGTTGAATATCAGGAGAAAGACAGCCACTTCTGGCATCTTCTCTATACCGTCAAAGAAACGGGTGAAAAACTCGAACTCGCGACAACACGACCCGAAACAATGCTCGGCGACACTGCGGTTGCCGTAAACGCCGAGGATGAAAGATATAAACACCTTCACGGCTGTCACGCAATTCTTCCCCTTCTCAACAAAGAAATTCCCATTGTCTGCGATGAGCACGCCGATATGGAAAAAGGCACCGGTGTTGTTAAAATAACCCCCGCTCACGACCCCAACGACTATGAGGTTGGTCTTCGCCATAATCTTCCGGTCGTGCGCACATTTACCTATGACGGTCATCTCACAGGCGCAGCGGAAAGAAAAGAATACGAAGAACTTGTCAGGAGCGGCAGAGCGTCCGCCGATGAGCCGGAGGTTCTTGACTGCGGTAAATACGCCGGTATGACTACTATGGAAGCCCGCAAAGCGATTGTCGCCGACCTTGAGGCAGGCGGATATATCAAAAACATTGAGCCGCTCAAACACGAGGTTGGCATCTGCTACCGCTGCCACACAGACATTGAACCTATGGTTTCAAAACAGTGGTTTGTCCGTATGGCTCCTCTTGCAGAACCCGCCATTGAATCGGTAGAAAAAGGCGAAGTTAAATTTGTTCCCGACAGATTCACAAAGAACTATATGAACTGGATGCGCGGCTCACGCGACTGGTGCATATCCCGCCAACTCTGGTGGGGTCACCGTATCCCCGCCTGGTATTGCGATGACTGCGGAGAAATGACTGTAAGCAAAACGGATATTGACTCCTGCCCGAAGTGCGGCGGCAAAAACATTCAGCAGGATTCAGACACTCTTGACACCTGGTTTTCATCGGCTTTATGGCCGTTCTCAACTCTCGGCTGGCCCGATGAAACAGAAGATCTCAAACATTACTATCCCACAAATACCCTTGTCACAGGCTATGATATAATCGGTTTCTGGGTAAGCCGAATGATTTTCTCCGGCCTTGCCTATACCGGTAAAGCGCCATTTGATACCGTTCTTATCCACGGCCTTGTCAGAGACGCTCTCGGCAGAAAGATGTCAAAATCTCTCGGCAACGGCGTTGATCCGCTTGAGGTTATTGACAAATTCGGAGCGGATGCGCTTCGCTTTATGCTCGCTACCGGCAACAGCCCCGGCAACGATATGCGCTACTCGGATGAAAAAGTCAGCGCCTCCCGCAATTTCGCAAATAAACTCTGGAACGCTTCAAGATTTATTATGATGAATCTCGGCGATGAGAATATTGCCTGCGAACTTCCCGCAAACCTTGCCCTTGAAGACAAATGGGTTGTCAGTTTATATAATGTTCTTGTCAGAGAAGTTACCGAAAACCTCGAAAAATTCGAGCTTGGAATTGCTGTGGCGAAACTCTATGATTTCATCTGGGATGTTTTCTGCGACTGGTATATTGAACTTGCGAAAATCAGGCTTCAGGCAGGCAGCAAGGATGTTAAAAAGATACTTGTTTACATTATGACAGGTATTCTCAAACTCCTGCATCCGTTCATGCCGTTCATCACAGAAGAAATATATCAGACTATTCCCCATGGTGACGAAGCGCTTATGATTTCCGCATGGCCGGAATATGACGAAAATCTTACTTTTTCCGCAGAAGAAGCGGAAATGGACCGCATTATGAAGGCAATACGCGCAATACGCAACCGCAGGTCCGAAATGAATGTTCCGCCTTCAAAAAAAGCAAAGGTAATAATTGTCAGTGCTTACAAAGAGACATTTGAGCAGGCGGGCGTGTTTATGCAGAGACTTGCAAGCGCGTCTGAGGTTGAACTTGTCGGCGATTTCAGCGATGATACCGCGGTCTGCATAGTCACGGACGATGCGAAGATTTATATTCCGATGGGCGACCTCATTGATTTTGAGGCTGAAAAAGCGCGGCTCAACAAAGAACTTGAATCGGCAAAGAAAGACCTCCAGTTTGTCAACAATAAGCTCAACAATGCCAATTTTGTTTCAAAAGCGCCTCAAGCGGTAGTTTCGGCGCAAAGGGAGCAGGCGGCAAAACTCAGCGAAAAAATTACAATGCTTGAAGAAAGCATTGCAAAATTAGGTTAACCACAAAGGCGGGCTTTTGCCCGCTTTTTGACTGAACGGCGGTGTTCTGATGAATTGTAATGAAGCAATAGAATATATCCACTCGCTTGAGCGTTTCGGCATAAACCCCGGACTTGAAAGGATTGAGGCTTTATGCTCCATACTCGGAAATCCGCAAAAAGGGCTTAAATTCGTTCATATTGCCGGCACAAACGGCAAAGGATCTACAAGCACAATGGTTTCAAACATTCTTATTAAAGCCGGATTTTCAACGGGACTTTTCACATCTCCGTATGTGTTGGATTTCAGAGAGAGAATACAGTTCAACGGCTGTATGATTGAGCCCTATGAACTTGCCGACGCGGTAAGCGAAGTCAGAACCGCCGTGGAGATTCTCAATATCAGGGGAGTGCATCCCACCGAATTTGAAACAATAACCGCCGCTGCTTTTCTCTATTTCAAAAAGAAACAATGCGATTTTGTCGTGCTTGAGGTAGGTCTGGGCGGCAGGTTTGATGCGACAAACATCATTGACTGCCCTGTAGTAAATGTCATTACATCAATATCAAAAGACCACACAGCGGTTCTCGGCGATACAGTTTCGGAAATAGCATTTGAGAAATGCGGAATAATAAAAGAAAACGGCGTATGCGTATGCTACCCCGAACAGGATAAAGAAGCGCTTGAAGTAATAAAAAACACCTGCAAAGAAAAAAATGCGGAGTTGATTATTCCCGATCTTACGCAGGTCAATCACCTGAATACAGCCGCAACAGGTTCCGGATTTCAATATGACGGCATTAACTGCAGCCTGCCGCTTGTCGGTGCCCATATGGTTAAAAATGCAGTTACGGCCATTAATGCCGTAAAAGTCATAAAGCGGTCGGGCTTCAACATTCCCGCTTCGGCGTTTTCGCAGGGGATTGCTTCATCTGTTATGCCTGCCCGGCTTGAAATAATGCGTAAAAAACCGCTTGTCATTCTTGACGGCGGTCATAACGAAGGGTGCGCAAAAGTTGTTGCCGAATATATAAGAACATTTCTCCGAGGCAGAAAAATCACAGCCGTTGTTTCAATGATGGCGGATAAGGATTATGACGCCTATCTGAAAATCACTTCGCCTTATTTCAGCAGAATCGTTGCGACGCACACCGAAGTTCCGCGCGCTCTTTCCGCTGAGGAACTCTGCAATACGGCGAAAAAATACTGCGGTGACTGTGTATGTGTTCCCGATTCCTCGCATGCGCTTAAATTCGCGTTTACAACGCTTGGAAAAGATGATGTTCTTCTTGTTTGCGGCTCCTTCTACTTTGCGGGAGAAATCCGTGAAAAAATAATTGACCTGCAGGTGAATGAATATGATTAAATCAATTAACAACGGCGTTTACCCGACAATGATTACTCCTTACACCGATGACAACAGAATTGATTATGACGCTGTTCTCGGAATTATGGAATGGTATTCGAAAAACGGCGTTAACGGTATTTTTGCCGTTTGCCAGTCAAGTGAAATGTTCTTTTTAAGTTTTGAGGAACGCCTTGAATTGATGCGGTTTATCATCGGAAACGCTCCCGAAGGTATGAGTATTGTTGCATCGGGGCACACTGCCGACGGCATTGACCGCCAGATATATGAGGCAAACGCTTTCATAAACGAAGGCGCCGATGCCTATGTTTTTATTGCGAACCGCTTTGCGAAGGAAAACGAGGGCAGAGATGTTTTTCTGAAAAACTATAAAAAAGTTGTTTCTTCAATTCCCGAAATCGGGCTCGGCATTTATGAATGTCCCTATCCATACAAACGCCTTATGACACCCGATGTTCTTAAAGAATGCGCCGAAATCAGCCCGCTTCTTTTTATCAAAGACACATGCTGTTCGGTTAAGATGATTAAGGAAAAACTTGAAGCGGTTAAGGGAACCGGACTTAAAATCTTCAACGCAAACGGTGCGATTCTGCTTGAAACACTCAAAGCGGGGTGCGCCGGTTATTCGGGAGTTATGGCAAACTTTCACCCCGAAATATATTCCTGGCTGTGCGAAAATTTTGAGAAAGAGCCTGAAAAAGCGCAGAGAGTGCAGAATTTTCTCGGCTTTGCTTCAACAATAGAGTGCCAGTGCTACCCGGTTAACGTTAAATACCATATGAATCTTTGCGGTGTTCCGATGAGTATTTTCAGCAGAGCCCGCGATTGTTGCGAACTGTTTGAAAGCCGTAAAACAGAGATAGAGGAAATGTTTGAAATTGAAAAAGAATTCAAACAGATAATGAAAATATAATCAGAATATTAATTTTTTCTTAATATTTTATGTTGATTTTAAATTTTCTCTATGATAAAATAGTTCTGTTGTTTACGGCAATAAAAATTCAATAATATTTGGAGGCTAATCAAATGGCGAAAAAAACCGTATTTCTTACCGGCGCTTCCGGCAATATGGGCTTTCACAGCTTCACTGAGTTCCTGAAGCACAGAGATAAGTTCAACATTGTCGTTCTTCTGCGCGGCAGCGAAAAAAACAAACTTAAATTCAAAGAATATGAGAACGACCCCTGCGTCAAAATCGTCTGGGGCGACCTCACCAAATACGAGGATGTTCTCTCCTGCGTATCAGGTGCGGATTATGTTCTTCATGTAGGCGGCATGGTTTCACCCGCTGCCGACTATTTCCCGACAAAAACCGTTGTTACAAACACCACCGCTGCAAGAAATATTGTTACAGCCATCAAAGCGCAGCCCGATCCCGACGCTATCAAGGTGTGTTATATCGGCACCGTTGCCGAAACAGGCGACAGAAACGCTCCCATTCACTGGGCGCGCACAGGCGATCCCATTAAAATTTCCATTTATGACCATTACGCCTGCTCAAAGGTTCTCGCAGAAGAAATATTCGCCGAGAGCGGTCTTAAATACTGGGTTTCCTGCCGCCAGTCGGGCATACTCTACGCCGACATTTTAAAGAATCTTGACCCGATTATGTTCCATGTTCCCATAAACGGTGTTCTTGAGTGGGCAACTGTTGAGGATTCGGCAAGACTTATGGTTAATATTTGCGGCGACGACATCCCCGAAGAGTTTTGGAGAAGATTCTACAACATCGGTTCCGGCGAACAATACAGGCTTACCAACTATGAGTTTGAAGAACTGCTTATGCAGAAGACGCTTCGTCTCGGCTCGGTCAAAAAATTATTCAAACCCAACTGGTTTGTTACAAAGAATTTCCACGGTCAGTGGTATTATGACGGCGATGAACTTGAGAAATACTGCCATTTCAGAGCGAACATACCCGTTGAGGATTATTTCAAATCACTCATAGACCAGGTTGCTCCTTATTATAAACTCGCGTTTATGGCAAAACCTTTCGCTTCTGCGGTCAGAGGTTTCCTTGGTTCGCTTGCCAAAAAAGAAATCTACGGCACACGCTGGTGGATTGAAAACAAAGTTCCCGAAAGAATTTCAGCATACTACGGCTCAATGGAAGAATACCTTGCGTTACCCTCAAAATGGGAAGATTTTGATGTTGTTATTCCTTCCAAGAAAACAACAGCAGACGATGTTATTGTTCTCGACCACGGCTATGATGAGAGCAAACCCGTCAGCGAAATTACTCTTGAAGACCTCAAAAAAGCCGCGGCTTTCAGGGGCGGCGAGTGCCTTGCGACAGAAGAAGAGTATGTTGATTTCTACACTCCCATCAAGTGGAAATCCGCAAGAGGCAACGAGTTTATGATGAGCGCAAACCTTGTTCTCAAGGGCGGTCACTGGTGTCCTGCTGAATTCCCGACCGACTGCGAAGGCAAAAAGTTCTACTGGGCTTATGATGAAGAGGCAAAACTCAACCCCTTCTTTGCGCAGGTTTGGTATCCGCTTCACGGCGAAAACGAAAACAATGTTTATACCGAAAAGATTTTCAAAGGCTTCAGCGGCTTTGAAAATATATAATTGAATAGTTTTCAGGCGTATATCCGCAAAGGGTATGCGCCTTTTTTTGCCGTTTTCACAGCATATTGTGGTAAAAAGAGATAAAAACAGCAAAAAAACACAATTTTTGTGGTATAAAATTATTGATTAATAATATTATATATGATAAAATAAAATGAATATTTGTATTTCAGAAAGGCAGATGTTTTATGGCGGAGATTACAAGAAAATGGTATAAGGAAATGTCGGTTTATCAGATCTGGACCCGTTCTTTCTGCGACAGCAACGGCGACGGCATAGGCGACCTTCCCGGCGTTTACAGCAAACTCGATTATATTCAGAGCCTCGGCGTTGACGGAATCTGGTTTTCACCGATTTATCCCACGCCTAACGCGGATTACGGTTATGATATTTCCGATTACAAAAACATAAACCCCGAATTCGGAACGCTCGATGATTTCAAAAAAATCCTTGACAGCGCTCACGAACGCGGAATGAAAGTTTTTATGGACCTTGTTGTCAACCATACTTCAGATGAACACGAGTGGTTCAAAGAGGGTATGAAAAGCAAAGACAACCCGTATCACGATTATTATTTCTGGCGCGACGGTAAAAAGCCGAACGGCAAAAAACTGCCCAACAACTGGCTTTCCATTTTTGAAGGCAAAGCATGGGAATACAATAAAGACCTTGACCAGTATTATCTTCATGTGTTTGCAAAAAAACAGCCCGACCTCAATATGGACAACCCCAAGGTGCGCGAAGAGGTTAAAAGCATTATGCGTTTCTGGCTTGATATGGGCGTTGATGGCTTCCGAGAGGATGTCATTACATTCATTTCCAAAAAAGAAGGTCTGCCCAACGGTTTTCCGATTCCCATCGCTTGCGGCATTGAGCACTACAAACACGGCCCGCACCTTGAAGAATACCTTGACGAGTTCAGAGCCGTTCTTAATGAATATGACTGCTTTGCCGTCGGCGAAGGCCCAATGACAAGCCTTAAAGACGCAGTCGATTTCTGCTCCGAAGGCCCCAATCAGAAGCTGGATATGCTTATATCTTTTGACCATATGAACGCCGACTGCTTTATGGCTGACTGGATGAAAGTTCCGTTCAGCCTGCGCAGGCTCAAAAAGACATTTGACAAGTGGCAAACTCAGATGTATGGCAGGGGCTGGAACAGCCTTTATATCGAAAACCATGACCACGCGCGCATTATCGAAAGATACGGCAACATAAACTACAGAGTTGAAAGCGGCAAAATGCTTGCGACAATGTATATGTTCCAGTGCGGCACGCCCTTTATTTATCAGGGGCAGGAAATCGGCATGACAAATGTTAAGGTTGACAGCATCAAAGAATATAAGGATGTTATGACCTTCAACAATTTCAGACTTTTCAAAATGCTCGGCTTCAATGAAAAAAGATTTCTCAATCTTTCTTTCAAGGTCAACCGCGAAAATGCCAGAACTCCCGTTCAGTGGAACGCTTCGAAAAACGCAGGCTTTACAACAGCAGAAGAGCCGTGGTTCAAAATCAACCCCAATTACACCGAAATCAATGTTGAGGCGGCAGAGAAAGATGAAAACTCCATTCTCAATTATTACCGCAAACTTATAAAATTCAGAAAAGAAAATGAAATTGTCATTTACGGCGATTTCAGGCAGTATTACAAAAACAGCAAAAAACTCTTTGTTTACGAACGCAATTACAAAGGGCAGAAACTGCTTGTTATTAACTCTTTCTCCGATAAACTCGTTAAATTCAGCGCGCCTGCCGGCTATGATATGAGCAAGGGCGAACTCGCAATTTCAAATTACCCTGTCAGCGGCGAAACACTGAACAGTTTTGAACTTCGCCCCTATGAGAGCAGAGTTTATCTTTTCAAATAATCAACCGAGGAATGATTTTTCTTGATTCGTAAAAAATGGATTGTTTCCGAGTGCGACAAAGATTTAGCGGCGCAGATAGCGGAAGATTTCAGTGTTGACCCGCTGACCGCTTATATTCTTGTTTCACGCGGAATTACGGATTACACCGAAATAGAAGAGTTTCTTGACCCGAGTGCCCCGCTTATGATTGACCCGTTCTCGTTTGCGGATATGGATAAAGCCGTCAGAAGAATACAATTCGCTATAGACGATTATCAAAAAATCGCTGTGTTCGGAGACTATGACGCGGACGGAATTACCGCGACCGCTTTGCTTTATTCATACCTTGTAAAACGGGAAGCGAATGTTGTTCGCTATATTCCCGACAGGCTTACCGAAGGCTACGGGCTCAGTTGCGATTCCGTGCGTGAACTCGCGGGGCAGGGTGTCAGGCTTATTATTACCGTTGACAACGGTGTTTCAGCCGTTGAGGAAGCAAAGTTATGCAAAGAACTCGGCGTCGATCTTGTTGTAACGGACCATCACAAAGTCGGTGATGAACTGCCCGACGCAGTCGCTGTCGTTAACCCCCACAGGAAAGACTGTCCGAGTGAATTCAAGGATTTTTCGGGCGTCGGCGTTGCTTTCAAACTTGTGAGTGCCCTTGAAGGCGGCGATGAGGACTCAATGCTCGATGAATTCGGCGACCTCGTCGCAATCGGCACAATTGCGGATGTTGTCAGCCTCAAAGGTGAAAACCGTTCCCTTGTCCGCTACGGTTTAAACTCAATCAACAATTCTCCCCGCACAGGGCTTAAAGTATTGCTTGAAAAAGCGGGAGGCCAAGGTAAAAAAATCGGTGCCTCAAGCGCTGCTTTCACAATCTGCCCCAGAATTAACGCTACAGGCAGAATGGGCTCTGCCGAAAAAGCGCTTGACCTGCTTTTGTGCGATGATGAAATCACCGCTGAGCGCCTTGTTGAAGAAATAAATTCAATGAATCAGGCCCGACAAAAAACCGAGACAGAGATTTTTGCGGAGGTTACCGCGAAAATCGCAGAAAAGCCTTCGCTGGTCAGAGATAACATAATTGTTGTTGATTCGGAAGGCTGGCACCAGGGCGTAATCGGAATTGTCGCATCACGGGTTGCAGAACGCTACGGCAAGCCCGCAATTGTAATTTCCAGAAACGGCAGCGAAGCAAGAGGTTCCTGCCGCAGCATAGAAGGTTTTTCCATTTTCAAGGCGATAGACGCAGTCAGCGACTGTCTGACGCATTACGGCGGTCACACTCTTGCGGCAGGTTTGGGTCTTAACAGCGACAGAATTGAAGAATTCAGAATAAGAATCAACGATTATGCCGACAGTATTGAAATGTCTTTCCCCGTTCAGAAAATCGACTGTCGCATAAAACCCGCTATGATTTCTCTTGACATACTCCGCGCTCTCGATTCAATGGAGCCTTTCGGCGCAGGCAATCCTCAGCCCTGTTTCGGACTTTATGCGGTAAGAATTGAAGATTTTGCCGCCATAGGCGACGGCAGACATATGCGGTTGACAATTTCAAAAGGCGATGTCCGCACCGGAGTTGTCTGGTTCGGAATGCAGGAAAAACTTTTCCCATACAATAAAGGCGATATTGTTGACCTTGCGGTTACTCTTGACAGAAATGTTTATAACGGTGAAGTCCGTGTTTCTGTAAGTGTAAAAAATATCAGACCGTCTTTTACGGATGAAAACAAAGTTCTGAGCGGTCAGCGGCTTTTTGAAAAAGTGCTCGGCGAAATGCCTCTCACGCCCGAACAGGCGGCAGCGGCTCTGCCGGAGCGCGAGTTGCAGGTTGAAGTATTTAAACATATAAAAACCGAAAAACCCGTTGAAGACAGTTTAGAGCAGATTTGTCTTCATACAGGCGACGACGGCTCGAATTATTGCAAAGTGGCTGTTGCCGTAACTGTTATGCTTGAAATGGGGATTATTGAAAAAACAGAATCAGGCAGACTTTGCGCCGCAGAAACTACGGGTAAAGTTGACCTTAACGATTCCGTTCTGATGAAGCGCATAAAAAATTATATTCAATAACCGAGGCATTTTATGGATAACGAAAACTTTAGAAAGAATAACTATTTTGAACCCGGCTGCGAAACGGAGCAGGGTTGTAGAGATGCTCTTTTTTCAGCCATTTCCTCATTCACGGATGAGGAACTCGCAGTTGTTCAGAAGGCTTATGAGTTTTCGCACAGTGCGCACATTGACCAGAAAAGGCAGTCGGGTCAGCCCTATATTGTTCACCCTCTGTCGGTCGCAAAAATTCTCGCCGACCTCGGTCTTGATTACCAGTCAATAGCAGCAGCCCTTCTTCATGACGTTGTTGAAGACACAGGCTATTCACTCAAAGATATTGAAAATGAATTCGGAGCCGAAATTTCGGAACTTGTTGACGGAGTTACCAAAATCGGTCAGGTTCCCATAAGCACCAAAGAAGAGGGCGTTTCAACAATCCGCTCGGCAAGGGAGGAACAGCAGGCGGAAAATATCCGCAAAATGCTCCTCGCCATGTCGAAAGATATCAGGGTTATTATCATAAAGCTTGCCGACCGCCTTCACAATATGCGCACGCTTATGTTTAAAAGCGAAAAAAAGCGCAGAGACATTTCGGTTGAAACAATAGAGATTTACGCTCCTATTGCGCACCGCTTGGGTATCCGGCCCATTAAAGAGGAACTTGAAGACCTTGCCATAAGTTACCTTGATCCGATCGCTTATAACGATATCAAAGAGAAACTTGAAGCGCAGAGCAAAACAAGAAATGAATTTTTGCAGGATATCAAAGACAGGGTTGAGAAACGCGTTGTGCCGGAAGTCAGCGGGGCAAAAGTCAGCGGCAGAATAAAATCCGTTCACGGCATTTACCGCAAAATGTTTATTCAGGGCAAAGAATTTGACGAAATATATGATATTTACGCTATCAGAATAATTGTCGATTCAATTACGGACTGTTACAACTGCCTCGGCCTTATTCACGATATGTTTCAGTCAATTCCCGGCAGGTTCAAAGATTATATATCCACACCCAAGCCGAATATGTATCAGTCTCTTCACACAACCGTCATAGGTAAAGAGGGCATCCCCTTTGAAGTGCAGATAAGAACATGGGAGATGCACCACACAGCCGAATACGGTATTGCGGCTCACTGGAAATATAAACTCGGCATTTCGGGCAAAGTCAAATTCGAAGAGCGTCTTTCGTGGATAAGACAGCTCCTTGACGATCAGAAAGAGTCGGAAGATGTTGAGGACCTTGTCAGCACCATCAAGAGCGACCTCGCTCCCGAAGAAGTGTTTGTTTTTACACCCAAAGGCGATGTTTTCAATCTGCCTGTAGGTTCAACCGTAATTGACTTTGCCTATGCGGTTCATTCCGCTGTCGGCAACAGAATGATCGGTGCTAAAGTTGACGGCAGAATTGTTCCGATAGATTATGAAATCAGAAACGGCGAGATTATTGAAATACTGACCTCCTCACAGCAGGGCAAAGGCCCCAGCAGAGACTGGCTTAATATTGTCAAAACAAGTCAGGCGCGTTCGAAAATCCGTCAGTGGTATAAAAAAGAACGCAGAGAAGAAAACATTGTTGAGGGCAGAAACGAACTTGAAAAAGAATTCCGCCACAATTATATCCGCTTCACGCCCGATGAGTATGACGCCTTTGTGCAGAAACTCGCCGAGCGTCAGCACTGCAAAACAGTTGATGATTTTTACGCTACCATCGGCTACGGCGGAATATCGGTAGCGAAAATGATTCCCTACATAAGGGATGAATACGCGAAAATCGCCAAGGCGAAAATCCCCGAAAAGCCGATTGAAATCAACGCGGGAATAAAACGAACAAAAAGCAATGACGGTGTTGTTGTTGAGGGCATTGACAACTGCCTGATTAAATTTTCACGCTGCTGCAACCCTCTGCCGGGCGATGAGATTATCGGTTTTATCACGAGGGGTCACGGCGTGTCAATTCATACAAGAAACTGCACCAATGTTCCCGAAGATATTTCAACCTGCGCTGAGCCGGACAGATGGATAAACGCGTATTGGGACAGCAAAAACAAAAAAGACGAATTCAAATGCACAATACAGATTACATGCCTTAACAGAATGGGTATGATTGCAGATATTACGGGTCTTCTCGCTTCAATGAGAATTATGATAAACGACCTTAACACAAGAAACCTGAGTGACGGAAGATGTATTTTCAGCATAACCGTCATTGTTAACAGCCTTGAACACCTCAAAAACCTTACCGACAAACTCAGAAAGGTTGAGGATGTTCTCGAAATTGAAAGAACGGGTGTTTAAAATGAGAGCGTTGATACAGAGAGTTACAAATTCCGATGTTACCATTGACGGCGTTCAGACCGGAAGCATCGGCAAAGGCTTTAATATACTGCTCGGAGTTATGCAGGGCGACACAAAAGAGGAGGCTGAAATACTCGCTTCCAAAATTGTTAAACTGCGTGTTTTCGACGACCCTGACGGCAAAATGAATTTAAGCATTTTTGATGTTGACGGAGAGGCACTTGTTGTTTCGCAATTTACGCTTTGCGCCGACTGCCGCAAGGGTAACCGTCCGTCTTTTGTCTCTTCCGCCCCTCCTGACGAAGCGGATGAACTCTATGAATATTTCTGCTCTCTTTTAAGAGAGAACGGTGTTAAAAAAGTCGCTCAGGGAGTTTTCGGAGCGGATATGCAGGTAGGCATTCTGAACGACGGCCCCGTAACAATCTGGCTTGACACCGAAATTTTCAGGCAAAGCAGAAGAGGGTAAACAATGCTTATAAAACTTATTGAAAACCAATACCCGATGATGGCTAACTGCTGGCTCATTTATGATGAAAAAAGTAACGAGGCGGCAATAGTCGATACCTGCGCCTTTGATGATAAAATAAACACAAAAAAAGAAATTGAAGCGCTCGGGTGCAGGGTTAAATATGTTCTTCTCACCCACGGTCATTTTGACCATATTCTCGGCACTTACGGTATTCAGCAAAAATACGGAGCGGCTGTTGTCTGCCATAAAGGCGATGCCGCTATGCTCGCCGACGCGCAACTGAATCTCGCACGCATAAACGGCGCGGAAGATGTTTTCAACCCTGTTAAGCCGGATATTACTGTTGATGACGGCGACAGCATTTATCTCGGCGATACCGAAATAAAAGTTATACATACTCCCGGTCATACAAAAGGGAGCGTCTGCTATGTAATTGAAGATGAAAAAACCGTTTTTTCAGGCGATACGCTTTTCTGTCGCACCGTAGGCAGAACGGATTTTCCCGGCGGCAGCACGGAAGAACTTAAAGAATCTTTGAAAAAACTTCTCGCGCTTGAAGGCAATTACCGCGTTCTGCCCGGTCACAACCGTGAAACTGACCTTGAGAGCGAAAGAACCCGCAACATTTTCATCCGGAGGATGTGACACCGTGACACTGGCGATTCTCAGCCGCGATTATCAATATGAAACCGAAAAAATCTGCCGCATTTTCTTCCCCAACGAGAAAATAAATCTTGTTTTTGAAAAAGGCGGTGTTGATGAAAAAGATATAATCGAAACCAATATTGACAACGGCACGGCAACTGTTTTCTGTTTTGTTAACGGCAAAAGGGCGCAAAGGAAAAAAGACCTGTCGCAAAGTGAAAACAAAGAACTTGAAATGGGCAGACTGCTTTATTCCTGCCTTACCGAAATAACCGGATACACTCCGCCATGGGGCGTGCTTACAGGCGTTCGTCCGTCAAAATTGATGACAAAATACATAAATGAATACGGTGAGCGGGAGGCTAAGCGGCGTTTTATTGACGAGCTGTATGTCAGCGAAAAGAAAACGGCTCTTGCCGCCGATGTTTCAAAAACCGAGTTCGGAATAATCAACCTCTCAGAACCGGATTCGTTCAGCCTTTATGTTTCAATTCCGTTTTGCCCGAGCAGGTGCAGTTACTGCTCTTTTGTTTCACATTCAATCACCACTCCCGCCGCTAAAAAACTAATGCCGGAATATCTTGACAGGCTTTGTGATGAACTTGAACAATACGGCGAAATCGCATCACGCCTCAATCTTAAAATCGAGAGCATATATTTCGGCGGCGGAACTCCCGGCGTGCTGGAATCATCACAGCTTGACAGACTCTGCTTGCAGATTGAAAACAGTTTTGACCTTTCAACTCTTCGTGAATACACGGTTGAAATTGGCAGACCCGACACCGTCACCATGTCGAAACTGCGAACGCTCAAATTTCACAATGTCGGGCGCATAAGCATAAATCCGCAGACTTTTTCACAGAATATTCTTGACGCTGTCGGCAGGCAGCATACCGTTGAGCAGACTCTCAGCGCTTACCGTATGGCAAAAACGGCGGGCTTTGATTCAATAAATATGGACCTTATAGCCGGGCTTACGGGCGATACAGCGGAGAATTTCAGCCAAAGTGTTGACACCGCAATAACATTGGCCCCCGAGAATATAACCGTTCATTCGCTCGCTTTGAAGCGTTCTTCGGAACTTGCCGTAAGCGGAGCGGACGTTGAAGACGGAGAAACGGCTGTAAGAATGCTTGACTGCGCACAGTCAAAACTTTATGAAAGCGGTTATATTCCTTATTATATGTATCGACAGAGCAAATGCGTCGGAAACCTTGAAAATGTCGGCTGGTGCCTTCCCGGCAAAGAGTGTTTATATAATGTTTTTATGATGGAGGAGTGTCACACGGTTTTTGCCGCCGGCGCCGGCGCGGTTACAAAACTCAAAGCACCCGACGGCGATTTCATTGAAAGAATATTCAATTTCAAATACCCTTATGAATACATATCGAGATTTGATGAATTAACTGACAGAAAAGAAAGCATAATTGATTTTTATAAGGAACATATATGATTAAATACACAGTAGAATCAATCAACTCATCGGCAAGACACGACCCCGACGGTTTTGTGCGGCAGAGCACCAAAAATTATCTTAACGCTGTCGAAAAAGCGGCTAAGTTTATTCTTGACAGCAAAAAGAAAATAGTTATGCTTGCCGGTCCGAGTTCTTCGGGCAAAACAACAACTGCGGGTTTTCTCTCGGATTTTCTTGAAAAAAGCGGAAAAAAAGCGAAAATTATTTCGCTGGATGATTTTTATCTTGAATCGCTTGAACTCTACCCGCTCAATTCAGACGGCAGTTATGATTTTGAAAGCATACATTCGCTTGACCTTGAACTCATAAGCAGTTGTTTTGAGGAAATAATCGAAAACGGAGAGACCGTTCTTCCCGTTTTTGATTTTACAACCCATTCGAGGGCAAAAGAGACAAAGCACATTGTTCTTGACAGTGACACGGTTCTGATTGTTGAGGGCATTCACGGGCTTAATCCGTTGATTACGGGCGGTCACGACGATGAATATGTTGCAAGGCTTTATGTAAGCGTTTCATCAAGAGTATATGACGATGACAATGTTATTCTCAGCAAGCGCAATATGCGCTTTATACGCCGCCTTGTGCGCGACAGCCTTTTCAGGGCCACGCCCGCTTTTGACACTTTCGCAATCTGGAGCAGCGTTATGGCGGGGGAAGGCAAGTATATTTTCCCGTTCCGTTCCTACGCGGATATCAAACTGGATTCATTTCACCCCTGTGAGCCCGGTCTTCTTGCGGGCGACGCTTATAAACTGCTTGACTCCGTCAGGGGAACTCAATATGAAGAAACAGCAAATGAATTTTATGGTATTCTCAACTGTTTTGAAGTTGTTGACAGGTCGGCGCTCACGCCCGACAGCCTGCTTTGCGAGTTTCTCGGCAAACCGTAATTACATTTATTTATTATTCGGAGGATGACGGAATTGCGTTCATCAGACAGAACAGTTAAACATAGTTCCGCCGGTGCTGTTATTTCAACCGGTTTGCTTGTTATTGCCGCCGTGCTTTTCAGGGTAACGGTGACGAATATGCTCGGCGCGGTCGGAAGAGGATATTTCAATTCGGTTTTTGAATTGTTTGTTCTCGTTCTGATTTTATCATTTGCCTGCATACCCGAAGCGGTTGCGCGGCTTACCGCAGGTTACATTGACAACAACAGATTCCGCGACGCGAGAATTATATCGCGCCTTGCGGGCAGACTCGTTCTGCTTTCGGGAATCGCGGGTATGCTGTTTATGTTTATTATCGCTTACCCTTACGCTAAACTGTTCTCAGGCACAAAGGTTCTGCCTTCTTTGTTCATTATTGCCGTCGCGGTTGTTCCCTGCTGTGTTTCGGCTTGCGCAAGAGGTTTTTATGAAGGGCTTAACAGATATTCCGCCTCTAAACTCCTTAGAGCAGTTGAGATTGTTTTACAATGCGGTTTCGCGGTTTTGTTTACAAAACTGTTTAAAGACAGAGGCGCCCTCCAGTTTGCTTCCGCCGCTTCAAGCACAGGCAGTTCAGTTGTTTTCGGCACAACCGTCGGTGATTTGACATCCGCAAACGGAGTAATCGCCGTTAAAGCCGTTCTCGGCGCTGTTCTCGGCTTTATGGTTGGGTCTTTTTTGTCGGCGGTAATTACACTTTTATATAAAAAAATCAAAGGCGACGGAATAACAAAAAAAGAACTTGCCCTTTCACCCAAGGCTGAGTCTTCAAAAACCCTGCTTGACAACATTTTTTCAACGGCGGGCCCTCTGATTGCTTTTACCGTATTGATTTTCCTTATCGGAATAATCGACATATGTGTTGTCCAGCAAAGGCTGAGCGCTGTTGTTGACGGTGAAACGGGGTTTAATCTTTTAAGTCAGATGTATGCCGAGGCGTTTTCTTCAGGCGCTACTTCATCCGTTCTCAATCTGAGCGACAAAGAAGAGGTGTCAAAATATCTCTTCGGCGTTTACGGAATTGTTATTGATATGAACGCTCTTTTTGTCCTCATCGCTTTTTTGATAAATGTTCCGTTTATGAGAAAAGCCGTTGCAACCGGTAATTATGAAGAAAAAGGCATCGGAACAGCAACAGAGTATTTGCTGAAAAAAACAATGCTGATTTCAATGCCCGCAGGATTTTCCGCCGCTCTTTTGTCAAAGCCCGTTTTTACCGCTTTGTTCGGAAGGGGAGTGTTCTCAGGCACAATGCAGATTTCCGCGAGGCTTCTGCTTATCACGGGCTTTACGGCTTTTATTGTTTCGCTCTCAGCGGCTGTTTTATATCTTCTTTCCGCGTTGAATAAAACGAGTTTTGCGGTTAAACTTTTAGTTGTTGCCGCAGTTATCAGAACTGCACTTGCTTTTGTTCTTACCGGAATTCCGAAAATGAATATTTACGGCGCGCTTACCGGAAGCCTTGCGTTTTTTGCGGTTATTGCCGTTGCGGGGTTTGTAAAGCTTATCTCTGCTGCCGTTATAAGACCCGATTATTTATCGGTATTTGTCAAACCCGCTTTCTGTTCGGTGTTCTGTGCTTTTACAGGCTATTGCGCAAATTCACTGCTTTGCATCATTATTCCGGACTTTAATTCATCGGGTTTTTTAAGCGTAAAAACCGTTTCGCTTCTTATTTCGCTTATCTTTGCGGCTGCAACCTATATAATTTCGTTACTTTTTGTTAAAGAATTTACAGTAAAAGATGTTTTTTCTATGTCAAACGGAGAAAATATTGCAAAAACCCTTGAAAAATATGGATTTTTGGGTTAAAATACAAGATGTTGTGATTCGGAGTTTCAGAAATGACAGATTTTGAGTTTAAAAACAATTATAATATTGATGATTTTCTGCATATTATGAAACTGCTCCGTTCTCCCGGCGGCTGCCCGTGGGATATTGAGCAGACTCATAAAAGCATCCGTAAAAATCTTATTGAAGAAACTTACGAGGTTATCGAGGCCATTGATAAAGACGACAAAGTGCTTTTATGTGAAGAACTCGGCGACCTGCTTATGCAGATTATCTTCCATACTCAGATGGAAGAAGAAAACGGCACCTTCACTTTTGACGATGTCTGCGACGGTATATGCAAAAAACTCATTGTCCGCCATCCCCATGTTTTCGGTGATGTTACCGTCAGCGATTCAGGCGAAGTCCTTAAAAACTGGGATGAAATCAAACGAAAAACCAAAGGGCAAAAATCGGTCGGCGAGTCAATGCAGAGTGTTCCCCGTGAACTGCCGGCGCTTATGAGAGCGCAGAAATTGCAACAAAAAGCCGCGAAAGTCGGTTTTGACTGGGATGACATTTCAGGCGCTATTGAAAAAATCGGTGAAGAAACAAACGAGCTTGAATCTGCCGTTGAGAATAAAGACACAGAAAACCAGATTGAAGAACTCGGCGACCTGCTTTTCTCCGTTGTAAATGTTTCAAGATTTATAAATTGCGATTCGGAAGAAGCGCTCACATTTGCAAACGATAAATTCCTCAGCAGGTTCGTTAAGGTTGAACAGCTTGCCGCAGAGAGAGGAATTGATATGAAATCCTCTTCTCTTGAAGAACTCGACCGCCTCTGGGATGAGGCTAAAACACTTGTTTAGTATGTTATACTTCGGTATTTCATAAATACAGTTTTGAAGGAGATTCATTATGAACAAAACAGAACTCATCGCTGCTGTTGCTGCAAAAGCAAATGTCAGCAAGAAAGACGCAGAAGGCGTTATCAATGCTACTCTTGACACTATCGGTGACGCTCTCGCAAACAAAAAGGACGGCAAAGTAACCCTTATCGGTTTCGGCACTTTCGAAGCTCGCAAACGCGCTGCCAAGACAGCACGCAACCCCCAGACAGGCGCTGCCATCAAAGTTCCCGCAACTAAGGTTGCTGCTTTCAAAGCAGGCTCCGCTCTTAAAGCAAAGGTTGCAAAATAATTTTACTGATGGCCGCCCTAAGAAAGCCTTAGGGCGGCATTAGTTTTACCGGAGAGAAATTATGAGACTTGACAAATATCTGAAAGTATCACGAATAATCAAACGCAGAACGGTCGCAAACGAAGCTTGCGACGCAAAACATGTCTCCGTCAACGGCAAAGCGGCAAGGGCTTCATACGATGTTAAAGTCGGCGATGTCATTGAGATTACCTTAGGCTCGCAGACAAATCGTTACGAAGTGCTGACTGTGTCGGAGCACGCGACAAAAGAAGATGCGGCGGCTATGTTCAGACAACTGTAAATTTTTTATTATAATTCTTGCTTTGAATTATGCGATGTGCTATTATTTTTATCGGAACAATAAAATGAAGAGATGAAAATATGTTAAAAGATTTATTCAGAAAAAGAAAATATCCTATTATTTTTGCTCTGCTTGTTCTTGCGCTGATTGTTTATTTTGTAGTTACGCTTGTAAGCACTCAGGCAAAGTTAAAGGCGGTTGAGCAAGAAAAGGCTTCTCTTTCTGAGCAGATTTCCGTTCAGGAAGAAGAAAATGAAAAACTCAAAGAGACAATCAGCAATGAAGACAAAGACGATTATATAGAACGCATCGCCCGCGACGAATATGATTACGCTGGTGAAAACGAGCGTGTTTATTACGCCTCCGATGCTGAGTAACTGTTCTTTGTTGTTCATATTATAATATCTGCTTTTGGAGGAATACTCTTTTTATGCAAATCAAAGAAGGCGAAATAATCGTCGGCAAAATCTCCGGTCTTACCGATTTCGGCGCTTTTGTCGATATCTGTGACGGTAAAACGGGAATGATTCATATTTCCGAAATCTCTACCTCTTTTGTCAATAAACCCGAAGACTGTTTTAAAATCGGTCAGGAGGTAAGGGCAGTGGTTTTATCTGTCAGCGAGCAGGGGAAAATCAGCCTTTCAACCAAACGCGCAATGCAGCTTGAAAACGCTCAGTCGCCATGCGAAGGTGAAAGCGAAAAAGAGAACAGCCGAAAATATCAGCGCAAGCAGGCGCCCAATGTATGGACTGGTCCTAAGCAGACTCAGCCTGCGGGAGACTCTTTTGAGGATATGATGGCTGTGTTCAAAAAGCAGAGCGAAGAAAAAATGGCGGATTTAAAACGCGCGGGCAATACCGGTCACAGCGGATATTCCCGCAGAGGCGGCAACAGATAATTATTACGGGGGGCTGTGGGGCTGTTTGCCCGGAAGCCCTCTTTTTTAGAGGAGATAAAAATGAGAGAAATTGATGTTTCTTTAATATCCGACACAGTAAGGCAACTTTGTATTGAAGCGAATAAAAACCTTCCCGGCGATCTTGAAAAAATAATCAGAGAATCCGTGTGCCTTGAAAATACTGAGCCGGCTAACGGCGTTATGTGCGCGCTTTGTGAAAATCTTGACGCGGCTAAGGAACTTGACATACCCATTTGCCAGGATTGCGGAATGGCTGTTGTTTTTGCGGAAATAGGGCAGGATGTTCATTTTGTCAACGGCAGTTTTGAAAAAGCGGTGAACGACGGTGTAGGCAGAGGCTACAAAGACGGTTACCTTCGCTGTTCCGTTGTTTCGGACCCTCTCAGAAGAGTCAACACAGGCAACAACACGCCCGCGGTTATTCACACCCGAATTGTTGAAGGCGATAAGGTTAAAATCACTGTCGCCCCGAAAGGCTTCGGCAGTGAAAATATGAGTAAACTCAGGATGTTTACGCCTTCCGTGACACGCGAAGAAATAATTGAGTGGATAGTTAACGCTGTCCGCACGGCAGGCGGAAACCCTTGCCCTCCTGTAGTTCTCGGCATAGGCATCGGCGGCGATTTTGAGCAGTGCGCTTATCTTGCAAAAAAAGCTCTGTGCAGGCCTGTCAGCGTAAAGAACGAAGATGAGTTTTATGCTTCTTTTGAAGAAGAATTGCTGAAAAAAATCAATGAACTCGGAATAGGCCCGCAGGGTTTCGGCGGCAATGTCACGGCTCTGTGCGTCGCTGTTGAAACGGCACCTACTCATATTGCAGGGCTTCCCGTCGCGGTAAATGTCGGCTGTCATGTTACCCGTCACGCCGCAAAAGTGCTTTAAACAATTAAATTATTAAATTTTTGTAATATTTGTTAAAAAAATAAAAAATCTCTTTATTTTTATCTGTATATATGTTACAATAAAATCGAAGTTAAGGCTTCAATATTCAAAAGGGGTGAATTTTAATGAAAATCACTATTATGGGTCGCAAATGTTCCCCGAGAGAGTCGTTCAAAGAGCATTGTGAAAAAAAGCTTGCCAAAGTTGAACGATTTTTAGGTGACAGTGCCGAGGCAAAGGTAGTGGCAACCGTTGAAAAATCTTCGCAGACGGTTGAGGTTACCATTGTTAACCAGGGCATGATTTTCAGAGCGCAGGAGAGGGCCGAGAATATGAACGAAGCTCTTGACAAATGCGTTGACTCACTCATCCGCCAGATAAGAAAGAACAAGACCAGAATTGAGAAGAAACTCCGCAGCGGAGCGATTGACGACCTTCTTCCTCCCGCCGAAATTGTTGAGCCGGAAGAAGAAATTGAAGTTGTCAGGAGCAAAATCGTTACCCTTAAACCGCAAAGCGTTGATGAGGCGATTCTTCAGATGAACCTTCTTGACCACGAGTTTTATGTTTTTCTCAACGAGGCTTCGGGCGGTGTGAATGTCGTTTACAAACGCAGCGACGGAGGCTACGGCATTATCGAACCTGAGTTCTGATAACATAAACGCAGTTTTTCAATAGTTAAACTCTCGGCTGATGAGAATCGGGCAAGCCGGTTTTCATCAGCCTTTTGAATAGGAAGATAAATGAGTATTAAGTTTGTTATTCCCTGCCTGCTCGGGCTTGAATCGCTTATAGCGGACGAATTGAAAAAACTTGAAGCGCAGAATGTTTGCGCCGAAAACGGCAGGGTTCTTTTTGAAGGCGATTTAAACCTGCTTGCCAGAGTCAATATCTGTTCGCACTTTGCTGAGCGCGTGCAGATTCTTACAGGCAGTTTTGAAGCGCACAGTTTTGAGGATTTGTTTCAGGGCGTCAGAGCGATTTCATGGGAGGAGTGGATAGGCAGAGATGACGCTTTTCCCGTCAAGGGCTATTCCATAAACTCAGACTTGTTCAGTGTGCGCGACTGCCAGGCGATTATAAAAAAGGCCGTTGTTGAACGGCTTAAAGAAAAGTATCATTTAGAATGGTTTGAAGAAACAGGGCCCGTTCATCAGATTCAGTTTTCAATAATGAAAAACAGGGTTTCAATGCTTATTGATACATCCGGTGTCGGGCTACACAAACGCGGCTATCGCCTTGAAGCAAACGAAGCCCCGATGAAAGAAACCCTTGCAGCCGCTCTGTGCAGCCTCTCGCATTTAAGACCTTACCATAAATTGTATGACCCGATGTGCGGGTCAGGCACAATTCTTATTGAAGGCGCTTTGCTCGCCTCAAATTCTCCGCCCTGCGTAAACCGTTCATTTTCAGCCGAGAGGTGGGAGAATATTGACCGCTCGGTATGGAAGCAGGAGCGTGAAAGGGCGCTTTCGCTTGTTGTTCCCGTCGATGATTTTGCCGCTTTCGGCACCGATATTGATTCCTCCGCTGTTCAGATTGCAAAACAAAACGCCGCAAGGGCGGGGGTCGAAAATAAAATCAGTTTTAATGTCGCCGATTTAAAAGATTTTTCTCCTTCAACAGAGAAAGGCACTCTCATATGCAACCCGCCTTACGGTGAGCGCCTGCTTGACTCCGATGAATGTCAGAAAATATACGCTCTTATGGGCAGAGTTTTCGAAAAACGGCACGGCTGGTCATACGGCATAATAAGCCCCGATGAAGAGTTTGAAACATCTTTCGGGCGCAAGGCTGACAAACGCCGCAAACTTTATAACGGTATGATTAAATGCCAGTTCTATATGTATTTTAAATAGGAGTGAAACCGCTGTGAAACATATTTTTATCATCAATCCAAACGCCGGCAAAGGCAAGGCTTATGAATTTATCAAGCCCAAAATCGACGATTACTGCACAAAGAACAATGTTGATTATGAGGTAATCGAATGCTCACATTTCAGAGAGGGCAAAGCCACTGTTGACAGAATTGCCTCATCCGGCGAAGAACTCCGTTTTTACGCCTGCGGCGGCGACGGCACGCTTTATGAAATTGTCAACGGCGCCTTCGGCCATAAAAACGCGCAGGTTACGGTTATTCCTCTCGGCTCGGGCAACGATTTCATCCGTCTTTTCGGCTCTAAAGAGGATTTTTATAACCTTGACAACCTCGTCAACGGCGTTCCCTGCAGTTTTGATGTTATCAAATGCGGCGATGAAATTGCAATCAACCAGTGCTCAATGGGTTTTGACGCCGAGGTCTGCGCAAGGCAGGCTTCTTTCAAAAAACTGCCCGGAATCAACGGCGAACTCGCATACGCCGCATCGGCGGTTTATTCAATCACACGCAAGGTAAAAAACACTTTTACTATTTCAATAGACGACGGTGAGCCTTTCACTCAGGACTGTATCTTCTGCGTCGGCGCTAACTCAAGGTGGTATGGCGGCGGCTTTATGGCAGCCCCCAGGGCTTTACCGGATGACGGTCTTATGGATATGATAATCGTTAAAAAATCCATAGGCAGAATCAAACTTCTTACACTTCTCAACGATTATAAAGCCGGCAATCACCTTGACTGGCCGATGTGCAATTTTGTCAGAGGCAAAAAACTGAAGATTCACTCTGACAAGCCCGCGGCGGTCAATGTTGACGGCGAATGCAGTTTTGTAAATGACGCGACGTTTGAACTCATTGAAAACGGAATTACATTTGTTGTTCCGAAAGGTTCGCCTTTCTTTGAGATTCAGACCCGCAAAGACTGAAAAAGGTTTCAAGGATTTCGGAAAGGGGAGAGCGGCAGTGAATAAAACCATAAAAAGAATTATCGCGGTGCTTACGGCAATTCTTGTCTGTTACGCCGCTTTGCCTGTTTTTGCCTTTGCAGGGGAAGAACCCCGGCTTATTACAAAGGTTGTTGACGGCGTGAGTGAATACGGCCTTGAACAAAGCCATTATGAAGATTCAGACGGCAATATTGTTGACCTGCCGAAGTCAGACTTTGTGAGAGATGTTACCGGGTCAAAAGCAAGACGGTCAAACTCGCTGCCTTCATCATACAACTCTTTTACACAGGGCAATATAACACCTGTCAAATCACAGGGCAGTTTTGGTAACTGCTGGGCGTTTACGGCAATCGGCTGTATGGAAGCCTATGCCGTAACCCATATGGATGCCCCGGTTAACAATACGGATTATTCCGAGGCGCATCTTACCTGGTATGCGAGCAGCGTCAGTCAGGATCAAAATGACCCGATGTATGGCGACGGGCTCAATTATTCCGACCCGTTTGATCACGGAGGCAACGCAAAAATGGCTGCTCTTTGTTTCGCAAGGGGCTCCGGCGTTACGCTTGAAAGCGACTATCCTTTTGACGAAGATGATGCCTCTCAGATGGGCAATTACAATGATTCAACCGCAAGGTATGAACACAATATCGGTTTGCTTGACGGTTCGCATTTACTTTCAAGCGAGAGCGAAATCAAACAGGCGATTATTGATAACGGCGGTGTTGCCACATCATACTGCCATATTGATTCCTGCCTTAATCACGACGGTTACGGCTGGTATTATTCCGACGGAACAACGGCGCCCTATAACTGCACTTATGCCGCATATTACTGCGACACGGCTTATCAGACCAACCACGCGGTTATGATTGTCGGCTGGGATGACAACTACAGCAAAAACAATTTCAAATCAGGAAGTCAGCCTTCATCAGACGGTGCCTGGATATGCAAAAACAGTTGGGGCAATTATTTCGGAGTAAACGGTCTGTTCTGGATTTCTTATGAAGACGCAACACTTGACGGCTTTCAGACATTTTCAATGACTGACAATTATGATTATGTCTCTTCTTTTTCCGGAGCCTGCTATAACGCGTATTATTCACTTTCTTCAGATACAAAAATGGCAAATGTTTTTGTTTCTCAAGGCGACAGAACGCTTGAAGCGGCAGGCTTTTTGCTGGAGTATGACAATGTTCCCGTTACCGTAAGCGTTTATAAAGGTATGTCTGCGACACCCTCAAGCCCTGTCAACGGCAGTGCGGTTGCAACAGTTTCAGGCACATTTCGCGCCGGATATAATACAGTTAAATTTCCTTCGCCCGTCACTCTGAGCACGGGCGAGCGTTACAGCATAGTGGTAGAAATGGCCGCCGTAAACAACACATCAATTATTCCGATTGAAAATAACTACGGTCAGTGCTCCAACGGAACAAGTTACATCTACTACAGCAACAGATGGCGCAACTGCTATTCCGTCGGATGCGGCAACACCTTTGTTTATGCCTACACAAACGATATTCCGCAGACTGTTAACGCTCAGAGCATTTCGATAAATCAGAATTCACAGTCATTATATATCGGGCAGACTCTTCAACTGACGGCAACAGTTCTCCCCCCTGAAACAGATAATCCCGCTGTCACCTGGTCGTCATCGGCACCCGCTGTTGCAAGCGTTGACTCATTCGGTCTTGTTTACGCTTATTCAACGGGCACGGCAGTAATAACCGCCGCTGCTTCCGACGGCACAAACCTGACAGACAGCATTACAATAACCGTTCTTGACAATCATTTTACGCTTACTTATTATGTTGACTCATCGCAATATGCAGTTCTGACTTATATTATGGGGCAGCAGGTTTCGCCGCCTTCGCCGCCTTCAAAAACCGGATATAATTTCGCCGGCTGGCTTGATTCAGGCGGTAATTCAGTTACATTCCCGCTGACGGTAAACGCCGATTTAAGCCTTTACGCTTCATTTACACCGAAGACGGATATTCCGTTTACTCTCAATGTCTATACAATGGATACTCAGGGGATTTACCCCGAAACGCCAGACAGCGTTCTGACTTATTACGGCACAACGGGTGAAACGGTTACTGCAGATTATTCCGTTCCCGAAGGCTTTTCGCTTGACCCGGTGAGCAATATTTCAGGCACGGTGCAGGGTGACGGTTCACTTGTTCTCGACGCGTATCTCAGCCGAAATATCTACACCGTTACCGCGGTTACGGGCGATGTTATGCAGGCTTATGATTATTATTACGGTCAGAGAGTTGAGCCCTTTGCCGCTCTGCCTGACGAAGGATATATCTTTGCCGGATGGCAGCCTGCGCTTCCCGCTGTAATGCCGGCGCAGAACATTACTGTTACACCCGTGTTCGTATTACACCTGAGCAGACCTTCAATAGCAATAGTCACTACCGGTGAACTCAGCCTTAAAGCAGGTGAAAGCGTCACGGTTTATACTGCAGTAAGAGGCGGAGATTCAAGCTTTATTGAGTGGAGTTCGGGCAGCTCGGCCATTTCGCTGACGCCTTCTTATGACGGCTCTTGTTGTGTAGTTACTGCTGTCAGAGACGGCAGCGCCGTTATTACCGTTAAGCTTGTTTCTTCAGCCGGAGATGTTTTAGCCTCCGACAGTGCAGTTGTTAAAGTCAGCGGCGGCGCGTCTTATCTTTTTAATAACATTTTCGCAAAAAACAGCGGTCAGAAATTCAGATTTATTGTTTCTTTGTTTGAACTTGTCAAAAAAATGTTTTTTGAATATATCTGACCGTATTATCAGAGGTAAACAATTATGTCTAAAAAATTGAAAGCGCTTTGCGCAACAGCGGGCGCAGCGGCAGTATCGTATTTAACTGTCGGAGAAGTTTTTTACAATCTTTTTCTTACAAAAGGCGGAATCGCTTTTGCTCAAAAATTCCACTCCGGCTCAGCCGACGGTGATGAACAAAACGAGATTTTTTCAACAAACGAAACCGTCAAAGAGGGCGACAGATGGTATGCCGACAACGAAAAATCGAGAATAGAGATTTTTACCCGTGACGGCGCCAAAAGGCACGCTTATCTTATAAAAACGCCGGAACCCTCGCATAAATATGTAATCACCTGCCACGGTTACACATCGAAGCCCTCCGATATGGGCTTTTACGGCATGGAGTTTCAGAAACGAGGCTACAATGTTGTTATTCCGGCACTTGACGGCCACGCCGACAGCGAAACAAACAAAATCTCAATGGGCTGGCACGACCGCCTTATTGTTACAGCCCTTGCTTATTATATTGCTGAGCAGGACCCTGAATCGCAGATTATTCTTCACGGAAACTCAATGGGCGGAGCGACGGTTATGATGGCTACGGGCGAAAAGATGCCCGATAATGTAAAATGCTGCATTGAAGACTGCGGCTACACAAGTGTGTGGGATGAATATAAGGTTCAGCTCAAAGCGATGTTCGGCGTTGACAAACTTCCTGTTTTGCAGGCGGCGAACACGGCGGCGCATATTCACTCAAAACTCGATTTCAAAGAGGCTTCCGCTCTGAATCAGGTGCGAAAATCAGTCACTCCCACTTTGTTTATTCACGGCGAGAGAGACACTTTCGTTCCGTTCTGGATGCTCGAAACCAACTATTCAGCCGCGGTATGCGAGAAAGACAAACTTGTTGTTCCGGATGCCGTTCACGCCGTTTCGTCACTTGTTCACCCTGAACTTTACTGGAGCAAAATTGATGAGTTCACGGCAAAATATGTCAAAGACTGAATCAACAATCCCGCTTAACTAACAATCCCGCTCTTCGGGGCGGGGTTTATGCTGTAAAACAAGGAGATTTTATGAATTACGATGTTGTAATTATCGGCGCGGGTCCCGGCGGTATTTTCACCGCTTATGAACTTTCAAAAAACGACCCCCGTCTTAATATCGGTGTTTTTGAACTCGGTAATCCGCTTGAAAAAAGAATCTGCCCGATTGACGGTGATAAAGTCAAATCCTGCATAAGATGCAAAACCTGCGCCATTATGAGCGGATTCGGCGGAGCAGGCGCTTTTTCAGACGGCAAATACAATATCACAAACCAGTTCGGCGGCACACTTTATGAATATATCGGCAAAAACGAGGCGCTTGAACTTATGCGCTATGTTGACAATATCAATATGTCATACGGCGGGCAGGGCACAAAGCTTTATTCGACTGCCGACACCAAAATCAAAAAAGCCTGCCTTGAAAACGGGCTTCACCTTCTTGACGCGCAGGTGCGACACCTCGGCACAGATATTAATTATAAAGTGCTTGAAAATCTTTATGCCGATCTGAGCGAAAAAGTCAGTTTTCATTTCAACACAGCCGTTCTGACTGTCAAAAAACTTGAAAACGGTTATGAGATTGAAACGGAAAAAGGCAAAGTCACCTGCAAATACTGCGTTGTTTCCGTCGGCAGAAGCGGCAGCAAATGGATGGAGAAAGTCTGCGCTTCGCTTGATATTCCCACACTTTCAAACCGTGTGGATATAGGCGTTCGCGTTGAACTGCCCGCGGCAATTTTCTCTCACTTGACTGACGAACTTTATGAGAGCAAAATCGTTTACCGAACAGAAAAATTTGAAGACCTTGTTCGCACATTCTGTATGAATCCGCACGGTATTGTTGTTAATGAGAACACAAACGGAATAGTTACCGTAAACGGCCACAGTTACGAAGATGAGTCAAAACACACCGAAAACACTAATTTTGCTTTGCTTGTTTCAAAGCATTTCTCAATTCCTTTCAAAGACAGCAACGGCTACGGCGAAAGCATTGCAAAACTCTCTAATATGCTGGGCGGCGGCGTAATTGTTCAGCGTTTCGGCGACCTTGTGCGCGGAAGACGCTCAACTGTTTCACGCATAACCGAAAGTTATGTTACCCCGACTCTTTCCGCAACTCCGGGCGACCTGAGCCTTGTAATACCCAAAAGAATACTTGACGGCATAATCGAAATGATTTACGCGCTTGACAAAATAGCGCCCGGCACCGCAAATGACGACACGCTGCTTTACGGCGTTGAGGTCAAGTTCTATAATATGGAGGTTAAACTTGACGGCAACCTTCAGACTAACTGCGACGGGCTTTATGTTATCGGCGACGGCTCCGGCGTTACACATTCGCTCTCTCACGCCTCCGCCAGCGGCGTTTATGTTGCAAGACACATCCATTCAAGGGTTTAAAGGGGAGCGGTTATGAGTTACCTTGAAGAAAACCTGAAATCAAAAATTCCGCTCAGATTCAAAAACGGCAGTTTCAAGATTTTTGCAATCTCTGACCTGCACGGCATCCGCGATTACGATACCCGCCTTATCAGAGACCTTGAAGCGCTGCTCGACAGCGTAGAACCCGATTTTCTGTTTGTGCTCGGCGATATGGTATGGAATGACGCGCTTGACAGCGAAAAGAATCTTTCTACTTTTCTCACCGATGTTTTCGGCGTTGTTGAAAAGCGGAACATTCTCTGGGCGCACGTGTTCGGCAACCATGACAACGATGTTGTATGGGCGGATTTCAGCCAGCAGAGCATTTATGAAAAATTTGCGCATAACTTAACTAAACGCGGGCCGGAAGACATTCACGGCATCGGTAATTTTGTTCTGCCTGTCAGGGCTGAAAACAGTGACAGTATTGTTTTTAACATCTGGGGTGTTGACACCCACGACAGTATGAGTGACTTTATGCGTGAGTTCAGCCTCGGCGACCCGGGTAATAAATGGGATAAACAGTGCGTTTACCCCTCCTGCCTGCACGACTGGGGCGGCGGTTATGACACTTTAAACTTTGACCAGGTTATGTGGTATTTCAACTCCTCAAAGGAGCTTGAAGAATACGCGGGGCATAAAATACCCGGCATTATGGGTATGCATATCCCTCTGCCGGAGTATGTTATCGGCTATAAAAACACGGCTGAAACTAATTATGAAGGCACGCGCCGTGAGGCTGTGGGCTGCCCCGTCCTTAATTCCGGAATGTTCAACGCCCTTATTGACCGCGGAGATGTTAAAACTCTTGTTGCGGGGCACGACCATATAAACGATTACACGGCAAAATATCTCGGAATAAATATGACCTATGACGCGGGGCTCAATTATGACGGCTATTGCGCCGACGACCTGAGAGGCGGCAGAGTTTTTGAGATAAGCGAAAGCGACCCGTGGAATGTTAAAACATATATGGTTCGCTGTAAAGATGTTGTTGAAAACTATCCCGGCACCTGCCTGCGAAAGAGCGAAAAAACGGAGTGATTGATTACGAACGCCTTCGGGCGTTCTTTTTTATCATAACCCCATCTCTGATTTGTATTTCCGGAACTCGCTTTCAACCCACAGTTTTTCGTCAACGGGCGCATTGTAAAGCACGCTGACCCAATAGTTCAGCGGTTTTTTGATTTCATAACCGTTTTCGCTTACCGTATCAATGGCGAAAGCCAGGTTTTCGCTGTTTAACTGCCTGAATCTTTCGGTAACATCGCAAAGAGGTATATCATCGCCGCTTATTTTCACGGTTTTTCTGCCGCTGCAAACGGTGTCCGCATACGCCTGACAGATGCAGTCGAGCAGGCTGCTCCCGTAAATATCCGACAGCACATCATAATCAATACGGTTTTTAAACTCTTCCGTCACCATATCTTTTTTTGACTGAAGACTTATTTGTTCGTTATTTGTTTGTTCAGTATTTATTTGTTCATTATTTATTACTTTGCGGTTTTCGCGCAACTGAATTTCAGAGGACTGTATTTCACAACACGGTTTTACCGTCTGCGTTTTTTCCGTTCGCGGGTTTTCGTGAACGGTGTTGCCGTTAACGGCGCTGTCGAACACGGTCCATTCTCCTGCGGAGTATCTGCCGTTTGCGCGCTGCATACCCTCTCTTTTTATAAAGCCCGCCTCCTCAAGTTCCGCCACAGCCGAACTGACGCTTGAGTAACCGTCGGAGCAGAGCGAGCAAATACCTTTTACGCTGAAACTCCAGTTTTCGGGTCTTGACACAATAAGAATATACACGCCCAGAGCCTTGGCAGAAAGGGTTTTCTCCCTTATTATTCCGTTGGGCACAAGAGTATATCCTGTTTTTTTAATCTGACAAAACTGCTTCATTTTACGACCTCCTGAAAAAAATCTTTCACTAATAGCCGTAAAACGCGTTTTTCTTGACCTGTTTATGTCAATTTTTTTGTGTTTTCAACGAAAATTTAATATTCAGGTGTAAAAAATTAAGATTTTTTCTGTCTCTTGTAAAAAAACACCGTCTTCGTAAAATTACGAAAACGGTGGTTATGTTTTTTACAGATTCTTTTTTATTGCCTGCTTTGCGGCGTGGCGCAGAAGCGATCTTCCTGTTGAGCCGCCTAAAAGAGAGAGAGCGAAGTCGAGTATTTTTTCGTTTTCTTCCTGCTGTTCACGTTCTTTACGCTCAAGTTTCTGCTTCTTTTCAAGTTCATCCTGCTCGGCGCGTATTCTCTGCGCTTTGCTGAGAATGGCGTTTCGCAGTGTGGCTCCGCAGAACGGGCAGTTATGGTTGCCGGTAACCTCAACCACGCTGTCGCAGTATTCGCAAACTACGGTCATATCAAACCTCCGGGCAGTGATTTGTCGCAACAATGTCAACGCCTGTGCCGAGAATGTCGGCGCAAAGCACATCGCCTATTTTAACCGGTGCTTTAACCTCAACTTCGCGAAGAGCGTTTGCGCAATCGATTATTTTGCCTTTGGGAAGGGCGTCTGCAGATTTGCAGGGCACAACGGGATGAACTCCGCCGTCAACTTTAACGGTTGTTGTCAGGCTTCGCACGGGGTTTGTGCATTCGGTTCTCGCATAGGCGTCGCCGCGTTTGCAGGTGTTGCCGGTAACACTGAGGATTTCGCCGCTGTCGCTCATTTCAACGGTAATGCCGCAACCCATAGGACAGGCAACGCAGATAATATTTTTAGTCATGGCTTATTCCTCCACTGATATTTCAACAAGTCCGCCTTCGGCGAATTTTGCAAGTTCGGATTCTTTGAGAACAACATTTTCCATTTCGCCGGGAGCGAGTCTCGGCTTTTTGCGCCTCATAATCTCATAGCCGTTATATTTGACAACTACGCTTGCGCCTTTATAAACCCTGCCTACTCTGAAATAGAGTTTGACATCTTCGCCCGCGTTGAGATTAACCTTCTGGGGCACAATGTATCTTACACCGCCGACACCTTTTGTTGAAATGTATTTTTTAGCCGGCGCGGTGCCGAGAACATATTTTGCAGCGCCTTCGCCTGCCGAATAACTTTCAAGCGTAACATAGTCAACAAGGTCGTGAACGTGAAGAACATTGCCGCAGGCGAATACGCCGGGCTGTGTTGTCTCACGCGATTCGTCAACAACAGCGCCGCTTGTGACAGGGTCAAGTTCAATGCCTGCTTCTCTTGTGAGTTCGTTTTCGGGAATAAGACCGACAGAAAGCAGGAGTGTGTCGCACTCAATAAATCTTTCCGTTCCTTTGATGGGTCTGCGGTTTTCATCAACCTTGGCAACCGTTACGCCTTCAAGACGCTCGTTGCCGTGAATACGGATAACCGTGCAGCTCAGTTCAAGCGGAATGCCGTAATCGTCAAGGCACTGAACAATGTTTCTTGTAAGGCCGCTGGAGTAAGGCATAAGCTCGCATACAAGTTTAACCTCTGCGCCTTCAAGCGTCATTCTGCGCGCCATAATGAGACCGATATCGCCCGAGCCGAGAATAACAACTTTTTTGCCGGGCATATAGCCGTCAATGTTGACATATTTCTGAGCCGTGCCGGCGGTCATAACACCTGCGCAGCGTGTGCCCGGGGTGTTGAGCGCCCCTCTCGGTCTTTCGCGGCAGCCCATAGCGAGAATAACGGCTTTTGCCTGAATTTCAAGCAGACCGTCTGACGAGTTTACGGCATAAACTTTGTTGTCAGCCGTAACTTCAAGAACCATTGTGTCAATTTTATATTCAATATTTTTCTCTGTAACCTGCTGTATGAATCTGTCAGCGTATTCGGGGCCTGAAAGTTCTTCGCCGAAATAGTGAAGACCGAAACCCGTGTGAATGCACTGCTCAAGAATACCGCCCAGAGTTTCTGCTCTTTCAAGAACAAGAATGCTGTCAACTCCGCATTCTTTTGCTTTAACGGCGGCAGCCATACCTGCGGGGCCTCCGCCTACAACAACAATATCGTAACTAAGCATTCTCATTCACCTCATTTCGTTTTGCCGACAAGCAGTTTTGAATTGCCGCCGAATTTTGTAATATCGTCAAGGTTCAAACCGTGTTCACGGGCAAGCAGTTCAACAACCTTTGAGCCGCAGAAGCCGCCCTGGCATCTGCCCATACCCGCTCTTGTTCTGCGTTTTACGCCGTCAACATCCGTTGCGGGGATGGGGGAGTGTATGGCGTCGAGAATTTCGCCTTCGGTAACTGTCTCGCAGCGGCAGATTATTCTGCCGTAACGCTTGTCTTTTGCTATAAGTTCTTTTCTTTCTTCATTTGTCATCTCATTGAAGCGCACAGGCGCCTTGCGTGAAGCCTCATAGTTTTCTTTGAGAGCCGCGCCTGTTTTTTCAACAATAAGGTCTTTTATATAAATGCCGATTGCGGGCGCCGCAGAAAGACCCGGCGATTCTATGCCCGCAACATTTATGAATGAAGGGTTCTTTTCGCTTTCGCTGATTATGAAGTCGTTTGTAGGGCTGTGAGCGCGAAGACCGGCAAATGATGTGATGACATTTCTTGTGTTGATTTCGGGAACGGAAAGACGGGCTGCGTCAATAACGGAATCCAGAACATCGGCGTTTGTTGAAAGGTCTTCGTCAACCGAACCTATGTCTATTGAACTGGGTCCTGTAATGACATTTCCGTCAACCGTCTTTGTTACGAGAATACCTTTACCCATTTCGCTCGGGCACTGGAAAATAACGGTGTTGGCAAGGTAACTCTGGTTTTTGTCAAGAAGCATATATTCGCCTTTACGGAAAACAATCTCAATGGAGTTGTCGCCGATAAGGGAAGCTATTTTTCCGCTGTGAATACCGGCGCAGTTTATAACATATTTTGCTTCAATTTTTTTGTCGCCGGAGCAGATTGAAAACAGTTTTGTGTTTTCGTCATAATCAATTTTCTCAACTTCGTAGTTGAGTTCAACTTTTGTGCCGTTGAGAACGGCGTTTTCAGCCGATGCAATCGCGAGCTGGTAAGGGCAGACTATGCCGGCTGTTTTTGCGTAAAGCGCGCCTTTGGCGATTTCGTTTATATGCGGTTCGATTTCGCGGAGTTGTTCGCGGTTGAGTATCTCCATATCCGGAACGCCGTTTTCAATTCCTCTGTCATAAAGAGTCTGCAGAGTTTTAAGCTGATCTTCATAAAAAGCGACTACAACGCTTCCGCACTGCCGAAACGGCACATGAAGCCTTTTGCAGGTTTCGGGCATAAGTCTTGTGCCTTTAACATTGAATTTTGCTTTGAGAGTGCCGGGCATTGCGTCAAATCCGGCGTGAACAATGGCGCTGTTCGCTTTTGTAGTGCCCATAGCGACATCGTTGAACCTCTCAATAAGAACACTGCTGAGGTTGTAGTGGCTCAGTTCCATTGAAATCATTGAACCGATTACGCCTGCGCCGATAACGGCAACATCATAAATCATTTTTACTTCCCCCTTGAAGTATATAATTCAGTCAATATAAATATATTATCATAGAAGTTTATATTAATCAATAAATAATCCGCCGCCGGAATGACGACGGAATAATTATTAAAGATGTTTTGCGTTTTCAAGCAGGTATTTTTCCGCTTCTGAGTTCCACAGCCCGTTCGTTTTGGCGACAATTTGAGCCAGTTTTGCAAACAAAGGGTCTTCTTTGCCTTTTTCCTCAAAATCGGCAATAGCGGTAAGCGGGAGTGAAATGCCGGTGTAGATAAGTTTTTTGCCTCCGGGTATATGCGGCAGGTTGAGTGTTGTTTCAACAACACTGTCAAGACCGCCGATGTGAGTGACAAGAATAGCCGGTGTAAGCTTGTTCTCTTTAATCATTTCAATACTTTCAATCATATCGTTGGTGTTGCCGCCGGATGTGCCTGTTATGTGAGTGGCGGAATAGTGAACGTTATAGAAATTGAAAGGCGCGCTGAACTGAGGATTTGTGGGGCCCGCGAAGAAATTGAGACAGCCGTCCGCTCCGAGCATTTTATCCGCCGTTTCAATAACAGAGGCAACGGGAGCGAACACGAAAACATCGTCAAAGGCTCCGCCCGCAAGTTCTTTGAGATATTCGTCGGGCGCATCGACATCTGCCGTATTCACATAAGAAAGTTTTATTCCGTTTTTCGCCGCTTCTTCGGGTGTGAGAAGTTCTTCGGCTCTTTTAAGACGGGCATTGTCAATGTCGGTAACAATCAGCACCGAAGGGCGAAGAGGGCAGTGGATAATATAATCTATCGCGGCAAGTCCCATTGGGCCGACGCCCGCGAGAATAGCCATTCTGCCGCCTTCTTTTATTCCCATTTTATGTTCGTAACTGCCTCTTTCGGTGTGGTAACTTGCGTGAAACGCGCCGATTACGCACGAAAGAGGTTCGGTCAGTGAACCGCAGAAATAATTGTCGCTGTCATAGGGCAGAAGGCAGTTCATAATCATAACCTCTTCGGGGATTATAATATATGTTGCGTCTCCGCCTATGTATCTGAACGAGTAGCCGGGGGCGTCAAGCGAGCCTTTGTAATTTATGGAGGGCTGAATTACAAACTTGTCGCCCGCCTTGTATTTACCTGCCCATTTTGCGCCGATTTTAACAAGTTCGCCGCAGAATTCGTGGCCGATTATTGTCGGGTTTTCGGCAACATCATCGGGAACTCTTTTGTGACCCGCACCCTGCATTGCCGCCTTGTATGAAGACATACAAATACTGTCGGAAACAACTTTAGCGAGTATTTCGCTTTCTTTTATTTCGGGGAGTTCAAAACTCTCCATACGCAGGTCGTTTTTACCGTAAATTCTTACTGCTGTTGTTTTCATAACTGCCTCCGTTGGTAATGAGTTATATAATACTCAACATAAATTTAAGGTTTTCAAGCCCGGTTGAAATTCCTTCAAGGGCGTTTTCCATACCTTCAAACTCAACGCTTACATACCCGTCGTAACCGCTGTTTTTGAGTATTGAAAGGCACTGAAAAACGGGAATGTCGCCGTGCCCGATAATCGCGCCGCGCAGATAATTGCCGCCTCTGCTTCTGAAAAAGCCTCTGCCGGGGTTTATGCCGTTACCGCTTTTTATGTGAAAATCTTTGGCGTGAACATATTTTGCGTATGGCGCAAGCCTGCCGACCGCAACGGGAGATGGGTCATCCGCGCAGGCAAAATTGCCTATATCAATAAGCAGACCGAAATTATCATCGGCAACACCGGTAACAATTTTTTCGACGCGCAGGCTTTCCTGACTGAAAAACCCGTGGTTTTCAACGCAGGTGCATATTCCGTATTGCTTCGCGTAATCCGTTACAGCCTTGCAGCCTTTAATCAGCAGGGGCAGAGTTTGATCGAAACCCTTGTATTTCGCTTCGCCGCCTCTGAAACCCGAGGTTGCGTCGTGCCTCATAACTTTTACGCCGAGAATGGAGGCTATGTCAACTTTTCTGCACACCCTCTCGATTTCTTTATCAATGCTTTGTGCATTGATAAAATCCGCGCCTATGGTGTAGCTTGAAACAGGCAGACCGACACGCTCGCTTTCGGCTTTTATCCGCTTTGCGTATTCATCCTCGCTCACGCCGTCGGGCGGGCAGAGGTCGGTGAATTCAATGGCGTCAAAGCCCATTTCTTTTGCGAGCGCAACAAGCGATAACTGAGTATGTTCTCCGCTGTTAAGCAGTTGTGAAAAACTGTAACTGCTGACGGAAATTTTCATATTGTTTACCTCCCGCAGCCGAGATTTTTAAGAAATTCAACAGCGCTTCTTATGTCTTTTTCAGGGTTGTCGCCTACTTCTCTTTCTATTGTGAGAAAACCTTTAAAACCTATATCTTCAAGAGCGGCAAGGTATTTGTTCCAGTCAACACTGCCCTCACCGAGCGGAACCTCTTCAAATGAAGACCCCTTAACAAGAGGGTCTTCTCTGACGCCGTAAACGATTTCGGGGTCTTTGTAGAAAATCTGTCTGCCGTCTTTCGCGTGAGTGTGAACAATGTATTTTTGCAAATTGTAAACTGCGCCCGCGGGGTCGTCGCCCGTTACCATAACAAGGTTTGCGGGGTCAAGATTTACCGCAACGCCCGTTGAATCGAGCGAGTCAAGAAATTCTTTGAGAACAGCCGATGTTTCGGGGCCTGTTTCAATGGCAAAATGCGCCTGAACGCTGTCGGCATATTCTGCAAGTTCGGAGCACGCCTCCTGCATTATTTTATATCTGTCAACATTTTTATCCTGCGGAACAACGCCGATGTGAGTCGTTACAACATCGGTGCCGAGTTCTTTTGCAAGGTCGAGTATTCTTTTTGATTTTTCAACAAGTTCCGGGTTTCTGTCTTTATTTGCAAAACCGCAGCCGAGGTCGCCGCAGAGAGCGGAAATCACAAGACCGTTGTCTGCGACAAGATTTCTGAAATCAGCCCTTTTTGAAGCGTTCAAATTTTCGGGAGCCATTTTGCCTCTTGTAGCATAAACCTGTATGCCGTCAGCACCGACGGAAGAGGCTTTTTTTACTGCCGTTACCGTATCTGTGCGGAAACTGTCAATAATTACGCCGATAGGAAATCTGCCCATAATAATTCTCCTTTTCAACTTTTAGAATATCATATCAAAATTAATAAAAATCTTCAATATTTTTTTAAAATCTTTATTTACTTTTTTTACTGTTATGATATTATATTAGTTAATGACTTTTACAGGAGGTTTTCTATGTCAGAAAAGATAAATGTTGCCGTCATAGGCTGCGGTTCAATAGCAAACTGCGCTCATATTCCCGCCTACCTCAAACTTGACAATGTCAACATAAAGTATTTCTGCGACATTATTCCCGAAAGGGCGCAGGGGGCAGTTGAAAAATACTGCTGCGGCAAAGCGGTTGTTGATTATAAAGATTTTCTCAATGACCCCGAACTTGACGCCGTTTCGGTTTGCACTCACAACGATTTACACTCTGTAATAGCGATTGATTTTATGAAGGCGGGCAAACACGTTTTAAGTGAAAAACCTGCGGCGAAAAACCTTGAGGAAGCGCTCAGAATGCAGCAGGTTGCCCACGAAACGGGTAAAATTCTCAACATAGGCGTGTGCAACAGGTTCGGCACACAGGTAAACAACATAAAAAAACTCATTGATGACGGCGAACTCGGCGAGGTTTATCATGTTTACGCAAGTTTCCGCGCCCACAGGTCAATACCGGGCATCGGCGGCGACTTCACAAACAAAGCCGTTTCGGGCGGCGGCGCTCTTATTGACTGGGGTGTTCACTACATTGACCTTATTCTTTATTGCTGCGGCGAGCCCAAACCGCTGACCGCTTCAGGCGAGGCGTTCTGCAAACTCGGCAAAAACATAAAAGATTATGTCTATACAAGTATGTGGGCGTCTGAAACCGCCGAGACAGACGGCGTTTATGATGTTGACGACAGCGTTGTCGGTCTTGTCCGCACAGACGGTCCCGTAATCAGTTTCAACGGCGCCTGGGCTCAGAACATAGGCGAGAGCGAAACATACATAGACTTCATCGGCACAAAAGCCGGCATACGCCTTCAGTATTGCGGCGACTTCAAACTTTACTCCACAAAAAACGGCGCGCTGGTTTCATCCGATGTTGTTTCAACACACAACAATTTCTATGATGAAGAAATTAAATCTTTCATAGAATGCGTGCAGACGGGCGGCCGTAATCAGGCTTATATTGATTATGCAATCGAAACTTCAAAAATTATGCAGGCGATTTACGATTCGTCAGAACAGCATAAAGAAATAATAATAGAATAATGGGGAGAATTTTAATGGATATCAGAATTTACAAAACAGAGCAGGAAATCGGCGAGGCGGCAGGCAAAATCTATGTTGATTACATCAACGAAAATCCCTCCTGCGTTCTCGGTTTCGCAACGGGCGCCACTCCCGTTCCGACTTATACTTATATGGCAGAGCAATGCAAGGCGGGCAATGTCTCTTTTAAAGATGTAAAAACATTCAATCTTGACGAGTATTGCGACCTTCCCAAAGAACATAAAAACAGTTTTTATATGTTTATGTATGAAAATCTTTTTTCAAAGGTTGACTTAAAGCCCGAAAATATAGATTTTCTTGACGGCAACACAGACCCCGAAGCCGAAAGCGCAAGGTATGCCAAATCCATTGAAGACAAAGGCGGAATTGACATTCAGCTTCTCGGTATAGGCAGAAACGGTCATATTGCTTTTAACGAGCCTGCGGATGAGTTTTCGGGCGAGGCTTATAAAATCAAACTCACTGAGAGCACAATAAAAGCAAACTCCATTTATTTTGATGATGTTCCGATGCCCCGTTACGCAATGACAATGGGCATAGGCTCTATTATGAAAGCGCGTAAAATCATATTTATCGCAACAGGCAAAGCAAAGGCGCAGGCTGTTTATGATATGATAAAAGGCGAAGTTACTCCGAAATGCCCCGCGTCAATTCTTCAGCAGCACCCCGATGTTACCGTCTTCCTCGATGAAGACGCGGCGTCACTCTTATAATTCAAAAACAATGATTAACGGCGGGATTACTCCCGCCTAAACACTATAAGGAGGAATTATGTCAAGGTTTGATATTGATTTTGTTGATAAAAACAATGAGCGTGAAATGCTCGCCAACAGGCTTAAAAAATTAACCGAAACAATTGCCGAAAGAATGTGGAGGGGCAGTGTTGACGCAGGAGAGTTTATGTTTTGCGACGGCGAATCAGACCCCTCAAAGATTAACGAGGGCAATTGGGTTCCTTTCGGAAAAGACAATTACTGGGGCAGAAGAGAACAGTATTGCCGTTTTAAGCAGACTGTAACCGTTCCTCCCGAATTTGCAGGCAAAACCGTTATTTATGAGCTGAATCCTTATCCCGATTCGGGATGGAAAACAAGCGCGGAACAGTTTATTGTCTATCTCAACGGCAGGTTGGTTCAGGCTATCGACCATAATCACACATACATTTTTCTCTGCGACCCCGCAAAAGGCGGCGAAACATTTGACATTGTTCTGAGTGCCTATTGCGACGACTGGTCATACAGGGGGCCGGTCAGGCTAAACGCATCAATAAAGGTAATAGACAAAGACCTGAGGAGCCTTTATTTCGATTTTGCCGTTCCGTGGGAAACGGCGCATTCATACGGCGCGGATGACCTGCCCCGTATTGAAATAATCAGAGAACTCAACAAGGCGGCAAATCTCATTGACTTTTCAACTGCCGATTTTGATAAATTCAAAGAAACCGCTATGACTGCGCGTGATTATTTACAAAAGAACATTTACGGCAGACACCTTGACGCCGTAACCTCCGCCGTCGGCCACACTCATATTGACACAGCCTGGCTTTGGCGTGTTAAACAGACAAGGCAGAAAGCAGGCCGCTCATTTGCCACCGTAATAAACTTTATGAAGGAATATCCCGAATATAAGTTTATGTCATCTCAGGCACAACTCTATGATTTTGTAAAGCAGGATTATCCCGAACTTTACAGCGAAATCAAAAAAGCAGTTGCCCGTAATCAGTGGGAACCCGAAGGCGGAATGTGGGTTGAGGCAGATACAAATGTTATATCAGGCGAATCGCTTGTGCGTCAGTTCCTTGTCGGCAAAAGGTTTTTCCGTAAAGAATTCGGCAAAGACAACAAGATTCTCTGGCTGCCCGATGTTTTCGGCTACAGCGGCGCTCTGCCCCAGATTATGAAACTTTCGGGTATAGACTATTTTATGACTACGAAAATTTCGTGGAGCGAATATAACAAATTCCCGTTTGATACCTTTAACTGGAAAGGTATCGACGGCACAAAAATTCTCTCTCATTTTATTCCGAGTCTCAGTTGTGATGACAATGGCTGGACTACAACCTACAACGCTCATCTCCGTCCCGACCTTGTCATAGGCGGCTGGCGCAGATACAGCAACAAAGACCTTAACAACAATGTTCTTATGAGTTTCGGACACGGCGACGGCGGCGGCGGACCGACAAGAGGTCAGATTGAATGCGGGCTTCGTATGTCAAAAGGTGTTCCCGGCTGCCCCGAGGTTAAAATGGAGTTTTCGCGCGATTTCTTTGACAGGCTCAGAAAAGATGTCGCAGACAACCCGTATCTTCCCGAATGGGCAGGGGAGCTTTACCTTGAATTCCACCGCGGCACTCTTACGTCACAGTCACGCAACAAGCGATTTAACAGAAAAAGCGAACTGCTTTATCACGACATTGAAACCCTTGCCGAAACGGCAAACATTTTCGGCACGGGCGAATATCCTTATGACGAACTGCTTGAAGGCTGGAAAATTATACTTATCAACCAGTTCCACGATATTATTCCCGGTTCTTCAATAGCGGCAGTTTATGAGGATTCAAAAGAAGAATATTTAAAACTTCTGTCGGAAGGCAAAACTATGGCTGATTCCGCCGCGAAATCCGTTGCGCTTAAAGCGACAACAAATGGCGAAGCATTTGTTGTTGAAAACACATTGGGCTTTGAACGCACGGATGTTGCGATAACCAACACTGTAAATGAAAACACTGCTGTTTATGATTCCGACGGCTCCCTTATGCCCTCACAGAAAACTTATGACGGAAAACTTGCCTTTCTTGCAAAGAATGTTCCGTCAAAAGGCTTCAAAGTGTTCAACACGGGAGAGGGATACACCGCCGCAGAAAAATCATATTATGCAGATACAGACGGCGCCGAAAATGATTATTATATTTTCCGTTTTGACGCCGATATGAATATCGCTTCGCTTTACCATAAAGAAAGCGGCAGATATGTTGCTCCCGAGGGCGAAACGCTCGGCAGGCTGTTCGCTTATCAGGATATTCCGCACAGCGATGACGCCTGGGATATAAAATGCTATTACGGCGAAAAATATGATATTGTCAATGATGTTCAGAGCAAAGAAGTGGTTGAGAGCGGACCTGTTCGCACAGTTGTTAAGATAGTGCGTAAATATAATCTCTCAACAATTACTCAGTATTATATTTTCTACCCGCACACAGTAAGAATTGACATTGTTTATGATGTTGACTGGCAGGAGAAAAAGGTTCTTCTCAAAGGCGATTACCCCGTTGATGTTAACGCCTCGACCGCTACATTTGACATTCAGTTCGGCAATATTGAGCGAACAACTCACAGAAACACAACATGGGATTACGCTCAGTTTGAAGTCTGCGGCCATAAATGGGCGGATCTTTCGGATAACGGTTTCGGCTTCTCCGTTCTAAATGACTGCAAATACGGCTGGACAGTAAAAGACGGCAGAATAAAACCTTCAATGCTCAGAAGTCAGGTTATGCCCAATCATATTCAGGACAGAGAGCGTCATACCTTCACTTATGCTTTGTTCCCGCACAGCGGCCCTGTCAGCACATCGGATGTTGTTCAGGAGGCATACAGCCTCAATGTTCCGTTTTATTGCGTCAGAATACCCGAAAAACAAGACGGTGCAGGCAGTGAGTTTTCGCTTGTTAAAGCAGACAAAAAGAACATAATAATCGAAACTGTCAAAAAGGCGGAAGACAGCGACGCGCTGATTATAAGATTGTATGAAACCTGGAACAGAAAAACGCCTTGCGCAATTACACTCGGCGTTGACGCAAAAGAAGTTTACGAGTGCAATCTTATGGAAGAAAACGATGAGCCCCTTACCCTTGACGGCAGAAGCGTCAGTCTTGAATTCAGACCGTTTGAAATCAAAACGCTCAAGGTAATTTTATGAAAATAATAATTGTTCCCGACAGTTTCAAAGGCACACTGAGCGCAACTCGGGTTGCGGATATTGCCGAAGAAGAAATAAATAAAGTAATACCTTCTGCGCAGATTAAAAAAATCCCCGTTGCCGACGGCGGCGAGGGTACACTCGACTGTTTTGAAAACATAAGCGGTGGCAAAAGAATACCCTGCGAAGTAACCGGACCGAATTTTCAGAAGGTGAAAGCAGAGTTTCTTCTGTGCGGAAAAACCGCGGTTATTGAGTCTTCACAGGCAAACGGGCTGCCTCTCGCAAACCCGAAAAGCGCGGCTGATACCACAACTTACGGTGTGGGCGAGTTGATAAAAAAGGCTGAAGAGCAGGGGGCTCAAAAGTTTATAATCGGCATAGGCGGCAGCGCAACAAATGACTGCGGCTGCGGTATGGCGGCGGCTATCGGCACAAAATTCTTCAATAAAGACGGCAAAGAGTTTATTCCCACAGGCGCGTCACTCAGCGAAATTGCCGACATCACATTCGGCAAAACTTATGACATAACCGTTCTCTGCGATGTCACAAATCCGCTTTTCGGCAAAAAAGGAGCGGCTTATGTCTATGCCCCGCAGAAAGGCGCGTCTCCGGAACAGGTGGTTATGCTTGACAACGGTCTGAGGCATATTGCCTGTGTTCTTGAAAAATACGGCAAAAATGTTTCTTCTTTGAGCGGCGCGGGCGCTGCAGGCGGAATGGGCGCAGGCTTTATCGCTTTCTGTAACGCAAAACTCAGAAGAGGCATTGAGATAGTTCTTGACCTCGCTCAATTTGAAAATGCTGCAAAAGAAGCGGATTATATAATTACCGGCGAAGGCTCGCTTGACTCCCAGAGTTTTTCGGGCAAAGTGATTGACGGCATAATAAACAGGTCGCACGGCAAACCGGTAATTGCCGCTGTCGGCATCTCAAAACTTGATGATTACCGCCGTTACGGGCTTGATGCCGTGTTTGAATCCAATGAGAAACACCTGCCGTTTGAGCAGATTGTTTCAACTGCCGAAACCGATTTAAGATTATGTTTTGAAAAAGTTGCTGCATATATAAACGAAAATAATTGATTTTATCCGGCGGGCTTGATTCCTGCCGGATATTTTATAAAAATATGTATTTTTTATTGCAACATTAAAACTGTTGTGATATACTATATCTTGTATTTTTATGTAGTTTACAACAGAAGGTTTAGGGGGCACTGATGAAAGCAGATACCTTCGGTTTTTACCGTTATTATTACAATGTTGATGAAATTCCCTCTACTCTGCTCAATGAGTTGATTCTTGAGCAGGGCAGTAAATCCGACACCTTCAAATCGGTCAACGGTGAGGATTGCAGAGAACTTTATCTTTTTATTCCCGAAAGGTGCACCTATTCCGAAACCGGAGAAACCTTTGACCTTAAAAACCTGCCCCTTGGCAGCAGCAAAAAGTTTTTTTATCTCAGCGCCAGAAACCGTTTTCTTTTCAACGGCCATCTTGACGACTATATCGGCAATTTCAAAGATTACGATCTTATTGACTATGCCTCAAAGCCTTTTGATGTTACGGCAAACCCCGAAAGCCACACGGTGAATATCGGGCCTTACTCAATGGTTATAGATGTGGCATTCGACTTTAACCTGCTTATTCTCCTGTCAAAATGGTCAGATCTTATGTGGCGCAACGGTCTTCTCAAAGACAAAGCCGTTCGTTATAACGATTATTATGTTGACAATGAAATATGTCAGAAATACGGCATTAACCCCGAAGACGATTCAAACTATGTTTCTTTTGACAACGCCGCGTTTGTGCATATAAGCGATTTTAACGATGAGATTCCGGACCGCTGCGCAAACGGAAAAATGAACATCTTTTTTCACGGCTACAAATCAAACTTTATGCAGGCGACAATGTCAGAGATGCTTGAATCAACGGCGGAACTCATAAACAACGAGGTTCAGCCCGCGGTCAGTTTTGAAACTGCCGATGGCACAACCACCGTTTTCGATTTCTGTTCTCTGCGAACAGCCGATGACCTGATTATCAACGGCAAGCCCGGCACCAATGAGATTTATCTTTTCAGGCTCAACGGCAACTGGGGCGGATTTCGCTTTGTTCTATCAAGCCGTCAGGATTATTACCGGCTCGGAGTCTGGCTGATTAAAGCGATTTCGCGCTACCTTGTCATTACCGATAAAAAGATTGTTTCAAAACAGGACGTCTCGGCAAAAAGGCTTGCCCGCAAATACTGGCCCGATTTTCTCGGTATTCAGAAGCCTGCAAAAAAAGAGCAGAAAGCCGTAACGCTTTCGGCAGGGGAGCCGAAAAAACAAAAACAGGCAAAAGACAGTTCACATGAAAGCCTCGAAACCCTGATGGCTCAACTCAATTCGCTTATCGGTCTTGATGAAATAAAAAAAGATGTCGAAAGCCTTATCGGATTTGTGAAAATGCAGAAAATGCGCCGTGAAATCGGTATGCAGTCTGTTCCCGTTTCGTTACATCTTGTTTTCTCGGGCAATCCCGGCACAGGTAAAACAACTGTTGCGCGCATTCTCGCGGGGCTTTACCGTGAAATCGGTATTCTTGAAAAAGGCCACCTTGTTGAGGTTGACCGTGCGGACCTTGTTGCCGGTTATGTCGGTCAGACCGCGATTAAAACTCAGGAGAAAATTCAGGAGGCTATGGGCGGCGTTCTGTTTATCGATGAGGCTTACACGCTTACAAAAGACGGCAATGACTTCGGTCAGGAGGCGATTGACACCCTTCTGAAAGCGATGGAAGACAACAGAGACTCGTTTGTTGTAATAGTCGCCGGCTACCGCGATTTAATGGAAGTTTTTATAAACAGCAACCCGGGCCTTCGTTCAAGATTCAATAAATATTTCAACTTTCAGGACTACACCTCAGACGAACTCATAAGAATTTTCGAGAATATGTGTGAGAAATACGAATACACTTATGACGATGAAACCTTCGAGTGCATTGTTGATACAATCTGCAAAATGGTTCTCAACAAAAATGAGAATTTCGCGAACGCCCGCGACATAAGAAATCTTTTTGAAAGCATTGTCACGCGGCAGGCTATGAGAGTGTCTTCAATGCCTCTGCCCACAAAAGAAGATATGATGACAATTACCGTTGATGATATTATTTGATTCAGGAGGAAATTATGAAAAAAACAATCTCTTTAATTCTTGCCGCTGTTCTTGTTGCGGGCTGTTTCGGCGCTTTTGCGTCGGCTGAATCTTCAGGAAAGGTTCTTAAATTCAATTCCGAAGGCAAATTCAGAATTGTTCATCTTTCGGATGTTCAGGATGTTTACCCACTTAACGCCACAACAAAAGAGTTCATTAAAGAAATGCTTGCTGAACTGAAGCCCGATATTGTTGTTCTCGGCGGCGACAACTGCGTGGCGGACGCTGAAGACAAAGAAGCTGCAATTGAAGAACTCTGCTCAATTTTTGTTGACGCGAAAACTTATTTCACTTTTGTTTTCGGCAACCATGACCATCAGCAGATGTTCGACGGTCAGGAAAATAAAACGGAGCAGAGTGTGGGCATAAGACAGCGCCTTCTTGAAATGTATCAGAGATACGGCGGCGAATACTGCCTCGCCTATGATGCGGACCCTGATGTTTCGGGCGTTGCAAAGCACAATCTGCCCATATACAGCAATGACGGAAGCAAGGTTGAATACAATCTTTATATGATGGATTCCAACGCCTATTATCCCAACGAAAATGAGGATAAGGGTTATGACGGAATTCATCCCGATGAACTTGACTGGTATAAAAATGTTGCTTCGCAGTTAAAGGAAGAAAACGGCGGCAAGCCCGTGCCCGCAATGATGTTCCAGCATATTGTCATGCAGGAATCCGCCGACGCCCTGTTTATTTCATCGCCCGTAAATCTCGGCGATGCCGGAAAAACATTTGAAGACATTGACGGCAATGAGAAATATTACACTTATCTTCCCAAACTCGGCTCAATTCAGGAAGGCTTTCTGCTTGAATTTCCCTGCCCGAATTATCGTGACTACGGTCAGCTTGCCGCAATAAAGGAGGCGGGCGATGTTGTTGCCGTTTTCTCGGGTCACGACCACACAAACAGCTATAAAATCACTGTTGACGGTATAGATATAGTAAACACCGGCGGTTGCACTTATCATTCATACGGCAACACGCTTAACAGAGGCGTCAGGGTCATCGACCTTGATGAAAGCGACCTTTCAACATACAGCACTTTTACTTATACTGTAGCGGAGCAGGCTCTCAAAGACGGCTCAACAATTTCAACCCTCGGCGATATTTCAAAGGGCGAAGCGACCTTTGCCGTAATAGGCGCAAAACTCCTCGCCGCGCTTATGAGCGTGCTTTCGGCTATGTTCTTCTTTGTTAAATAAAATGGATTTAAACATAAAAACTGCCGCAGGTTTTTTAAAACCTGCGGCAGTCATTTTTTGCTTTTCAGTCTTTTTTTCCTAAAATGCTGCTGAGTTTGCCGGCAACATCTTTAACAGTGTCGGCTGTGAGTTTTGCCTTGATAAGGTCAATAACCTTGTTGACCGCGTCATCAGGCAGGTCAACGCCCAGAAAACTCTCAATCACTTTGACGGGATTATTCTCAAAATCCGCTTTGATGTTTTTGTCGCTTTTAATCTTTTTGACTATTTCTTCCGCTTTTGCTTTGTAATCCATAATTTTTCTCCTTTTAACAGTTTTAAATAATTATATACAATAATTGTTCCGCTTGCAAGAATTTATTGATTATTATAATAAATCGCTTAGTTTTTTTGAATAAAAATAGTTGCGCGCAAGGGCGTCAAACTCTTTCCACATCGGAAGAGTTTTGCAGTTCTGCGCTCTCGGACAGTTCATTTCGGGGTTTTCAAGGCAGGCAACAGGGGAGAGGGTGCCTTCAGTAATTTCAATTATTTCACCGATACAGTATTCTTCCGGCTTGCGCGAGAGTTTGTATCCGCCGCCTTTTCCGCTTGCGGCGTCAAGTAATTTTGCTTTTACAAGATCTCTGACGATTATTTCAAGGTATTTTTTTGAAATCTCCTGGCGTTCGGCAATATCTTTTAAAGGAATATAACCACCTTCAAAGTTTTCAGCTATGTCAAGCATTATTCTTATGGCGTATCTGCCTCTTGTCGAAATCATTGTTCTGCCTCCTTTTTACCTATTATACCGCAAGGCGGATAGGTCAATCAAGAAAAAAATATAAAAAATTTCTAAAAACCTATTGACATAGTAGGTGATAGGTGATATAATCCGAACAACAGATAAATGATAGGAGGCGAAAATATAATGTTTAACACAAGTTATTCTTATATGTGTTGGCGAATGCTTAACTCCCGGGCTTGTAATGCGGTCGGGGTTGAGGCGTTCGGTTTCGCCTGCCCCTGTTTTGCGCGATGTTGAAACTGACATCGGTAATTGTATAGCCGTAAGCCCGGGAGTTTGAAAAAACTTCCGATTTTTTTGTTTACAAATATACAATCAGATACTAAAATAAAAGGAGATTTTAAAATGAGTAATTATAAGTTTGAAACATTACAGCTTCACATAGGTCAGGAACAGGCAGACCCCGCAACCGATTCCAGAGCGGTTCCCATTTATCAGACCACTTCTTATGTTTTTCACAATTCAGAGCACGCAGCCGCAAGGTTCGGCCTTGCAGACCCGGGCAACATTTACGGCAGGCTTACAAACTCCACGCAGGATGTTCTTGAAAAAAGAGTTGCCGCTCTTGAAGGCGGCGTTGCGGCTCTTGCCCTTGCATCGGGCGCTGCGGCAATTTCATACACAATAGAAGCTCTTGCCCGGAAAGGCGAAAACATTGTTGCACAGAAAACAATTTACGGCGGCAGTTACAACCTTCTGGCTCACACTCTTCCCAATTACGGAATTGACACAACCTTTGTTGACATCCACAACCTTGAAGAAGTTGAAGCGGCAGTCAACGAAAAAACAAAGGCAATTTACGCCGAAAGTCTGGGCAACCCGAACAGCGACATACCCGACATTGAGGCGCTCGCAAAAATCGCGCACGCACACAACATTCCCCTTGTTGTTGACAACACCTTCGCGACGCCTTTCCTTTTAAGACCGATTGAATACGGCGCGGATATTGTCGTTCACTCGGCAACAAAATTCCTCGGCGGTCACGGCACAACATTAGGCGGAATAATTGTTGATTCGGGTAAATTCGACTGGCTTGCAAACGCAGAAAAATACGCGCCCATCGCAAAGCCGAACCCCAGTTATCACGGCGTTTCATTCGCGCAGGCAGTCGGCGCTGCTGCGTTTGTTACATACATCAGGGCAATTCTTCTGCGCGACACCGGCGCGGCGATTTCACCTTTTAACGCGTTCCTTCTTCTTCAGGGTGTAGAAACACTTTCGCTCCGCCTTGAACGGCATATTGAAAATGCGAAAAAGGTTGTTGAATATCTTTCAGACAATCCGCTTGTTGAAAAGGTTAATCATCCCTCGCTTCCCGGTCACCCCGACAATGCTCTTTACAAAAAATACTACCCGAACGGCGGCGCTTCGATTTTCACATTTGATATCAAAGGCGGCAGAGAAGAAGCGTGGAAATTTATTGACAATCTTAAAATTTTCTCACTTCTCGCAAATGTTGCCGATGTTAAATCTCTTGTTATTCATCCCGCGTCAACAACACACTCGCAGCTTTCCGAAAGCGAACTGCTTGACCAGGGCATAGGCGAAAACACAATCCGCCTTTCAATAGGAACAGAGCACATAGACGATATAATTGCCGACCTTGAAAACGGCTTTAATTCAATTAAATAATTTCCGGAGGATAATAAAATGTCAAAGATTTATAAAAGCACACTCGAACTTATAGGCAACACACCGCTGGTTGAGCCGGTAAACATTGAAAAGGAACTCGGTCTCGAAGCGACTGTTATTGTCAAACTTGAATACTTTAACCCCGCAGGCAGTGTCAAAGACAGAATTGCCAAAGCCATGCTTGATGACGCGGAACAAAAGGGCCTTATCAACAAAGATTCGGTTATTATTGAACCCACAAGCGGCAACACAGGCATCGGCCTTGCTGCAATAGCCGCCGCAAAAGGTTACAGAGCGATTTTCACAATGCCCGAAACGATGAGTGTTGAACGCAGAAACATTCTTAAAGCATACGGCGCCGAAATAGTTCTCACCGAAGGCGCCAAGGGTATGAAAGGCGCTATTGCCAAAGCGGAAGAACTCGCAAATGAGATTCCCGGCGGCTTTATTCCCGGTCAGTTCGTAAACCCTGCAAACCCCGCGATTCATAAAGCGACAACAGGCCCGGAAATCTGGAATGACACAGACGGCAGTGTTGACATTTTTGTTGCCGGCGTCGGCACGGGCGGCACGGTAACAGGCACAGGCGAATATCTCAAAGAGAAAAAGCCCACTGTAAAAGTTGTTGCGGTTGAACCTGCCGATTCTCCCGTTCTTTCGGAAGGCAGAGCGGGCTCACATAAAATTCAGGGCATAGGCGCGGGCTTTGTTCCCGACACGCTCAACACATCGGTTTATGATGAGGTTTTTCCCGTTCAGAATGAAAACGCTTTTGAAACTGCGAAACTGCTCGCAAAAAAAGAAGGTATCTCGGTCGGTATCTCTTCAGGCGCGGCGCTCTATGCGGCACTTGAACTGGCGAAAAAGCCTGAAAACAAAGGCAAGACCATTGTCGCCTTGCTCCCCGACAGCGGTGACAGATATTATTCAACTCCGCTGTTTACAGAATAAAAATATTTTATTTACACCGCATTCCGTAAAAAGAATGCGGTATTCTTTTTGTATTGAAATATAATTTCATATAATATATAATTCAATTAATAATTCCGTTTCGGAGAAATGTTATGAAAAAACTGATTTCAATTATTACATCTTTCACAATAATTATTTCGTCATCGGCTGTTTTTGCTTTTGCGCAAAACGGCAATAAACGCTTTGAACTCAATTCATACGCAATTGTTTATGACAGGGTCGGTTTTTCTTATCATTATGAAGATACAGACGGCAATACGGTTGAATTGTTTGACAAAACAGGTTTTTCAAAAAGCGGGTCAAGAAAAAGCGGTTCACTGCCTTCGGAATATGACAGCCGTGACTCGGGCTGTGTAACCCCTGTAAAAAATCAAGGCAGTCTCGGCACCTGCTGGGCTGTTTCTGCCGCGAGTGTGCTTGAATCAAATGCCGTAAAACGGGGATTAATTCCGCTTGATGAAGCCCGTTTCTCCTATGCTCATTTAATATGGACCGCTTATGATGATTCCGACATTCCCGGCGATGTTAATTCGGGCGAATACATAAAGCCTTACGGCGGATACACACCTTATTCAAACGGCGGTTATGATATTTATGTGGCGAGCAGTCTCGTCAAGGGCTGCGGAATAGTAAATGACGCCGATTTTCCTTTTGATTATAACAACCCCGTTGACGTTGAGTTATATGACAGCGCGGATTATTACAAAAACAACGGTCTTGTCATTGATGGGTTCTGTTATTTACCGTTTGACAATAACGCGATTAAGGAGTGGATTATCGAAAACGGAACCGCTCAGGTAAGTTATTATTCCGAAACGGGTAATTATAATGAAACCGAAGAAGAAAACGGCACTGTTTACGCCTATTACAGCGGTAAAGATAATTTGTCAAATCACACCGTCAGCATAGCGGGCTGGGATGATTCATTTTCAAAAGATTACTTCAAGGGCGACCCTGCCGGAGACGGAGCCTGGCTGGTTAAAGGAACATGGGGTGAGGATGATTCAGATAACGGTTATTACTGGATTTCTTATTATGAACCCTCTTTTGAGGATTTCTGCGGGTTCACCGTTAAAAAAACAGACTACGATTTTATTTACACATATAACGCCGCGCCTTATAACAAACTTTATTTTAATGAGAACAACCCGGCTCAGATAAAATTCGCAAATATTTATAAAATGAAATCGAACGAAAATCTTTCGGGAATCGGTTTCTTTGCCGAAAACAGCGGCGCAGACACAGATGTCAGAATATATGAACTGAGTGAAAGTTTTTCATCACCTGAAAGCGGGAATCTTATATTTAACGCGAACAAAAGAATTGAAAACAGAGGTTATCATAATATCGGAGCAACACAAACAATAAGACTTGAAAAAGATAAGACTTATTCTGTTGTTGTTACATTGAATGTCGCAGAAGGCAGCGCGTATATGCCTGCTGAGTCAAAAACTCAATACGGCAATTCTCAGAAAATATTCGAAAGAGACAACATTGAATACACATCGGCAGAAGGTCAGAGCTTTTTTTACGCCGAAAACAATCAGTGGGTAGACATGAATCAATACGGCGGAAATGTTTTTGTAAATATTTACACCGCTTGTACTCACGAAAACGCTGTTGTTGAAAACGTCTCGGAATCAACCTGCGAAACCGACGGATATACGGGTGATTGGCATTGCCCGCAATGCGGCAAAGCGGAAACGGGCACTGTTATTCCTGCTGCGCATAGACCTTCGGAACCTGTTTTTGAAAACAGCGTTGATTCAACCTGCTCAATAAAAGGCGGCTGTGACAGAACAGTTTACTGCTCTGTATGCGCAAATGTAATTGAAACAGAGCATATTGAATTCGGTCTTCTGCCTCACAGCGATAAAAACGGCGACGGAGTTTGCGACAGCTGCAAAAAAGTGTTTGACAAAGATGCAAACAATCTCTTTATTGCAAAACACGCTGAAATTACGGTTCCCCAAGGCAGAACGGTTAAATACAACTATAAAGTTTCAATGACTGCTTTTTGTAATAATTTGCCCGACGGGTATTTTATTCAGTGGTATCATAACGGCAACCCCGTCGGTGAAAAAGCAGAGAAAAAAGCGGAATATGTTACCGGACAGCTGACTGGGAATGAATATAAATATTCAGCGGCAATTGTGGATAAAAACGGCAATCTTGTCAATTCACCGGCGAACAACTCGCTGACTGTAAAAGTTGACAGCGGATTTTTTTCCAGACTCATTTCGTTTTTTGCCGTTATTTTCGGCTTGAATACCGTTAATCTTAATAAATAGTCTAAAAAACCAGGCTTCTGCACTGATTATCGGACACTTGTTATGTTTTAATAACCTCTGATAAAAAGATGTGTATAGAAGCATATCTTATTAATTGTGAAAAGAGGATTTAACTATGGCAGAAAGAAGAAAGGGTTATATGGAACCGGCAGACTATTTTCCAAAGGATTTAAGAAAAAAATACGGTTTAGGAGAATATTTTGATGTGGGTCCGGAAAAAACATTTAAAAAGAAAACAACCGGAAAAAAGCCCGCAAAGAAAAAGTGAAATAACACGCTTAAAAGTGCTCTCTGATTGAGGGTGCTTTTATTATTATTTTTATAATATTTATTGAAAAGCATTTTTATCAATGTTATACTATAAAAAAGCATTGTGAAAGGATGATATTTTTTGGCAGAGATAAAAGACCTTGACGCCGTTGCTTCACTTGACGCAATGGACGCCCATGTAAATGACTGGCGTGACGGAACAAAAGGCAAACAGAGAGGCATTTTCTCTTTTGATGACCTTGTCGGCACAAAACTCAAAATGCTCAAAAAACGCATTTTCACAGATCTTGAGTCAATTCCAGCCTGGAAAATGAGAGAGTGCATATATAAAGCGCCCGGAGAATATGAATTTTTCTATGATGAGTGGAAAGAAATCAATGTCGGCGATAAATGGGGGCAGAACGGCTGGAGCGCGTTTTTCAAAAACTCGTTTGATATGCCTGAGCGTTTTAAAGGTAAAAAGGTTACCCTCAACATTTATTTCGGCGGCGACAGCCTGCTTTCAATTAACGGTGAACCCTATCAGGGGCTTGACCCTTTCCGCAACACCGTTCTTCTCACAGACTGCGCAACAGGCGAAGAGCATTATGACATTGACATTGAGTCATACTTCGTCTGGCATTCAGACGAGCCGTCAATAAAAACTCTTTCCTGCTCGTTTATCGGCGCGGTTGATCCCGAAATTGAAGATGTTTACTGGGATTTCAAAGCGGTTTTCAACGCTTTATTTATGCCCGTTCTTGACAAAGGTCTTGCCGAAATAATCAGGGCTGCGTTAAAAGAGGCGTTTCTGCATGTTGATTTTGACCTTGAAGGCGATGAGTTCAAATCAGAGCTGAAAATTGCCAAACAGATTCTTGTTGAAAAAGTTTACAAAAACCCTAATTATTCTTCACAGGGCACACTTGCTTTAATAGGCAACTCGCACCTCGACATAGTGTTTATGTGGGGGTATAAAGAGTATATCCGCAAGTTAGGCAGAACACACGCAACTATGCTTCGCCTTATGGAGCAATATCCAGACTTCATCTTTTCGCAGAGCACGGTTCCGACATATATTGAAATGGAAAAACGCTACCCCAATATGTTCGCTCAGGTCAAAAAGCGTATTGAAGAGGGCAGGTGGGAATATATCGGCGCTATGTGGGTTGAACCCGACTGCAACCTAATTTCGGGCGAATCATTTACTCGTCAGTTGCTTCACGGCGTTCGCTATGCTGAAAAAACTTTCGGCATAACACCGAAAACCTGCTGGGTTCCCGATGTTTTCGGCAACAGTTACGCTATGCCCCAGATTCTTAAAAAAGCGGGTGTCGAATACTTCGTCACCCACAAAATGGGTGTCTGGAACGACACAAACCCCTGGCAATACAGCACTTTCTGGTGGGAAGGCCCCGACGGCTCAAAGGTGTTCTCAATTGTTCCGCCCACTCATTTTATAGGCACGGTTGAAGCCGATTCGCTTAAAATGAACTGGCAGAGATACACTGACAAAGCAACCATAGGCGAGTCAATGTATTGCTACGGCTGGGGCGACGGCGGCGGCGGTGTTGACACCGAAATGCTTGAATACGCCAAACGCTACAATAAATTTCCCGGTCTGCCTGAAACAAAAATCAGCAAAATAGAAGATTCTCTTTGCAGAATGAAGGCGAAAGCGACTGATACAAACATTCCCACCTGGAAAGACGAGCTTTATCTTGAAGAACACAGAGGTGTTCACACAACAAAAGCCCTTCTTAAAAAGTATAACCGCCGCTGTGAGAATCTTTACAGGCAGGCGGAAATGTTCGCATCAATAGCTGTTAAATACGGTTATAAATATCCTCTTGAAAAACTCAACGAGGGCTGGCAGGAACTTCTTACAACTCAGTTCCACGACGGTCTTCCGGGCTCGCATATTACCGATGTATTCAAAGACTGGTGCAACAGATATGAGAGAATTATATTAATCGGCGAACAGGTAAGAACCGAAGCGCTCAACGCAATCGCAGGCAGTATTGACGGCAGTGAAAAATACGGCAAGCCGTTCGCTCTTTTCAATTCGCTCGGTGTTGCCGCCACTTCAAAGGTTGAACTTCCTTATGAGGATGTTGAGATTTTCAGCCCATGCGGCAAAAAGATTCCCGTTCAGGCATACACAAAACTCGACGGCACAAAAGTTCTGACTTTTGTTGCAAAAGATGTTCCCGCCGTGGGCTTTAAAGTTTATTACAGCAAACCTGCCGGTGCTCCTGCGGCTGAGAAAATCAGCATTGCAGATGTTGAAAATGACAATTTCTCGCTTGTGTTTGATGACAGAGCGGAACTCGTTTCAATATTTGACAAGAAAAACAACCGCGAAGTTCTTTCCGGCAGCGGTAATGTTTTCCGTATTTTTGAGGACCTTCCCGGCAAATATGATGCCTGGGATATTGTCGCTACCTACGTTGACCGTGAATTCGCAACACAGGGCGGTAAGGTTGAAAGCGTGATAAAAGGCGATGTTTTCACCTGCGTTACAATTTCAAAGCAGATTATACACTCAACCGTAAAACAGAACATTATTATCTATAATGACCTTGACCGCATTGACTTTGACACATTTATCAGCTGGCATGAAAAGCAGAAACTTCTCAAAGTCGGTTTTGACATTGATATCAAAGCACAGAAATTCACGCGTGATATTGCTTATGCCACGATTGAAAGTTCAAACTACCGTCATAACCCTTATGACAAGGCTAAATTTGAAGTAGGCGCCCATAATTTTATCGATATGAGTGAAGACGGTTACGGTCTTACAATACTCAATGACTGCAAATACGGTTTTGAGGTTGATAAACAGAGGATGATAATAACCCTTCTCAAAGCGCCGATGAATCCCGACCCGCAGTCAGACAGGGGAGACCATTATTTTACATATTCCCTCTATCCGCATAAAAACAACTGGAAAGAGGCCGACACAATAACAAGAGGTCTTGAACTGAACAACCCGTTTGTTCCGGTCGGTATTTCAGCACAATCGGCAGGCGAAGTCAAAAAATCGTTTATTTCTGTTTCGGCAAACAATGTTCTTCTTGAAGCGCTTAAAAAGTGTGAGGATGAAGAGGCTTATATTCTCCGCTTTGTTGAAAAAACAGGCAGAAGAACAAAAACTCAGGTTAGTTTCTTTGCTCAGATAGATAATATGACCGAATGCAACCTTCTTGAAAGAGAAGATACTGCGTTTGAAACATTTGACGGGAACAACATAGAATTTGAAATTGACCCGTTTGAAATCAAAACTTTCAAAATCTTTCTGAAATAAGGCGAAAAAAATGAAAACGGAAAAATTGAACCTTACAAATGAAGGCGTCACTCTTACCGCATATATTCTTGACAGTTCGCCGGAAATGCCTAACTGGAATTACCGGCCCGCCATGCTTGTTATTCCCGGCGGCGGATATAATTTCTGCTCCGACAGAGAGGCTGAACCCGTCGCTATGGCTTTTGCAGCAAAAGGTTATAACACTTTTGTTCTGCGTTATTCAATCGGCAAAGGCAGAGCGGCATTCCCGAACCCTCTCAACGACGCCGAAGAAGCGCTTGAAACTATAAGGGGCAATTCGGAAAAGTGGCGCATTGATACAAATAAAGTGGCGGCAATCGGCTTTTCGGCAGGCGGTCATCTTTGCGCTGCTCTCAGCTCGATGGGCAGAGTAAGACCCGACGCGTCTGTTCTTTGCTACCCCTGCATTCTTTCGTCAATCGGCGATGTTCTTGCAGAACCCGTTCCGTCGGTTGATGAATATGTTGATGACAAAACACCGCCGACATTTATTGTTTCAAGCCGGGAAGACGGTTGTGTTCCGATTGAAAATTCTCTTCGCTATGCCGACGCTCTTGAAAAAGCAGGCGTTGATTTTGAAATGCACATTTTCTCAAAAGGTTATCACGGCTTTTCGCTTGCGAACGAAGTTGTTTTTTCAAAAGAGGAAGACGCGCAATATAATGCACATATAAACGGCTGGGTTGATTTGTGCGTGACCTGGCTTAAAAAAACTTTCAATTATTGATTAAAAAATCCCGACACGATTGTCGGGATTTTTGCGATTATTTTATTTTTTCAAGAATGTCGGGCAGTTGTTTTATATTGTCAAGAATATAATCGGGGTTTGCCTTTTCTATGAGTTCCAATGCAGAGAAAGAAGTCGTTATTCCCACACTTAAAGCGCCTGCCGCTTTTGCGGCTTTAATACCGTTGATTGAATCCTCAACAACAACGCATTGTTCGGGTGCAATACCTATAAGTTCAGCGCCTTTGAGAAAAATGTCGGGGAAAGGCTTTTGCCGTGTGACATCGCTTCCGGTTACAAGAGCGTCAAAAAACGAAGGTGTAACGCCTATTGCGCTGAGATTATGTTCAACTTTTATTAAATCCGCGGCGGAACAGACAGCCGCTCTATATTTTGATTTAACATAACTGATTACTTCAAAAACACCATCATAAACTGCGTCGGTATGCTGTCTGAGAATATCGGCGTAAATTGCGTAAACCACAGTTTTCATTTCGGGTTTAAAATCAACACCGTATTTTTCAGCGGGTCCGCCCAGATATTTTGTTTCTCCCGCGCCGATATAAGGTGTAAAATCATCCGGCTGCGCGTTTACTCCGAATTGTTTAAGCCCCTGAATTGCCGCTTCAAGAATAAAAGGCTCGGAGTCAATCAGAACTCCGTCCATATCAAAAAGAACACCCTGGATTTTCATATTATCAACCTTTATATTTTTTTATTATTATAACACTTGATTAGGAGTCATTCAACATAAATATTGCAATCAATTGACTTTATCATTAAATAAATGTATTATTATTTAAAATTGAATTTTGGAGGAATAATATGAATTGCCCTAATTGTAATGCCGTTTTAACTCAGGATGATAAGTTCTGCACAAATTGCGGTCAGCCCGTTGCGCAGAATATTCCCGAAAACGCTTCTGAAGCGGCGGCGCCTGCCACACCTGCTCCCGTCATGCAGGAACCCGTGACATATCCTCAGCCGCAGGTTTACAGTGCTCCCGTTTCACAACAGAATGATTCGCAAAAATATAAGCTGCTCAGCCCCAGGGCTTATGTCGGCTATAATATTCTGTTTTCGATTCCCGTTATCGGTTTTATTCTTCTTCTTGTTTTCTGCTTCAGCGATGAAAACCTTAACCGCAGAAATTATGCGCGTTCATTTTTCTGCTCATTGATTATCGGAATTTTTATTTTTATTCTGGCTCTCATTCTGAGCGCCGCTTTCGGTTTCAGCCTTATGGAACTTGCGGAAGAATATATGTAATCTAATCCAATGTGCCATGCGCTGTTATAGCGTATGGCGATTGTTTATGCAGGAGGTCAATTTTGTTTTATAAAATAGAAAATGATAAATATACCGCAGAGGTAAATTCTCTGGGAGCTGAACTGCATTCTTTTAAATCAAAGAAAACAGGCACGGAGTATATCTGGTTCGGCAATAAAGAAATCTGGTCAGGTCAGGCACCGATACTTTTCCCTGTTGTAGGTCAGGTGATAAACGATACGATTACCGTAAACGGTAAAGACTACCGGCTTCAGAAACACGGATTTGCAAGAAAAAAAGAGTTTGAACTCGTTTCTCAGGAAAAATCAAAAGTTGTTTTTTCATTGAGTAGCAATGAAGAAACACTGAAACAATACCCTTATGAATTTGAACTGATTGTTTCTTATGAACTTGACGGGAATATGCTTAAAGCGTCTCATACCGTAAAAAATATGAATAACGGCGAAATGTTCTTTTCGTTCGGTGCCCATCCCGGCTTTAATTGCGAAGTCGGCGATACAATAGAGTTTGAAAAGAATGAAACACTTAGCACTGAGCGTATTTCTTCTGACAATCTCATTATCCCCGAAAAGTTCCCGCTTCTTGACAATGAAAAAACAATTACCATCACTAAAGAGATTTTTGAACCCGATGCGCTTATTCTTTCGAATGTTCAGTCTGAATATGTTACAATAAACAGCCCGAATCTTAAACGAAAAATAAAAGTATCATTCGGCAAAACACCTTTTCTCGGCATTTGGGCAAAGCCCGGCGCGCCATACGTCTGCATTGAGCCGTGGTTCGGCGTAAATGACGGCAGAGAAAAATACGGCGAGTTTTCAAACAAACGCGGAATTCAGCGGCTTGAAAAAGGGGAGCAGTTTGATTTCTGCTGGACTGCGGAAACCGAAGAATAAATAAAACTGCCTGCAACAAAAAATGTTGCAGGCTTTTGCTTACTTTTTGAATCTTATTACATTCCATGAAAGCGGTGAGAGTTTAATCTCTTTAACGCTTTCATAAACATTGTCAAGCGGTTTTGAAAGGGGTTTGACAGAACCGTTGTTAACTGTGTTTTCGGCTTTTATATCAAACCCTTCAAGAACAATTTGTTCAACAGGCTTATAGCCGTCAAAATCCTTGAGATTAACCGAAAGAATATTATCTTCTTCAAAATCTCTGTTCACGGCGAATACTGTTAGTTCTTCGCCTTCGTCATTCCAGACGGCAATACTGTCAATGTCGGTAACATCGCTGAACCCTTTTGTGTCGTGCTTTGTTGTTTCAAGCACACCGTTGAGAGCATAGCCTCTGCCGTATTTTGAAGCGTGCATATAAGGCCAGTAGATAGTCTGCGCCCAAGCTTTGCCACCGTTTTCGGTCATAATCGGCGCAATAACATTAACAAGCTGAGCAAGGCAGGCAACCTTAACCCTGTCTGAATGGCGGAGCATGGCAATAAGAATCAAACCGACAAGCAAGGCGTCTTCAAAGTTATAAACATCCTCGAGAATATGAGGCGCCTCACTCCAACGGTCAAATTTTGCTCCGTGTGAGTGATACCATACATTCCACTCATCAACCGAGAGGTTGATTTCGTGTTTTGTGTGGCGCTTGCCTTTTATAAAATCGCAGATGCATATAACTGTTTTTATGTATTCCTCAAGTTCCATTGATTTAGCGAGGAAGTTTTTGCTGTCATTGTCGGAGTTGTTGAAATACTGGTGAAGCGAAATATAATCGACTTTGTCATATGACATTTCAAGCGCGGTTTTTTCATAATCGCCGAAAGTTTTCATATAACTGTTTGAAGAACCGCAGAGCACAAGTTCAACAGAAGGGTCCATATACTTCATAATTTTGGCGGTTTCATTAGCAATTCTGCCGTATTCAACTGCTGTTTTGTGACCCATCTGCCAGTCGCCGTCCATCTCGTTGCCGAGACACCAGAGTTTTATGTTGTGTGGTTTTTCAACGCCGTGGCTGCGGCGCAGGTCACTGTAATAACTGCCTTTTTCAATGTTGCAGTATTCAAGCAGATTCCTTGCGTCGTCAGGACCTCTTGTGCCGAGATTTACCGCCATCATAGGCGCGGTGTTCGCTTCTTTGCACCATTTCATAAACTCATTTGTGCCGAATGTGTTGGGCTCGGTTGTGGACCAGGCAAGTTCAAGCCTGCGCGGTCTGTTTTCAACGGGGCCGACGCCGTCTTCCCAGTTATAGCCTGAAACAAAATTACCTCCCGGATAGCGGACAACGGGAACATCAATATTTTTAATCAGGCTGATTACATCTTTGCGGAACCCGTTTTCATCCGCTTCGGGATGACCGGGTTCATATATTCCGCCGTAAACGGCTCTGCCGAGATGCTCAATAAACGAGCCGTAAATACGGTTGTCGATTTTTGCGATTTTGTAGTCCTTTGAAATTGTAAGTTTTGATTTTTTCATATATTACCCCCGTGGATTAATTATAGTTTATCAGTTTTTGCGCTTCTTCAAGTGTTGCATAAACTCCTGCTGCGGTCATTGCGTAAAGGCAGGCGCCGTATGCCGCTTCTTCGGTATGAAGCGGCATTTTCAATTTAAGACCGAATGTATCGGTAAGAATCTTCTGAAGCGTCTTGTTTTTTCTCAGACCGTTGCCCGAACCGACCATAAATCGGTGATTTTTATTATCACACTTATTGTAGATTTCTGCAAGTTCATCTGCCATACCGTGCAGAACACCGTAAATCAGGTGTTGCGCGGTAAAGTTTTCCGGTCCTATGTTTTCTATGCTGCCTTTTTTGCCGGAATCGCTTCTTGTTCCGCAGAATGAAGTCGTGACTTTGAGAGGATTGCTTGGTTCCCCGTTTTTTTCGAGAAATCTGTCAATAAAGGGATATGCGCTGTCATAATTGCAATCCGTTAAATTCAAAACACTTCTGATAAAGCTTTCAAGCAGCGAAAACGCCTTGCCTCCGCAGAGGGCGGAGCCGACAAAAAGATTGTTACTTTGATGATAAGGGCGTATTTCAGCGTTGTCAATATTTTGTATGTTGTTTTGTGATGTAAGAAATGAAATCTGACTGCCGGTTCCGAAATTAAGCAAAAGCGAATCTTCCGGATTATTAACCGAGCCGATAAAACTTGCCTGATTGTCACCTATTGCGCAACAGACGGGAATACCTCTGTGTTTGCCGATTATTACCGCATCATTTATAACATCGGGAAATAATGACAAATCAAGACCGGCGTTTAAAACAGCTTTTTTATCAATTTTTTTTATTTCATTGTCAAATAAACCGAAACTTTGAGCGTCGGATGAATGAATGACGGGCGATTTAAGCCCGGCGAGTTTTGTGGCGGCAAGGTCGTGAACAGTGCATATTTTAACAGCATTTTCAGGAATTTCATTTTTAAGTTTATGGCAAAACAGTGTTGTCGCTCCGAAACCGGATGACATTTTATATCCTGTCAATCCGCTTAGTGTTTCAGCGTAAGACAGTCCGTTTTCGGCTTTTTCAAGCCCTGTCATATCCTGCCATGTGAAAAGGTCGCTTACAGGGTTGCAGTTTTTGTCAACATACACTATTCCGTGCATCTGACCTGTAACGCCGATACAACTGACAGGGGAATGTCTTTCAACAAATAAATCAACGGCAGAAACGCATTTTTCAATTATTTCGGAAGCGTTTTGTTTTCTTTCATAATCTCTGCCGTTAACATTGAAATTATTGGAGAAAGCAGTTGAATCAACAATTGAGCCGTTTTGATTGTCAAGAACGCAGACGCATATTGAAGAGGTGCCTATATCAAGACCGATACTGTTCATAATTACTCCTTAAAGCCTTGTTGATTCAAGGTCAAGTCTCATTATAATATCTTGCTGAATATCGGGCGAGAGGTCAAGAAAGTTAACAAATGTGCCGTGTATTCTCATAATGTAAACACCGCTCGGGGCGTATTTTTTTGGGTTTTCAAGAACTTTTCTGAGTGTTTCGGGTGTGGTGACATTAACATAAAGATAAAAGGGTCTGACGCCTTCAGATTCGCAATTGAAGAAAAGAGGAGTCATTATTCTGTCAGAGAAGTCTTCACCCTTGCCCTCAAAGTCAGGTGATGTGAAAAAGCGAGGGTTTATTCCCATATGTGAAGCGTAACCGCCGTTAAACATTGAAAAAGGAAGTTTCATATTTGAGAGCATACGGAAACCGAGCCCGTTTGATGCTTCTCCGAAAAGCGGATCAACACCGTAATTAAGTTCGGTTCTCGCTTTTCTGCCGTCAGGAGTTGCGCCGACCCAGTAACCATAAAGAAGATGAGTGGAAGGTGTGCTCCAGTCTGCGCGGAAAGGATTGCCGAGATAATTTTTCTGTGATGTTACAATTTCCGAAATCTTTTCGGCGATTTTCGCTGCTTCGTCATCAACTTCTTTTATATTGTTGCCGAATTTCGGGCAGGCAAGCAGCCATTCACGCAGTTCATCAAAGCCGTCAAAGTCATTTTTTAAAGCTTCAATAAGCAAATCCGCGTCCTGAGGGCGCTCTTTAACAAAGCGGTCGATGGCGATAAACGAATCCGCAACAACAGATAGGCCGTGAATCAGGCATCCGCTGCCGTTGTATTTTGTGCCTTGTTTGTTTGTGTCACGGCAATCTATACCCGTTTCAAGCCCGCCCATAAAAGAAGACAGGAACGGAACAGGCAGATTGAAAATCGCCTTAGAAGCGCCGTTACCCGCTTTAGTCATCAAGCCTGCGTAATGTTCGGCATTAAGATAAAAATATTCGCGGATATTTTTTAAAATATCAAGTGTGTTTTCAGATTTTATTACTGAACCTATTTCTTTGCCGGTCAGAAGAGATTTGCCTTGGTTTAAAGTGAGTTCAAGAATTTTCGGAAGATTGAACCAGGTGTTTGTGGTATTGCCGTTGTCTTTGCCCATAATCAAAGGCTCCTGACAGCCGGCGACCGAACAGTCGGGAAGATCGTTTTCATCTACACCGTTTTTTCTGAGAATTTCAAAAAGAGAATCATCATTGAAAAATGACGGAGTAAGAACACCAGGGGTAAAAAGGAACCTGCCGATTTGCCGATATAATTCTTTCGGTGTGCCTTCGTGAAGTTTTATTGAAAGAATCGGTTGCGGCATATTCATATCGTAATACGCGTCAAGCAGGGCGTATGAAGTATCATTTGTCAGGTCTTTTCCGTCGGTATCTTTGCCGCCGATTAAAAGCGATTGAGAGATTGCCCAGCTTCTGTCGGCAACATTGAAAAAAACAAGAAAATGTTTAAGCAAAGCGGCGGCTTCTTCTATGTTTTCTCCGCTCATTTTTCTGTAAGGCTCAAATATCCTGTCTGCGTTACCGACGGAGAAAGCAAATGGGTTCGGAGCCTGTTCAAGGCACATCACCTGCCAGCAGATTATAAAACTCTGAACAGCCTCAAAAAGTGATTCGGCCGGTTGAGCAGGAACTTTTCTGAGGACTTTCTCCATATATTCAAGTTGTTCTTTTCTTGTTTCGGAAGCAGTCGCAGCTTTTGAAGCGCACAGATCGGCATATCTGTTTGCAAGAGTTACAGCACTTTCAAGTGAAATTTTGAATGCTTTGTAATTTGATACTTTTTCGCCGTCAGTTTCGTTTTGCTCATTTATACTCGCTTTTTCAATAAGTGCGTTTATTCCGTGTTTCAGAACGGGTCTGAAATCGGGAATCAGATGACCTGTTACCTGTTCAAAAAAGAAAGCAACCTCAGAAGTGCAGTTTTCATATTCATCATATACAGCGCACAATTCTTTTACATAATCGCTCTGAGCGGTTTTTTCACGAATAGTGTTAATTCTTTTTTCGGTGAATACATCATTGGGCTCAATGTCATCAAATACGGCGGTAGGGTCGCAGTAGCCGCAAAAGTTTTCAACTTTGAAAGAGGGGTTTATAAGTGCATATGATTTGGCAAATGCATCCCGCTGAGTTCCGCAGAAAACATTGTTATCGCTGACTGAAAGCGGCAGATTTTCGACCATCGCTTTAAGTTCAAGCGCAGCAGAAAGCTCTTTTGATTTGTCTTTGTTTTCTTCATGAATTTTAAGTGCCGTTTCACGGGATAAAAACCAACCGTCGAGCCGTTCAATGCTTCTTTCCTCTTTAAACAGCGCTTTCGCCATTCCGGTTACCGTTTTGCTGTCTGTGTTAACAAACATAAAAAACACCTCTTTATGTATGAATGGTTTTCAATGAATATTTTTTGAATACTGTCTCGAATTCTTTAACTGTTTCAGGCTTTACAAAAGCTTCGTTTGTCATTGAATATTCCAAACCGCATTTTGCATATTTGTCCTTGCCGAATTCGTGATATCTCAAAAATTCAAACTCACAGAAATCAGCACAGATTTTTCTAAATAGTTCTGCAAACCTTAAAGCATCATCGTATGAAGAATTGAAGCCTCCGATGAGCGGAATACGAACAAGAAGTTGATTTCTCAATTCGCATGCGGCTCGGATATTATTTAAGATTTTGTCATTGGGAAGGCCGCATACTTTATTATGCTTTTCGCTGTCGTAGTGCTTGCAGTCAATTATAAGATAATCAGTCAAATTGAAAAGTTCGGGAAGACGGGGATGTGTGCCGTTGCATTCAATAGCGGTATTGATTGAATTATGATTTAATATTTCCAACAAAGATTTAAGTGAATCAAACTGTATTGTCGGCTCGCCGCCGGTAAATGTAACTCCTCCGCCGTCGAAAAACATCGGTTTGCAGGTTGAAATATAATCAGCAATTTTTTCAACCGGTTCTGTTTTGCAACTGAGTTTAACTCTGCTTCCCGGTGCTTTAACACATATTTTTTCGCAGGTTTTGCAGGTTTTTCGGTCGGGATTGCCGTCGGTAATTGCATTGCGTGAGCAATACTTACCGTTCGCTTTGCCGTCAGACATAAGTGCGCCATCAAGAGGTATTCCTTCCGGATTTGCACACCACGGGCATTTAAGGTTGCAACCCTGAAGGTGATATACAAGGCGGTTGCCCGGACCGTCCTGAGAATAATTGAATCCGCAGTTGAAATACTTTAATTCCATTTCTTACTGACCGTCTGCACTTTCCTGATAGTTTGTATATATGAAATCATACAGATAATTTGCGTTTGCAACCGTGTCAAGTTCAACTACGCTCTGTGTGCCTTCAGTTCCGCTCCACGATGTGCCGTCGGTTGGGATTCTGGTTGACACAATATCAAAAAAAAGAGCGGAAAAACCTGTTCTGTATGCAAGGCAGGCTATTTCAAAAGGATTCATATTTGACCGGATTTTCGGAATCACTCTGAAAAACGCGGCAACAGTTTTTAACAATTCTCCGTTTCTGACTTTATCAAGAACAGCCTTTATTACTTTACGCTGACGGTATGTGCGCATATAATCGGAATCAAGTTTTCTTATTCTGCAATAAACAAGAGCCTCGTCACCGTTTAAATGAACACTGTCTCCGCTGTTAATTGTATGCCTTGTTGTTCTGTTGATAAATCCTGCTTCGGCAGGCGTAACTTCAACATCTATTCCGCCGAGAGCGTCAATTATATCGGTAAACATTGTAAAATCGACAAGAAAACAGTCGTTGATATTAATTCTGAAATTGTATTCAAGAGTGTCAACAAGCAGTTGAGCGCCGCCCATCGCATAAGCGGCATTGAGTTTTGCGAATTTATGACCGGGAATCTGAATCCAACTGTCACGCAGAAATGAAGACAGTTTGATTTTGCCGTGAACCGTGTCAAGCGAGACAAGAATCATTGAATCTGAACGCAGGGAGTCGCTTGAATCATTACCGTCAACACCGATAAGCAGAATGTTTTTTATTAAAGGATTGTAGTGAAGCTGATTGAAAGTGATATATGGATTTCTTTTTAAGGATAATCTGCCGCAACCCGAAAACATCGCTGCGCCGACTGTAAGTAAATATGAAACAGTAAAAACAATAACAAGAATAAACGCAATTTTTCTTACGGGAGCAAAACATCCACTGTTCTTTTTATTTTTGCCTGAAGAAGATGAAGGGGAAGGATCACTTTGATTTTTCTGCTTCTTTTTCTTTTCTTTTCCGCGGTATGGAGCATAGTTGTCACGGTCTGAAAGGTTTTGTTTTTCTGAGTTTATATCAGGAATATTTATTGTCGGAATTTCGAAACTGTCATTATTCATTTTAGGTTTTTTGGAAAAATATATATCGTCCATATATAATCTCCTTCGAAAAAATACCAATATTAAAGTTATTTTAAATTAATATAATAAATAAATCAAGTGAAAAAATTGACATATTGTAAATAATTGATTAAAATAATAAATCGAGTGGGATGGGCAGTCGCAGGCAGTTTTACTGCGTGAGGAAAGTCCGAGCTCCGCAGAGCGGGATAACGGCTAACAGCCGCCGAGGGCGACCTCAGGGAAAGTGCAACAGAGATATACCGCCTGCTGTGCAGGTAAGGGTGGAAAGGCGAGGTAAGAGCTCACCGGCGTGCGGGGAACCGCGCGGCCCTGCAAACCCTATCCGGAGCAACATCGACAGGGGTGTGTTTTACACGGCGCTTGCTCGGCGATACCCCGAAGGATGGCTTAAGCCTTGCAGTAATGTAAGGCGTAGAAAGATGATTGCCTTAAATGACAGAACTCGGCTTACAGTCCCACTCAAATTTTGTTTTAAGCAGGCTCTATGGAAAAAGAACAGATTTCGGGAACTGCGGTATCCATTATTTTTCAGAATGATATCAACGGCTACACCGTGCTGGAATTTGAAACCGGCGACGGTGATATTTTTAATGCCGTCGGCTCTCTGTCATCTGTTATGATAGGTGAAAGAGTTAAATTAACAGGTTCCTGGACTGTTCATCCGACATACGGCAGACAGTTTAAAGCCGAAATCATTGAAAGAGAGCACATAAAAACAGCAGATGATCAATATAATTACCTTGCCTCCGGTGCAATCAGAGGTATAAGAGAAGCGACAGCAAGAAAAATTATTGAAAAATTCGGTGATAAAACTTTTGATGTTATTTCCAAAGATCCACGCAGGCTCGCAACAATTAAAGGTATTTCCGCCGAGAGAGCAAAAGAGATTTCAGAGGAGTTCAATAAAACATTTTCCGAAAGAGAAATAATAATCGCGCTTGAAAAATACGGTTTGAACGCTTCCGAAAGCATAAAAATATACAAAGCGCTGGGTGACAGCGCCGTTATTGAGGTTGAGAGAAATCCTTATCTTATATGTGAAGATATTATCGGAATGTCTTTTGAAAAAGCTGAATCTGTAGCAGCAAGGTTAAATACAAAGCCGGATTCTGATTACAGAATTGCAGCCGGAGTAATTTGGGTTCTCAGGTATAATCTGCGCAACGGCCATACTTGCGTTCCGAGAAACAAACTGACGCCGCCATGTGTAAGTTTATTGAATATTGATAAAGAAGATGTTGAAAAAGCTGTTGACCGTTTAATAGATAACAAAAGTATTGTTTCTGAAAATGTAAACGGTAAACCTTTCATTTTTCTTAACGATATATATAAGGCTGAAAAAAATTGCGCAAAACAACTTACATTCAGAAAGAATTTTGCGGTTTCAGGCAGCAAAGCCACAGATGAAAGAATACAGCAGATTGAGGTAATAAGCGGAATCTGTTATAACGATGTTCAAAAAAAAGCCATCAGAACAGCGGTGGAAAAAGGTCTTCTTGTTCTTACCGGTGGACCCGGAACAGGTAAGACAACAACAATCAGAGCAATTATCAGTTTGTTTAATAATGACGGCATTGAAACAGTTCTCTGTGCCCCGACAGGCAGAGCGGCAAAAAGAATGAGTGAACTTACGGGCTATGAGGCTAAAACCGTTCATCGCCTTCTTGAAGCAGAATGGGACAAAAACGACAAGCCTGTTTTTGTAAGAAACGCCCGCAACCCGATTGACGCGGATGCTCTGATTATTGACGAACTGTCAATGGTTGACATAACACTGTTTGATTCATTGCTTGATGCGCTTCCTCTCGGATGCAGGCTTGTAATGGTAGGCGATTCAGATCAGCTGCCGCCTGTCGGCGCGGGGAATGTTCTTCAAGATATAATCAATTCGGGAATTATCCCAGTTGTTGAGCTTAATGAAGTTTTCCGACAGGCCATGCAGAGTTCAATTGTAATCAACGCACACAAAATTGTTCACGGTGAAATGCCCGACCTTTCAGTTCATAACAGCGATTTTTTCTTCCTCGAGAGAAAAAATCCGTTTACCGCAGCCGAAACCATTGCGGATTTATATTACAGAAGATTACCCGAAGCTTATAATTATTCGCCTTTAAACGATATTCAGATTATTGCGCCGTCAAGAATAGGCGAAACCGGAACCGAAAACCTGAATAAACGCCTGCAGTCGGTTCTGAACCCTCAGACAAAAAATAAAAAAGAGTTTTTGAATGCTGGAAGAATCCTTCGCGAAGGCGATAAGATAATGCAGACTAAAAACAATTATGATATTGAATGGACAAGTTCTGCTGACGGGTCAACGGGTATCGGTATATTCAACGGTGATATAGGAATAATAAAAAAGATTGATTTATTAAACGCGTATATGAAAATATCTTTTGATGACAAAGATGTTTTTTATCCGATTGAAAACGCTTCTCAGCTCGAACACGCTTACGCAATAACGGTTCATAAAAGCCAGGGCAGTGAGTTTAAAGCTGTTATTATTCCCGTTTGCGGAATACCTGAAAAACTCGCTTACCGGAATTTGCTTTATACGGCTGTTACAAGGGCCAGAGAAATACTTATTCTTGTCGGTGATAATAACTGTGTTTTGTCAATGATTTCAAATGTTTCAAAGTCAAAAAGGTATTCCGCTCTTCAGAGTTTTCTGGTTATGGAGAAATAAGATGGTTTTTCGCGAATATTTTTCAAGATTTTACAATGCTTTTCTTGACGCTGTTTTTCCACCGAGATGTATTTTCTGCGACAGCGTTAAATCGCTTCAGAACGGTATTTGCTCTGAGTGCTTGAAAAAAGCCAAAGAAATTGAAGAACCTGTTTGTTTAAAATGCGGAATGAATAAAAAAAGTTGCGTATGCAAAACCAAATCGCGATTTTATGACGGATTGTGCGCCCCGTTTGAATATGAAGGCGTAGTAAGAAGAGGTGTTCATATTTTTAAGTTTAACGGTCAAAGAGATAATTACAGATATTTCTCTCACCTGATGGCTCAGAATATAAAAAAGAGATTTGATTCTGTTGATTTTGATTTGGTTCTCAGTGTTCCGGCCACCGAAAAATCAATATCAGCGCGCGGATATGATCAAAGCGCTCTGCTTGCGGGCGGAGTTGCAAAAGAACTTGGGTTGGTGTATGATAACAACGTTATCAAAAAGATTTATGAAACTGAAAGCCAGCACTTTCTCAGCACGGTTCTGCGAAAAGGAAACCTTACCGGAGCGTTTGACATAGTTGATAAAACAAAGGTTGCCGGCAGAACAGTTTTGCTCTGCGACGATGTTTCAACAACGGGCGAAACACTTGATGAATGTTCAAAAATGCTTTATCTCGCCGGCGCAGATAAAATTTATTGCAGTGTAATCGCTCTGACACAAATAAAAGAACAGAAATAAAAGAAGGTGAAGCAATGTTCGGAATCAACATAGGCATAGATTTAGGCACAACATCAATAGTCATTTATGTTGAGGGCAGGGGCATTGTTTTATCCGAACCATCCGCGGCGGCTTATGATTCTTCAACAGGCAGACTGATTGCGGTCGGTAAAAGGGCTTATGAAATGTTCGGCAGAACGCCCGAATCAATCAAGGTTATCAAACCGCTTAAAAACGGCGTTGTTTCCGATTTTACGGCTACCAGACATATTCTTAAATATTTTTTGCAGAAGATTTGCAGAAATATGGTATTCAAACCCAACATTGTTGTCTGTGTTCCGTCAAGTGTGACCAACCTTGAAAAAAGAACAATACTTGAACTTGTAATTTCTTCCGGAGCAGGAAGGGCTTGTTTGATAGAAGAACCTCTTGCCGCAGCGCTCGGCGCAGGGCTCAGAAGTGATAAACCGATGGGAACAATGGTTGTTGACATCGGCGGCGGAACAACAGATGTTGCCATTATGACTATGGGCAGCATATCTGTTTCACAATCAATCAAATGTGCCGGCAATTCTTTCGATGAAGCAATTATGCGCCAGGTTAAAAATGAAAGAGATATTCTTATCGGTGAAAGAACAGCCGAAAACATAAAAAAGCAGATTGGTTGTGCTAAACTTCGTGAAGATGAACTCGGTCTGACGGTAAAAGGCAAACATTACATTACCGGAATGCCTGTCAGTTTTGAACTGACTTCAACCGAAGTGTTTCTTGCAATGAGGCAGAATCTTGAACTGATTGCAGAAACAGTAAGCGGAGTCTTACAGCAGACTCTGCCCGAACTTGCCGCAGATGTTTTCACAACCGGAATTTATCTTACAGGCGGCGGAGCGCTTATAGACGGTTTTGACAAAATGATTGAAGAAAAAACAGGTGTTAAAACTTTTGTTGCGCTTGACCCTCTTAATTGTGTGGCAATGGGTATAGGCACAACTCTTAAAAACCCCGGCATTCTTTTTGATAATGGAGAAACGTTTAAAACAGGCGACCAGATTGGAGATATCAAATCCGATATTGATAAGGAGGATACTTTAATATGACAAAAATAATTGCTCACAGGGGTGCTAACAGATATGCGCCACAAAACACAATGCCTGCGTTCAACAAAGCGATCGAACTCGGTATTGACGGCTTTGAAAACGATGTTCATCTCACAAAAGACGGTCAGATAGTAATATGCCATAATTATACTGTTGATGCGACATCAGACGGAACGGGCACAATTACCGAAATGACTTTTGAAGAACTCCGGGCGCTTGACTTCGGCTCATATTTCTGCTCTGATTTCAAAGGCACAAAAATCCCTCTTCTCAGCGAGTTTTTTGAAATCTGTAAAGGAATTGAGATTATTAATGTTGAAATAAAAACACCGAAAAAGCCTTGCAATATTGTAAGCGCTACCGTTGACCTCGCGAGAAAATATAGGCTTGATAAAAATCTTCTGATTTCAAGTTTTTCTCCCGACATTGTAAAAGAATGCAAAGAGTATGCTCCCGACATTAAAACCGGAATGCTTTATGACAGAAACGAGAAGACTTATGACGAAATAAGCAAAGACCCTGTTGCCTATTGCAAAGCGCTTGGTTGTGATGCTGTTCACCCGATGTTTCAGGATGTTGACGAAAATTATATCAAAGAATTCCACGCCGCAGGTATGGCAGTCAATCCCTGGACTGTTGACAATCCTCAGGATATTGTCAATCTGCGTGACTGGGGTTGTGATTCAGTCATAACAAATGTGCCCGATATAGCGGCAAGTTTTTTAAGATAAAAACTTTTTATGTTGAAATAATTAACAACGGAACGGTCTGAAAACCGTTCCGTTGTTTTTATAAATGCCTCATTATTTTTTGATAAACTTTGAAAGAAATTCGGCGCGTTTATCACCGAAAATATCGGTAATCTGCCTGCCTCTCGCTTCCTTGTCTCCGTATTTATACCAGGAAGTTTCAGGCGGTAATTTCTTATAAACAAGTTTTTCAACGGCAAGGGGACTGGCTTTATGTTTCTGTTTTGCCGAAGGTCTGAAATCGCACTCTCTTTTTTCGAGAGAATCATACAGTTCACAAGCCGGCTCAAATTTATGGTTTTCGCAATCGGCTGCAGCGGCAAGAACATAAACAAAGGGGCTTTGAAGAATAATAAAACTGACTGCCTTTTCGGGTATGTCAAATGTAAACCTGAAGAGATACAACGGTTCATCAATTACATCGCCATCAGGATTGTGGGTATGAGTTGCTTCAAAAGCAACATTTTCTTTTTTGACAAATCCAGTTTCGCCGAGAGCATACAAATCCCAGGCGCCGATTTTATCTTTGCTGCACGGAACGGTTTTTTCAGCGTAAACGCCGTCAAAAACCACTTTGAGTTTTGATTGTTTTGTGCACAGGCAAAGAAGGTGAAGTCTTCTGCTGCCGTCCGGTAAAACTCTTGCTTTATTTTCACTGAAAACCGCGTCAAATCCGGTTTTTTTGACAGGGAACACGGCGCCGCCCGAAGAAATACGGTCGGGTATTATTTCAAACGGAATTGATATTCCGTCGGGAATTGATGTTTCGGTTTCTTTTCCGTTTTCGGTAATTACTATTGCGTTGTAAGGCAGTTCTATGGATTTTGTAATATATTGATTGTTTATGTCAATATGCTTAGGCGTAAGAGCAAATGATTTAAGGCAGTTTGCGCCTATGTCAAAAACAAGTTCTCCGTTATCAACTACAGCTTCGCTTTCTGTTTCTTCGATGCCGTTTATTTCTTCGGCGAATTCAATGCCTTCACCAATTCTGAAACGGACATCTGTTTTGTTTTCGCCCTCTGTTTCATTGAATCTGACAACAATCTTCTCACTGTTTTCGGCAAGTTTTATTGCGCGTATAACAACATTGTCTTCATTTATTCCGGCAAACGAACAGTTTTTGACAATACTTCCTTTGTGTGAGTCTGTTTCAAATACAGCAAGCGGCTGGTTGAATTCTTCGGCATAACGCACACTGCCGGTCTTGTAATCGCCCTTATGAGGATAAAGACCGAAAGAAAACCTGTTAAGACCGAAATCCATAAGATGCTGCGAACACTCCCATCTGAAACTGCCGTTAGGAGTGTGAATACAGGTTAAACGCAGCAGGTCGTCTGCGGGTTTATCCCAACCGGTTTTTGAATCGCTGAAAACAGATAAACCGAATTTACCGCTTTTATCCGTAATGTCGGCGAAAGCCTGAGCGGGAACTTCATAAACCTTTTCGGTATTGTTGCCTCTGTTGATACATCCAAGACCTATGTCATAAACAGCATCGGGATTTTTTGCCCTTGAATTAAACACCGCTTTAAGCAAAGTGGCAGAGGATCGCCAGTCGATTTCATTATAAACTTTCACATATTGAGCGCTTTCATCAAGACTGATAATCTGAGAGAAACTGGTTTCGCCGCTTGTTTTGGTTATTCTGAAAGCGATTCTTGCGGGGCCGTTCTCAATTAATTCAATGCTTTTGATTTTCGGAAATTCACGAACAGGTCTGATAATATCATTATATTTGATTTCCCAGGCGGGCCAAAAAGTGTATGCAAGGTTGTCAATCATCGCAAATCTAACCGGTGAAGCAAGAGCGTCTGTATTATTGCTTTTATCAATCAGATGGCTGATATCACCGTTTGCGTTAATTGTTATTTTCAGATACTTATTTTCAAATGTGTTATCTTTAACAGATAAAGATGATTTGAGAGAACACTCTTCATCGGAAGGGCGGATGTCATATATACTTATTCCGAAAGGCGGAACAACGGCACTGAAAATAACTTGCATTTTGCCGTTTTTGCAGAATATAACCTGTGATAAAACTTCATTGCCGTCTCTGTCATATACTTTTGCGAATTTGTTTTCCGCTTTACAGCTGACGGTTGCTTTGACAGATTCTTTTCTTAACCATTGAAGGGGGTTGCTTACTGCAACGGCAACACCTTCGCAGAATGATGTGTCAATATCGGCACAGACTGCACCGACAGCCGAGGAATATTCACCTGCAAACATATTCATTGAAACGGCGTAGTCGTTCCAGTTCTTTTTATAACACTCCATAATGGATGTGCCTGTAATATCGTCGTGAAACTGATGGGCTATAACTCTTTTCCACGCCTTTTCAAATGCATCGCGAGGGTAAGGATAATTTCGCAACAGATTTGCCGCAACAGCGGCTTTCTCGGCTGCGTCGGCGAGTTTTTCATTTTTTCTGTTCCATCTTTTGCCGATTGCTCTTGATGTGTAACTGCCCGTGCCGTGTTCGGTCATCAGAAGTTCGCCGTGCCATTCAGGCAGTTTTGACTTTTTATCATCCGGGAGTGATGAAAGGTCATCAAATATACGGGAGGATGATACAGATAAAACTTTTATGTCCGATTTGTCATTTTTACTTATGTCATCACAAAGGTTTTTAACAGATATTTCAGAGGGAGCGCCTCCTCTGTCGCCTGCGCCGTGATAAAGATAAGTCCAGGGTAAATCATATTTTGAAATATTATCGTTTAATTTGTCTGTGCACTCTTTATTGTTCCTTACACAGGGAAATGTGCGGACATAATCACCCGGTTTAAGCGCGGCAAAAATATAATTACCGTCATTGCCATACCATTTTCCCAAATCAAAAGGCACTCCGTTCGCGCTTCCCCACGAAAGTTTGCCGGTTGTGAAACCTTTAAGACCGCAGTGTGCGGCAACTGAGGGCAGTGCTGCGCCGAAACCGAAGCAGTCGGGCAGATAAATGTCGTTGCTTGTTTTGCCGAATCTGTTTTTGAAATACTCAGTGCCGTAAAGAATGTTGCGAATCAGGGCTTCAGGCGAAGGAACATTAACATCGCCGTTTTCATAACAGCTCCCGGCAGGGCACCATCTTCCTTCTGCAACATATTTTTTTATTTTCTCAAATGCCTCGGGGTAGTATTCTTCAATCAGTTCATATCGGCAGCTGCCTTCAAAACTGAATTTATAATCGGGATATTTTTCAAACAGAGAAAAATTGCGTTCAAATGTTTCGGGAAGATAACGGCGGATTGTATTCGGAAGAGTCCATAGCCAGGTTGTGTCAAGATGCGCTGTTGCAGAAATGTATATTCTTTTCTCCATATACTGACTCCTTAATTAGTTTTATCATTGACATACTATCATAAATCAATAAGATACTGCAACAGAATTATTTGTTGAATATTTAAAATAATATGGTAAAATATTTTTAAGATAATCAAGGAGGTTAAAATATGGTTTGCAAGGTTATTTCTCACCGCGGCGCAAACAAACACGCACCTCAGAACACATTACCCGCGTTTAAAAAATCAACAGAAATTGTTGTTGACGGTTTTGAAACGGACATTCATGTTACAAAAGACGGAGAACCTGTTGTTTGCCACAATTATACAATAGATGAAACTTCCGACGGCAAAGGTCTTATTGCCGAAATGACGCTTGAGGAACTGAGAAAATATGATTTCGGTTCTTACTTTTCAGATGATTTCAAAGGAACAAAAATACCCACTCTCGAGGAATTTCTGACGCTTTGTGAAGGTGCGGATATTGAAATACTGAACATAGAACTTAAATCACCTAAACAGGGCGAAACCGGTATAGTTCAGAAAACAATTGAAGCGGTCAAGGCTCACGGTCTTTTTGATAAACTGATTATTTCAAGTTTTGACGCGAATCTTCTTGTTGAAGCAAAACAGATTGATTCCGCCTGCAAAACGGGTTTGCTTTATTCTCTGCAGACTTTTTCAAGCGCAAAAGTGTTTTTTATGCCCGTAACATACGCTTCGTCAATTAAAGCCGACGCTTTGCACCCGCACTTTATTCATGTAACGCCCTGCTATGTTTTGCGTGCACATAAAAATGGAATCAAAGTAAATGTATGGACTGTTGATAAAGCAATGCTGACCAAATATCTGCTTTTATGCGGAGTTGACGGAATAATAACAAACATTCCCGAAATGGTTAAGAGTGTTATAAAAAAACGAAAATAAAAGAAAATGCCGTGATGAAAAACATCAACGGCATATTTTTTATTTCCATACGCAATTCTGAGGTTTTCCGTCCAGAAATGCTTTGAGATTATCTGTCAATATGTTAATAAGCCTCTCACGACATTCAAACCCTGCCCAGGCTATGTGAGGGGTAATAAAGCAGTTTTTGCATCCCACAAGGGGGTTGCCGGGCAGAGGCGGTTCGGCAGAGAGAACATCAAGCCCGGCACCGGCAATTTCACCTTTATTAAGAGCATCCGCAAGAGCCTGCTCATCAATGGCGGGACCTCTTGATGTGTTGATTAAAAACGCAGTTTTTTTCATTTTTCCGAGGAATTCTTTATTTACCATTTTTTCGGTTGCGGGTGTCAGGGGAGTATGAATACTGACAAAATCGCTTTTTGAAAGCAATTCATCAATGCCGACATATTCAACTGATTTATATTGCGATGGGTGCGTGGTGAACGCCAAAACCTTCATTCCGAAAGCCTCGGCAATGTCTGCCACTCTTTTGCCGATTTTGCCCATGCCGATTATGCCTATTGTTTTACCGTCAATTTCTGTTAAATCCGTTTTCCAGAAACTGAAATCTTTACTGTTTGTCCATTCAAGGTTATGCACAGCTTCACTGTGCAGACTTACCCGATTGCAGAATTCAAGAATAAACGCAAAAACAAGCTGTGCCACAGCGTTTGTGCTGTATGAAGGAATGTTGCAGACGGGTATGTTTTTTTCTTTGCAATAATCAATGTCAACAACATTGTAACCGGTGCTTAAAAGGCCGATATATTTGATATCCGGTAATTTTTCAAGCATATTTTTCCGCAGCGGAGTTTTGTTTGTAAGAACTATTTCCGCTCCTTTGCATCTTTCATAAATCAGTTCAGGCGAAGTCCGGTCATAAATAGTAAAATCACAGAGTTTTTTAAGTTCATCCCAGTTTAAATCACCCGGATTGGTGGTGTATCCGTCAAGAATTACTGCTTTCATTTTTTCACCTCCGAAAATATGTAAATATTCTATATCAAATCTTCAAAAAAATAAAGACCTTAAATAACTATATTTGCTTGACCTATTTAATAATTTATTATAAAATATTAAATATATGTGCAGAAAGGAGGGACGGATTGAATAAATATAAAATCAAAAAAAAGTATCTTCTTTTTATCGGTCTTACTCTGATTGCTTTAGGTTTTTTTCTGACTGTTGTTCTGATATCCAGAAGATATGAAGCGCTGTGGTTCTGGTATGAAGATTTGAAGCAGAAACTTACAGACCTTGAAGAATATATAATGAATCTAAACAGGTATTGGCAGTTTATAGGCGCCATTCTTCTTCTATATATTATTAAGAGTTTTTTTCCGATTTATTTCACTTCCACCCTCTGTCTTATTTCAGGTGTTTTTCTACCTATCTGGATAGCAATTCCCGTAAACACTGTTGGGGTAGGTCTGCAGATGACCATAAAGTATTTCTGGGGGAAAAGGTTCGGCGCAGGGTATTCGTGGAAACTTATTCAAAAAAACGAAACGCTTTCCAAACTGTTCAAATCAAGCGGTAAGGGCAATCCGGGATTATTGTTTTCCATAAGGCTTGTTCCGAGCACTCCGGTCAATACAATTTCGGCAATTTACGGCTCTTTCGATTTCGGTTACAAAAAGTTTTTGCTGTTGTCGCTTGCCGGATTTTTTCCGAAACTTATAACATTTACATTTACCGGTAAAAATATGTATGATCCTCTCTCGGCAGGCTTTCTTGTTCCGATTATTATTCTGTTATTCCTTACGGGCTTCACTTTTTTGAGTGCAAACGGGGCTTGGACTGTGGTTGAACAGATTATGAAATTATATAATGACAGCAAAGCAAAGCAAGCACTGCGTGAAAGCGCTGAACAAGATGAAATCATTTTCAATGACGATGATAATAAAACAGAAGTGTATAAAGGAGATAACAACGATGATTAATAACACGCTTTTAAGGCAGAATATAAAAAACAACTGCTACAATGATTTTTTCAATAAATTATACAGAGCCGAAGATATCGAAAAACAAAAAGACAGATACATCAGAGTTTCGAATTCTTATGATGAAATATTCGGCTCCGGTTGTGATGTTTCTGTTTTCAGCGCTCCGGGCAGAACAGAAGTGTGCGGCAATCACACAGATCATAATAAAGGCAGAGTTCTTGCCGCAAGCGTTAATCTTGATGCAATAGCCGTTGCTGCATTTAATGATGACAATATTGTCCGCATTAAATCGGAAGGTTATAAAATGGATGTTGTTGACCTTTCGGAACTTGAACCCAAACCGGAAGAGATCGGCAAATCGGTGTCGCTTGTTCGAGGCGTCTGTGCCGAGTTTGTTCGCAGAGGTTATAAATTAAATGGCTTTAACGCTGCGACCGCTTCAGATGTTCTTTCCGGGTCGGGTGTTTCATCATCCGCCGCTTTTGAAGTTCTTGTGGGAAGTATAATTAATCATCTTTTCAATGACGGTTCAGTCAGCGCTGTTGAAATTGCACAGATAGCACAGAGAGCGGAAAATGTTTTTTTCGGTAAACCCTGCGGCCTTATGGATCAGATGGCGTGTTCGGTAGGAGGTTTTGTTGAAATTGATTTTAAAAACCCCGACAAACCGATTATTGAAAAAGTTGATTTTGATTTTGCTAACTGCGGCCACAGCCTTTGCATTGTCAATACAGGCGGAAGCCATTCCGACCTTACCGATGATTATGCTGCTGTTCGTAAAGAAATGGAGCATGTTGCATCCTGCCTCGGCGCATCTGTTCTCAGAGAAACAGACAAAGACAGTTTTACCAAAAACATTCCCGAAATCCGTAAAACCTGCGGCGACAGAGCGGTTCTGAGAGCAATGCATTTTTATGCTGACAATGAGCGTGTTCTTCAGGAGTCATCGGCACTTAAAGACGGTGATTTTGAAAAGTTCAAGTCACTTGTAATTGAAAGCGGACACTCTTCATATATGTATAATCAAAATGTTTTTACATGTTCAGACCCTGTAAATCAGCCTGTAAGCCTCGGACTTGCTCTGTGCGATAAAATACTCAAGGGCAAAGGGGCATGGAGAGTTCACGGCGGCGGTTTTGCAGGCACAATTCAAGCTTTTGTTCCCGATGAATGCCTTGAAGAATTCAAAACGGTTATTAAAAATGTTTTCGGTGAAAAATCCTGCTATGTTCTCAGCGTCAGACCTGTGGGCGGTGTTAAAGTTATATGAAAGAATATGATTTGACGGAATTGCTTTTTGACCTTTGCAAAAGCGTTGGCGTTTCAGGCAATGAATCCGAAGCATCTGAAAAAGCAATGAAATATCTTTCCGAATATATGCCTTGCGAAACAGATGCGCTCGGCAGTGTTATCGGCAAAAAAGAGGGCAAAGGCATAAATATTCTTCTTGACGCCCATATTGACCAGATCGGTCTTGTTGTTACTTCAATTGATGACAAAGGCTTTCTTCATGTTGCAAAATGCGGAGGAGCAGATGTTCGTGTAATGTCTTCGAGTGAAGTAACCGTTTGGGGAAAGAAAAAGTTGTTCGGTGTTATCGCAAGCATTCCACCTCATCTTGCGGATGAAAATGAAAAGAATAAAGCCGTTGATTTTGATAATTTATTTATTGATATCGGAATGAGCAAAACTGAAGCGGAAGAATTTGTTACTCCCGGTGACAGAATTACGTTTAACGGAACACAGGCAAAACTGCTTAATAATAATGTTGTTTCTCCATGCATAGATGACAGAGCCGGTGTTGCCGCAATTCTTCGCTGCATGCAGATTCTTAAAAACAGCGATAAACCGCTTTGCGGCTTGACCGTAATGTTCTCATCACAGGAAGAAACAGGAGGCAGCGGTGCTGTTGCCGGTGCTTTTAAAAGTAATGCAGATGAAGCGATTGCTGTCGATGTTGGATTTGCTAAAGCACCCGGTATAAAAGAAGAAAAAGCCGGCAGAATCGGTGGGGGAGCTATGATAGGTATTGCGCCTTCTCTTGATTTTGATATGAGCAAAACGATAATATCTCTTGCTGAAAAAAACTCAATAAAATGGCAGTATGATGTTATGGGCGGAAATACCGGAACAAACGGGGATGAAATAAGCGCAACCGCAGGCGGAATAAAAACCGCACTCATTTCAATACCGATAAAAAATATGCATACAGCGGTTGAAATTGCGAATATTGATGACATTGAGGCAACGGCTCAACTTCTTGCCGCCTATATTCTTGAAAGGAGCGACGGCAATGCTTAAAGAAACAGTTAAAAACCTCAGCATTCTTAACGGAATTTCAGGCAGAGAAAGCGATGTGCGTGATTATATAATCGGGCAAATCAAAGATTACGCCGATTACAAAACCGATGCTTTGGGTAATCTTATTGTTTTCAAAAAAGGCAGAAAAACGCCGAAAAACAGGGTAATGCTTGACGCACACATGGATGAAGTTGGGTTCATTGTCACTTATATTACCGATGACGGTCTTCTTAAGTTTTCAAATGTCGGCGGCATAAACACAAAAGTATTCATCGGGAAAACGGTCAAAATTGGCAAAGAGGGAATTACCGGCGTTGTCGGGATTGTTCCCGTTCATCTTACCGAAAGAGACAAACAAAGAGATATTCCCGAAAAGGATTCTCTCTATATTGATATCGGCGCTTATTCGCGTGATGAAGCGATGAGATTTGTAAAACCGGGTGACAGTGTCTGTTTTGATTCGGATTATGTTGAATTCGGTGAAAATAAAATCAAATGCAAAGCTCTTGATGACCGAGTAGGCTGTGCTGTTCTGATTGAAATGATTAAATCAGAGCTTGAATATGATTTATATTTTTCTTTCAGCGTTCAGGAAGAAGTTTCAGACGCAGCTGCAGCATCCTCATTTAATACTGCGCCCGATTACGCTATATGTGTTGAGACAACTACAGCATCTGATATTCCCGGTGTTGAAGCGGAAAAAAGAGTTTGCCTTTTGGATGAAGGCGCGGTTGTTCCTTTTATGGACAGAATGACGCTTTATAATAAAGAATTATTTGAGTATGCTTTTAAAATCGCGAAAACAAACGGGGTTAAAATTCAAACAAAGTCGGTTATCGCCGGAGGAAACAATGCGGGTGTTATTCATAAAAGCAGAGGCGGCGTGAAAGTTCTTAATGTTTCCGTTCCGTGCCGCTATCTTCACTCACCCTGCTGTGTTATTAATTGGAATGATGTTGAAGAGAGCAAAAGGTTAATTGAACTGCTTTCATCCGAGTTTGCAAATGCTTAAATCGGTTAATGATTTATCTGAGTTTAACGGGCTTAATTCATCGCCTTTTACAGCAAAAATTCAGGCTTTATATAAAACATACGGGAACAATCATCGCTTCGCTGATTTCTGGATTCAAAATTCGGACACCGCCGTTTGTTCTGTTGACGGCAATCTTACAATAGAATGCACTCAAAACTCCGATTTTGACGAACTCAGACAGTTTCTGTATTGTATTCCGTTTAATTCAATATCTGTTGATGAGAAATATTGTCAAATGCTAAAACTGAAACCTTTTTCATCTTCATATATTGTTAAATATACAGGCAAAACAGACAACAATATAATCGGAACCGATAACAATTATAAAGCCGTATATAATTTGCTTATTGAATCGGGATTTGAGATCGGAGATTATTACTCTTTTCTTTCAGATTTTGTATCAAGAATCAATTCGGGATGCGCGGCTTTGTCTTCATTGTATGTTGACTCAATTCTTGCAGCCACGGCATCGGCTTTGTTTATAGGCGAAAAAGATGTATTACTCGGCGCTGTAGCGACTGATAAAAGTTTCAGGGGCAGGGGATACGCACCAGAACTTGTATCATCTCTTGCTTCATATTACGCAAAAAACAAAAGTGTATTTCTTTTTTGCAGGGAAGATTCTCTTGCGGTTTTTTATAAAAAATGCGGTTTTTCAGTAACAGGAAGATGGTCGCAGATTAAAAACGGAAACGATAATGAATAATAATATTTTTGATTTTGACAACAGAATAATTCAAATTGCCGATTCATCTGAAAAAGCCTCTGACAATGATTTCAGAATAATTAATGAAATAACCGAATTCAATCAGAGAAAAGTATTGTCTTCGTTTATTAAAAACGGAGTAAGTGAAGTTGACTTCAGCACATCAACAGGCTATGCTTACGGCGACAGAGGCAGAGAAAAACTTGATAAGATTTATGCCGAAATCTTCGGCGGAGAAGACGCTCTTGTAAGACATTCCTTCACCTGCGGAACACATACTCTTGCAGTTGCGCTTTACGGTGTTCTGCGACCCGGTGATACAATTCTGTGTGTTACAGGAATCCCTTATGACACAATACATGGCGTAATCGGAATAAACGGTAAGGGTAAAGGGCAGGGCACCCTTGAAGATTTAGGCATTAAATACAGACAGACTGAACTTGATGAAAACGGAATGCCCGATTACGAAAGAATCGCACAGGATGTTAAAACCTATAAACCGAAAATGGTTTATATTCAGCGCTCGCGAGGGTATTCATTAAGACCGAGTCTTTCGGTTGATGAAATCGGTAAAATTACCTCAACAGTTAAAAATATGTGTGATTGTGTCGTAATGGTTGACAACTGTTACGGTGAGTTTGTTGAGAAAAAAGAACCGCTTGACGTCGGCGCAGATATCATAGCAGGCTCGCTGATTAAAAACGCAGGCGGAGGCATTGCGCGCAGCGGCGGATATATTGCAGGCAGAAAAGACCTCATAGAATTGTGCTCTTATCGGATGACTACACCCGGTCTCGGCAGAGAGGTCGGCGCAACTTTCGGCGAAAACAGAAATATGTTTATGGGTGTTTTCAATGCTCCTCATGTTGTGGGTGAAGCACTCAAAACTGCGGTTTTCTCCGCGTCTCTTTTCAGCAGCCTTGGTTTTAGTGTTACGCCTGAACCGGGCGAGATAAGACACGATATTATTCAGACTGTTTGCCTTGGCGATTCAGAAAAACTCATTGCTTTTTGTGAAGGAATGCAATCCGGCGCGCCGGTTGATTCTTTCCTTACACCAGAACCATGGGATATGCCGGGTTATGACAGCAAAGTAATAATGGCGGCAGGCACATTTATAATGGGTGCATCCATCGAATTATCAGCAGACGCACCGTTAAGAGAACCTTATGCTGTCTGGATGCAAGGTGGTCTTAATTATTATTCCGCCAAAGCGGGAATTATGCTTGCGGCTCAAAGAATGTTTAACAAAGGGCTGATAAAATGAAATTTAACGGTATTTCAGCGGAAGCAAGACTTCTGCTGTCAGAAAACAGATTCAGGGACTCAAAAGATTTTTATGATGAGAATAAAGAAAGAATAAAACAGTCCGCCGTTGTTCCTATGCGGCAGTTAGCCGCGATTATCGGTGAGCAACTGTCCGCGGCAGACCCTCAAATGGTTACGGATCCTGTTAAAATGGTTTCAAGAATCCGCCGCGACACAAGGTTTACAAAAGATCAGCACCTGTATCGTGAAAATATGTGGGCGATGTTTATGCGCTCAAAATACGACTGGCCTCAGTATCCGTGTATGTGGTTTGAGTTTACCCCAAAATCATATTCTCTCGGAGTCGGACTTTTTATGCAGACTCCCGCTGTGCTTGAATACTGGCGAAGAGCAATAAGAGATAACACCGATGAATTCAGAGATGCGCTTAAAATCCTTGAAAAAACCGGTGCTGTTCTCGAAGGTGAGCAATACAAAAAGCTGAAAGACGGATGTCCGGAGGGCCTTGAAAAGTATTATAACTGCAAAAATGTTTATTTTATTATCTATTCCGAAAAGCTTAATGAGCTTGAAGATGAAACTATAATCAATAAACTGATTCCTCTATATAAAACTTTTATTCCGATGTATAAATTTATGCTGAATGTTTCTGACAGATTCACAAGCGAAACAGGATTTATTCCTTACAGGAGGAGAAAATGAATAAACGGGCTGTCTCTTTTGTGCTGTTCTTTCTTTTTCTTGTTTCGTTATCGGCTTGTTCAGTCAAAAAAAGCATAGATAATAATGATGAAATTCAACCTTTAACTGCTCCTTTCTCCGATACAACTGTAACAGAAACAGTCACAAAGCCTGTTGTTCCGAAAAGTGAAATAACAACAACGAAAACAGAAAAAACAGTCCCTGCTCAACAAACTGTTGAAAAGGAAGAAACAACAACAATTCAAGAAAATGAAGAAACAAACGCAGTTGAAGAAATAATAACGGAGATTCTTTCGGTTATTAAACCAACTGAAACAACTGCTGCGCCTTTGATTACTCAAAGCGTTAGAGTTTACGGTTATTCTCAAAAGCAGTTGATAAATTATTTTGTTGAAACTGCAATGAACAGTGAAAAAGGCGTAAATCTCGGCAGAGTTATAAAATGGACCAAAAGAGTAAATGTTTATTTATCCGGGAATTATAATAACAGCGATTTGTCTTTAATCAAACAACTGTGTTATTCTCTTAACAATATTGACGGTTTTCCCGGCATTGGTATAACAGACAGTTCTTCGAATGCAGATATTCTTATTATGTTTGCAGGAAGGCTTCAACTTTCGTCATTGATAAGTGATTTCGGTCTGCTTGATGACGGGTATTGCGGACTTGTCTGGAGCCCGTCGTATTCGTTGAGAAAGGCTGTAATAGGCATTAATTCAACTATAATAAACCGCACAAAGCGCAATTCGGTAATCTGCGAAGAATTTTTGCAGGCAATGGGCATTCCCAATGATTCAAACAGTTATAAAAACAGCATTTTTTATCAGGTATCCGACAGTTTATCCTGGCCGTCAAAACTTGACTGGGGTGTTGTTTCGGTTCTTTACAATCCCGGAATAAAACCCGGTATGACTAAATCCGAGGCAAGAGAAGTTGCCGCATCTTTTGTTAAAAGCGGAATATGACAGCGAGAGGTTATAATATGAGAGTTTTATCATTTAATGTTCTTTGTTACGGCAATCCTACACATTTCTGGCTTAACCGTATTCCCGGTGTTATAAAGGTTATCAAATATGCATCACCGGATTCATTCGGAGTTCAGGAAGCGCATAAAAAATGGATGGATGTTCTTTGTGAAAACCTTCCCGAATACGGCTATGTCGGCGTCGGCAGAGAAGACGGCGCCGATGAAGGTGAGTTTGCCGCTGTGTTTTACAAGAAGTCGTTATATGAAGTTACAGACAGCGGAAATTTCTGGCTGTCAGAAACACCTGATAAACCTTCTCTCGGCTGGGATTCCGCCTGTATCAGAATCTGCACATGGGCTGAACTTAAAAATAAAGAAAACGGCAAGACTTATATACATATGAACACGCACCTTGATCACATCGGCGTTACAGCAAGATCACAGGGCGTTAAATTAATTAAAGAAAAAGCCGCATCTTTCGGAGGTAAACCGGTTATCTGCACAGGGGATTTTAATATTGAGCAGGATACCGATTGTTACATTGAAATGGTTTCAGGGAATATGGGTGACGCAAGAAAACTTGCTCCGGATTCCGATGACTGTTATACATTCCACGGTTTCCGACCGTCAAAAATACAAAACATTATAGATTTTATTTTCATTGATAAAAACACCGTCAAGCCTCTTAAATTCAAAGTCATCAATAAAAAAGAATACAGAAAATTTTATTCAGATCATTATGCTGTTTATTTGGATCTTGAAATATAAAAAACCAAGGCATTCCGGAAGGAATGCCTTTATCTTTCAGATAATCAATATGAACTGTTAGGGTTTACAAATTCCGGCGCAGGACCGTATTCGTTGTCAGGTGCACTGTCTTTGCAAAACCATACAATCAGAATAATAAATCCAGCAATTGGTATAAGCGAAATAAGAATATATATACCGCTTTTATCAATATCATGAAGCCTTCTGAATGAGAGAGCAAGGCTCGGAATAAAAGTGGCTAATGAATATAAAGATGTTAAAACCGAAAAACCGTTGCTTTCGTATGCGAGAAATCCGAGAATGCCGCTGACAATCATATTGAACAGGAATACATACCAGAATTCGCTTTTTACAGAGCGTCCGCTGAAATCAACATAGCGGGTGAAAAACATTGTAATTGCCTCTTTAAAAGATACCGATGATTTCGGACGCTGAAATGACTGTTGGTAAGGTTGCTGGTAATAATTCTGTTGCTGATAGTCAGTTTGCGGTGCCTCATGAAAACTGCCTTGCTGAGCGTAGCTGTCATTAAACTGATTATAATCAGTTTCTGCTTTTTCAACAGCAACGGGTGTTCCGCAGTTTTCGCAGAATTTTGCGCCGTCGGGAATAAAACTGCCGCACTTATTGCAATAAGCCATAGTAATCTCCTTTATCTGTTTATTATTTTTGCTCTCATTCCTTTTGTCTTTTTTCTGAGTTTCTGAGCGGCGTTTACCGCTTCAAATCCGGTTTTGCTGATTATCAAATCTGCTTCACCCATAAACTCCATGTATTCTTTACAGAATTTCTTTTTGAATTTAAAAATACCGTGAAGTGGATTGTTTTCGTCGGGATAACCACCACGAAGGTCATACCAGCCCGCTCCCTTTGATAAAGTCCATTTAATCGCTTCCCATTGAAGCAGATAATTCGGCTGCAATTCTCTGTGTTCGTTTGAACTGGCACCGTAAAGCCACCATACTTTGTCACCATATAGAATATGCAGAGTGCACCCTATTGCTTCGCCGTTGTAATAAGCAAAACACATTCTTGCGTTTTCACCGAAAGCATCCATAATCCGTTTGAAATATTCGGGACCTCTTGTCGCAAATTTATCTCTTTCACCGGTTATAAGCATTATTCGGTGAAATTCATCAATCGCTTCGGGACCTTTCTCAACTATTTCAACGCCTTCTTTAATTGCTTTGCGAACACAGTTACGTGCTTTTGTGTGAATCATCATCATCGCTTCATCTTCTGTTTTTCCTCTTAAATCCATACGGAAAATATAGCGTGATTGAATTGTATTATACTCAACATTGTTATCTTTGAATTTAAAACCGACGTTTTTAAGTAAATCAATATATTCTGTGTCTGAAATTAAAGCATCAGTGTCAACGGTTAAAGCGTATGCACGGTTTTTTTCTCCGTATTCTTTTGCAGCAGACATAAGTTCCCTGACGGTGCCGGCATCGGCAAGGTCGCATACAGGACCTCTCGGCGCATACATCATACTCCAGGGAATCATCGGCAGTTTTCTTAACAGAACGGCGCAAACACCCTTAATGTTGCCGCTGTCATCACGGCAGATTATCCCGCGCCAATCCCAATTGTTTTTGACTTTTCCCCATGCGCTTGACTGCATCATATGGCCTTTGGGCGACGATGAAACATATTTATCAAATTCTTCTGCTTTATCTATGGTTATGATTTCTGTCAAAAAATCACTCCTTTGCTGATTGTGTCTATTGACACAATAATATTACTTGTTTTATCATAATTAAAAAAAAGAACGGAGGTCAATATGAATATTCAGATTTTCGGTTTATCAAAATGTTTTGATACTAAAAAAGCGCAAAGGTGGTTTAAAGAACGCTCAATTAAATTTCAATATATAGACCTCAGTCAGAAAAGCCTGAGTAAAGGTGAATACAACAGCGTCAAAGCCGCTGTAGGTTCAATGGAAGCCCTTGTTAATGAAAAATCAAAAGCTTATGAAAAAGAATATATGAAATATATTACAAAAGACGCCGCCGAAGCAAAACTGCTTGAAAACGGTGAACTTTTCAAAACACCTATTGTAAGAAACGGCAGGCAGGCAACGGTAGGTTATTGCCCGGACATCTGGAAAACCTGGGAATAATCAATAAGCTTCAAATTTTGAGATTGTCGCGAAACAACGCGCCTGCTCAATAACAACTTTTATAAATTGAACGCGCTGTTCTTTGAATCTGCAGATTTTTTTATGACCTATAACAGTGCCTTCGCTGACTTTCTTCCATTTTTTGTCAAGCATAAGATATACCGAGAATTTCTCAACCTGTTGACCGGTGCGTATATGCTCTGCAAGAACAATTTTATCAATATCGTAATCGTCTCCGAGGTCAAGCACAAGTTCAGAGCCATCGGGATTACTGCCTGAATGCCAGTATTCATCGGAATTGTCTGTTAATGCCATCTGACCGCGATGAGATTCATCAAGATGTCTGTTGTCAGTTATAACAGAGCCTTCTGCAAGATTTTCGTTAAAATCAATTTCAAGTTGAGCGCCGAAAGAAAGCATTGCCTCAACATCACGCTCACAGATTTTTCCCTCTTTATTCGGAGACAGATTCAGAAGAAATGAACCGTTTGCGCCGACTGAATTATAATAAATTTCAATAAGTTTTGAAAGCGATTTTAAAGAATAGTCTTCACTCTCGTGATAAAACCAGCCTTTTCTTAATGAGGTATTCACCTCAGCGGGATACCATATAAGTTTATTGCAGCCCTTTATTGCTTTTCTGCTTCCCAAATCAATATCCTGAGGTGTAAACTTACGAGGCGGTTTTGTAACATTCTGCTGCGATTTTGCTTCAACAACGGCGTGCTGACTGTGCCAATACGGAACAACACTCCATTCGCTTGAACGGCATATTCCTGCTTCGTTTCCTACCCAGCGCACATCTGGGCCTGTAATACAGATACACGCATCAGGTTGCAGTTTTCTTATTAAAGTATAATAACCTTCCCAGTCGTATTCTTGCTTTTTGCCGTTTTTGCCTTCACCGCAGGCGCCGTCAAGCCATACACAAAAAATATCACCGTAGTTAGAAAGCAGTTCGGTAAGTTGGTTTTTATAGTATCTGTTATATGCTTCACTGTCGCCGTAACGAGGGTCGTGCCTGTCCCAAGGTGAAAGATATACACCGAATTTCAGACCGTATTCACGGCACGCATCGGCACATTCTTTAACTACATCGCCTTTCCCGTCTCTCCACGGGCTGTATTTAACGCTGTGATCTGTGTAAGCGGAAGGCCATAGACAAAAGCCGTCGTGATGTTTACAGGTAAGAATTAACGCCCTCATTCCCGAAAGTTTTGCAAGTTTTGCCCATTGGCGAGCGTCAAGGGCAGTCGGGTTGAATAATTCCGGATCTTCATTACCGGTTCCCCATTCAACATCAGTGAAAGTATTCATTCCGAAATGAATAAAACCGTAAAACTCCAGTTCCTGCCAGACTAACTGTCGCTCACTCGGAATAATGCTTGCAGCGTATTCTATATTATCGTTCGCTTTCATAATCGGATTCCTTTTTCATTTTATTTAAAGTTAAAACATAAATTAGTCACATCACATACTGTATTGTATGTTGATGTGACTGCTCTTTTGATGAATTATAAAAACGCTTTTTCAATTGCTTTAACAACTTCTTCAGAGTCTGTGCTGACAACAAGAAGAGAAACATCCGTTTCGGATGTGGTAATCATTCTGACATCGGCTTTTGCGTAAGCAGCGGCAGTAAATATTTTTGCCGCAACGCCGCTTAAATCACGCATAGCCTCGCCGGAAACTGAAATTTTGCTGTTTCCGTTACTGACGCTGATTTTTATTTCTCCGTTCATTTTGCGGAGTTCTGCGCAAATGCTTAAAACCGAAATAAAATCATTATCATTAACCGTGAAAGAAAAACCTGAATTTGCGCCGTTCGGAGGAAGTTGAGAAATCATATCAACATTTATGCCGGCATCAGAAAACATATTGAAGACCTTCGCAATGTGTTCAATATCGGCAGATGTGTTACTTATGCTGATAAGAGTTATTTCATCGCTAACTGTAATACTGTCAATTATTTTCATAAAATACAATCCTTTCAGCCGTCAATAAGTTCTTTCATACTGTAAAGACCGTTTTCTTTTTTGATAATCATCTTTGCGGCACTTAAAGCTCCGGACGCAAAAAGGGTTTTGCTTCTTGCTGAGTGTGAAAGTGTGATTACTTCATCCGTTCCCGCAAAAATCACCTGATGCTCGCCTACAATATTGCCCGCGCGGACTGACTGAATGCCGATTTCCGACTTTGAGCGTTTTACTCGTTTTGAAGCCCTGTCATAAACATAATCGGGTTTTTCATCAAATTCATTTGAAATGCTGTCCGCTATCATAAGCGCCGTTCCGCTCGGTGCGTCAATTTTCTGGTTGTGATGCATTTCAAGAATCTCAATATCAAAATCATCACCGAGTGCTTTTGCGGCTTTTTTTGCGAGTTCACAAATCAGATTTACACCGAGAGACATATTCGCGCTGAAGAAAACCGGAACCTCATACGCGGCCGATTTCATTTTAACAATCTGCTCGTCGCTTAATCCGGTTGTTGCAATTACAGCGGGTTTTCTGTTTTTTACCATAAAGTCAAGAAGACTTGAAAACACCGAAGGGTTGGAAAAATCAATAATTACATCAATTCTGTTTATTACGGAATCGGGAACAAGATCAAAAGATTTATAAACAGGAAAAACAACATTTTCTTTTTCAACAATATCAATCCCGGCAATTATTTGAAAATCGTCGGTTTCATCAACTTTTGAACATATCGCTTTGCCCATTTTGCCAAATGCGCCGCTCAGTAAAATTCCGGTCATAGGTTTTTCTCCTTCGCAAAATTGTTTAAATAGATTGATTAAACGAGATTATGCTTTTTGAGAACAGAATAAAGTTTTTCTTTGGAAGCGCTGTCCATCTCATAAAGAGGCAGACGGCAGGGACCGGCGTTGAAGCCCATCATATTCATAGCTTCTTTAACGGGAATAGGGTTAACATCGCAGAATAAAGCATTGCAAAGGTCAAGCCATTCAATCTGAAGACGAAGGCTTTCGTCAGGGTCGCCGTCAAGGTATTTCTGAACAATATCGTGAGCAGCTTTAGGCGCAACATTTGAAAGAACTGATATAACACCTTTGCCGCCGAGAGACATAATCGCGGTAGCCTGGTCGTCATCACCTGAATAAATAGTAAGATTATCGCCGCAAAGAGCTGCGGTTTTAACAATAGCCGATACATTTCCGTTTGCTTCTTTGACTGCAACAATTCTTTCATGCTGAGCAAGCTGAGCGTATGTTTCGGGAAGAATGTTTACGCCGGTTCTTGACGGAACATTATAGAGAATAATCGGCGAACTTACTCTGTCGGCAACATAGTTGTAATGAGCCACAAGACCTCTTTGAGAAGTTTTATTATAATAAGGAGTAACCATAAGAAG
>JAFRQM010000050.1 GCA_017428625.1 Clostridia bacterium
ATAATAAAAATTTATTTACTTTTATTAGATTGTAATATATAATATTTAAGATAGGGTTATTATACCCTCAAGTGAGGTATTTATGACAAAAGACAATCATCAGAAAATACGATTGCTCAGGATTTATGAAATACTCCGTAACGAGTCAGATCCCGAGCATGGCATAAAAACATCCGAGATGACTGAGAAACTTTCTGCTCTCGGTATCAAATGCGACAGGCGCACTTTCGCCCGCGATGTTGATTTGCTCAATGCCGAAGGCTTTGAGATATTCAAAGAGAAAATCGGTCACGATATGTATTACTGGGTTGATGACAGCAGATTCAGTGATTCCGAACTCAGCATTCTCCTCACTCAGCTGCAGGCATCAAAATATCTCTCAAAAAAGAAAACCGCCGTGCTGACCGAAAAGGTGGCCAACATCGGCGGCATACACAGAGCGGAAATGCTCAGCGAACAGGTAGTAAGATTCAATAACAATAAGCGCGGCAATGAACAGGTTTATTACATAATTGACTTTATAAACACAGCTCTTAGAGAAGGCAGAATGCTTTCGTTTGAATATCGTGTTCCCGATGAGAATCACAACCTTGTGTTGCATAATCCGGATAAACCCAGGCACACGATTGAACCCGTCAAGGCGATTATAGCTGACGAGAATTTTTATCTTATCTGTTATGATTCTTCAAAGCCCGATCTGATTTGCACATACAGAATTGACCGAATGTATCAGGTCGATCTTGAAGGTGCCATGAGCCGTAAGGCAAAAAACTTCGCCGCGAAATTTGACATTGCAAAATATCATGATCAGGTTGTCAGAATGTTCGGCGGCGAACTGATGAAAGTAACACTTGAATTCAGCAGGAAAATGATTCCGGCAATATATGACGAATTTGGTGATGAAACCGAAATTACAAAAATCGATGATAACAAATTCACCGCCGAAGTCGATGCTCAGATAAGCCCGACCTTCTGGGGCTGGCTCTTCACCTTCCAGGGTCAGATTAAGATTGACGGACCTGAAGAAGTTAAGGAAATGAAACTAAGTTATATAGGCAGTTTTTTGTTAGATTGATATAAGGGAGAATAAGTATGGCAAGCAGTAAAAAACTTGAGATGATATATTACAACGGTCAGCCTGATGGCATCCGTTCAATCAGAAGGCATTTGTCCACTATGACAACTTATGTTATACCTCGCCCGCTTTTGGGTGAGGCTAAGAAGATATCTGGAATAAACCGTCCCGGAATATATTATCTCATCAACGAAAATGATGATAATAAAATTGCCCAGATTTATATCGGTCAAACAAGAAATGGCGTTTCTCGCCTTGATGATCATAACAGGCAAAAAGATTTCTGGAATAAAGCTATTATGTTCCTCGCTGATAATAAGACTTTTTCTCTTGATATTATCAGCGGTCTTGAAGAATATGCAATCGTTAAGGCGCATGAATCCAAACGTTATTCTGTTGAAAACAGCGTTAAGCCGCAATATGAAATTGACGAATATGATCTTCCAATTATTGAAGAAATATACGAGGAAATACAGTTTATAATGGCAACGCAGGGATTCAAGATGAATGAATCCGGCAGTGATTTAAATAACGCCGATATCTTTCATACTACCCGCAACGGCATAAAGGCGTTTGGCATTTATGACGGTGAAAAGTTTGAAGTGCTTGAGGGTTCTCAGATTAACATTGAAAAACCAACAACCCTTGAAAGATATAACCGCCAGAGAGAAGAATTGATTAAAATCGGTTCTCTTGTTGAAGAAAACGGGAAATTCATTTTGAATGTAACTATCACATTCAAAACTCCCAGCGGAGCCAGTGATTTTGTTCTCGGCGGTTCAACAAATGGTTGGACTGAATGGAAGAATTCAGATGGTAAAACTCTTGATGAAATATTTCGCAAAGCGTAAGACAAAGCAGATTTAATAAGGAGTAAAACTATGCCTGATATCAAAAAAGAACAGGAGCGCGAGGAACTGCACCGCGCAATATGGGCAATAGCCGATGAACTCAGAGGAAGTGTTGACGGCTGGGATTTCAAATCCTATGTTCTCGGCACAATGTTCTATCGCTATATCTCGGAGAATCTCGAGAATTATATCAACGAAGGTGAGCATAAGGCGGGTGATATTGCTTTCGCCTATTCTGCACTTTCCGATGCGGATGCAGAGGGAGCGAGAGAAGGCCTGATTGAAGAGAAAGGATTCTTTATGCTGCCTTCCGAGCTGTTCTGCAATGTCAGGGCAAAGGCGCCGAATGATGAAAACCTTAATGAAACTCTTGAGAAGGTTTTCCGCAATATTGAAAACAGTGCGAAGGGCAGCGTTTCCGAAAACAGCTTTGCCGGCCTGTTTGATGATTTTGATGTCAATTCCAATAAACTCGGCGCAACCGTTGCCAAGAGAAACGAAAAGCTCGTTAAACTTCTTGACGGCGTGGGCAATATGAATCTGGGTGATGTCAAAGACCATGACATTGACGCTTTCGGCGACGCTTATGAATACCTGATGACAATGTATGCCTCAAACGCAGGCAAATCCGGTGGCGAGTTCTTTACCCCTGCCGATGTCTCCGAGCTGCTTACCCGTCTGGGTACTGTCGGCAAAACCGAGGTAAATAAAGTCTATGACCCTGCCTGCGGTTCGGGTTCTCTTCTGCTCAAAGCGGAAAAGGTGCTCGGGCGCGATGCCGTGCGCAACGGCTTCTTCGGTCAGGAAATAAATATCACCACCTACAACCTCTGCCGAATCAATATGTTCCTTCACGATATCGGTTTTGATAAATTTGATATCGCCTGCGAAGATACTCTTATTTCTCCCGCTCACTGGGATGACGAACCTTTTGAGCTGATAGTTTCAAATCCGCCTTATTCAATCAAATGGGCGGGTGATGAAAATCCGCTTCTTATCAATGACCCGAGATTCTCTCCCGCGGGCGTGCTTGCTCCCAAGTCAAAAGCCGACCTTGCGTTTATTATGCATTCACTCTCCTGGCTTGCTCCGAACGGCACGGCGGCAATAGTCTGCTTCCCCGGCATTATGTATCGCGGCGGAGCGGAGCAGAAAATACGCAAATATCTTGTTGATAACAACTTTGTGGATTGCATTATTCAGCTGCCTTCAAATCTCTTCTTCGGCACCAGCATTGCCACCTGCATAATGGTTATGAAGCGCGGCAAGGCCGATAATAAAACTCTGTTTATCGACGCTACAAACGAGTGCATCAAGGTTACCAATAACAACAAGCTTACTCAGGCGAATATGGATAAGATTGTTGAGACCTTTGCAGAGCGCAAAGAGATTGAGCATTTCTCTCACCTCGCTTCTTATGATGAAGTCGCGGAGAACGGCTACAACCTCTCTGTTTCCACCTATGTTGAGGCGGAGGACACAAGAGAGCAGATTGACATAAAGAAACTCAATGCGGAGATACAGGAAATTGTCGCACGCGAAGCGACCCTGCGCGCCGAGATTGATGCTATCATTAAAGAAATTGAGGTAGCAGAATGAGCAGACTTGAAGAATTGATACAAGAACTCTGCCCCAATGGGGTGGATTGCAAAAATCTATCTGATGTTTGTGTAATTCTAAAAGGCGTTCAATTCAACAAATCGGATATGATGGATGAAGGTTCCTATCCTGTTATAAATGGTGGTATAAATCCATCCGGTTTTATCGAACAATATAATCAAAACGAAAACACTATCACTATTTCGCAAGGCGGAGCATCTGCAGGCTATGTAAATTGGATTGAAACAAAATTCTGGGCAGGCGCGCACTGCTATGTTTTAAAACCGACCGAAAGCGTTTTGAACAGATACATTTTTCATTTCGTTAAATCACGCGAATATAAATTGCAAGAGTGCCAATATGGTGCAGGTATACCTGCGCTTGCAAAATCCACTGTTGCTGAGTTGCAAATTCCCGTGCCTCCTTTGGAGGTGCAACGTGAAATAGTCAGGATTCTTGACAATTTCACGTTACTTACAGCGGAGCTTACAGCGGAGCTTACAGCCCGTAAAAAGCAGTATGAGTATTACCGCGACTCCTTATTGTCATTTGAGAAAAATGGGGGGGCAAGAAGGGTTAAACTCGGCGAGATTGCAACAAGCATTTTCAGAGGCTCGGGAATCAAACGTGAAGAAGTTGTTCCGGAAGGAATTCCCTGCGTCAGATATGGTGAAATATACACTACTTACAACACTTGGTTCAAAGAATGCAAATCACACACGAAACTTGAATTTGTTGCTTCTCCCAAGTATTTTGAAAACGGAGATATTCTTTTTGCAATAACAGGTGAAAGTGTCGAAGATATAGCAAAATCCACTGCATATATCGGAAATGAAAAATGCCTTGCAGGCGGAGATATTGTCGTGTTGAAACATAATCAGAACCCGAGATATCTTGCTCATGCTCTTTTGACATCGAATGCAAGGGCTCAGAAAAGCAAAGGGAAAGTTAAAAGTAAAGTTGTTCACTCAAGTGTTCCTTCCATTGAAAGCATTGAAATACCTTTGCCTTCTCTTGAAATGCAAGAAAGAATAGCAAATGTTTTAGATAACTTTGAATCTATTTGCTCCGACCTGAATATCGGCCTGCCTGCCGAAATTGAGGCGAGAAAAAAGCAGTATGAATACTACCGCGACCTTCTTCTCTCCTTCGACAGTTCACAAAATGTTAATGTAGAGAGAGAGAGAGAGAGAGCAG
>JAFRQM010000051.1 GCA_017428625.1 Clostridia bacterium
CCTCAATCACGAACCTTGACGGAGTAACCAGAACACCGGGGCAGCACAGAGGATTGGATATTGACGGCAATCCGAGAACGGCACCCCTTATGAAGAGCGAACTCGCCGAGCTTTATCCCGACGGATATTCATATCTTTCGGGCTGGGCTTACGAGATTGACACATCCGGCGGCTACACACCCAATTATGATTTCCAGAACCATATGACGGAGACGGACGGTTATGTCAACCCGGGCGACTACATTGTGTTGCTTGTCAAATTCACAACCAGTTACCCCTATATGGGCAACCTTACGGGCTGGTTTGCGCACACATACGATTTCTTTGACAACATCAACACTGAAAACGACGGACTTACAGACCTTCAAATCAAGGACCTTGATGAAAGCAACACCAACCTTGAAACATACGGCTGTATTATGAACCCCCTTCAGGCGGATGTTGCCAACGCCTCAATCGGTCTTACCTTCGCTCCCAAGACACCGGCTGTTACAGCCAACAACCAGACAAACCTCACCAAATCCGGCTGGACTGAAGATGAACTTGACACCATCGGCGTCAATGTTTATGTCGGCAGCCGAGTAGGTTCCACCATTTATTACCAGAACGAAGATGACCTGTGGTCTTTTGCGATTATGTATAAGGTTAGAGACAATCTTCAGGACGGCGCCATCGGTTCAATCTTTATTCCCGCCACTCAGGACCCGGATAAAGGTATGTTCAAAGTTCCGGTTTCCGGGATGACCCCACTTCAGGCAGGTAAAAAACCAGGTACACTCGCGGTCAGCACTACAGGTAAAAAAGCAGTTAACTCTCACGAAGTTCCCCACTTCGATTATCAGGACTTCGGCGTTACTCTTCAGGTGGGTCAGCCTCCCGAAGGCCCCGGCGGAGTTGAAACCTACACCGCGACATTCTATGATGACGACGGCATAACCGTTCTCGGCACAGTTGAGGACATTATCAGCGGCCAGAAGATAGACGCAATCGACAGCCCAGCCGACACAGCGACAAAATTCTTCAGGGGCTGGAGCACCGTAAAGGGCGACGAGAGCGCCATCGTAACCTTCCCGCAGACCGTTAACGGAGATATTACCTATTACGCGGTTTACAGTGAATCGTCACCCGTAACCCTCATCTTCGGCAGCGAAGAAATCAGAGCGTTCAACGGCGATGTAATAGACAGCTTCCCCTCCGCTCCCGCAATTGAAGGCCAGAACTTCCTGGGCTGGAGCACCGTATACGACGACCCCGCCGAATTAGTAACTCTTCCTTATACTGTTGACACAGACGAAAGCGAAATCACCTTCTATCCCATTTACTCAATCAAGAAATTTACAGTAACCTTCGACATGAACGGCGGCGACCAGGAAAATGTCACGGTAAACAATGTTGCATACGGCACAGACGCTTCGACAATCGCTCCCACCGGCACATATACAAAAACAGGCTACACATTCGCAGGCTGGGCTTCGTCAATGACCGCGACCGCTCCCGAAACTCTCGGCGCAGTCAAAGCGGCGAAGACCTTCTACGCTGTATGGACTGCGAAGAACTATACGGTAAATGTATATCTCACAGAAGACGCGGCGGAGCCCTACACCACTCTCACCGTAACTTACAACGGCAGCCTTCCCACTCTTTCCAACGCGAACAAACCCTCCGCTCAGGCGGACGCGCCCGACACCAGCGTATTTGTTTCGTGGGTAAACAAGAACACCGGCGACACCGTTTCCACAACGGAAAACAAACCCGCGGGCATATCCGGCAAATATACTGTTGACGGCGACCTTGAGGTTTATGCGCAATGGGCAGACGCTTCAACCTTCTCGTTCTACATTCCCAGCGTTGAAAACGAGGGCGAATGGGTGCTTGTAGGCACATACTCGAAGGTTACTGCCACAACATGGTCAACAATCAAGAGCGCGCTTATCAGCAAGTCGGCTGAACTCGGATACGCTTACCAGACATCGTTCTCAAACGCGGTTGAAAAAAAATACCTTGCAAAATGGGCGACCAACCCCGAAGGCACAGAGGGTATTGTTTCACTTGAAGGCAAGAACGCTGACAACGCCACGGTAGTAACCGTTGACGACCCCGTTACCAACACGGCGTTCTACATTGTGGGCAGCAGACTTTCCGACACAGACGTTCTCGCGAGTGAAGACGGCGAATCGCTTCTTGACAGCTCGCAGCGCACAGGCCAGTATGAGAACCAGCCCGTAAGCATCTCGCTTGACAAGATAGCGCAGAACGCTCCCGAAGGCAAAGAATTCGCAGGTTATTTCGTTGACGAAGAAGGCAACGAAGTTCCGACAGACGTTTCGGCAAGTTACGCTTCGTTCAACCTCACGTTCGGTCAGCACACATATTACCCCGCGTATCAGGATATTGTTTACACCGTAGTATTCAGTATTGACGGCTATGTAGCGACGGCGGATGTTGTTTACGGCGAAACCGTTACCGTTGACAGCGAAGAAATTGTTGCTTACGAGCCTTACACGGGATTCCCTGTAATTCCCGACAGTATTCCCGACATTGACGCCGACCCCTCAAAGAGCGTTGAACTCTATGACAAGACGCTCAAAGACTGGAACAAAGACGGTTACATCATCACCGGCTGGAATGTCATTTATGACGGCAAAACGGTTGCCACACTTGACAACGAGAATCCCTACCCCGTAAATCCCGACCACTCCTATGTTCCCAACCTCGGCGAATTCAGCGGCAAACATGTTATAAACATCAACGCGAAGACCAAACCTCTCTATTATGAAGCGACCTTCGACTGCGGTCAGGTCAAGGCTCAGTTCCCGGACGGCTCAAAGGTTCAGAAACTCTGGATAGCGACCGGCACGGGCGCAAATGCCATAAGAGAGATGACAGAGGCGGCGTTCGGTGTTCCCATCAAAGAGAACTGCTCGTTTATGTCATGGCAGCCCAACGAACCCATGGGAGCTGAAGCGACCACGTTTGTTCCCATGATTTACGGCAAGCCCGTCAAGATCTTCTTCGTTTACGGCAACCTCGGTGAGGAAGGCCTCGACTACGAAGCGATTTACAACGGCGAAGCCACCGACTACATGGTTCTCAACAAATACTGCGAACAGGACGGCTCCACCCTTCTTGAAGAAGGCGCGGCAATGGTTGACCCCTATTCATGGGCTCCCTACAGCCTGCTTATGGGCTGGGAAGTTGCTCCCGCTTACACCTTCACCAATGAGGAAGGCGAAGAAATAGAATTTGTTGACCACCTCGGCGAAGACGATGTAATCAAGGGCAACATGATTTACACCACTAACTACAAGCCGTTTGAAGACTGCTGGCTCATCATCTACGACAGCAACACCAGCTACCTCATCGGTTCAATCCTTGAAGGCATTATCGACAAGGAGCGCGCAATCAACGAACTCTTCAACTTCACAGGCGAACCGGCGGCGCCCGGCAAGATAGAGGAACTTGTAGGCGACTACACAGGCAGAACCATCGAACAGATTCTTTCAGAAGAACTTCAGAGATCGTTCAACGCCAACATCTACAAGACCATGGGCAAAGACTTCAAGACAATCTACTGGCATGAAGGCAAGCAGGTTGACCGGAAGGACGCCGCGGTCAACGCGAACGCCGAAGAAGAAGTTATTATCTGGTACCAGTTCAAGCTTATCAACTTCAACATCAAGAAGTTGTTCAGCAGAGAGATGTGGAAGAGTCTTTACATCGTAGGCAGACCCGTAACCATTCCGAAGGCATGGCTTGACCCGTCACAGACAGCGCAGACTCTTGAAACAATTATCAATGTTGTAAAAGGCCTTCTCGGCTAAACACAGATAAAACAATGAAGGGCGCAGGAGAAATCCTGCGCCCTTCCGGATTTTGGATGTGGTTGAGGGAAATTTGCAGTAAATTTCAAACGGTGGATGTTTTGCGGGCGACTGATAGTCGCCCCTACGTTCCGGACGCCGGATGTCAGACGGCGGATGACTGGCGGGAACCCCTCAGTCTTGCGGGTTGCACCCGCAAGCCAGCTCCCCTGACAGGGGCGCCCACTTGGATTTCGGAGATTGGATTTCGGATTTCAGATGTTGGATTTCAGACGGGGCTGTGGGGAATTGCGACAGTATTTAAAACG
>JAFRQM010000052.1 GCA_017428625.1 Clostridia bacterium
GCAACCGCCGAAGACCTGCCCGAAGGCGCTGAGATTCACTGGTTTGTAAACGGTGAAGATGCAGGCGCGGGTGAGAGTTACACAGTCGAAGACCCGACCGAAAACTACGAAGTGCAGGCAAAAGTCATTGACAAAGACGGCACAGTCCTCGCCGAAAGCGAAACACATAAAGTCACCGTTAAAAACGGCTTCTTTGACCGGCTTAAAGCGTTCTTTGCCGAACTTATAGAGAAAATCCTCGGCAAAGCCATAGCCGACCTCCTCAGCAGCGTATGCTGAAAAAGCATAAACAACAAAAACCGCCCGAAAGGGCGGTTTTTTAGTCAGGAGTCAGCAGGTAGGAGTTAGGATGCAGGGGTTAGGAAGTAGGAGTCAGGAGTTAGGTTACAGCGGGTAGGGGCGACTATCAGTCGCCCGCAAAAATCGTAATATATCTCAAACTAATCGGAACGCATATATACGTTCCCTACAACCGTTTCCCCTTAACCTCGTCTGACATCCGGCATCTGAAATCCAAAACGGCGCGGATACATCCGTGCCGTTTTTGCGTGTCAAATCGTTTTGAACTTCAGAGGTTTTCGCGGAGGAATACGGGCGTATTCCACATCGGGATAGCCGATAATCATACAGGTTACAACCTTGTGCCCTTTGGGCAGCCCGAGTTTTGCCCTGATTTTCGGATTCAGGCGCGTGCAGGCACAGAAAAAACCGCTGTAAAGAACGCCCAGACCCATAGAATTCGCGGTAATCTCCATATAAGCGCTTGCAAGCGTCGCGTTGACGCTGTCGTGCCCCGAAACAACAATAACCAGCGGCGCGCCTTTGAAAAAGAATGTGTCGGTAATATCGGTGTTTTTAAGCGCCGCAGAAAACTTTGAGCCGACTTTGACGCCCGCCCTGAAAATTTTTACGCACTCGCGCTCAAACTCGTCTTTTTTATCCGCGAGAACGGTAAAGGCAACATTTTGCGAATTTGCGCCTGTCGGCGCGTATCTGCCCGCTTCAAGAATTTTTGCGGTTTTTTCCGGCTCAACGGGAATTTTTTTAAACTGCCTTATTGTGCGGCGGCTTTTAATTGCCTGCAAAAGCGTGTCGCTGTCAACGGCGGTCATCGGCGTTACACCGACACAGCCGCTTTTGTCATAGCCGGGCATATCGACCGCGCCCTGAGGGCAGACGGCAAAGCAGTGGCCGCATTCAATACAGCCCTCTCTTAGTTTTGCCCTTCCGTTCTCAATATACAGGGCGGAGGCAACGCAGTCTTTAACGCATTTGCCGCAGCCGACGCATTTCGAAACATCTATTGTTATTTTATTCATATTCGTTCCTCCTGCTTTTCAAAAGGATAAACAAGATTCATCTGCCTTCTGCATTCGTCCGTAATACGCAGGCAGTCAAGCGTAGCTTTTTGCGGAACAAAAGCGGATTCGGTAAGCCCTGCGCGTATTTCATCCGCGGCGCGTGTGAATTCTGTAAGGTAATCGGTTCTGCCCGTTGCCGTTTCGCGCCCGCTTTCCGATTTCAGCGCAGCGAGTTGAGCCACATGAAAAACGGGTATGTTTATTTTGCCCTTTGTGCCGGTGATTTTACAGCTTTCACCGAGTTTTGAAAGTGACATTTCAAGCCTGCACTCAAAGCCGTCATAGCCGAGCGTAACCGTTTCGCCTGTGTCAATGCCGCCCCGGACCCTGCCTTTGCATTTAATACTCTTCGGGTAACCGAAAAGCCGATAGCAGTATGTAATGGGATAAATTCCTATGTCAAGCAGCGCTCCGCCTGCCGTTTCAGGCATAAGAAGGCGTGAGTTTTTATTCATCATAAGGCCGGGGAAGGCGTAAAAAATGCTGACCTTTTTAATGTCGCCCGCTCTGCCCTCGTCAATCCATTTTTTGACAGTGTAAGGCAAATCGGAAAACCAGGTCCACATCGCTTCGCAGAAATAAACATTGTTTTCGCGTGAGGCTTCAATCATCTGCCGCGCCTGCGCCTCGCTGACACCTACGGGCTTTTCGCAAAGAACGGGGAAACCCGCCCTCATAGCGCCGAGGGCGTATTCAATGTGCGCGGTGTGCGGCGTTGCAATATATACGGCATCAAAACAGCCGGATGACAGCATCGACTCAAAATCCGTAAAAGCAACCGCTCCGTATTTCTGCGCGAATGAGCCCGCTTTTTCGGCATTCCTTGAATAAACCGCACTTATTTCGTGGCTGCCGTGCGTAATGTTTCTTGCGGTGTTACAGGCAATACTGCCGCTGCCGACATAAGCCCATCTGAATTTATCCATTACAGCCTCCCGTTTTTGTTTTTTTTAAAATCCGGAAAGTAACAATTACCCTTTTATTATACCACAAAAGAAAAAACCGTTCAAGCACAGCCAAAGGCAATACTGTAATGCTTCCGAATCGTTTTTCCACTGTGATACAATTAAAAAATATACTGTTTTCTGAAAGCGTTTTAAATTAAAAAACTCCCGGAGCCGATACTCCGGGAGTTTTGCCGTTTGTGTGCCGTAGGATGTCAGTTAAGATAATCTTCAATATCAGAGTCGCTGAGTGTTTTTATGCCGTTTTGTGCAAGCGTCTGCTCCGCGTGCTCAATGTCGTCAACTCTCATAACAACATAGGCGTTGCCTGCGACGGCGCCCGTGAATGCGTAAACATACTCTACATTTATCTGCGCCTGTCTGAGAACGCTCAGAACGCTGTTGAGCGCTCCCGCTTTGTCATTCATCCTGACAGCGATTACGGGCGTTTCTTTAACAACCGTGTCGTTGCTGACAGCCGCCTTAGTTTTTTCGATATCGGAAACGATTATTCTCAGTATGCCGAAATCTTTTGTGTCTGCCACGCTCAGAGCGCGAATGTTGATGCCTGCCGCCGTGATTGCCGAAATGGTTTCGCAAAGGGTTCCGGGTGTGTTTTCAAGAAAAGCGGATAATTGTGTAATAGCCATAATGCATCCTCCTTAATGTAATTTACGTTTGTCAATGACGCGCACCGCTTTGCCTTCGGAACGCTCGATTGTTTTGGGCGCAACAAGGTGAATTTTCGGGCCTATGCCAAGCATTGAGCGCATGGCGGTGTTAAGATTTTTTTCGAGTGTCTGCATTTCGGAGACTTTGTCTGAGAACAGTTCCGCGGGGCATTCAACATAGATGTCGAAGGTGTCGGAATTGTTGACGCGGTCAACAACAATCTGGTAGTTGGGCGGGTAGCCCTCTTTGAGCAGAACGGTTTCAATCTGGCTCGGGAAGACGTTTACGCCGCGGATAATCATCATATCGTCGCTTCTGCCGAGCGGTTTTGTCATTCTGACATGCGTTCTGCCGCAGGAGCATTTTTCTCTTGAAAGAATACAGATGTCCTTTGTTCTGTAACGAAGAAGCGGGAAGCCTTCTTTGTCGAGCGAGGTGAAAACAAGTTCGCCCTTTGAACCTTCGGGCAGAACTTCACCCGTTTCGGGGTCGATTATTTCGGCATAGAAGTGGTCTTCGTTAATATGCATGCCCTTTTGCTCCTCACACTCAAAGGCAACGCCGGGGCCCGATGTTTCGGTAAGGCCGTAAATGTCGTAAGCCTTGATTCCGAGGCTTTTTTCAATTCCCTGCCTCATTTCCTCGGTCCAGGGTTCCGCCCCGAAAATGCCCGCTTTGAGTTTGTTGTCTTCGGGTTTGTATCCCTGTTCCGCAAGGCTTTCGCCGATATAGGCGGCGTAGGAGGGGGTGCAGCAGAGAATTGTCGCGCCGAGGTCCATCATAAACTGAATCTGTCTGTCGGTGTTGCCTGACGACATAGGAAGAGTCATACAGCCCACTTTGTGAGAACCGCCGTTGAGACCGGCTCCGCCCGTGAACAGGCCGTAGCCGTATGCTACCTGGCACACATCCTCATTTGTGCCGCCTGCAGCCACAATGGCTCTGGCACAGCATTCTTCCCAAAGGTCAACATCGTGCTGTGTGTAGAAAGCCACCACGCGTTTGCCCGTTGTGCCCGAGGTGGACTGTATTCTCACAATGTTTTTGAGGTCAGTGCCGAGAAGACCGAACGGATAAGCTTCGCGCAGATCGTCTTTTGAGAGGAACGGCAGTTTTTTAATGTCGTCCACACTTTTAATGTCGTCGGGGGTGAGCCCCTTCTGCTGCATAAGATTGCGGTAGTAGGGAACATTGTCATAAACATGTTTTACCTGCTTAACAATCTTTTCGTTCTGAATCCGCCTTATTTCTTCATAAGAAGCGGTTTCGATTTCGGGTTGATAGTAGTTTTTCATAACCTTTCCTTTCCGCTGAAAGCCGGGAATTAAAACAGGGTGTAACACCGGTTAAAGTGCTACACCCTGATGTGAATTCCTTTTAACTTAAAGTCACACTTTTTTGTATAGCAAATTAACCTCTCCCGGTGTTAAACCAAAAGAAGCTAAAGCTAAAGAAAAAGTTGTCATTAAGGTTGATTCGGCTTTTCATTGATTTCCTCAGTTTGCTGCATTTTTAACGGAATAATTCCGTAAAGCAATTTTATTATAGTGCCGGATTTTCGGTTTGTCAACACTTTTTTCATGAAAGGGCAAAACAATGAAAAGCCGGCGTATTTCTACACCGGCTTTTGCGTGTGTTCGGTTAATTGACTTATTCAGCCTCGGGTGCTCCTACAGGGCAGGTTCCCGCGCAAGCGCCGCATTCAATGCAGGTGTCTGCGTCAATAACATATTTGCCGTCGCCCTCTGAGATAGCGCCTACCGGGCAGTCTGCTGCGCAAGCGCCGCAGGAGATGCAGTCGTCTTTAATTACATATGCCATTATTGTGTCCTCCTTGATAGTTATTTGCTTTTGCATTTATTATTATACCATTTTCAGATGAAAATGCAATAATAATCGAAAAAAATTTACATTTGGTAAAAAGAGAGGTTATCCCTCGATATCTTTAAGCGCGGCAATTTCCTCCGCCTCAACCTTTATTTTGCCGTCGCGCACTATTTTGACATCACGGCGCGTGAAAACGGACGGAGCGGCTTCGGGCCTGCTGTCAAGCTGAACTTTGAGAATGCCCGAAAGCAGATTGCACTCAACAACGGTACCCTTGCCTTCTTTTGTGTCAACAATGGCGCCTGCTTTCGGAGTGACTTTGAGAAGATACTCGTAACCGTCCTGCTCATATTTAAGGCAGCACATAAGTCTGCCGCAGGTGCCGCTGATTTTGGTGGGGTTGAGCGAAAGTCCCTGTTCTTTTGCCATTTTGATAGCCACGGGCTGAAAATCGCCCAGGAAGGTTTTGCAGCAGAACGGTCTTCCGCATACGCCCAGACCGCCGAGCATTTTCGCCTCATCGCGCACGCCTATCTGGCGCAGTTCGATTCTTGTTCTGAAAACAGCGGCAAGGCTCTTGACGAGTTCGCGAAAATCTATTCTGCCGTCTGCCGTGAAATAGAAAAGAATTTTGCTGCCGTCAAATGTGCATTCAACATCAACAAGGTTCATTTCAAGGGCAAAACTCTCGATTTTCTGCTCGCAGATTTCAAACGCTTCTTTTTCTTTTTTCTTGTTTTTTTCAAGCGTAACAAGGTCTTCGGGAGTGGCGGCGCGGATAAGTTTTTTAAGTGGTTTGACTATTTCTTCGTCGCTTACCTCGCGGTTCTCCATCATAACCTCGCCGCATTCAACGCCGCGCACGGTTTCCACAATAACACGGTCACCTTTTTTAAGGGTGTTTCCGTCGGGATCAAAATAATATATTTTGCCGACTTCCTTAAAGCGGACGCCTATAACTTCTGCCATTTGCAGTTGCCTCCATTTATATATTTGCTCTGAATAGGGTGCAGAGCCTGGTAATCAAAAGGTTGTAATTTCTGTTGTTTTCAAAGCCTGTTTTAAGCTCGCGGGTGATTTTTTCAAGTTTACCGAGTTTCGCGAGCGTAAGGCGCATGGCGAGAACATCGGCGACGCCTTCGAATTTACCGCTTTTTTCACCGGTGGCTTTAACCTTCATCGCCTCAACGAATATTTCGCCCAGCACGGGCATAACGCCGGAGAAAAGAGCCTTGTTCTTTTCAAAAACGGCTGCCTCGCGCACAATGTCAAATTCACTGTCCGCAACAATCGCTTTTGCTATGAGGCAGGCGATTTTTTCCGCTTCGTCCGCCGCCTGCTCATCAGGTTCGTTTTCCTGTTCGCCGAGAGAGAATACTCTTGAACGTGAAATTACGGTGTCAAGCAGGTCCGCTCTCGAAGGGCAGGCAACAATGAAAAATGCGTATTTCGGCGGTTCCTCAAGCGTTTTTAAAAGAATGTTCTGCGATACGGGCGACATTTCACCCGTGAGGGTAATAATATATACTTTTGCGTCGGATTCGTTCGGAATAACGCTTACGGAATTGACAACCCCGCGGGCGGTGTCGGCTGTGAAATTGCATTTCTTGTCTTCCGTAACCGTTTCAATGTCGGGGTGTATTCCCGACACGGCTTTTCTGCAATGCGCGCATTTGCCGCACGGCGCGTCCTGAGATGAGCATACAAGCGCCTGAGCAATACCTTTCGCGAGCGAGAGCCGCTTTGAGGGCGAACCGCCTTCGATAATAACGGAGTGCGGGAATCTGCCCGAACGCAGGGCGGCGTAAATATCTTCGCCCAGCGACATATTTATATCTGTGTTAAAATAAATCATCCTGATTAAAGTCTGTAAAACCGGTCAACATCAAGAACAAAAACGGTGGCGCCGCCGACATTTACCTCAATCGGGGTTGACGCCATACTGAACTCGCCCGAGGTTACCATCGGAGCCACCATTGTTTTGCGTGTGGATGAAAACTCGCCGATAATCGAAATGACGCTGTCAACCTTCTCTTTTTCAACGCCTATCAGGAGCGTTGAGTTGCCGGCGCGGAGAAAACCGCCGGATGTTGACAGTTTTGTCGCGCGGTAGCCGGCGTTTGACAGTTCGTCAAGCACCACGGGGCAGTCGTCGTTGCTGATAATCGCAATAACAAGTTTCATAAAATACTCCTTTATTCGTCATTGAGTATGGATAAATTGCGCTCAATCACATTTTTGCCGCGCCATTCGTAAGCCCTGCCTTCAATTTCGCAGCCGCTCTCAATATGCGGCACGGCGCTGTTGATGAATTCCTCAATATCGGAGATTTCCGCTTTTCTGTTCATCGGGCATACCGTCTGGCAGATATCGCAGCCCCAGGCACAGCCCGTTGATTTGATAAGCGCCTTTTCCTCTTCGGTGAGTTCGCCTTTTCTCTGATTGATTGCGGAAAGACATTTTGCGGGGTCGGGGCCTCTGTCGCCTATCGCGCGGGTGGGGCAGGCTTCACGGCATTTTTTGCAGTGAACGCACATTTTAACTTCCGAGCCCGTGCAGGGAAGGTCAAGGCTCGTGACAATCTCGCCGATAAAAACATAAGTGCCGTAGCGTTCGTGAATAAACAGCGAGTTTTCACCGAGAACGCCCAGACCGCTCAGCAGCGCCGCCGAAACTTCGGGAATCGGGGAATTGTCCGTAAAAGTGACAAAACTCTCGCCGGGATATTCAGCCTGCAGTTTTTCAACGGCTTTTTTCATTCTGCCGTTTATAACAGCGTGATAGTCGCCCACAACGGCATATCTTGAAATGTTCGAGTTTTCGTAATTCTCCTCGCTCAGAAGGTAGGGGAATACGGCGGTGATAACTCTTTTCGCGTTTACGGGCAGCCTGCTTTTGGCGCGGCAGTCAATAAGCCTTGAACGCAGAAGTTCAAAATCGCACACGCCCCACGAGGGAGCGGCCTCATCCATAACGGTTTTTACAAAATCAATCATAATGCACAAGCAATTCCCGTTGTAACGGGTATGGTTAAAACCGACATAAGGCTCACAGCCGAAACAACCTGCGATGCAAGACCCGTGTCGCGCCCGTATTTTGCCGCGAAAAGAACGGTGTTGTTGGCAGGCGGCACCGAGGCCGTAAGCACAAGGGTTGACAGCAGGGCGCCCGTGAAGCCGAACATTTTGCAAAGCGCAATCATAATCGCCGGCAGAACAAGCAGCTTGATAAACGCGACAGCGAGGATTCTCCAGTTTTTGAACATGGAGCGGAAATCAGAGTGCGCTATGTAAGTGCCGAACATCAGCATAGCGAGCGGAGTGTTGAGCGAGGCTATATACTCAACGGGTTTAAACGCGGTTTCGGGCAGAGTTATTTTCAGCAGATAAAACGGAAGCCCGATAATAACGGCTATTACGCCGGGGTTGAGAATTATCTTTTTGAAATCAATCTTTTTTGCGCCTTCGCTTTTATCCATTACCGTTATGCCGTGAGTAAAACTGAAAATCTGAAAAGAGATAATCACGGCGGAGCAATAGAATACGCCCTGAGGGCCCACAAGGGCGTTATTGAGCGGCAGACCCATATAGCCGCAGTTGCCGTAACCGCAGGCGTATTTGTAAATTGCCGCCTTCTCTTTGTCACATCTGTTGAACGAGAGCGTGCCGATTACAGCCGCTATGGCGTGCATAAGCAGGCCCATTCCGATTGCGATAAAAAGGTTTTTAAGCGTATCGGCGGAGTAATCGAGAGTTAAAAAAGATTCGATTATTTTAGCCGGGGTGATGATGTAGAACAGCAGATCGGTGCACATAAGCGCCGCCTTTTCGGTAAAAAGGCGCGTTTTGTCGGTAACAAAACCGACAGCGACCATAAGATAGAGAATCAGAACCTGCTGAGCGGCTAACTTCATCACACCGAAAACTTCGGCGAAACTCATATATTATTCGTCAGCCGCTTCCTCTTCTTCCGCCTTGTCCTGCGCCTCTTCCCTGTCATCGGCGTTGCCGCCTATCCAGCCTATTCTCGTAAGAACAATTGAAAGGGCGAGCAGGGCGGTGGCAAGGTCGCAGTATTCAACGGGGGAACCGGTGTAAAGAGCGTCGGATTTGCCGGAAATGACCATAATGAATCTCGGCACAAAGCACACAAGGGCAAGAACCGCCGCGGGCAGACCGAAAGCCACAAGTTTCCAGTCAAGACCCTTTGACTCGATTTTTGAGTTGAGCTGAGCGAAAGCGGTGAAGAAAATAAGCATAAACGCCAGCATAAACATTTCGAGCAGCAGGTCCGAAACCTTTATGAAACTGATTGTTGTTGTGAAACGGTATATAAGACGGAACATAAACCATACCGTGGGAGCCACCGAGATGATTTTGTATTCCGAAGCGTTTGTCGCGCCCGAAAGCATGCTGATACCGAACACGACAAAATAGATTGCCGCAAGAACGGCAAACAGCGACTGCGCGCACAGAACATAGAGCGAAACCTTTGTCATGTCTGAGGTCTGGGCGTTGTAGTTGAGAATTGTGTTCAGGTCAAGCGCCGCGTCAAAAAGAACGGCAACCGCGGTAAGCAGCGCGATAATGCCCTGAATCGGTCTTCTCGCAGGTGTTCTGTCAAAGCCGAGTTCGCTTTTGTAGAGCAGAGCGGAAGCCATTGAAATAATGATTCCCGCGCCGATTATGCCGTAAAGAACATAAATGAAAACATCGGATGAATCGATATAGAAGCCTGTGCCTGCCTCAAGGTTTGTGAAAAACTGGTAAGTTCTCAGCGGAAGAGCCGCGAGAGCGACAATGCAGAACGCGATTGTTGAAATAAGAAAGCCTGTGTTACGGGTTTTTTCCATTTTTATTTACCGCCTATCTCATAGATTTGTTTATTTGCATTTCTCACGGCAAACGCTTCAGCGTTCGTCAATGGGAATATATTTGCCGGGTCGGATTACATTTTTGTATGCGGGTCGGATTATTCTGCCGCCCGTGAGCACCTCTTCCATTCTGTGCGCCGACCATCCCGCTATGCGCGCCACGGTAAATATCGGCGTAAAAAGGTCTTCGGGAATGCCGAGCATTTTATAGATAAGGCCGGAGTAAAGGTCAACGTTTGCGCACATCGGTTTTTTGTTGTGCTTAACATTATAGAAAACTTCTGGCGTGAGTTTTTCGATTGTGCTCAGCAGCCTGAAATCCTCCTCAAACTCCGTGCCCAAAGCGGCTTTTTCGGCTCTCGATTTGAGAATGACCGCTCTCGGGTCCGAAAGGGTGTAAACCGCGTGCCCCATACCGTAGATAAGTCCCGAGCCGTCGCCCGCCTCTCTGTTTACGATTTTTGTGAGGTAGTCGGCTACCTGACCTTCGTCGTTAATGTTTTTAACGCTCTGACGCAGGAGTTCCACCATCTGCGCCACCTTTATGTTCGCTCCGCCGTGGCGCGGACCTTTGAGAGCGCCTATGCCCGCCGCTATTGCGGAGTAGGTGTCGGTTCCGCTTGAGGAGAGAACTCTTGTGGCAAAGGTGGAGTTGTTGCCGCCGCCGTGCTCCGCGTGCACCATAAGGCAGGTGTCAAGCAGTTTTGCCTCCTCATCGGTGAAAGAGCCGTCGGGGCGCACACAACTTAATATTGCCTGAGCCGTTGTGTGAGCGGGGTTGACGGGGTTTATCGACATACTCTGACGGTAGTAGTGCCGGCGCTTGACCTGGTAGGCATTGCCCATAATTTCGGGCATTTTCGCCAGGATTTGCAGGCTCTGCGTGAGTATGTTGAGCACCGAGGTTTCGTCCGGGTTGTCGTCATAGGAGTAGAGAGCCAGCACGCACCGCGCCATTTTGTTCATAATGTCGGGGGAGGGCGCTTTCATAATCATGTCTTCGATGAAGTCCTGCGGAAGTTCCCTGTTGGCGCCGAGGTTGCGGGTAAACTGTTCAAGTTCGTCCTTTGTGGGCAGTCTGCCGAAAATCAGCAGCCAGGCAACCTCCTCGTAACCGAATCGGTTTTCGTCCGCACAGGCGTCAACGATATATTTCATATTGATTCCGCGGAACCTCAGTTTGCCCTCGCGGGGGATTCTTTCATTGTCATCAATGTAGTAGCCTTCAACGTTGCATATATTCGTAACGCCCGCGGTTACACCCGTTCCGTCGGGATTTCTCAGACCGCGCTTGACGCTTGACAAATCGTAGTCTTCAAGATCGAATACGGAGTTTTCAACTATCTGTCTGCAGTAAAAATCGAGATTCTGCTGCATATTGTCTGTCAGACGGATACTCATTTCAGACCTCCTTTTCTGTGAGTTGCGGGAGCGTAAACCGTTACAGCGCGCTCCGGCATATATGGAATAATTATACACACGCATATATAAAAAGTCAAGATAATGTTATTTATAATACCATAGAAAAGCACTTGACATAAAACGCATAAAATCATAAAATAAAATTCAGTGCAAAACTGTAACCCGGAGGAAATGAATTGAAAAGTTATTTCAGAAGAACATGGCTTGATATAGACACCGACGCCCTTCGCGAAAACTATGAGCAGATTTGCTCAAAACTCACTTCGGGCGCAAGGGTGATGGCTGTTGTTAAGGCGGACGCCTACGGGCACGGCGTTGAGCAGATTGTCAAAGAACTTGTGAAATGCGGGTGCGGATGGTTTGCCGTTTCAAACCTTGAAGAGGCAATGCAGGTAAAAAGCGCCGCCCCCGACTCATCCGTTCTCATTCTCGGCTATACGCCCCCCGAATATGCGCAAAGGCTTGCTTTCAACGGCATTTCACAGGCTGTTTTCAACCTCGAATACGCAAAGGCGCTTTCGCAAAACGCGGCTGAAAACGGCGTGCAGGTGCGCATTCACATCAAAATAGATACGGGTATGAGCCGCCTCGGTTTCACATACCACGACTCCGTAGCCGACTGCGAAACAGCGCAGGCGGTGGCACAGGCAAGCCGCCTTGAAGGGCTTTACCCCGAAGGCGTTTTCACACATTTTGCCTGCGCCGATGAAGAGGACGGCGAAGCGTTCACGAGAATACAGTATGACCTGTTTGCAGGACTTGTTCACGAGGTTGAGAAACTCGGTGTAAAGTTTGAAATACGCCACTGCTGCAACTCCGCCGCCACGGTGGTTTACCCTGAAATGCAGCTTGATATGGTGCGCCCCGGCATTATTCTCTACGGGCTTGCGCCTTCTCAATACATCGGCAGGTCAATAAAACTCAAGCCCGTTATGAAAATGAAGACGGTTGTCTCAATGGTCAAAGAAATACCCAAAGGCACACCCGTAAGTTACGGCAGAACCTTCACCTCACAGCGCGATATGAAAATCGCCACGGTTCCGGTAGGCTACGCGGACGGCCTGCCCAGAGCCCTTTCGGGTAAAGCAAAAATGCTTGTCAACGGCAGGGAGGTGCCCGTTGTGGGCAGAATCTGTATGGACCAGTGCATGCTTGATGTTACGGGAATTGACAACATCCGCGAGGGTATGACCGTTACCGTGTTCGGCAGCGGCGGCATAACCGTTGACAGCATTGCCGAAAACGCGAACGTAATAAACTATGAAATAATCTGCGGCATAAACAAGCGAGTGCCGAGAGTTTATCTCGAAGACGGCGGCGTTGTCGCAATTTCCGATTATCTTGAAAACAAATAAGGAGAATTGAAAATGAAAAAGAAAAACATCTTTTTTCCCGTTCTCGGCTGTCTGTCGGGAGCGGCGGGCGTTGTGTCGGGCTTTGTGTTCGCCTGCAGCGTTAAAGGCACCGTCAGCGCCCTGACCGAAAAGGCGGTTATCGACAGCGCGGATCAGAACTATGATTTTTACTCATATTTTTTCGGCGGCGGAACAATGTCATCCAATGTTGACGACACGGCACTGATGGCGGCAAAACTTGTTGAAATCTGCGGCAAAGGCTTCGGCCTGTTGCTTATTTTCGCCGGTATTTTCGCCGTCTGTTATTTCGGTTATAAAATTGAACGGGCATTCTCCGCTCCCGCTTTTCCGCCCGTGTTTATGCCCGAAGGTTTTCCTGTGGACGCACCCGTTGACTCTCCTGTTGCTCAGGACGCATACCCTGTCGGTGATTATTCAGCGCCCGCGCAGGATTTTGCGGCGCCTGACGAAGGCGTTTACCCTCCCGAAAAGGAATATCCCGCCGCGGATGAAAACCACGCCCCCGCAAACGATTTCACACAACCGATTGACGGCGGATATCCGCAGGAAGAAAACAGCGGCAGTTAAAAAAAGAAAAACACGAAAAACCGCAAAGTTATACAATCCTGGCTTGAACCGTTTTCAAAGTTCCGTATTATTTACAATTTTTCAACAATTATTTACGCATTAATTCACAAATGCTTAACATTTAGCGTTTATAATATAGTTGTTCCCGACACGGGGGAGCCGCACCCCCCGAAGGAACTATGCCGTGAATCGGCAACAATACCCCTCCTCAATTCAACCCTATAGAAAAGACGCCTTCCGCAAGGGCGTCTTTTCGTTTTCAGCCGTATTTTCCGCCGCAGCGGAAGAGACGGCAAATTTTTTATTGAAAATAAAACAACGGTGTGTTATTATCATAAAGTATTTATTACAGAAGGAGAGCGAATTATGTATAAGCTTTCGATTCCCGACGGCTATAAATCTGTGCTTGATGTCAGACAGACTCAGATAGCCATCAAAAAAATAAAGGACTATTTTGAAAGGGATATTGCCGTTCAGCTTGAACTTATGCGCGTTTCCGCCCCGCTGTTTGTTGACAGAGCTTCGGGCCTCAACGACACGCTCAACGGCATTGAGCGCCCCGTGGCGTTTGATATAAAAGATTATGACGGCAAAGAATTTGAGATAGTCCAGTCGCTCGCAAAGTGGAAAAGATACGCCCTGAAAAAATACGGCGTGCGCTCCGGCGAGGGTATTTATACCGATATGAACGCCATACGCCGTGATGAGGATATCGATAACATCCACTCTGTATTCGTTGACCAGTGGGATTGGGAAAAGCGCATTGAAAAGAGCGAAAGAACCGAAGAAACACTCAGGAATACGGTGCGCCTGATTTACAGTTCCCTGCGCCACACAGAGCGTTATGTCGCGAGAGATTACGACTTTTTTGAAAGATTTCTGCCGGAAGACATTTTCTTCATCACCACGCAGGAACTTGAAGATATGTATCCGGATCTCACTCCCAAAGAGAGAGAAAACAAAATCGCCCGAGAGAAAAAGGCGGTTTTCATTATGAAAATCGGCGGCGCCCTTAAATCGGGAAAAATTCACGACGGCAGAGCGCCGGACTATGACGATTGGGAACTCAACGGTGACATAGTCGTTTATTATCCTATTCTCGATATGGCGTTTGAACTTTCATCAATGGGCATAAGAGTTGATGAGGAATCTCTTATGAAACAGCTTGAAATACGTGGCTGCACAGAAAGAAAAGACCTGCCTTTCCACAAGGCTCTGCTTGACGGCGAACTGCCTTATTCATTAGGCGGCGGCATAGGTCAGAGCAGAATCTGTATGTTCTTCCTGCGCAAGGCGCACATCGGCGAGGTTCAGGCGTCTGTCTGGCCCGAAGAGATGGTTAAAGAATGCGAACAGGCAGGCATAAAACTGCTGTAATATCTGCTTAATAACTGTAAATTAATGAAAAGGGACTGTAAGGCAGTCCCTTCTTCAGTATGAACGGAGAATAATATGGCAAAGAAAAAACCCGTCAGAGGCTCATCCGCAATGCCCGACCACATAATGGTCAGTTTTTATGATGACTCCCGTTACAATATGGCAATCACCTGGCGCACCTGCACCCGGGTTGAGAGCGGCTATGCGGAATACCGCGCGCAGGGCGGCGAAACCTTTAAGTGTGAAGCGGAAAGCCATCCGTTCATAAGCGATATAGATGAGAGCGTCATACACACCGCAAGGCTCACAAATCTCACACCCGGCACAAAGTATTACTACACCTGCGGAGATGAAAAAAACAGAAGCGTGGAGTATTCATTTGAAACGCAGGCGCGCAACACACGCAAATTCACATTTTTGGCGCTTGCCGATTTTCAGAAAGGCGAGCCTCACAACCTGCCCGATTACTCCGGGCTCGGAGTTTTCATAAAAAAGATTCTGAAAGAACATCCCGAAATTAAGTTCATTCTCTCTGCGGGCGACAGCACAGACTGCGGCCAGCACGAACAGCAGTGGAACGGAATGTTTTCGGGGCTTGAGGGAATAATTGAAAGCGTGCCGTTTATGCTCGCTCTCGGCAACCACGACAACAGGGGCTTCGAAGACTATGAAAAAGGCATCGGCAGATATTATGCAGAGCCCGCAGAGTTTTTCTGCGTTCAGTTCCGCAAAGCCTACCCGGATAACGGAGCGGGGAACTGGAAAACCGAGAATTATTCATTCGACTACGGTGACGCGCATTTCATAATATTCAGCATAAACGGCCCTGAAGAAACAAATGAATGGGCAAAAAAAGACCTCGAAAAAACTGGTAAAAACTGGAAATTGGGAACCTACCATTTTCCGATTTATTACTCCGGAACGGACTGCCAGAATGACGACGCGTATCCCGTTATGAGAGAGAGTATGGAGATGTGCGACATTATGTTTTCGGGCCACGAGCACAACTTTTCGAGAAGTTTTCCCATTAAAAACGAGGAGATTTTCGACCGCCCCTCGCAGGGCACCGTTCACTATATGCTCGGCAACGGCAACTGCAACCCTCCCGGCGCGAGAACGCTTCCGAAGGTCTGGCACAGCGCCTTTTTTCCGCAGGAGGAAAATGTCAGCGCCTACGCCCTTGTTGAAGTTGAAACCGACAGAATTACGCTGACAGAAATTCTTGACGACGGCAGAATCGTTGACAAATGCGTTATTGACAAAAAAGAAGATATGATATATCCGCACGCGCTCGCCCCGAGATACAACCGGCCGAGAATGCTGTTCAAGGGGATGGATCCGGGGCTTGCCCAGGTTGAAGTTCCGCCGGAAAACAAAGACGGCGTCTGGTTTATTGCCGCTGCCGTGCTTGCCTCGTTTATCGGGGCGGATGTCACGCGCTCGCAGGGCAAAGTTGAAATCGGACTTTACGGGAGCAAAGCCGTCTTTTCGGAAGGCAGCGCTTCGGCACAGACAGAAAACGGCGTTCTGCCCCTCGGGGCGGAGGTTTACCGCGGCTGCAGAGGGCAACTTTATGTTCCCGCGGACGGGTTCGCGAAAGCCTTCGGTATGAAATGGTGCCGCAGCGAAAGAAACAATTTTCTCTCATTTGAACATGAAAGTGAGGCGCGCCCCGTTCCCGTTCAGCCGTAACGCTCAAGTTCACACTTGAAAAATCATCAAAAATATTGTATAATAACTGCGAAAAATACGGAGGTGCGGTTATGAAACTCAAAAAACTCCTTTGCATAGTGGCTGCCGCTGCGCTGCTGTTTGCGGTTGTATTCTCCGCAAGCGCGGATTTCGGCGATTTCGGCGGCGATTCCGATTACGGCAGTTACGGCGGTTACGACAGTTATGACTACGGCGGAAATGACAGTTACGATTACGGCGGTAATGACAGTTATGACTACGGCGGAAGCTACAACAGCGGCTACGGCGGCGGTTATTATTACGGCGGAACAGACACATCCGGCTACGGAAGAGAGGGCGGAGACGGCTCCGTGTTGCTCGGCTTTTTCGTTCTTGTCGGTCTGATTATACTTGTCTGCTACATTATCCACAAAGTTAAAGCAAGCAAACGGCCCAAGAGAGTGGCCGCGGGTGGAGCGACAGCGACGGATGTCAGAACTCTCAAGCCGATTAACGAATATCTCACTCTCGACCCCGAGTTCAACGAAGCCGAATTCAAAGAAAAACTCTCGAATCTCTATGTCAAATTCCAAAACTCCTGGCAGGCTAAAAAGATGGACGACCTGCGTCCGTATCTTACCGACGCGTTCTACGCGCAGATGGACCGTCAGCTTGACAACTACCGTCAGAAACAGCAGACAAATATTGTTGACCGCATAGCGGTTCTCGATGTTAATCTTGTCGGCTGGAAGCAGGAGGGCGAAAACGATGTTATGGTAGCCCGCCTTAAAGCGAGAATAATCGATTATGTAATCGATGATGTCTCCGGCAGCATCGTCAGAGGCTCCGACAAAGTTGAAAAGTTTATGGAATATGAGTGGAACCTTGTTCGCAGCAAAGGTCTCACAACCAATGAGGCAAGCGGAACGACCGTTCAGGTCTGCCCGAACTGCGGCGCGCACGTTGATGTCAACCACTCCGCGCAGTGTGAATACTGCGGCTCAATTCTCACCACCGACACATTCGACTGGGCGGTCAGCACAATCAAGGGCCTTGCCCAGCGCACGGCGCAATAAAATATGTTAAAGAATTGTAAAATTTTAAAAAATCCGGCAGCTCAAGCCGGATTTTTTTGCGCATAAAACCACTATATGTTGTTGAATAATCTTCAAAAAACAGAAAAATAAAGTGGTTGCTCTATATATTAAAATATTATAAAAAATATTTTTCTTGACAAATCGGCGGTTTTATCGGATAATAGGATTGAACTATAAAATAAAATACGTGCATTCTAACATAAATTTCGTTTATTTTGATTTCGCAGTCACGGCAGACTTTCAGGTCATCGGTTTTGCCGTAAGAAAAAGGCTGCGGCTCATTAAGGAAGGTTAAGCATGACTTTTAACAGAGACGGCAACAATTTAGGTGACATACTGCTTGCCAACGGCAAGGTTACAAAAGAAAAACTCGAACAGGCTTACGCCGAGAGCCAGAAAACCGGTAAGAACTTAAGCGAATGTTTACGCGATTTAAAACTGTGCGATGACGAGTCCATAGCAAGGGCGCAGGGCGAACTTCTCGATGTTCCGTATGTCAGCCTTCGCGCAGTCACACTCCCGCCTGAAATCGTCAGAATGATTAACGGCAGAGTTCTCAGACAGCATAACGCAGCCCCGGTAGAATTTCTCGACGGCAACACAGACATCCTCGTTGTAGCGCTGGCAAACCCGCTCGATATGGTCGCAATAGACGACCTCACAATGATTACGAGCTGCCAGATTGAACCCAGAATTTCAACCGCAAGCGAAATCAACGGCTTGCTTGACAAATATTACGGCTCAGAAGAAGCAATGTCCGCGGCTGAAGCCTTCGCGAAAGACCGCGAAAGCAAACTGGCGGCAGCGGCAAAAGATGAAGACGAAGAAGAAGAAACCGACCTTCAGTCCGCTCCTATCGTTCAGCTGGTCCGCTCGATTCTCGAGCAGGCGGTTCGTTCGAGAGCCAGCGATATTCACATAGACGCTCACGAAACAAAGGTTGTTATCCGTTTCCGCATAGACGGTGTTTTAAAGAATGTTATGTCCTATGACATTGAGCTTCTTCCCGTTATCGTCACGCGTATCAAAATCATCGGCGGTATGGATATTTCAGAAAAGCGCCGCGCGCAGGACGGCCGTATCACAATCCACGTTGACCGCCTCGAATATGACCTTCGTGTTTCAATTCTTCCCACATCCTACGGCGAAAAGGTCGTTATGCGTATCGCATCAACCGTCGGCCTTACCAAAACGAAGGCTCAGCTCGGTATGAGAGAAGCCGAACTCGAACGTTTTGACAACATCCTCAAAACGCCCAACGGAATTATTCTTGTTACCGGCCCCACAGGTTCGGGCAAATCCACAACTCTTTACACTGCGCTCTCGGCTCTCAACGATGAAACGGTTAACATCATCACCGTTGAAGACCCCGTCGAAGCCAACATAAACGGTCTTAACCAGGTTCAGGTTAATCCCAAAGCAGGTCTTACGTTCGCGTCGGCTCTCCGCGCCATTCTCCGTCAGGATCCTGACATCATTATGATAGGTGAGATCCGAGACTATGAAACGGCGTCAATAGCGGTTCAGGCGTCCATCACAGGCCACCTTGTTGTAAGCACACTGCATACAAACTCCTCGTCGGCGACAATCACCCGTCTTCTCGATATGGGTGTTGAGTCATACCTTATCGCAGACTCGGTCGTAGGCGTTATCGCTCAGCGACTTGTGCGCAAACTCTGCCAGCACTGCAAAAAGGGCAGAGACGCCACCGATGAAGAAAAACGAATTTTAGGCATTCCCGTTTACAAGCCTTTCACAATATATGACCCGTGCGGCTGCCCGATGTGCGGCGACACAGGCTTCTACGGCAGAACCGGCGTTTATGAAATAATGCAGGTTACTCCCGAGTTAAAGCGTCTCATTACCGCAAAGGCAAACACGGAGGAACTTAAAAACGCCGCTCTTAAAGACGGTATGAACACCCTTCGTATGAGCGCCGCGCAATATGTTATTGAAGGCGTAACGACAATTACCGAAATGCTCAAAGTTTCGGCAGAAACCTAAAAACAATAATTTAAAAGTTCCCGGAGGTTAATGATAGATGTTAAAGTTTGCAGAGTGCGTTCAGAAGTGCGCCGAGGCAGGCGCTTCCGACCTTCATATATGCGCGGGTTATCCGCCCTCAATGAGGCACAACGGCTCTCTTGAGGCAATAGACTTTGAAGAACCCCTCACTCCCGCGGAATGCACATCACTCGCTTATGAGATTTTAAACCCGATTCAGATAGACGCTCTCAAAAAAGAAGGTGAAATCGACTTTGCCTACACGGTTGACGACACCAGACTGAGAGTCAATGTTTATCAGCAGTCGGGCACAACCGCAATAGCAGCCCGACTTCTGAGCGGAACAATACCCTCAATTGAAGATCTTGAACTTCCCGAGGCGCTGACAAACCTCCAGCACAAGAAGCACGGTCTGATTCTTGTTACGGGCATTACAGGCTCGGGCAAATCGACCACTCTCGCAGCCCTCGTTCAGCTTATAAACAAATCCTTCAGCAACCACATCATAACAATCGAAGAACCTATTGAATACATTTATCCCAAAGGTAAGGCTATCATCAACCAGCGTGAAATCGGCACCGACTGCAAGAGTTTCGCAAACGCCCTTCGCGCAGCCCTTCGTGAAGACCCTGATGTTATTCTCGTCGGTGAGATGCGTGACAACGAAACAATCGCGACAGCCCTCTCGGCGGCTGAAACCGGCCACCTTGTTCTCTCAACGCTTCACACCATAGATGTCGCGGGCGCGGTTGACCGTATGATAGACTCTTTCCCGGCTCACCAGCAGTCGCAGATCCGTTCACAGATAGCCGATGTTCTCGAGTGCGTTGTTTCACAGCAGCTCATCCCGAGAATCGACAAAGACGGGCGGGTTGTCGCCACCGAACTCATGCTCTGCAACTCAGCCATCCGTTCACACATTCGCGAGGGCAAAACCTTCCAGATTCCGAACACCATTTCAACCTCTCGCAAGCAGGGCATGATGCTTATGGATGACTGCATTTACGAACTTTATGTGCGCGGCAAAATCTCAGGCGCAAATGCCTGCGCATTCGCTCACGACCGTGACGCCATGAGCAAAAAAGTCATCTGACCGCATAGTAATATTCACTTATTTATTATTGTAATAAATATTTTCTCATAAGAAATCCAAATGAACAAAAAATGAAAAGGGGTAGATTGAATGGCAAAATTTAATTATACCGCAATGGACGCTTCCGGTAAAGAAACCAAAGGCACTGTTGAAGCTGCCAGCCGCGAAGAAGCCCAGTCCATAATCAGGTCAAAGGGTCTTACCACTCTTAAACTTGAGGGCGCCAATGCCCTGAACTCAGACCTTGAGCTTTCCTTTATGGAGAAAAAGCCCAAGCCCAGAGAAATGTCCGTTTTCTGCAACCAGATGGTCAGCGTTCTTTCCGCGGGCGTAGGTATGGCGGATGCTCTGAGTATGATAGGCGAGCAGACCGCAAACCCCAAACTCAGAAAGGCTGTTCTCGGCTGCTGCAAGGGTATTCAGAGCGGCGACACCCTGGCGGACTGTATGAAGCAGTATGATGTTTTCCCCGAGGTTTTCGCTACAATGGTTGCCGCCGGCGAGGAAACAGGCTCCCTTGAAAAATCGTTCTCCCGTATGAGCGAGCGTTTTGAAAAAGACGCCGCCCTCAAAGGTATGATAAAAGGCGCCATGACATACCCTCTGATTCTTTTGATAATCACTATTGTTGTTGTTATCATAATGCTTAACTTCGTTGTTCCCAAGTTTCAGGACACCCTTCAGTCAATGGGCACAGACCTGCCTGCGCTTACAAAAGCGGTTATAGCGGCATCCGATTTTATGAAAGCGAATATTATTCCCGTAATAATCGGTGTTGTAGTTGTTATTGTAGGTCTTAACTTTTTCAAAAAGTCAGATTTCGGCAAACATCTTTTCGCAAACCTCGCGCTCAAAATACCGGTTGTAAAGAATTTTACGATTAACAGCGCGTGCGCGAACTTCGCCAGAACACTCTCCACTGTTATCGACTCCGGCGTTCAGCTCACCGACGGTCTCGAGATTACGGCAGACACCATGTCAAATGTTTTCTTCAGAGAGGCAATTCTTCAGGCTAAAGGTGAGGTTGAGGTAGGCACAACGCTCGCCGACGCGCTTGAGCACACAAAACTGTTCCCTTCACTGCTTACAAATATGACAAAAATCGGTGAAGAAACCGGCAACATACCCACACTTATGGACAGGGTTGCGGGTTTCTATGACGACGAGGTTGCGGAGTCGTCAAAGGCTCTGACCGGTATGCTTGAGCCTTTGGTTATCATTGTTATGGCGGGCATTGTCGGCACAATTATTCTCGCTGTTATGCTTCCCATGGCAAGCATGTATACCGCTATGGACAATCTTTAATACCTTCAGAAAAAGAAAACAGCATTTTATTCCACACTTTGTATTATCGCCGGACGGCTTTAATAAATTTATAATCACCGGAGGGGGATTCCCGTGAAAAAACTTTTCGCAAACCTTCGCAAAAGTTCCGAAAACAACAAGGGCTTTTCGCTCGTTGAATTAATCATCGTCATTGCGATTATGGTAGCCCTTGTAGCTATGTTAGCGCCTCAGTTCACCAAATATGTTCAGAAATCCCGCGACGCTGTTATTACTACCGCTGCTGAGGATGTTCTCGCCATGGCAAAAACAGAAGCTGCTTTTAATTTATTAAAACAGGTTAATGAAGAGAACGAAGGCACAATAACCATCAGAGCGCGCAATGGCAACGGTCCCGTTGAGGTTTTGCTTGAGAATCTGGAGTATAACGGCAAAACCGGCGCCGAAGCTCAGGCGGAGTTTGAAGAAAACTGCGGAGTGGATTCAAGCAAACACACAAAGACAACGTTATATTATACCATTACAATTGCCGGCACAATTCACACGCAGTCAAATCCGGGCACAATCGAAATCAATATGGATGAACACAGTTGATTTTTCGTTATTTCAAAAAAGATTATTAACCTGCAGATTGTTTCTGTCTTGAAAGCACAGGTTAAACCCGTTGTTCACATAGGGGGGGAACGGCGGTTTAGCAATATAAAAATCTTAATATGGAGGAAATCACAATGTTATTTATGAAAATGGCACAGGCTCGCGAGAACCGCAAAGATAACAAAGGTTTCTCACTTGTTGAGTTAATCATCGTTATCGCTATCATGGTTGCTCTTGTAGCAATGCTTGCTCCTCAGTTCGTTAAGTATGTTCAGAAGTCCCGTGACGCAACAGTCAGCGACGCAGCAGAGAACGTATTCTCAATGGTTAAATCCGAAGCTGCTCTTAACAACATCGCTGTTGCGGCTGGAGCTACCGGAACAATCGTCGTTAAATGTGACGGCGGCAACGGTAATATCGTTGTTGAAGACACCAACATTGATATTCCTGACGGCAGTGAATATGATGACTTTAATGACTTTGTAGCAGACTGCGGCATCGACTCCGCGAAGAAGACAAAGTCAGAACTTGTTTATGTTATCACTATCGTTGCAAACGAAGCAACAGGCGGCTATCTCTTCTCAATGGCTGAATCCTAATCTGATTTTTCAGATTTGATTTTGTATTAAATCCACGCATTAACAAAACAGAAAGGCGCGTGCCTTTCAAACATTGATTAATCCGGATTAATAATGTCATTCGCCCCAACACTCCCCCTTTGTTGGGGTGCGGATTAAATCAAAGTTAATTATTAATTCCGAATTCTGAAGCGACAACCTGTCGCCAGTAAAAACAACAATGGATTTTTCACCAAAACGCAAACACAACCGCCTGACAGGTTATGATTATTCATCAAACGGAATATATCATATTGTTATTTGCTCAAATTCTCACAGAAAGATTTTTTCAACAATAGAACAACCTGACTCAGGCAAGCCGGTTGTTTTTCTGACATCAATCGGTGAAACAATAGAGCATTCAGTCAACAGTATTGACAGCCACTATGATTTAATAAAAGTTTTAAAATATGTGATTATGCCCAATCATATTCATCTGCTTTTACAGATTGAAAATGACGACGGGCGACAGGTTGTCGCCCCTACAATAAGCACGGTCATAATGCAGTTGAAAAGGGTATCATCAAAAACTGCAGGTATGTCGTTGTGGCAAAAAGGTTTTTATGATCACATTATTAAAAATGAAAAAGACTTTGAGAATGTTTGTGTTTATATTGAAGAGAATCCGGCAAAATGGGAAAATGATGAGTATTATTAACCCGTAGGGGCGACAATCTGTCGCCCGCATAAACTACCAAACCTGTAATGGCGACAACCTGTCGCCTGTCAACAGCAAATCCAAAGGAGACTCCAGTGAAACAATCAGCTGAACTCATAATGGAAACAGCCCCGTGGCTCGTCTATATCTTTACATTTCTGTTCGGCATTGTGTTCGGCAGTTTTCTCAATGTCTGCATCTACCGCATACCCGAAAAGCAGTCAATAGTCTCGGTGCCTTCGCACTGTATGACCTGCGGCAAAAAACTGCACTGGTATGAACTCATACCTCTTTTCAGTTGGCTCGCTCTCAGGGGCAAATGCCACGGATGCAAGGCGAAAATCTCACCGCAATATCCCATTATTGAAGCGGCAAACGGGCTTTTGTGCGTGCTGGCCCTGTTTGTGAAAGGTCTGACGGTCGATTTTCTGCTGACTTGCCTGCTTTTCTCAGCGCTTCTTGTCATCTCCGTAATTGACGCGCGCACATTTGAAATTCCCTTTCCGATTGTAATTTTCATCGCCGTTCTCGGCGCCGTCCGGCTGATTTTTTATCACGAACATTGGCTCGACACAATTCTCGGCCCCGCCGTGATGGGAGCGCTGTTCCTGGCAATCATTCTTGTTACAGGCGGCAAGGCAATGGGCGGCGGAGATTTCAAACTCGTTATGGCGGCAGGGCTGTTTCTGGGGCTTAAAAAAAGTCTGCTTGCCCTGTTCATCGCAAGCCTTTTCGGCTCGGTAATACATATTATTTTAATGAAAGCGCTTCACAAAGGGCGTCAGTTGGCGTTCGGTCCCTATCTTTCGGCAGGCTTTCTTGTTGCCGCTTTATGGGGAGACAGACTGCTTAACTTATATCTCTCATTTATGGGAGTAACCTGAAAACGAAAATTATAAGGTAATAATACCTTTTATATATAAACCCGAAGAGAAGAAAAAAATGAAAAGGAATGATAAACTATGGCGGCAAAATTGTTAAACATCGAATGCGGCAAGCGCATCTGTAAAGTTGCAGTTTCCGAAAAAAGAGGCAAGGCTTACACCATAAGCGACTGCTTCACATTCGCCACCCCCGAAAGCGCGGTTGTTGACGGGCAGGTTGTCAACCCCGTTGAACTCGGTGAAAAACTCAAACAGGAAATGGCAATGCACGCCGTTTCTGCTACGGATGTCATTTTTTCCGTTACCTCAACAAAAATTGCCACCCGTGAGGTAACTCTTCCCATAGTCAAGGAAGAACAGGTAAAAAACGTTATCAGAACAAACATATCCGACTATTTCCCGATTGACACTTCAAAATACCTTGTTGACACAATGATTCTCAACAAGACCAAGAGAGAAAGCCGCGTGCTTGTAGTTGCGATGCCCATCGCGATGAGCGACAGTTACACCACTCTTGCCGATGCCGCCGGCCTTACGGTTGAAGCGCTTGACTTCAGCGGTAACTCACAGTATCAGGTTCTCAAAGGCTTCCGCAGCGAAGGCGTCAATATGTATATCTCCATCGACCCCGACTCGGCTTCGGTCGCGTTTATGGAAGACGGCAATATGCTTATGCAGCGCGCTCTTTCAGTCGGCGGCGATGAGATGATCTGCCGCTATATGGCAACTCAGGAAATGATGGATGAGGATTATCTCAAAGCGCTTCAGGAACTCAGCGTTTCAAAAGAGAACCCCACAGCCATCGCGGATACGGAAGAATTCGGCGACTGCCTTTCAAGACTTGTTACCGGCCTTTCAAGAAGTGTTGACTACTTCCGTTCCGGCAGTGAAGAAAACGCAGACAAACCCATTGAACGCATAGTTCTTATGGGCAGTTGTTGCCACCTTGCAGGTCTTAAAGAACTCGTTGCCGATGTTATAGCATCCTCAACCTACTGGCTTGAAGAAGTTCCCGAAATGCAGGGTCTCGCCAACAGCATTGAGAGCATTTCGGTTTATATCAACAGCCTCGGCGCACGCGTTGCTCCGATGAACTTCCTCGCAGATGAATATCTCAAAAGAACAGGCCGCGCGGGCGGCAAAAAGAAGAGCGTTGCAGGTTCACGCTACGGTCTGCTTGTTTTCGCGGCAGGTCTTTTGATTGCCGGCGTTCTTTGCGGCATAGTTCTTTTACAGAACAGAAGTCTCAACGGCGAACTCAGCAGAATAGAAAAAGAAATAGACCAGAAAATGTATGCGGAAGACACATACAATTCATATCTCCGCTATCAGAACGGCGACAAACAGCTTCAGACCTTTGTTGACGGCTCACTCAACAACAACGAAAAACTCCTCGACTTCTTTGCCGAACTTGAAAGAAAGATGCCCAGGGCAATTTCAATGCTTTCGGCAGACTGCACAACCACAGGCGTTACAATGTCAGTCGAGGTTCCCGGTTTTGATGAAGCAGCCGTGGTCGTCCGACAGTTCCGTTCCTTTGATTCCATAGATGTAATTACGGTAAGTTCAATGAATAAAGCAACCGGCGATGCAGGTGATACAGTTGCTTTCACAATCACCTGTCTCTACAAGATTGAAGAAACTACTACAGCAGCAGTTGTTGAAGAAACAACTGCGGAAGAATAATCAGGGAGGTGTGCAAAAATGGCAAAAGGTGAAGGTTCATCAAAGAAAAAACTCACTTGGCGTGAGTATAATCTTATTCTTACGGTTTTAGGCATAGCGCTTGTTCTTGCGGCTTATTTTCTCGGATACTCCAAATACTCTGAGAAAAACACCGAACTTGAAGGTGAAATCGGCACACGCTCCGCCTATCTTTCGGAGCTCAACGACTGCTATAACAACCTCGCTACTTATGAAGCGGGCATAGCTGATGCGAAAAAGAACATATCTGACAACCTTGCAAAGCTTCCTGTCAGCGGAATTGATGCAAACGGCAAAAAACAGGCGGGTATCAACGACGAAGACTTCCTCCTTTACTTAATGGAGGCAAACAGGTCGGTAGGCGCGGACCTACAGACCGTAGATTTCCAGTCCAGTTCCCTTATGGCGCAGTTTGACTGCTATGTAGGCGATGAGGTTAAAAAAGTTACCGGTTACCGCACCGGCACAACCTCAACCGGAGTTCTTACATACAATCAACTTAAAGACTATCTCCGCTATATTTATGAAAGAACCAACAATACCACCTTTGTTGATTCAATTTCAATCGCTTATGAGGCGGAAACAGCAAGACTTAACTCTTCGGTAAGTCTTTCCAAGTATTATGTTGATTATGCGGATTCAGATTATTCCGCACCTGCTGTTCCCAATGTTCCCATCGGAACAGGCAATCCCTTCGGAACTGCAAATGCTCCCGCAACAACAGCGCCGGCCACTACAGCACCCGCAACAACTGCACCCGCTACCACAGCGGCGCCCACAACCGCGGCTCCCGAAACCACTGCCGCTTAATTCTGATAAGGGGGTTAAGCTCTATGCTTAAAAAGATTTTCAGAGCCAACAAGGGCTTTTCCCTTGTTGAGTTGTTGGTTGCAATTACCATTTTGGGTATTGCCTCCGCAACAGTAGCGCATTCCTTTATAACCTCTTCAAGAATCACACAAAAATCCAAAACATACGGTGAAGCTACGGTTGCGGCTGACAATATCGCCGAAGCGGTTGACGCTTTCTCCATTGACGATTTTCTTTCCGGATCTGCCGGTGAAATGCTTGACATTGACAGTGATACGCAGTTCTTTAACGGCTATGTCGCTCCGGAAGCTTATGTTGAAGGTGCCGATTCGAATTTTAAAAAAGCCGTTTATCAGGCTGCAATGACGGATGTCCGGTCAGGTAACACCGCTTATGACGCCGTTGTTACAATCTCAAACGGTGATTCCACAGAGGATGAAACATCCGACGCTTACGGTATTTATGTTCTCAACAATTATGAAATAGCGCAGTTTACCGAAATGGACGGCTCTTTCACTCAGTCGTGGCAGGAGAATCAGAACCCCGTTACTCTCGCGGAAAAAGCCTTTTTGGAAGAGGCAAATCTGAACGACGGAATAACAACTTACAACGGCACAACCAAACTTCCCGCAAAAAACAGAGTTATTTCAATAAATGTTTACAAAGACCTCACCGGGCGGATTCATATGGATGTAGTATATAACTTTACATGGACCTACGCTACAACCGACGGTGAAACAAAAGAGTTCACATACGACTGGACCAGCGCTGTGACATTCAAAGACGGAACTACCGCTTATATGCCGGAAGATGAAAATGACGAGCCGACGGTGTTCTTTATGTATTATCCCGACTATGACCAGAAAAAATATACCTTGTCAGGTCAGGCGGTAGGGAAAAGAATGTCGCGTTATGAAATCGGCACTCCAACCGAAGTTCCGGGTTTTGATTCTTCATATTATGACCTTGCGACAAACAAAGTTAATAATGTTGATTATAACAGCACTACCAAGGACTATAAAGGCAGCGATCTGATTGTTATAAACAATCTCGGCAATATTCCGACCAAGTTTTTCATAGTAAAACAGAGAATTGTCAAAACGCTTGCCGACGGAACAACAAGGCCCTACACAAACGCTGAATTGCTGCCGCATGAACAGGCGACTTACTTGGCGTATGTGGTTGAAAATCTTACAGATGAAGATCTTTTATATGACAAAACCAAAAACACGGTTTATACAAATATAGGTGTCAGTCTGAGAGATGGTAATCTCGCCCCGTGGCAAAGATTTTTCGGTAGAAAAGTCAATGTCAACAGCGGTTATATTCAGATTCAGGGTTACGAAGACAAGGCTTATGACCCTGCCGCTTATGACCCTGACGATCCCTCAACATGGGACAAAAACTATATGAATAAAAACCTCGTCAATGTTGAACGCAAACCCAGATATTACAGCGTTACCATTGAAATTTATCCGGCAGGCACCGTTGAAACGGCAGCGCACACTGAAGGCGGCGAAGAAACCGGTCAGTATGATATTGATGTTAACGGTGCAACTCCAATCTATTCATTCTCGGGTTCAAAACTGCAATAGAATTATATTCAGATTAAACCAGAGCAATCCGGAGGTATATAATGAAAGGCTTAAGATTATTAAAACAGAACAATAAAGGTGTCGGCATTGTTTCAGTAATTATTGCTTTGTCGTTTTTGGCAACCCTTGGTCTGTTGATTTTGGCTATTTCATACACGTCTTCCGAGATGAAATCGTCCGAACGAATCGGCAGAGAGGTTGCATATAATGCCTCCGGTGTAGTGGAACAGCTTCGTTCCGGTGTGGAACTTGCAGTTTCCGATTCAATCAAAGACTGCTATACCGGAGTTATGACAAACTACAGTTTTCACAGAAGCGATATTGAAAACACTTTTGACCGTGAATTCAGCGAAGCACTTTGCGGCTGGAAGCCGTATTATGTTGACAAATCAGGAACTGTTTATTATTACATCAGCAATGATGATCCGGATCAGAGAAGTATTGACAAAAGTCTCGGTATTCAGTTTTTATGCGGAACTCCTGAAATACATAATGTCGGCACCGAAAATGAATATCATGAATACCCTAAGTTTAATGTTAATGCGCTTAAAAAATTTGTAAAAGCAAGGTTCAATGTTGTTGATGACGACATCATTATCACCTGTCTTAATGAAGACGGTGAAACAGCCACCGACGGTCTCGGAGTTGCCGAGTGGAAAACAATGACTTCCACCGACCCGGAAGACAACACAAAAACAGTCGATACTCCTGTCAGCATTACGCTCAAAGATATTCAGATATCATACAGAAAAATATTCAGAACTGTTAGAATATCTACCGATATTGTTATTGATTTTCCTGACACCGGTTTTGTTTATCAGGAAGAAACACACGGCAACAAATACACCGAATTTGCGATTATTGCAAAAGACGGATTTGAACTGGCTGCCCCCGGCGGTTATGTCAAAATTGACGGTAAAGCGTATGCCGGTAATGTTACTGTTTCTCCCAAAACCCCCTCGCATATGCTCTGGGTCGGAATCGGCGGTATGCTTGTTACCCCCGGCGAAGTGGAGATTTACGGTAAGAATACAACCCCAAACAATCCGACCGCGACAGATCCGGATTGGCCGTCAGACAGCAGTGCTTTTTATATCAACAATAAAGCCGAACTCTGGGCAAACGGAATAAAAGTCAATTATGATTCAATAGTTAATCTCAGAGGCAATACATATATTAAAAATGACCTGAACCTTGCGCAGCCTAAAGCAAAGGCGATTCTTGCAGGCAACTATTACGGCTTCGGCGGTGATGACACCAACCCCGGCAGGAGTTCATCAATTATTGCGCAGGGCTATTCAAAATCAAACAATCAGACCGAGTTGAACATCAGTGAAATAACTACTCTTTCACTCGGCGGCTACTCGTTTGTTAATGTTGTAAACGCAGATGGGACTGAAATCGGCGAAGGCAAAGGTCGTGTAAAAATGGGTCAGTCCATGGCTGTAACAGAAGACCAAACGGCTTATCTTGTTCCCGTTGATTTAATGCAGAACGAGAGTAAAGGCATTTCACTTCACACCAATCCCGAAGTTTTCGACACTGCCGATGACTACAATGTGTTTATTCAGAAATTCCAAAAAATTGTAGATGGTCAGGCGGTTGATGAGTATACTCTGCCCGCAGGAGATGACTCGGTAATATTGAAAGATGTTCCTGTCGGTCCTGATGAGTTCGGTCACGAAAAATACACAGACAGAACAGCAGCCTATTACGGCATTACTGTTCAGCCGGTTCTGAAGCAAAGCGGCGGTAACGCAATAGGTTATTTCTTTATGAAGTTTGCTTCCCCGAACCAGGCAAACCAGTTCTTCCGCGATTATTTCGCGACTCACACCGACAGAGTCACTAATTACACCAAACAATATATTAAACTTAAAGATCTTGATGACAACGATATTGATGATGTTGTTGCAAACTTCCAGTTAAAAGATATTGTCAGACTCAACTCAACAGAAATAGTCGGCTACGACAGCAATTTTGAAAACCTTTGCGTCACCCTTTATACCGACAAAAAAGCAGAAGCGGCGGCGGAACCCGAAAGACGCTCTGCGACTAATCCGTTTGACTATTATTCAAGGCATGACAATGCCGGCAGTAGTTATCTTGACAAAGCGCTCGGTGCCACGCCAAGCAATATTTACTATGTCAATAATTCAGGGGATAGAGTAGCACTTATAACAAACACGGATTATACATTTAACGGATCCGGTTTAGACAGTAATATTTGTCTTATTATTTCAACTGCAAATGTTACCATAACAGCAGATTTTAACGGGCTTGTTATGTGCAAGGGCAAAGTTATTGTTCAGGGCAACGCGGTTCTTAAACCCGATACTGATAGTGTTGACGAGGCTTTAAGAGAAGGCACAAAACAAGGTGGCGGAAACATAAGCATTGTTATAAAAGACAGCAACAACATTGATCAGACAGTAATTATTGAAAACCCGAGAGATTATCTGTATTACACCGCTACAGAAGATTCCGAAGAGTTCCAGCACAAAGATGCTGTTAAGTGGGATGTAGGCAATCTTGTTCATTTTGATAAATGGAAAAAGGGTTAATTATCAATTTATAATTTAGGCAAAGCCGAAAGGGGCAAGGATTATGACGCAGAGAAATAACAACAAAGGTTTTTCGCTTGTTGAACTGCTGGTGGTAATAGCTATTATGGCCGTTGCGGTTTCGCTCGTCAGTTATTCCTTTGTCTCCGTTTACCGCGCAAGGTCAAAAAGGGCGGCTGAAACGCTTGATGCGGTTATTTCACAGTGCAAAATAGACTCAATGAGCGGTCTCGACTGCGCTCTTGAAGTAGCGCTTGATGATGGTAATTATTATGTCAACCTTTACAGAATTGACGAATCCGGCAATATGAACCTTTATAAAACAGAAAAACTTGCGTCTGACCGTCTCAGCATCACTGCCGACAGCGATTCTATTGAAGATGATCCGCTTATTATTCGTTTCAATTCTTCAGATGGTTCAATATCATCTGCTGTAATCGGCACAACGGATTACCTTGAGTCAGCTTCTACCCTGATGCTTACATTATCTTCAACAGGCACACACACAATTACGCTATATAAAAACACAGGCGAACATGTTCTGGATGCTTAAGAGTGGAGGCATAAAATGAAAAGGAATAACAAAGGCTTTTCGCTTGTTGAACTGCTTGTCAGTTTTGCCATATTGGGCATAATAAGTGTTATTATCGGCATAATATTGACATCAGGTTCAAATATGTTTACAAAAAACAAAAAAGTGTTGAGTTTGCAATACAAGTCACAGGTTACCTCTGCACAGCTCCACAACCATCTTCAGAACTGCAACGCCGGCATTGCGGCGGATGAAAACAGCCTTTGGGCAGCGCATAAAGAAGATGAGAACAACGGTGAAATTTTCATTTTCACTTTAGATGATGATGAAAACACCATTTATCTGAGAACATTTGATGTTGCGGTAACTGTAGATGACACAGGAGCCTCAACCGTGGAAGTCACTTATGAAGGCGAAGCAGGTCCCGCAGACCCTGTAAACAGTGTCACATCGGGAGTGATTGCCGATTGTGTTGCGCAGCCGTTTTGCTCCGGTGTTGAGTCTTGGCAGATTGAAACAGGTCCGGCCGGCGGCACATACGCCAAATACGCAACTGTCACTTTGAACCTTGAACAGGAAGGCTCATCTTATTCAAGAAAAACGGCAGAATCTTTCAGAAACAGACCTTTAAATGTTGACATCAGCGGCATATCGGACGACGACAAAACAGATAAAGTTATTAACACAATTTTCGGATTAGAATAATTTGGGGGTGAGAATGAAATGATGAAAGAAAAAAACAACCTTTCAAAAGTAACGGCGGTTGTTCTTGCCGTTTCAATGATTCTCGGCACGGTGGCCTCAATTGTCACTAACGCCGGGACTGATGAACCTGTGTCTCTCGGCTACATTGAACACATCAAAAGGCAAAAGAATGATGGTGGCACAGCTTTCAGAATTCTCGAGGTAGCACCTTCCAAATCCCAGAGTTCAATGGGCTATTATGTTGACGGCTACGAGCCTGTCGCAAACTGGCCGCAGGAAGCAGCCGCTATTCCCACAAAGTTTTCAAGAACCGAGTATGTCAACAATATGTTCAACGCTCTCGGCAAAGCCGGTCTTTTAAGCGAGCAGGACAATGCCGCTCCTTTAAAGAAAATCGGTGATTATAAGGAGTATTATCCCTGGGAGGAAGTTCCCGATGATGCCACACAGTTAACTCTCAACAACGGTGAAACCGTTACTGATATTCACGGCGGCTTTGAGGCGGATGAAAACGGCTCTTATATCCTTGAAGCAAAATATTTCCTGCCCTCGCTTTTTGACGCGGAGGGTTGGTATTCCAACCTTATGTCAAATGTTTCAAGCGGTAATATAGGTAACAATGGTTTTAACTGCACAGGTGCGGAAGTCGCCCTTGAAGGCGAAAAAATTGTTGTCAAAGCTTCTCCCACTGTCGGCAATGCCGATTACGACGTTTACACGATGTATGGCGGCAGTGACTTCTATAAGATGGATTGTGAACCCAACACAGACTACACAATCAACTACACAGCCGAAATTGAAGGCGACGGTTCAGGTCAGATTTTCATTTTCGGTTATAAACAGGATTATTCAGGCGAAAATGTTGTTTGGCATGAGCGCCCCATTTCTTCAACCGGCACTTATTTTGACGGCGACTCAACACATTATGAGCGTCATTTCCATACAGGCGCAAACGATGAGTGGCTCGGCATAAGGTTCGGCACTGCCGAGGAACCTGATACCACAGCAAAGTTCTCAGATGTTTTGATTTATAAAACCGATGACAAATACGCCGGCGCAGACTCGGTGCAGGATGCAAAAGAGTTCTACTACGGCGATGCGGGTGAGAATCAGAACATTTTCTCACTGTTCGATTTCTTTGACAATTTCGTTTCAAATTCCGAGCAGAACAGTTCTTATGTTGCCGACGGCACGGTAGATAACATCTCATTCGACGGCGAGGTTCTCAAAATCAACGCCAATGTGTCAATGCCTGTTGCATACAACTACGCAGGCGCAGACGGTGCCCTTGCCCGCAAATTCTATATTGTTCCCGTTGAGCCGGGCACATCCTACACCTATTCATACACAACCAGAAACACTCAGAGAGTTGAGAATGTTTCTTTGCCCACCCGCAGTTATGTCCAGATTATCGGTCTTACGGATGATTACGGTCAGCAAAATATTCTGACGGATGGAGAAAGTCAGTATGAGCAGACCGGGCAGGAGACTAAAACAGGCACCTTCACTACCGATGCAAACATTAAGTATTTAATTGTTTCTTTCGGTGTCGGTAATGACAATACCATTGCCGAGTGGTGGGATTTCTCCATTATCAGCAACGAGGCAACCACAGACACCTCAGGTCTTTACTATTATTATGATGTTAACTTTACCCAAAAAGCTCTCAATGAGTTTGAAAACGGCGGTTATGTTTACATAAAAAATGACAATGGCACTCCCGATGACCCTGACGATGACTACTATGAGCTTATACGTGTTAAAACAGAAGAAAACGAGAATGACTTCCCTGTCGGTGTTCAATTCTATTCGGCTGAACTTAATCCGGATGTCGGTCCGCAGATTTATTTTGATGCCGGGCATCCCTACCGCACGCCGAGAACAAGCGCCTATCACCGTGCCGCCGACGGCGAAACACCTTATTTTGCCAGTATTACCGGCGTAGGCACTTATGTCGGCGAAGGTTATGGCGATTATATATTCAATCCCGAAATTGACAACACAGTCAGCATTATTACAGATACCGTTTTCTACACAGGCGGCTACTCAAACAATGAGTGGTTCAAATACTATGTTCTGGATTATGATGACGAAGATGTTTTCTCCGTCCATGTTGACACCCTCACTCCCGCTGAGCTTGATGATAAACTCGGCTCAATAGAGTATTACGATCTTGTTGTTTTCACAGCGGGAACGGGCAGCGACGGTTCTGTCGGTGCGTTTTCAACCGACCTTTCAACCGATTTTATGACAAGATATAATCAGAGCGAAGGCAACGAAAAACCTTATTATACCTTCAAAACCCCCACTTTAATTGACAAAGCGATTTTGGATAATGACGAAACACCTCCTAATTTAAAAGCATTTCTGAATGACTATCTCGCGGAAGAGTCCGGCAAAAAAGGTTCAACAACCGGCTGGGTTGAGGATTTTGTTTACTGCTTCAATTTTGCCGACTCAACAACCGAGAACAGTGAAATTTCATCTTATTACAGATATATCACATCATTTACAAAGTATTTAGGTGAAATACCGGACGGCGCTGCAATCAAAGTCAGAAGCGGCAGCGGTTATGCTGATTTCGGCACATATCACATTTACAACGGCAATGACTGGTATATCGAAGCAAACGGCAGCAGAATCAAAAAAGATGAAAACAACGGCAACTGGTATAAGGTCGATTCAAACAACAACAAGCTCGAAAAAACCGATGTTGAATACTCCGAATTCTATTACGAAATAGCAATTGCCAACACATCTCTTGCAAACCCCTGGTTTAACAGTTTAATTATAAGTTCGCTTTACGCGGAAGGCGCTCCTTACGGCGATGTTAAATCTGAAATTGATATGGAGGTTTCCATAAGAGGCGCTGACGGCAACCCGCTGCCTCAGACTTATGTCAGCATCGGCACTTCAATAAGGTATATTTTGAATTTTGCCGGTCAGCGTGTTATTCTTGACAAAGACACAATCAGAATACTTGACATTGAGCCCTACACCTCAGGTAAGGTTTACCAGTTCATTAACGGCAAACCCGTGTTAAAGGCAATCTCTAAAATCGGCAGCGCAACCTTCACACACACCGTAGTGAACAATAGCACCGGAGAAGTCTCGGATGTTACAGAAACACTTGAAGGTTACCAGTATAATTATACCGGCTACGGAAGCGAGTCAAGCGATCAGCATGTCAATTATAATACACCGGATTACGATCCCCCCACAACAAATTACGATACCTATAAATCCAGAGAGATTCTGACGGAAGAAAAGGTATTGTCATGGTTCCCCGACACAGACGGTGACGGAGAGCCTAACGGTCCTGCTTATTTTACCGATGATGGCAACCTTCTGCCCGCGAAAATAGAAATTGTCACCATGGCAACAAACGAACTTATAGCAGATGCCGATGATATTTCCGAAACCTATGACCTTGTTTATATCGGCGATTCTACTTACAATATGAATATTTCGGCAGATGTTCCCACATCCGGCAGAGCAAAAGGCAGAGCCAACTCGCCGAATTACAATGACCCGAATATGGACGGTATGTATTACACCTGCACGGGCGACCTTATGAGCACCAACGCCCGTAACTTCTGGGGTGAAGACACTTTAGGCGGTATTTCAGGCATAGATTATTACTGGACTACAACACAGACAAGTGTTTCATGGAGTGAGTGGGTAACAGGTATTTTCACACTTGACGGTGAACGGCTCAGAGACTTGTTCTTCAGAACACTTTTCAAAGGTCTGGGTAATTTCTATGACGCTGACAGCCCCGGCGCCTTTATGAAAGGCTGGCAGACCTTCAGAGTCCGTTCTTCGGGCAACGATTTAACCGCAGTCAAAGAACAGCAGCTTGAAACCTTTATGAAGGCGGGTCTTCCCGTTGTTGTAGCTGATGAACTTACTTCCGGTTATCAGGTAAGTTATGTTGCAAGATGTAATTTTGAAGCTGAGTTCAAATACCAAAAAACTCACAACGGATTACTTAGCATATTCTTAAGAAGGATTGCTTGTTATCACATCAAACTTTATGCCTGGTTTGAGGGCGAAGGTCTTCCCAACGAATTTGACCCCGAAACCTGTATTGATATCACATGGTATAAAAACGGGCAAGTTATTTCAAATGATGTTAATAAGATGGGAACGGGAACTTATAACGGAAAATTCGCCTATACATACGAACCCGGCAATGTGAATATTCCCAATGTAGGTTATTGCGTCAAGATAGATGAAGCAGACGCTTATCTCGGTCAGTATTATGCGGTTATTCAGATAAAGAACACAGGCACAGATATGGACGGTAAAACCGTTAAAACTGACAGAATTGTTGTTTCATTCAAAACTAAAACCGTTTACGCAAGAGGCGAGCGTATTCAGGGTAAAGAATACGATGTAACCGCAGATGACGGAAGCACGGTTACAATGTTCCGGGAAGTCTGGCCCTCAGATCTTCCTGCTTCCTATGTTGATAGATATGATTTCTATATGCCGAGAGGGCAGACATCGAATACCTGGTATTATACGGTAAGATTTTATGATACTTCCGATCATAATATTCAGAACCGAACCTTTGTTTCTGTAGAAAATGACTGGCACTACAGAGGATTTGCGGGCGTTACATATAAGATAAGCGGAAACTATCATACCCTTGATTATATCAAGGAAGGTAACGGCGACGGCGAGATGAGCAACAACGGCGGCGGTAGTGATATATGGGCATGGAAATATGAAGTTAACGGTCGTGGCTACAACAAAATTACTTATGTTAATTCTTCCGGAAATAGAGATGATGTCCGTGTAGGCACGCCGAACTGGTCGAGTGAATATAACCATGAGAGAACAATCGGTATTCGCTATGTTGATGTTGAACGGCTTCCCGTCGGGGAAGGATTCGGTGAAGCTTCAGGGCCGTTTGTTTCCAATGCCGGCGTTGATGAAATCTCGGTTGATAATGCATCATATATGTATAAATTCCTTTCAAAGGCGTTTGAAAGAGATGCAAATGAAAATCAGAAATACCCGAATGTTTTTGCAGAAAGAGAATTCGCGTTTAAAGAAGAGAACAAATTAAGTCTGAAAAACAATTATATTATGTTCTCAACGCCTAAAATCAGTGTTGTTGAAAGCACGGTTACGGCTTATCCAAATACAATCAGCGCTCAGGGTGAAGGAATTACCTGTGAATTCAGCATTCAGAACCCGACAGGCAAAGATGTTGAAAACGCAAAATATAAGCTTTTGTTCTATGTTGACCTGAACAACGACGGCAAATTCAAGAAGGATGAAAGACAGGACATCAATGTCTTTGTAAGTGAAAACGGCGGTTCCTACACTGAGATTGACCCCTCAAACGACACACTCAGGGCAACAACAAAAACCGATATTTATTCTTACCGCGTTCAGAGAAAACTGCCTTCAGACTGGACCGGCATTCTGCCGTGGAAACTCGAAATAATCGAGCTTGATGAACATAATCACTGGTCCACGGTTGCGCCTTCAAGCGGTGTCAGTGACAAAGAGCTTGACGCAAATTACGCGAACCTGCATGATTCATATACTAACTTAGCATATTGCAAACCCGACCAGGCAACCCGAATCAGAGTTCTTCAGATTTTACCCTCAAACTGGCCGATGCAATACACCAGTATTGACGACCTGGACCTTGACAATATGGGAGTTGACCCGGGTGATGACAGCGGCGTTAATGAAGATGAGTATGATCTTAACGATGAAAGCCTTTATTATGGTTCTAACGAGTTTATCGGTTCAATTTTTGAAAGCGATAACTTCAAAAAAGCCTGCGGCAAAGGCAACTGGCAGAAAGTGGAAGGCACGGGTATTGCGAACTATATAGGCAGTCAGACAAGCCTTACGGCAACCGACACCCTTTATATGGCTTTCGGCCCCGATGACAACAAAGAGAATTATTCCTCATATCTCAACAATTATATCAGCACGGGTGAACTGGGCTCAAGCAACGCCCCCGACTTTGTTGTTGAACTCAAGTGCATCAATGTCAAAACCCTTAACACCCTTTACGGCGATCAGGATGATGACGGTTATCAGATAAGAAAAGATAACACTCTTTTCGACACCTACGATATGCTTGTTCTGGGCTTCGCTGACAGCTGGGGCAAAGCAGGTCAGAAAGATATGAGCCTGCCCACAACCAATATCGGTATGAACATGGGCGCCGCCTTTGCAATTCAGGACTTCATAAAGAGCGGCAGAGCGGTTCTTCTGACTCACGACACTACAACCACATACAACAACTTCCCGAACAATGTTATTCTGAAAAAAGCGTTTGAGGCTGCATTGTCAGTATTGGGTGGTGTCGCAAGTATTTTCGATTTCTTTGCATGGATCGGCAGCCTCTTCGGAGGAGACGGTCATTCCGAAATAGCTGACAAAATACGCCTGTGGGTTAGTTCTATGACCGTTGACGAACGCCAGAGAAACGGCTACTGGGTCAACCTTATACGCGATGAATGCGGTCTTGACCGTTACGGTGCGACTTATTCCATTAAACAAAAAGCGGCTGCTTCCGTAACAACCTGGGTTTGCACAAAATGCGGTCGTGTTCACTACACAAGCAACAAACCGGCAACATGTCTCGCCATCGGCTGTATAAACAATACATTTGATAAGGTCGAAACAAGCGAGCTTACCGACCGTTCATTGTCGAAAGGCTATTTCAACGACTTCAGACAAAACCATGAAGGCAGCATTTATACCGACAATGACACAACAGGTTACGGTAACTGGCAGAATGTTACAACCGAGGTTATGCAGAGCCCCGGTAAGGATTACTCAATTGCCTATGTTCCCGGTTCTCGCGAAGATGTTTCAAATACCAGTGTAAAAACATATTCATACACAGACCCCATAACAAAGCAGTCCAATAATTATGCTTATGTTTATAACCAGAAAGCCGACGGCACATGGGAGCGCCGTAAAACAGACCAGTTCATAGGCGGCTATACTCGCTATGAAATTGCGCGTATGAGTGAGCAGAGTGATTCAAACTATCTCGCCACAGCACCGATGTATAGCAGTAACGACGAGACTTACGGAACCACTTTTGTTACTCAGACAAACAAGGGTAAACTTACAACTTATCCTTATGACCTTAACTTCTATAAATATGAAGAAGACGGCGTAACGAAGATCGTAGATGAAAACGGCGGTTATATGTTTGATGAATCCAGGGTTGAACGGGTTACCTTAACTCACGACCAGGTTTATCAGCTCAATATGAACGGCGACGATGTCACCTGCTGGTATTGTATGTCGGGCGGTAACTTTGCGGATATACCCAATGACGCGCTCAACGCATACTACATCTATTCACGCAGAAACATCACCTACACGGGTGCCGGTCACACCAACACATTCACACCCTGGGAAGCGAAACTGTTTGCCAATACCCTTATTTCGGCATACAGGCCTGCGGCGGAAATAGCGACAATCCAGTTTGTCAAGCCTGAATCACAACATGATTACAATGAGGATTATACTGCTTCGCCGAGTTACATCCTTCTTACTCAAAGAACTGTAACCTCAGAACCTGATGCCGAAGGCAATACGCAAGAAACAATTGAAATTGACTCTGAGCAGATTCATTTTGAGTTAATTAATCCCAATCTTTCAAATTCCACCAGCGATACTAAACGAGAAATTAAAGTTGAAGTCCGTCTCGGCGGTAGCGATGGTGAAATCATTGACGGCGGCACCCTTGTTTACGGCGATGATGTTGAAAGTGCCGAAGAACTCAAGCACAGAAACTGGAACAGTATTTCTGACAACGGAAACTATTCGTTCTATGTTCCGGATGCGGTAATACAGGAACTTGCCCAAGAAGGAGTCAATAAAGTTCAGCTTACTCTTATTCCTATTACAAAAACAGATGATGATGAAATAAGAGGCACACCTGTTTCAATCGAAGTCCGTCTTCTCGGTCTTAACGGTCTGAGTTAAAGTTTGCGCACTTCTCGCATAACCCCAAACCAAATCAATCCCGCCCTTTCGGGCGGGATTTTTCCTTGGCTCTTAAGAGACAAGAAACCACCGGCTATGCCGGTGGCATTAAAACGCTTACAGCGAAAAAGCCTCCTGTGGTAGAATAGAGCAGGTTCACCAACCGCACTAACTAACAAAGGAGGTATCATCATGAAAGATGACATAAACAGTTTATCACATTCAAGTTGGAGATGTAAATACCATATTGTATTTGCACCAAAGTACAGAAGAATGACCATATACGGAGATATCC
>JAFRQM010000053.1 GCA_017428625.1 Clostridia bacterium
ACACCCAACGAATATGCTCTTAACATTACTTATGTAATGTCAGACGGCAACGACGCTGTTAAACCTGCCGATGTTGTTAACGATATGTATGCTTACAACACCGCTTACAGTGTTGATTCACCCGCAGTTACCGGTTACACACCCGATGTTGCAACCGTAGCGGGCACAATGGATGAAAACGGCTACTCGGTAACAGTAACCTACACACCCAACGAATATGCCCTTAACATTACTTATGTAATGTCAGACGGCAACGACGCTGTTAAACCTGCCGATGTTGTTAACGATATGTATGCTTACAACACCGCTTACAGTGTTGATTCACCTGCAGTTACCGGTTACACACCCGATGTTGCAACCGTAGCGGGCACAATGGATGAAAACGGCTATTCAACAACCGTTACTTATACGCCCAATGCTCACACAATCACATGGGTTCTCGGCGGCGGCAGCATTAACGACAGCACAGCGGATATTATTGAAAATGTAGTGTTCGGTGATGCAATAGTTGCTCCCGGCATACCCGTTAAAACAGGTTACACCTTCTCGGCATGGACTCCCGCTCTTGCGGGCACAGTAGCCGATGAAGACTACACCTACACAGCAACATACACAGCCAACTCCTGTGACGCAACTTTCGTTCTTGAAGGCGGCAAAATCAATGACAGCACTGCCGATGTTGTTGTTCCCACCGATTATGACTCGGCAATCGTCGCTCCTGCAGACCCCGACAGAGACGGTTACACCTTCCAGGGCTGGTCTGCAACACAGAACGGCGCTGTTCTTGCCGACCTCGGCACAATGGATGACATCAACGGCAAAACCTTCTATGCTGTATGGCTTGCGGACGACGCTTCATACTACATTGATGTTTACCGTATGGGCACAGACGGCACTTATCCGTCAACTCCCACACAGAGCTATCCCGGTGAAGACGGTGTTCACACAGGCGATACCGTTACGGCAGACCCCGCAGATTATCTGACAGAAGGCTTCACATTTGACAACGCAAACGCGTCAAATCTTCTTTCGGATGAAATTCCGGGCACCGGCACTCTGAGACTTCAGGTTTACTATTCGCGTGATCAGCACGACATCGCTTTCAGAAGCGAAGGCGCGCTTGTTGACACAATCTCCGGCGTTTACTACGGCGCAACTGCAAACGCTCTCACAGCAGCAGATGTTCAGAAGACAGGCTACATTCTTGAAGGCTGGTCATCGGTTGCAGGCGGCAGTGTTGAAGTCAACCCCGGCGATCCCATTACAATGGGCACAACAGACCTTACATATTTTGCAGTCTGGACTCCCGACCAGGTCAACATCACCGTTCACGAGAAATATATCAACCTTATAAACAACACAGAAACAGTTACCGACAAGACTTTCACCGGTACGGCTGATGCTCATGCCTACATTGTGGAAACAGCAGGCGCAGACGCAACCGCAAAATACATCCTGTTCTCCGAACTCGATCAGACTCTTGCCGCTAACTATGTAATTGACCCGACAAACGCAAATAACGTTCTTGACGGCGCAATAGCCGCTGACGGTTCACTTGAACTCACAGTCTGGTATGTTCCCGTAAGCAAGACTCTTACCTATAACCCCAACACCGGTAATTTTGCCCCCGGCACACCCGATGTTGACGGCGACGGCAACCTTGTTGAAACATACACATACTATGATGAAATCACCCTTACCTCACTTGAACCCACCAAAACCGGCTACTCCTTCAGAGGCTGGGCGCGCACGGCTACCGCAACACAGCCGGCAACAAACATTGCAGGCTCGCACATCGTAAACGATATGACTGTTTACGCTGTATGGGAGATTAACAGCTACAATGTTAATGTTACTTATGTAATGAGCGACGGCAGCACAGCTCCCGCTGCGGTTACCGAATCATATCAGTATGAAGAAGAATACAGCATCGCAACTCCTGAAGTTACGGGCTACACAGCTGACATTTCCGCCGTAACAGGCACAATGGGTGATGCTGATGTAGACATAACCGTAACTTACACGCCCAATGAATATGCTCTTAACATCACCTATGTTATGAGCGACGGCAACGACGCTGTTAAGCCTGCCGATGTTGTTAACGAAATGCACGCATACGGCACAACATACAATGTCGTATCGCCCGAAGTTCCGGGCTATGAAGCAGACACTGCGGCTGTAAGCGGCACAATGGATGAAAACGGTTTCACAACAACCGTTACATATTCACCCATCGCTTATACCCTTACTATCAACTATGTTGACGGTGACGGTGTAGCAATATCAACCGCACACTCAGCGCTTTATCCCTATAACGGAACATACTCTGTTCCTTCACCCGCGGTTACCGGTTACACTCTCAGAGATGCCACACAGGCAACCGTAACCGGCACAATGGATGTTATAGGCGGCAAGACTGTAACCGTTATTTATGACATCAACAACTTCGGCCTTACAATCAACTATCTGATTGACGGCACAACAACTTATGTTCCCGGAATCGCAACCAATCCTTACACCGCAAACCTCAATTACGGCGAAACCTACAGCGTTCCTTCACCCACAGGCATTGAAGGCTACACGCTCAAGAATTCGGCGGATGCAACAATCAGCGGCACCATGGGAACAGAACCGATAGTAATCGATGTTTACTACACAGTTAACGTTCATACCCTTACAGTCAACTATGTTGACGGCAACGGCACTCCTGTTGCAACCGCTTACACAGAGCAGGTTGCCTACGGCGACACCTACAGCGTAACATCACCTGACCTTCTTCCGAACTACAGGCTCGATGACGACGCTCAGGCAACAATCACCGGCACAATGATTGATGACGATGTAACCGTTAATGTTGTCTATGTTCTCAACAATGTTTCAATCGAGTTCAGAGTTCCCGTCAGAATTACAGCGGAAACCAATTACGGTAAACTTGATTATGACAACACGGTTCTTGTCAACGCAGGCGCAACCGATTATGTTATAGGCACTGCGGTCGCAGTTCCTTCTGCCGATGACACCGCAATCACCTACTATGTATTCGAAGGCTGGACCGAAACACCCATCACGGGCGTTTCCACAGGCAATGCCGATGCAACACTTGCCACTATAGGCAACGCAGAAGCAGCAAAAGTTTACTATGCGGTTTACGAAAGAGAACTTGTTTACCTTGACAAATACGATGAGAACGCAACAACCGTTATCGACAGAAACGGCAAGGATATCGGCTACTGGGCAGCTAACTACACGGCAGCCGACTTCCCGACCAACGGCTCGGCGCTCTGGTTCGTAACAGGCATTGCACCCGGCAGACTTAACGCAACCACATTCACCTCAAGATATGTCAAAGCACACGGTGACGGCGAGGTTTCCGTAACAAGAGGCACCGGCGGCTACGGCACAGGCACACTTATTACCGTAACCGATAAAGTTACCGGCGCGGTTGTCGAAGAGTTCTATGTAGTTATCTACGGCGATATTGACGGCAACGGTCAGGTTAACGCAACCGACTTGACAGGCTTAAAGAATGAAGTCGCAGGCAAAACTACCGAAAAATGGTCAAGAAGAGGAACTTACATTTACTACAAAGTTAAAGCAGCCGACCTTTACAACCCCAATATGTCTAGAATTTCGATTAACTCAAGTGACTCTTCGGCGCTTTCAAATGTCAACGCAGGTAAAGCAACCCTTGACCAGCAGACAGGCGTAGTAACTTATAACTGATAGTTCAGACTTTTCTCCGGGCGGGAGAGCCCGTCCGGAGAGGGTAAACTTCTTAACAGGAATACAATGCAACTTGCATTCAATATAATAAGGAGGAACGGTAAAGCATGAAAAAAGCAAAAAAACTGCTTGCAACATTTCTTGCATTAACCATGATATTCAGCACGGTATCGCTCTTTGCTTCCTCTGTTGACTTCGCCGGTGAAAACTCTGTCTTCAACGGTTACGGCGCCAATCTCGGCGACGGAACTGAGAGTTCATTTGTTTACACCTCGGAGTTTTACAAGCAGGTAAACGGCGAATGGGTTCCTGCAACAACAGCCCAGCCCGGTGAAGAAGTCAGGGCGCGTGTAACGCTTCAGACTGACTTCCCCACAAACCAGCAGGGTCTTATTGCAATCTGGGATCCGGATGTATTTACGGATGCCCTTGACGGAACCAAACTTGAAGCAACCCTTTCTCTTAACACAGACCCGAACAGCTATGCTGTTCTTCACGATCTGGCGGCTAACTCGTTCTATACCGCATACAGTAACGGTGCAGGTTACTGGGACTTTTTACACGAGTATTACAATACCGACAGCGCACACTATATTGATGACACTGTTTATAACAAATATAAAAACAGTTGGGTTTATGTTCTGACTGCCAACGGTATGCCGCTTGACTATTCCGTAAACCCCGGCACAGAATGGCTGTTTGAAATTCCGCTTGTTGTTAAAGACGCGGCAGACCTCACCGCATCACAAGGTTCTTTTATGATTGTTGTCGATGCATGGTCTTCTTACGATATTGACGACGGCACCGACATCGACATCACCCCCATTACCGGCGTTCAGGACGGCGACGGTATGGATATGGGCACCTGGTATGACTGGGATTTGGATGAAGGTCACAGACCCCATTTCGACGTTATTGACGCAACTCTCACCATTCAGGCAAATGTAATGGTTCTGTTCGACAAGAACGCAGCCGATGCAGTTCTTACAGGCACAGATGAATATGAAGAGCCTGCAGGCACAGAGATAACTGTTCCCACAGTTACCAGAACAGGTTACCACCTTAATAAGTGGGTTTCCGACAATGATGCTGTTGACGATCTCGCGGCAGACGCAACAACAATGCTTGTTCCCTCATCAGATGTAATGTTCTCGGCTGAATGGGCTCCCAACATCCATACCCTTACAATCAACTACCTTGAACAGGGTACAGATGCAGTCCTTGCAACCGCATATGTAAACGCGAATGCGGAATACGGAGAAGTATATGAACAGCAGTCACCCGCAGTAACAGGCTATCACCTTGTTGATGCAAACCAGGCGACAGTTGAAGTCATAATGGATGACCAGGATGAGACTGTTAATGTTTATTACGCTCCCAACCCCTACAGCCTCACAATCAACTATCTCAAGCAGGGCACAGATGAGATTCTTGCCACGGCATATTATGATGATACAGTTACATACGGCAGCACCTACAGCGAAGATTCGCCCGCAATCACCGGTTACCACCTTGCCGATGCAACACAGGCAACAATCAGCGGCACAATGGGCTCCGAATCCGTTGAAATTAATGTTTACTACATTCCCAACGAATACACAATAACCTACAAAATAGTTACCGTTGACAACGAAGAAGAAGAATACGACACTCAGACCGTTCTCTTCGGCGAACAGATTACAACAATCGTTCTTCCCGTAAACAACGGCAAGACCTATTCCGCATGGGAATATAACTTCGGCGAAGTTCCCGCAACAATGCCCGCGGAAGATATCACTCTTATCACAAGAGAGCAGTGGGTAAACTATACCCTCAGCGTTTATGACCCGGCAGACGACCTTGTTGACAACGGCACAAACACTCTTCACTACGGTGATGAAATAACCGAAGCACAGGTCGATGCATTCCTTGACGATATAGACTTCACCGAAGGCTATGAATTCGACAAGTGGGTTGACAGCGAAGGCAATGAGATTTCGTTCCCGATTACGGTAACGGATAATGTTGATGTTTACGCAACAGAAAAAGCTCAGAGCGTTCCCGTTACATGGATTCCCGATGTTGACGCTTACGATGAAAACGACCCGTCAACATTCGACCTTGAATATATCGACTTTGATGAGAGCATCCCGTTCCATACCGCTCCTTCGAAGACCGGTTACACATTCACAGGCTGGTATGAGTCAAGAGAAGATGAAACCGACGCAACTCTCGCTGATGACTGGGCGGCAAAGAACTGGGTTGTTGACACACCTGCCGACCAGGGCGGTATGATCTTCATGGCAGCATACGAACCCAACAACTACACTCTTACAGTCAACTATGTAATGAGCGACGGCAACAGCGAACTTGCTCCCGCGCAGCATACCGAAGAAGTAGCCTACAACGCTCCTTACGAGGTTGAACTGCCTGCGGTTACCGGCTACTCGGTAGTTCCCGATGACGATATCAACGGCGGTGTTCTTTACGGCACAATGGATGCGGAAGGCAAGACGGTTGAAGTTACCTATGCGCCCAATGAATACACACTTACCGTAAACTACACAATGAGCGACGGTCACGATGAACTTGCTCCCGAAACATACACCGAGCAGGTTGTATTCAACACCGGATACTCCGTAACTCCCGACGATATTCCGGGCTACACTCCCGCCCCGGCAACAGTTGAAGGCACAATGGATGCCGAAGGCAAAACGGAGGAAGTCGTTTATACCCCCAATAACTACACCCTTACAATCAAGTATCAGTATGCCGATGAATCGGAAGCAGTTCCCGACTACACAAATGATTATGCATACAACAGCAACTACAGCGTTCTTTCACCCGTAATTAACGGTTACACTCCGAGTGAGACTCCCGTAGAGGGCACAATGGACACAGTAGGCGGCAAAACGGTTGTAGTAACTTACGCTGCAGACCCCTATCAGCTTACAATCCATTATATATATGAAGACGGTTCAGAAGCCGCTCCCGACGCTGTCCGTATGATTGATTTCAACAGCAATTACAGCGTTGAATCTCCCGCCATCACAGGCTACACTGCGAGCGAAGCCGTTGTTGAAGGTGTAATGGACACAACCACCGGCAAAGAATTATATGTTACCTACACCATTAACAGCTATCCTCTTAACATCACTTATGTAATGTCAGACGGCAACGACGCTGTTAAACCCGCCGATGTTGTTAATGAAATGTATGAATACAACACATCATACAGTGTAGCATCACCCGCAGTTTTCGGTTACACACCCGATGTTGAAACCGTAGCGGGCACAATGGATGAAAACGGTTACACAACAACCGTAACCTACTCACCCAACGAGCACACCGTAACATGGATTGTTGACGGCGATGAAACAACAGCAACCTACGCGTTCGGCGAAGCAATCGCAGAACCCGCGGCACCTTCAAAAACCGGTTATGATTTCGCAGGCTGGGTTCCCGAAGTAGCCGCAACAATGGGCGACGAAGATCTTACATACACGGCAATCTTTGAAGCACAGTCATATGACCTTGTATATTATGTTGAGAACCTTTCAACAGGTGTAACAACACCTATCACCCGTCACATTGCCTACGGCACGGCGATACCCGGTGCCCAGAATCCGTCTGAGGTTTACACTGCTCCCGCAGGATTTACCTTCCACGGATGGTTCACAGACAGCGGCTATAACGACGGTCTTGCGGCAGATGCCACAATGCCCGCAGAAGCATACGCAGTTTACGGCTATATCAGCGTTAAAGGCTATTCCGTAATATTCGACCTTGACGGCGGTAATATTAACGGCAACACCGAAAACGTTGAAACAGAAGTTGCGTATATGGACGCAATCACAGCTCCCGCAGATCCCGTCAAAGAAGGCTACACCTTCATGGGCTGGTCTCCTGCGCTTGACGCGAATGCTGTTCTCGATGAACCCGCAACCAGAACCTACACGGCAACCTGGGAAGCGAACGAATACACAATCACTTACTATGCAAGCGTTGATGACCACGAGGCGGAAACTGTTTATGAACAGAACACCTATGTGGCAGGCGCGCAGGTTGACCCCGTAGCGGATCCCGTTAAGGAAGGCAACACATTCTCCGAGTGGATTTACTACAGCGCTGATGATGACAGCACAATCACCTTTGACGGCACAATGCCCGCGCATGATGTTTACGCAATAGCGGTTTATAATGTATATCATCTTGATATCACCTATGTAATGTCAGACGGCAGCGATGCTCCCGCGGCATATTCCGCAACGGTTGAATACAATGATGATTACAGTGTTGCCTCACCCGAGGTTGAAGGCTACACAGCCGATATTGCAACAGTTGAGGGCACAATGCCCGCAGAGGATGTTGCCGTTACGGTAACCTACACACCCAATGAGTACGCTCTTGACATTACTTATGTAATGGCTGACGGCAGTGAGGCTCCCGAGGCTTACAGCGCTCAGGTTACATACAACACCGCTTACAGTGTTGCATCCCCCGAACTTGAAGGCTACACAGCCGACATCGCAACAGTAGAGGGCACTATGGATGATGTAAACGGCAAAGCTGTTACAGTTACATATACCCCCAACACCTATACCCTTACAATCAATTATGTTGATGAAAACGGCGACCCCGTTACAACCGCTTATGAAGAAGAGGTTGCTTATAACACAACATACAGTGTAACTTCACCCGAAGTTACCAATTATCACCTTGCCAACGATGATGATGAGGTTATCAGCGGAACAGTTCCCGCGGATGATATTGTAATTAATGTAGTCTATATAGCCGATGAATACACCCTTACAATCAACTATGTTGATGCAGATAATCATCCGGTAGCAGATGCATACAGTGAGTTCTATACAGTGGGCGCACATTACAGCGTTCCCTCACCTACAGTCACAGGCTACACTATTGCGGATCAGGCACAGGCTACAATAGCAGGCGATATGCCCGCAGAGGATCTGACAATTAATGTTATCTACAACATTAACAACGCAGGCCTTACAATCAACTATCTGCTTGAAGGCACAAGCACGGCCCTTGCCCCCGCATATATGGATGACCTTGATTATGAAGAGAACTACAGCATTGCATCTCCCTCAATCACAGGTTATCACCTTGTTGACGCAGCACAGGAAACAATAGCCGGCACAATGGGCGTTGATCCTATTGAAATCAATGTTTACTACGCACCCAATGCTCACACCGTAACATGGATTATTGACGGTGAAGAGTATCAGGTTGACAATGTTGTGTTCGGCGGCACAATCGTTGAACCCACAGTTGCTGACAGAGAAGGCTACACACTTTCTGACTGGACTCCCGAAGTTGCAACAACAGTAGCGGATGAAGACTACACCTACAACGCAACTTGGGTGGCAAACGAATACACTCTCACAATCAACTATGTTGACGGTGACGGCAACGAAGTAGCAACAGCATACACAGCACAGGTAGCATTCGGCACAGATTACAGCCAGGCATCACCCGATGTTGAGAATATGCACCTTGTTGATGACGCACAGGCAACTGTAGCGGGCACCATGGGCGCGGCTGATGTAACAGTCAGTGTTGTTTACGCACTTGACGAATACACCTTTACAATCAACTATGTTGATGGTGACGGCAACGAAGTAGCAGCAGCATACACAGCAACACTCGCGGTAGGCGCAGACTACAGCCAGGCATCACCCGATGTTGAGAATATGCACCTTGTTGATGACGCACAGGCAACTGTAGCGGGCACAATGGGCGCGGCGGATGTAACAGTCAATGTTGTTTACGCACTTGACGAGTACACCCTTACAATCAACTATGTTGACGGCGACGGCAATGAAGTAGCAACAGCTTACACAGCAACACTCGCGGTAGGCGCAGACTACAGCCAGGCATCACCCGATG
>JAFRQM010000054.1 GCA_017428625.1 Clostridia bacterium
CGATCTCAAGCGGATGCGGTGCGGGAAATCAGGTGCCTGTTGAACTCTCCAAGCCCGTAAACGAGGAGTGCAATGTTTACTATAAGATTTGGGATTATGACTCGGGAACCGTTATTCGCGAAGGCAAACTTCATTTTGATAATTTTGAAACTCAAAAGAATATTTATGCAGGAGACTGCGGCAAAAACATTTTAATTGAAATCAGCGGCGTTCAGAATGTTTCACTCGGTGAAACAGTTTTTCATTACCGGAAGCGCAATTAAAAGCGGCGGAATAATTCTCGATAAATAAGAGATGTTTCCGGTCATCCGGATTAAACGGATTCAGATAAACGGTCCGGCAAACCGGGACTCAGAGAGGTGTTAGTATGAAAAGAACCGCAATGGCGCTGTTATGTGTTCTGCTGACCCTCACTGTTTCGGCCTGCGGAAAAAAAGACGCTGCCGGAAAAACGGTGAACGGCAATATGAAAACATATTATGAAATGCAGGACGGAACCTGGATGTGTGATGATTACACATATAAATACCGCCTTGAAATAAGCGGCAGAATGCCCGGCGCGGCTGTGGAATCGACGTTTGTATATTTAAGCAACAGCGAGGAAATACCCTTTGAACGGGCATATATGGCTGCAGGGGTAAGCAGCAACACGGAAGATTATTTTCAGCCGGAAGAAGCCGTTCTTGTTGAAATGAAATAACAGACTGAAGGGAATTGACGAGGAAAAAGAAATGATATTTACAGCAGAGTGCGTTGTGCTGTGCGCGCTGTTTACACTGATGGTCTGGCTGATGTCAAGAAACCCGGTCAAAGAACTGTATAACTACCCTCCGAACATACAGGAAAGGGTTAAGTCGCTTGATGAATACAAAGACAAAATACCGGAAAAGAAGAATAAAACCGGCGCAAAGCTGATTGCGTCGGCGGTATTTGTTATTATACTCAGTCTGATTCTGAGATATGTTAACGGTTACACAACTTTTGTCAAAGCCTTCGGCGGCGGATTTTTGCTCTGGACTGTTGTCAACCTGTGGGATGCCGTTGCGCTCGATATAATTTGGTTCTGCCACGACCCGCGTTTTGTCATAAAAGGCACGGAAGATATGGTGAGCGATTACCACGATTATATGTTTCACATAAAGGGATTTTTTATCGGCGAAGCAATTGCGCTTATTGTTTGCGCGCTTGCGGGTGTTATTGTTCGGTTCGTTTTGAAATAGTCAATTAAATAAATCGGGATTTGCGGGAGGAGCAAGAATATGAAACTGTCAATAATTTTTGAAGAAAGACCCGAAAGATGGGGATTCAGAGGCGATCCGTATTTTTGGGATTACTTAAAAAATCTCGCGGAGAATATGGATATTATTTCTTCTGAGGAACTTGAGAAGTGGATAAAAGAGGAATACTTTTCGCTTTCGGGCAAGGTTCTGACCGACAAATATATGGATTTTGCTGTAATAGAGCAGTTTTCTCATGGAGGAATGAGTTCCGGCGGTGTTGATAACAAAGGGTGGATGGAGAAAGGAATTCCACTGTTGAAAAGCAGGTTGACTACGCTCTGACAATTCCGGTTCGGCAAGTCGGACAGTCTGTTACAGCCGTCTGATAAACCCCGAAAAAAGCGGAAAGGAAAAATAAGAAATGAAACTGTGTGTGCCGATACCCTGCTTCTTTAACAACATGCCGTTTGAAGAGGCGGTTGAAACAATTCATAAACTCGGATATGAGTATGCCGAGATTTACGGCCGGAAGCACCTCAACCCCGATTCGGCGGCAAGGGCGCTTGAAAACTCGGGTGTGACCCTGCTCAGTATGTGCACCACCGAATTCGGGCTTACAGACCCCGCGCGGCGCGGGCTGTGGACCGACGGAATAAAAGAAAGCTGCGAGGCGGCCGCCGCTCTCGGAGTAAAAAAACTGATTACGCAGGTGGGACCCGACACCGGCGCGGACAGAGACGCTCAGCACAGGTCGATTGTTGACGGGCTCAGAGCGGGCGCGGAGATACTTGAGAGCGCGGGCGTTACGGTTATGGTTGAACCGCTTAACACAAAAGTCGATCATCCGGGCTATTATCTGACTTCATCAGCCGAGGCGTTCGACATTGTGCGCGAAGTCGCAAGCCCTTATGTGAAGGTTGTGTTTGACATTTATCACCAGCAGGTATCGGAGGGGAACATTATTCCGAATATAACGGAAAACCTTGACTGCATAGCCCATCTGCATGCCGCGGGGCACCCCGGCAGGAACGAACTGCAGTTCGGGGAAAATGATTATAATAACATTTTTGCCGCGGTTGACAGGGCGGGTTATACGGGCGCGTGCGGGCTTGAATACACCCCGCTGCTTGACCCGGAAGAAAGCCTTGCCGAAGCAAAACGGCTTTTCGGCGGAATATAAGAAAACATAAAATGAAGAAAGCCGTAGAGGGTTTAAACTCTCGGCGGCTTTTGTGATTGAAATATGAATTGCGGTGTGATAGAATAACTGCGGCTTACGGGAGACGGAAGCCCGCGGAGCGGTAGATGTCATACCAGTCTTCTCTTGTGAGTTCAATGTCGGCGCCCTTAGCGATGTCGCGCATTCTTCCGGGTGAAACCGAGCCGGAAATCAACTGGATTTTTGCAGGGTGGCGGAGTATCCACGCCGCGGCGACGGCAACCGGAGGAACGCCGTATTTTGCCGACATTTCATCAAGTTTGTCATTAAGGGCGGGGTATTTTTCGCGGTTGCCGACGAACGGACCTTCAAAGAATCCGCCCTGAAAAGGCGACCACGCCTGAATGGTAATGCCTTTTATTCTCATATATTCAAGCGCACTGCCGTCATGCATAAATGACTCGTCGTTTTTCATATTGACATTAAGCCCCGATGTGACAAGGCCGCTTTCGGGAATTGAAAACTGAAGCTGGTCGGCGACAATGGGTTGGCGCACCGCCGTTTTAAGCAGTTCAATCTGCATGGGGTTATGGTTTGAAACGCCGAAATAACGCACCTTGCCCGAGTTTTCAAGAGTGTCAAAAGCTTCGGCAACCTCGCCGGGCTCCATAAGGGTATCGGGGCGGTGAAGCAGGAGAATGTCGATATAATCCGTGCGCAGCCTTTTCAGCGAAGCGTTGACGCTTTCAAGAATATGCTCTTTTGAAAAATCGAAGAAGCCGCGGCGTATGCCGCATTTTGTCTGGATGATGATTTTCTCTCTGAGAGAGGGGTTGCCGGCGAGATAAGCGCCGAATATTTCTTCGCATCTTCCGCCGCCGTAGATGTCGGCGTGGTCGAAAAAGTTTATTCCGAGTTCAAGCGCGGTGCCGATGACGCGGTCAACCGGCTCTTTTGCGCCGTCAAGGCGCATACAGCCCATTGCCTGAGCGGAGATGGGCAGCCAGCCCGCAAGCATAATCTGTTTCATAAAATTCTCCTTTTATTCCGGTATTACCGAAAGAATATAATCCGCGATTTTCGTGCTGTTCATTATATAGCCCGAATGCCCGGCTTTTTCAAATATTTTAAGCTGCGCGCCCGGGACGGTGTCTGCGATATGCCGGGTATGTGATAGTTTAATTACATCTTTTTCGCCCGCGGTAACAAAGGTCGGCACGGTTATTTTTGACAGCATTTCGTCGGTTATGTCGGGCTCGCGCATCATTATTCTCATTTTGTCGCTTCTGTCGAAACGGCTCCAGAGTTTAAAGAATTTCATCGGCAGGTCTTTTGTGCTGCCGGGGTTGAGGCTCGCGCCGCTGACAATAAGGGATGAAAGCAGACCCGGGTGATTGCAGGCGAGAATAAGCCCGATTATTCCGCCGTCTGAAAAGCCGTAGAACACGGGCTTTTCAATGCCGAGCGCTTCAATAAAGCGGAACATATCCTCCGCCATATCCTCATAGTGCAGGGTTTTGACCTTTTCGCTTTTGCCGTGGTCGCGCGAATCGGGGCAGTAAACGGTGAAACGCTTTTCAAGCACCTTTACCGCGCTTCTGAATATTTTATGGCTCATACTGTTGCAGTGAACCATTATGAGAGGCCTGCCCGCGCCTGATTTTTCATAATAGAGTTTTACTCCGTTTACGGTAATAAACATAAAAACACCGCCTTTTATTCCTTACAATAATTTAGCATATACACGGGGCAAATACAACACATTTTTCACGGGAAGAAATATAAAATATGAAAAAGGTATTCGTTTTTCTTAAAAAAGATTTAATGCTCACGGTGTCGCTTCTCGCGGCTGCGGCAGGGCTTATAATAACACCGCCGAAAGCGGATTTTTTTGCCGGTATTGACTGGCGCACCCTCGGCACGCTGTTTATGATGCTGTGTATTCTTGAGGGATTCAAGAAGGAGAATGTTCTGCGCCCTGTTGAAAACCTTGCTTCAAGGCTCGGCGCGACAACGGCGCTTTCGCTTTTTCTGATTTTCGGGGTGTTTTTTACATCAATGTTCGTCACCAATGATGTTTCGCTTATAATATTTGTGCCGCTCACCATTCTGCTGTTCCGGAGCGGCGAAAAGGAGAAGTATATTCTGCCCGTGATTTCAATGGAGAATATAGCAGCCATAAGGGGCTCGCTGCTTATGCCCTTCGGCTCGCCGCAAAATCTGTTTTTATACGGTCAGGTGGAGGAAATCTCTTTTACGGGTTTTGTTTTGCATATGCTGCCGCTTTGTGTGATGAGCGCCGTTCTGCTTGTGATTTTTGTGCTGATTCTTTACAGAAAAAACCTTAAAGAAAGAATAGCGTTCACCCACGAGAGCGCCGCCTGGGAAAAGGAGAAAAAGCCGCAGAGAATCACATACACAGCGCTGTTTGCGCTTGTGATGCTTGTTATAGTAACAAGAACGGGGCTTTGGTGGGCTGCGCTTATTGCTGTAGTTGCGGCGCTGCTTATTGCGGACAGAAAAATTTTTCTGCGTGTTGATTATGTGCTTATTGTGACTTTTCTGTGCTTTTTTATTTTTTCATCCTCAATTGCGGGCAACGAAAAAATTGCGGAATTTCTCGGCAGGCAGGTAGCCGGCAGAGAATACTGGTGGGTTATAGGGTTGAGCCAGATTATTTCAAATGTGCCCGCCTCCATTGTGCTTTACCCGTTCACAAAGAATTTTGCGGGGCTTATTTACGGAGCGGACACGGCGGGGCTTTGCTCGCTTATCGGCTCGCTCGCGTCTGTAATCAATTACAGAATTTATGTAAGGGAATATCCGGACGGCGGCAGAAAATTCATAAGAACATTCACGCTTGTTTCATGGGCGTTTTTTGCCGTGGTTGCCGTTCCCGGATATCTCCTGACACGGTGGGAATTTTATTGATAAAACTGAAAAGGAACAATAAAAGAGCGGGGTTTCCCGCTCTTTATTATTTCTGTGCGATGAAATCGAGGATTATTTCAGCCGTTTTTTTGGTTTGTTCACCGGGAGTGATTGCGGCTTGCCCGTCGCCTTTCTGCGCCCCGTATGAGCCGAAGCCCGCGTGATTGCCGCCTTCAATTATTACTTCGGTGAAACCGCCGGGCAGGTTTTGTTTGCACTGTTCATAACTCCCTGTGTTAAGCACGCCGTCAAGCGAGCCGTAAACCAGAAGAGTGTCAAGGCTTTCGGGCAGCGCTTTTGTTGAGTATGACGCGAGCAGAATCAGCCCGTCAAACGAAGCCGCATTTTTTGAAGCATAAGATGAAGCGGCGACTCCGCCGAGCGAATGACCGCCGATATACCAACGGCTGTAATTGAAGTTTGCGGTAAGGTCATCCGCCTTGTTTATGCCGAAAAAAGCGAGCCGCGCGGGCATTTTAACAAGAAAAACATCAACGCCCCGCGCCGCGAGTTTGTGAAGAAGGGGCGCGTAAGCCGTCTCCTCAACCTTGCCGCCGGGGTAAAAAACAAGGGCGTTTTCCGTTGACGGTCCGTCAAAATAATAACCGAAATACTCTTTTGAAACCGCGACGCTGCCGTCGGATTGAAGGGCGGAGAGCGCAACGCCGTCGGCGCGGTAATAATCATTGACATAAACGGCGCCGCCGCAGATTAAAGCGATTATCAGAACAATGGGAACAAGCAGTTTTGTGATTTTCATTTGCGGTTTTCCTTATATTTAATCAACTGAACCAGGAGCCGTTGTATTTTTTCTGCGCTTTGTGTGTGAGCGCGAAGCCTGCCGCCGAACACACAACAAACGCCGCGATGCCGCAGTGGGTTTTGAAAACAAAATTGACAATACCCGTTGCGACACAGCCCGCGCCGATAAGCAGAAGACCTTTGCCTATTTGCTTTGTGTATGCGGGTATGTCTTTTTTTGTGACATTTCTGTGATGATAATCGTGTATGAGATTTATTTTATGCTTTTTTATCAGCAAAAAGGCAAAAATCAGGCAGAGAATACCTACGCCGGTGTAAGTTACGAGTTCGATAATCATACAGTTTCCTTTCAGTTCGCGACGGGGAGAAAAACAATTCTGCCGTTTTCGGGCACAACGGTTATGCTCCCGTCTTTTTTCTCGAATTTTCCGCAGGCGAGTTTGAGTGAGTAGGCGTAATCTTCCGAGAGCCTGCCCCTGAAGCGCATAAGCAGCTCTTTCTCATTAACCTGTGTGTAAGGCACCTTGCAGTCGGGATGATAAACAAAGCCGAGCCAAAGCCCCTCGCCGAGAGTTATTTCAATTCCGCTTTCGCTCATTTTAAAGCGGACTTTGCCGGGAATCTCCGCCGTTGCACTGTTTTCGCTTTCATCTGTTTTTGTAATAAAGTTTTCGCCGAGAGCGGGTATTGTATCTTTGCCGCACACATAAATGCCGGCGCGCACATCATCTTTGCTGAAGCGGAAGCCGTCAATGACGGGCAGGTTGAAAATGGCGTAATCTGTCAGATCCTCGGCTGTCTCAAGGCATTTTTCTTTGAAGTTGTCATCGAAGAACTGAAAGTCGCGTATCCACGCCCTGCCGTTTTGGTAAAGAATATTCATACGGTAATCCTTACAACTGAACCAGACGGTTTTGTATCCGTCTTTTTCATAGTCTGAATCGGCGCAGATTGAGGCAGGCGGAGTTTCATCGAAGTTCTCCGAAAACCATTTTCCCGTTTCGCCGAGAGTCATAAGGTCAACCCTGCCGTTTTTAACTTCGCGGTCAAGAATCTCAAACTGCATCGGCAGACCTTTTTTGATGTTCTCCCAGTTGAAGGAGTTCTCCTGCCCGAGTTGGGCATAGGCGTGCGAGAGGCATTTGCCGTTGAAACTCTCGCGGAAATACCACTCGACAAAGTCACGGCGGCTCCCGCTGTTCGGGTAAACCGGCTCCATTGTTGACACTACCTGGCAGGCTTCGGGGTCGCCAAGACCGAGGTCATACTGCCTCAGCGGGTCGGGGCCGAGCATACGGAAAACGGGAGTTTTCATCTGCCTTGAGCGGTCGGAAGCGGGGCAGAGCATATTGTTGAAAGACGGGTAGTAGCCGCCGTTATAGTAACCGCCCCACATTGTGTTTGCGTCTGTGCCGTATTGGTCGCGGCAGATACAGGCGGAAACAACGGGATAGTTCTCCTCAATATATCTGTATGAAACGGCGTCAATGGTCCAGCAGCCGAAAACGGCGGGATATTCGCCGTAAATCTCTTTGAATTTGTTGAACGCAGTGTCAATGAGTTTTTTGCGGTCTTCGGGAACATAGCCGTGAAGATAATTGAAATTGCCGACCCAGTCCCACTTGTATCTGCCTCTCCATTCAAGCCCTGCGTCAGCGCAGTGAGGCTCGGTGATTTCGAGCCAGAGACCGAACTCGCATCTGTCGGCGTGGCTGCGCGCCAGTTCAATATACCGCGGCTCAATAAGCGCGTCATACTGAAACAGCACGGTGGACCTGAAACCGTATTTATCGCAGAGATTCAGTTCTTCCGCAAGCGTAGGGAAAAGAAACGAATCGTCATCGTCTCTCGGCTCACAACTGCGCACAAAGTTAATGATGTTTATGATGTTTTTCATATAAGCCCCCCTAAGATTAATTGATTGTAAAGAATTTTGTTTTTATCCGTTTTTGTCTGAAGTGCCGGGCTTGTAGCCGATGCCCGCTTTTTTTGCCTGCGAATGCTGCAGCCTGCGTGGTATGAGATACAGTTTTCCGTCTTTAACAAGACGGTAGCCGGTCTGGTGATATGAGAACGAAACGCCGTTTTCAACGCACTGCCTGCGGATGTCAAGCACCCAGTCAAAATTGCAGGGTCTCGCGTAATTCCCCGATTCCCCGCCGACAGAGACGGAAGGGATTGCGCCGTTGAGATAACGCGAAATGTCAATGCGCTCCAGCATAGGCTCAATGCCGACGGTTCTGTGTTTTACAGGGGCTGTTATGAACAGCGGCAGGCGGTAATCCGCCATTGCCTGATTCTCAACCGTGCAGCCGATTATCACATTGTCATAACCTTCTCCCCAGTCGCCGGGAACACATTGAGCAAAACGGTCAATGCGTTTTGTGTAGAACATAAACATACAGTCGCTTCGCTCTTTAATCATCGCCCACGCTTCCTCACGCCATGCGTCGGCGTCGGGCAAAAGAAAATCTGAGGTAAAGCAGGTGTAAATAAACGAGCCGGGCGGAATTTTATACTCTCCGCTTCTGCTTTTCATAACCGGCAGACGGAAGTTGCCCGTTTTTTTGCAGGTGCTGCTCTCACCGCTTTTTTCGTGAAGGGCGTCAAGGCGGTAAACATAGCAGTTCTTGCAGCCGGGGCTTATTTTTGTGCAGCCGTGCCACGGGTTCCAGGAAACCATTTTATCACCTGTTATTGTCTGACGGGGTTTTTGAGGCTGTAAGTCATTTCGCACATTTTTTCATCGGCGGTGTCATAACGCCACTCGCCGTTATAGAAATCTCTGCCTCTGACATAAACCTCGTTTTCGTAAACCTCGACTTCAATGCCGATGCCGCTCTCTTTGTAAATCTCATTGTCATCGCCCGCGAGCTGAGTAAGGCGGGGCAGATAGATTTCGGGAAAACCGTCGCTGTCGTGGAACGACCAGAAAAGGTAGAGCGGCATATGTGTATGACCTACAAAACTGAAAATGTCGTGTTCTCTGTTGCATTGAGCGAGCATATCGGTAAGGCGCGTCGTTTCGTTGCCTTGGGCGTCAACAACATAGTCGCAGGGGTGGTGCGAAAAGACGAAGGCGGGTTTTCCGCTCTGTGCTGCTTCTTCAAGCACGCCCTCAAGCCAGTCAAACTGTTCGTCGGACATATACATTTCGTTTACCGACTGTGTTTCCATACCGAGAACAATGAAAACATAACCGTCGATAACCTCATAATAATAGGGATGCCCGGTCTGAATGTCGAAAAACGCGGATGTGTAATCATACCAGCGGTTTTGCAGGGTTTCGTAATCGCCGCTGCCGTTGCCTATGTCATGGTTGCCGAGCACGGGCAGAACATTCTCACCGCGCAGAAGAATTGAAACGCCGCCGTGAAACAGCAGGTTCTCGATGTGCTGACCGTTCATTGTGCTGTCGCCGAGAAAAACCACCGCGCCGTTGCCGTTTTTGTTTTTTTCAACATTCTGCAGGGAACGGGCAAACACCTTGTAGCGCGCCCAATTGTTGCCTTCGATGTGGGCGTCTGACAAAACGGTGAAATTCATACGGCAGTTTTCGCTGTCGCGCACATCGTATTCTTCAGTTGCGCCCTGACCCGCGAAAAGAAGCATAACGAGGGTTATGACGGTTGCGGTTATTCTTAAAAATACAGATTTTATAAACACAGCGCACCTCCGTGACTTTAATGATTATATTATACCCTGCGGGGATGATAATTGCAATAAAAACAGTTCTGCCTTGCATAACAGTTCTGACTCCGGTTGCATTTTTTTGACAGTATGTTATTATAAATTAAAAAAATGAAACAGGAGGCGGCTGATATGTTAAGACCGTTATTCAAGGCGGTTATTTCGTTTTTTTTAAGCGTGAGCGCGCTTTTCAACTCGCTGGCGGGGCAGATTTCGGGCAAGCCATACACAAAGGGCAGCGAAATCGATATGAGCAAATTCGAACTTGTCTGGAGCGACGAGTTTGACGGCGACGCGCTTGACCGCACAAAATGGGATTTCTCGTGGTGGATAACCGAACGCAAGGGTGGCTACTGGCACGAGGATATGGTGCGTGTTGAAGACGGCAACCTCATTATTTCGGCGGAATATAAAGACGAAGCCCTGCCTTACCGCTACACCGAATATGACTGGATAAAGCCCTACAAACCGGGATGGTACACGGGTAAGGTTGTCAGCCGCAACAAATATGAGCAGACCTACGGCTACTTTGAGGTGCGCTGTATTCTGCCCGCCGCGACGGGAATGTGGAGCGCCTTCTGGCTTATGAACGATGACGGCGTTTACAATGTTGACGGCTCGGGCGCGGACGGCACCGAGGTTGATGTTTTTGAGTCGTTCTATTACAAAGACTACGCTTTCGGCGGCGATTACATTTCATCGGGTATTCACTACGACGGTTACGGCGAAGACCACAAGGGCGCGAGCGTAGGCAAATGCTACCTTGAAAACGACCCTTACAACGAATACAACACCTACGGGCTTGAATGGACGAAGGATGAATACATTTTCTATATAAACGGCAAAGAAACGGGGCGTCTGACCCCCGACGGAGGCGTTTCGCAAAACCCCGAATACTTCCTGCTCTCCTGCGAGTTCGCCGGTGAAAACGGCGTGCAGAACTCCGACCGTCACGGCACGGGCGAAATAAGCAAAACCCCGGCGGAAAACTGGCCCGCCGAGTTCAAAGTTGATTACATAAGATGCTATCAGTATAAAGATTTGCTTTAAAACATCCGTTGACGGCAAAAAAGTGATTGTTTACACTTCCGACACACAATATACAAAAGGATATAATATAAAGGCATTATATTTATAACAAGATAAACCCGACGGGAGCAAAAGATGAAAGAACGGTATCCGCTTTACACCCTGCTTATTGAAATCACAAAAAAATGCAACGCCGCCTGCGACCAGTGCGGCTCCAGGTGCGACATCAACAGCGAGGAACTGCTTACAAAAGAGCAGATTCTGGCGGCGATGCGCGACCTGAAAGAGAACATCGGCACCTACACGATGATTAACATTTCGGGCGGGGAGCCGCTGCTTCGCAAGGACCTGTTTGAGATTATGACCGAAATTACCGCAATGGGTTTCGACTGGGGTATGGTTTCAAACGGCTCGCTCATTACAGATAAAGTTATAGGGCAGATGAAGGCGAGCGGGATGAAAACAATCACCGTAAGCCTTGACGGCCTTCGCGAAACGCACGATTCCCTGCGCCACCTGCCCGGCAGCTATGATAAAATAATCGAGGCGCTCAAAAAACTTAAGGCGGCGGCGTTTCTTGACCACCTTCAGGTTACCTTCACGGCGAACAAACGCAATGTTTATGAGTTTGAGGAGCTTTATAAAATTCTCAACCCCATAGGGCTTGACTCAATAAGGGTAAGTTTTATGGACCCTATCGGCAGGGCGCTTGACAACACAAACCTGCTTTTAAACCGCGAGGAGATTCTTTACATCACGGGGCTCGCGAACAAAATCAATTCAAACCCGAAAAACACGCAGATTATATGGGGATGCCCGCATTTTTTAAACAACCTGCTTGACCGCAGACGCTTTATGTGTTTCACGGGCATTTACGGGGCTTCGATTCTGTTCAACGGCGACATTTTCGTTTGCCCGAATGTTCCTCACAGGCAGGAGTTCATACAGGGCAACATTCTTAAAGACAGTTTAAGCGAAGTGTGGAAGAACGGTTTTGAGTATTTCAGGAACAGACCGCTTCCGGAAAAATGCGAAGCCTGCGAATACAAAGAAAAATGCAAGGGCGACTCCGTTCACACAATGGATTTTGACGCGGGCGAGCCTCTGTTCTGCTACCGTGATTTTCTCAGAAACCCCGAAGCGAAGGCATATAAAGACGGTCTGTTTGCCCGTTACCCCGACACAAAATTCTATGAGATTTCGGGCGATGACGAAGACGCCGCCGAACTTATAATCGAGCCGGACGCCTACCGCTCAATAAAGCAGTATTTTCACATAGGCGCAAAGAATCCGCTCTCAATGTTCGAACAGCAGATGGCGCTAATCGGTTTTGAAACAGGCGGCACGGGCGTTGTGCGTTATGTAATACCCTGTGACGGAGCATACAGAGCCGAAGACAACGCGATTTTCAGCGGTAAAATTCTCAGAACGGTTGAAAGCGAACTTGCAATAATCAACAAAAATTATTATAATAGTTCCGACAGGGGGCTTTGCGGCAGCGAGTGCGACAATAAAAAGCCGATGAAATTTTTAGGCTTCATCCACAGCCACCCCACTCAGAGCGAGTTGCAATACAGCACGGGCGACGACCGCATTCACGAAAAGATGCTTAAAAAATACGGCTCTTACACGGGCGTGCTCGTTAACCCCGCAGACGGCACTATAGGCGCCTATTACGGCGAAAAAATAAAACAGGCAAAACTGATAATACCGGAGGTATGATTATGGATTTCATTTACTGGCTCTTTGTTGACAACCCCGTCGCGCGTTTCTTTATCGATTTTCTCTGGAAATGGTTCCCGCCCGTTATGTATTACGGCTGCCCCGCGAGCAAAAAAGCCACAAAGCTGCAAATGAAGCGGAAATTATATAAATAAACCGGAAGGAGCGGTCGGTATGCGCGCGTTTTTCAGGAGAATAGCGCTCTGGTTCAAAAATCTTTTTCACCGTGATGAAGGCGGCGGAGGAGACCCCTTCGGGTATATGGATTATTACGGCTGCCCCAACAGCAAAAAGGCGGCAAAACTGCAGATGAGAAAAAAATCATACAGATAAACAAAACGGAAAAAATGAAAAGGTAAAGGAGAACGGTTATGTGGTCAATTTTAATGGGGCTGTGGAATTGGTTTGCCGGTCTTTTCCGCCGCGACAGAGAAATAGGCGGAATTGAGGATGTTACGGGCAAAGACCCCTTTGACCCCGGCGAGTATATCTGCTATTACGGCTGCCCGAACAGCAAAAAAGCGGTTAAACTGCAGTTAGGCAGAAAAGCGGTCAGGTAAAAAGGAGAACGGAAAATGTTTACATCATTGATAAGAATGCTGAGAAGCTCGTGGTGGAGGTTTATTTCGTTTCTGGGCGATACCTTTGGTTTCGAGGTTGAGGACCCGATTGTGTTTTATTACGGCTGCCCGAACAGCAAAAAAGCGGTTAAACTGCAAACTGAAAAAAGAACAATCAGATAACAAAAAACCGCCCGTGAGGGCGGTTTTGATTTTTGCTTATTCCGCTCTTTCGGCGGAGTAGTTGATGTCGATTGCCTTTTTGAGGAGTTTCCAGTCATAACTCGGCAGCCAGTGGTCGTTTGAGTCAACAGAGTTTTCAAACTCCGCTTCGCCGAGCGCGACATTCATAACATTTACGCCCTTTACCTCGCCGCCGTCTTTATAGCAGGTGTCCCAGAAAGCATGGTGGCCGATATATTTAACGCTCGCGGGTATAAACATATAGTTGAGAGCCTGGTCATAGCTGAAGGCGTCGGAGCCGATGTACTCAAGCCCTTCGGGCAGGGATTTGTATTCGCCGCCCGCCGTGTATGAAACAATGTTCGTAAGGGATGTCGATTTGAAAAACGCCAGAGTTTCAACGGTTTTAAGCCCTTCGGGAAGATACACCTTGACAAGGTTTGCGTAGTTGAACGCGAGCTCGCCGATTTTAACAACCGTTTCGGGCACTCTGTAGGTCTGCACCGCGTTTATGTAATCCTCGCCGTAGCCTTCGCTGCCCTGCCAAAGCTCCTCTTTAAAGCCCGCCTTTTCTCTCAGATAAGCGTCGTGGTCAATGGGGTAGCATATAACCTCAGTCATATCTTTGTTGTAAAGCACGCCGTCAAGGTCGCAGTAGTTCGGGTTTTCTTCATCAACATAAATGTTGCGCAGGTTCCACACGCTGTAAAAGGATTTGCCGTCAATCTTTTTAACATCTTTGCCTACGGTGATGCTTGTGAGCCTGTCGTCGCAGTTAAAGGCATATTCGCGTATTTCGGTAACGGGCTTTGTTTTGTCGCCTTCGGCGTAATCCACTGTGATTTCGGTAATGTCGCCGGGGTTGCTGAATTTGCTCAGCTGCCAGCCGCCCTCAACCTGCTCATAGTTGTAGGTTTCGCTGTGAACAGCGCGAACGGAGAAGAAAACGGAAAGCCCGATGGCGAAAAGCAGAATAACAACAACAGCCGCCTTTTTTCTGCCGGCGTTCTCAACGGGTTTGCCGATAACCGGGGCTTTAAGCCCCTCAACCTGATAGGTCCACACCTCGTCCACGGGGATGTCAAGCTTTGTTTCGTTGTAAATCGCCGCCAAATCGTGCATCTTTTTCTCTTTTTTACGGCTCATACCGTCACCCCGCTTTCGGTTTCGCTCTCAACGGCCGGTTCCGCCTCAAGCTGTTCATCAACTCCGTCTGTTGTGCCGTCAAGGTTGCCGCCGGTGGCTTCCTCCCTCGCTTTGAGCACCTCCATAACCATCGCCTGTTTTTTGTCGTCATAATCCCAGAACAGGTAGGGGATTGTCATAAGCACATAGCCGATAATGTCGATTATTATGGGAATTACTATGATTTTTATTCTTGATGAGTCAACAAACAGAACATCCCAGTTGCTGTTAAAGCCGTATTTGAGAAGCATAATCGGAATAATAAGGCTCACAAACGATGTGATGGGGCCCGTAAACCAGCCGAAAACACCGGAGAAATTCTCAAGCCTCTCACCGGAGAGATACATCTGGTAGTCGTTTATCCTTATATCCATATCGTGCCCGGCGGTGACGGGTATTGTTTTGGTCATCTCCATAAAAATAAGAACAAGCACGCAGATTGTTCCGCAAAGGTTGACCCTGTCGCCGAGGAAAAGCAGGGCAACAACTATCAGAGCGTTGCCTATCGCCCTTGAAAGCTGATAGAAAACCATAAGCTGTTTGTAGGAGAACCTGCGCAGAAAATACGGAGAGAAGAAATCGGGAGGAGTGCCCGCGAATGAAACAAGAGCGACAAGAAGGGAGTAGATAAGGCCGCTCAGGCGGAAGGTGTAAAGGTAGAGTATTGTGGCAAACGGCAGCATACCGTTGCCCAGCGAGTCAATAAGACCCACTATGGTGTTTACCCACTTGTATTTGTTGCGCATAACGCCGAACATACCGTCCCAGAAGCTTATGGAAACCTTCTTTTCAAGCGGAGGCTGCGGAATGCGTTCTTTTATTCTGCCCGCGAAAATCATAGTTACCGCGACGCAGAAAATGAAAAATCCGGGGATTATGTATTTGAAAAGGTTGATGTCAGCCCATTCATAACGGAGCATACCGATGAACACGGGCATAAGAATAGCCACTATGGAGTTGAGAAAGTGCGAAAGCTTTATGGGAATGGTGCGCACCCAGATGCGCTCCCTTGTGTTGGGGCTTATGTTCTGCGCGCACATTTCGGTTGAGTTGTCAAACGGGAAGAGGTTGTAAATCGCGAACATAAGGTTTGCAACCCAGACTCTTGTAATCACATCGGGAATGTTGTAAAACGGCAGCCAGCCGATGAGCGTTACCATAACGCATTTGGGAACGGCGTTGCAGTAAAGGCTGTATTTGTATCTGCCGAATTTCGGAATAAGCTTTTTGCGCCAGAAGATGTTTCTCGCGCCGGACCATCCGTTCCAGAGAAGGTGAGTGCCCAAAATCTTGAAAGCCGAGGCGCAGCTTATGCCTTCGAGTGAGTTCATATAGGTAACAAACCTGCCGCTCTGATTGAAAAGAGCCGACGGGTCAAACACAATCATCAGCACGCCGATTACAACAAGCAGCATATAAACGCCGTAGAATTTGCGCTCATTCTTTTTCGGCATAAATCCGAGGTTGTCGGCAATATACCAGGTCATCATAGTCCAAATGTAGTTGAGCGGCATATTGATTATGTTTATAACCGAGAATGTGAGGTAGGGCAGCTTGTAGTGGTACATCATAAGGTAGCACGAAGCCGCGAACACAATGTATTCGAGAGTTTTGTTGCCCGAATAGTTGAAGCCTACCGCGAGAAAAATATCCTTATATTCTCTGTAAGGAACATATTTCCCCTCCGGCGGGGTTTTCCAGTGGTCTTTTACCTCATGGAAAAAACCGTTTACTTTTTTGACGATTTCCGCCATACTTTTCCTCCCTGCGTTAAAAATAACATAACTATATTAACATATAACACCGCATAAATTCAATATGTTTTAATTAAGTGATAAAACAATTGTTTTTTTGCTTTTTTTAAGTTATAATTATTTTATTAATTATCGTTTATACCGAAAGGAGCAGTTGTATGAGCGAAAAGAAGAGAAGATACATGAAGAAGTCCGAAATTTTCACCTTCGGCATAGGTCTGTTCGGCGTTGCCCTTCTCACAGGGTGGATGCCCGACTACACTCAGACATTTTTTGCCGATTTTGCCTTCAAAGGCAAGGGCTTTGACAGTTCTGTCATTTCATCGCAGATTTCAGCCGTGTTTCTCGCGGCGGGCATAATCGGCGCAGTTATTGAACTTGTTACGGGTTTTCTGATTGACAACACACGCACAAAACTCGGCAAGGCAAAACCGTGGATAGGTTTCGGCGCGGTGCCTATGGCAATTATTGCGATGCTCGTTTTTGTGGCGCCCGACACAAAGAACCAGACCCTTGCGATTATATGGATGTATGTTATTTATTCGCTTTATACGGCTGTCGGCTGCGCGGTTGAAAGGCCTGCCGAATGCTTCGGCGCTCTGTGCTCGCCCGACCCGTCTGAAAGGTCATCGGCGATTTCGATAGCCTCGTTTATGAAGAGCGTAGGCCAGTCAGGCGGTATGGTTGTTGTGCTTGTTGTGGGTATTGTTATGAAGGCTGTTATGGGCCAGCAGCAATACAAAAACGCGGAGGCGCAGGGCCTTGACCTGATTATTTCAACCGCTGTGTGCGCACTCGGTTTTATTCTGTTTGTTATGATTTTCTTTATGAACAACAAAGAGAGAGTGCCCTACACGAGAGAAAAGGTTTCGCTCAAAGACGCCGTCAAGGTTGTTTTTACAAACAAAAACCTGCTTATGGTATCGCTCACCAAACTCACTGGCTTCGGCAGAGGCGTTTACGGCACGGTTTCGCTTTATATCGCGATTTATCTTTTAGGTTCAAAGGATTTAAAACTCGCCCTGCTTCTGCCTATGGGCATAGGCACGGCGGTCGGCACACTGCTTGTAAACTTCGTTCTCAAAAAGTTCAGCACAAAGCAGACATATATTCTTTTCTGCGTTTACGGCGCTACATCGCTCGCAATTCTTTATTTTGTGGCAACGGGCATAGGATTCCGCAGCGCGCTGATTATACCCTTCCTTATTCTCAATTTCTTCTGCGGACTTCAGCACGGCAACACAAACGTTACCCCCAATATTATGATTGCGGACTGCGTTGACGAAATTGAGTGGAAAACGGGCAAAAGGCAGGAGGGCCTTGCCTACGCGGGCTTCGGTCTTTTCGCGAAAGTCGCATCCGCCTTCACAAAGGCTCTCGGCCCCTGGCTGCTTTACACATGGTCCGGCTACCTTGTTTCAACAGACGCCAATGTCGCCTACGCCGCGCAGAGTGACTCAACCCTCAACAAGTTCCTTATGATTTACACAATAATCCCCGCGGCGTTTGTAATTTTGCAAGGCGTGCCCATTCTTTTCTATGATATGGTCGGCGACAAAAAAGAAAGAATAGTAAAAGAACTTATGATAAGACGAGCCGCCGCGGCAGACAGAGATTTTGACGAGCCGGCGAATGACGCGGACTGAGGAGGCATTAAAAATGGCTGAAAAAAACAAAAAAGGCTTAAACCTTAAACTTTACGGCGTTTTCGCCATTATTGTTGTGGCGGTTATTCTCGGCGCGCTCACCGTTTTCACATTCACGGCAAGATACACTGCCTTTGACCCCGAAAAAACGGCGGTGGCTTATGTTGACACAATCGTTCAGACGGGCGACGGCTACAACGCCTGCAAAAACACTCTTTTAAGCAAAGATATGAAATTCGGCGATTTCATCCGTCAAAACTACATAAACCCCGTTATTTATGAGAATTATAAGCCGGGCGACAGCACCAAGGGGCTCAAAGGGCTTAATGACGAAAGCCTCAAAGGCGAAAAAACCCTCAACGATAACGGAGAGCTTGAAGGTAAAGTGATTGACGCGATGTATCCGTTTTTTGTCAATCTCATTGAATCAAACGGCGGCTTTGACGCTTATGACGCGATTTTCACGCAGTATATTTCAGAACTCCAAAAGGTGCGAAAAGATGTTTTCGGCGACAAATTCTTCAACGACGAAGCGTTCTTCACCGCGTTTGAGTCGAATCTTGCTGCATACGGCGAGAGCCTGACGGGCACAAAGGATGAATACGACGCGAACACAGGCGTGCAGACAAAGATAGCCTCCGTAGGCGCTTACCAGGAAAAATACGGCGAGGATTATAAAATCGAAGTTGTATCGGCGGGCATAGCGAAAGCGGAAGGCGGCACCTGCGTTGTAAATGTAAATGTGCTGGTAAACGGTCAGGCAGAGATTGAAAATCTGCCCGTAACACTTCAGAAAATCGGCAGAAGCTGGTATGTTGACAACACCTCCTGCGACACGGCGGAACTTTATACATTTTATAAATAATCACACAAAAGTAAGGGCGGATGACTGTGTGCCATCCGCCCTGTTGTGTTTATATTCACTTTTTGCTTGTTATTTCTTTCTCATCTGCGCGAGGTCGCGGTAGTTGATGAGTTTAATGCCGTGCGCTTCAATGTGCTGCCTTGTGGCGGGGTCGCCGAGGAGTTTATACTCCCAGGTTCTGAATTTCCAGCGCCCGGTTGTGCCTTTTAACTCATCACACTCAACAGAGGGGTGCATATAGGTTTCGGTAACGCCCTCCGGGAAGGATGTGTAAAGGTTATAGATGTATTCTTTGAAATTCTCATAACTTTCGCACTGGGGGCCGCCGTCCCACTCGTTCGGTATAAGGTAGTCGGGCAGAGCAACCCCGAGCATATCCGCGTAACCCATAAGCTGACCGAACGCGGCTCCGACGGTGTTCATATCCACATTTATTTCAAGCATGGTGTTGCCGAACATTTCGGGCGTAAGTTTTGACGGGCAGCGGAAGGGCAGACCGTATTCGCCCGCGATTTCAATCGTTTTCTGCAAAAGCTCAAACCTGCCCGTTTCAATGCCGTAAAGCGAGCCCATATGGTTGTCGAGGTGCGACGGGTTAAGTCCGAGAGTTTTGCATTTTTCTATCTGAGCGCGGATTTCGCCCGCAACCTCGTCAAGGTCGGCGTGCTTTTCAACATCAACACTCTCGTGCCACATATAGCCTTCCTCGTCACGCAAAGACGCCGTTTTCTCCGTGCTCACGGGAGCCCAGCGGTAATCGCCCCACTCGCTTGTAAGTGTTAAATGAACGCCTATCGCGAACTGAGGGTTCTCCTTTGCGAATCTTATCGCCTTGGGCGCCCAGCCGCAGGGAGCCATAATCGTTGAGGATGTAAGAGCGCTTTTCTCATTTTTGAAAAGATCGGTTATCGCGGCAACGGAGGCGTTGCACATACCAAAATCATCGGCGTTGATTATTAAATATCTGTCGGACATAACTGCTCCTTTCGGTGATTGGATGTCAGGGCTTTGGCGCGCTGAATTATTATCAGCTGACTTTTGCGTTGTTGACTTTTATTTTATCTTTGATTTTACCGGTGGTTTTGTTCGTTGTGCGTTTGATTTTCTGCGCGGTGGTGCGTTCAAAATCGTTTTTGCGGATTGTGAAGGATTTGATGCGTTTGAACGCGGGCACTTTCTCATTTATGCGCTCGACCGCGCCTTTGATGAGATTGTGCAGTTCTTTCTCGGTGGGCTCTCTGCCCATCTGAAGGCTTATCTCCTCAACATCGGGCAAAATCTGGGCGTGAATCTGAACTTCGCCTTTTTTGTTCTCAACGCCTTCAACAAGGCTGGAACTTATGCAATCCTCGCCGTCAAGGTGGTATTCAAGTTCTTCGGGGTAGATGTTTTTGCCGTTGGATGTGACAATAACATTTTTGCTGCGCCCGCAAACATGGTAGTGACCCTTTTCATCAATCTGAACAAGGTCGCCCGTGTGAAGGAAACCGTCTTCATCCATAACCTCGGCGGTGGCTTCGGGGTTGTTGTAGTAGCCGAGCATTACCATTCCGCCCTTAACGCAAAGTTCGCCTATGCCGTTTTCATCCCGGTCAACAAGTTTTGTCTCAACGCCGGGCAGCGGCTCACCGATGGAGTCGGTGGTGCGGAGCCTGTCGTGGTTGATAACCGCAAGCGGGGCGCATTCGGTAAGGCCGTAGCCGTAAATAATCTGAATGCCGAAGGTGTTGAAATCATCAAGCACCTGCGGGTCAACGGCTGCGCCGCCGCAGATTATCATACGCATATTGCCGCCGAATGTGTCTATAATCTCTTTAAAGATATATTTGCTTAAATTGAGGTGCAGTTTGTTGCCCGCCTTGCACAGCTTTAAGCCTATGCGGAATTTTGTCTCGCCGTGCTTCTGCTCGCGGATTTTGCGCAAGATGCGCTTGTGCACCGTCTCAAGAACGAGGGGAACGGCAACAAATACGGAGGGGTTGAACTCCTTCATATTTTTAAGCACATATTTGAAGCCTTCGCAGAAGGTGACCTTCGCGCCGCAATAAGGGGCAAAGAAAATAATAATCGAACTTTCAAAGGTGTGGTGAATCGGAAGCAGGGAAATGCCGCAGTCTTCGGGATATATTTTGATTACGCCCATAGCCGCCTTGACTTCAAATATGAAATTGCGCTGGCAGAGCATAACGCCCTTTGAAACGCCGGTTGTGCCGGATGTAAAAAGCAGAACGCAGAGAGCGTCAACATCGTTGTCAATCTTTTCCCAAAACCTTTTGCCCTGAGACATAAGTTCTCTGCCGCGGTTGTGGAGTTCGGTGAAGTTCCTTATTCCGTAAGGGTTTTCGCCCTCATCAAGCGGGTCAAAGCAGTAAACGGGAATATTGCCCAGACGCTCAAAATCTATTTTTGAAATGTGTTTTTTGTCAACAAAAAGTATTTCGCAGCCTGCCGCCTCAAGTATGCCGTGAATGTCATCGGTCATAAGCTCCTTGTCAATGGGAACAATGACGTTGCCGGAGCAGATTGCCGACATATATGTTAAAACATATTTATATCTGTTATCGGAGACAACACCGATTTTTTTGCGGTAATAACCCATATCGAGCAGGGCGTTGCACAAAGCGTTGAGCTGATCTCTGTATTCGGTGTATGATATGTTGTAATGCTCGTCACCTTTTTTGACTTCAAAGGCGCTTCTGTCGGCAAACAGCTCAAAGCTCTGGTCAAGCATTTCGCGGATTGTCGAGAAATCCCTGACCTCATAGAAAGGCTCCAAATAAATCACTTCCTTTTCACTTTTTTGGTTCGTTCCGATTTTTTTGTTCCGTTAATCTCAGAGGGTTCGGTTTATTTTTCTTCGCTTTCAATCTCTTTGAGAATTTCTATAAGCATATGGTAAAAGTCTCTTGTCTGTTCCACATCGGCAAAAAGACCTATGGGCGTGCCGTGGTCGCCGCTGCGCACGGGCATAACATTCCAGACGCCGGGCTTGATGTTTGTGCGGTCGAACTCGGTGTGCGGTTCATCTTCGGGATACATCGCGCTTTTAAGATTGACAAGACCGTCGTTAGCGATTTCAAGGTAGGTTTTTTTGTAGCCCGGCACGATGAAGTGCTCGTAAATAAGAATCGCGTCTGAGGTGAGGGTGAGGAAGGGGAAATCGCTGAGTTTGGCGCGGTAGCGGGTGGGCAGATGCTTCATTTTGACAACATTTGAATAAGCGAATGAGAAATAATAGACATTCGGGCTGATTTCAAGAAACTCGTTGTTCAGTCTTGCGCCGTCGGGGGCAAGGTCGGTTTCAACATTGTCGCCGTAGGCGTTAAGAACCTTTTTTGCCCTGCGTATGGGATATGCGTCCTGCATACCGGGTGTGTCGCTCAGACCGTATTGCTCAAGGTGGAAGTCAACCATTCCGCCCTCTGCCCTTGACCTGCCGACAATGCCTATATAGTTGAACGCGAAAGATTTGAGCGGTTCAAGAATTTTATATTTTTTAGCGAACTGGTAAGCGCTCGCGCCGTTGTGCGGGGTGCAGATTGTGGTGAGTGATTTTACCCAGCCTTCTTTGCCGCCGGTGAAAAGACCGGAAAGTTCATTCTCGGGCGTGCAGGCGCGTTCCTCTTCGCTGCCGTAGGTAAGCAGGTGCATAAGGGTTTTGATTGTGTTGCCGCCGTGGGAGTGACCTATGAGATGAATTTTCTTTTCATTACCCCAGCCTTCGAAAAGAGGTTCGGCGTAAGTTCTGCCGAAACGACGGTGGTGCGCCTTCTCGGAATGCGCTTTGCCGTAATCGACTTTTGTACCCGTGAGCCTTGCGTAGATTTCGCAGGCTCTGTCCCACGCGCTTGAAACGGGACCGCTTGAGGTTGAATAAGCCTCATAGCCGTTTTCGTTCAGATATTCCATAAGGTCGCCTGTGGTCGCGCCCCAATAGGGGAGTTTGGAGTTGATTCCTTCATCCGCGCCCCAGCCAAACATACCGTGAACAAATACAAGTGGGTATTTTGTTCCGCTTTCCATTTCATTCACCTTTCCGCGATAAAAATACATAAAAATACATTATAAATATACCATATATATTCTGATTCCGCAACAATTTTATGTTAAATTTATATTAACATCTTATTAAGATTTGCGAAAAAATACACAATATGTTGTGTTTATGTTGTGTTTATTCGGCTTTTAAGGGTTGAATTATCAGGCGCGAAGGAGTATTATATTAAGAAGCAAACAAGGCAGGCGGAGCGGCTGTGCCGCAATGTAAAACTATTATATTCGGGGAGGATTCTTATGTTGACTGCACTGGTAAGCGTTTTGTTTAAGCCCATACGCGCGGGCATTGCCGTTTTTATGGCTGTCGCCGCCCTTTTCGGAGGGATTTTCGGTTTTGAAAAAGCGGAAATCTCACACAAAAAAGACGGCTGCCTTGCAAGTTTCGCCGTTATTTCCGACACGCATCTGACCGAGGCGAACGGCAGGCGCGAGGTGCTCGAAATCGGACTTGAGGATATGTCGAAGGCGAAAGATAAACTTGACGCGCTCGTTATCTGCGGCGACATAACCGACCACGGCTACGATGCAATGTGGGAGAGTTTCACCCTCGCTATGAGCAAATACGACACATCGGCAAACGACATTATGGTAATAGGCAACCATGACACCTGGGGCAGCGATGACATTGCCGTGACCAAAGAGAATTTCATAAAATACAACAAGCTCGCTACGGGGAGAGAAATAACAGAAGTTTATTACACAACCGAAATAAACGGCTTCCCCGCGATTGTTCTGGGCAGCGAAGGCGACCATACTTACGCAACTGTCAGTGACACGCAGATTGAATGGTTTGCTCAGCAGATGGAAAGAGCGTCGCAGACGGGTAAACCGATATTTATTTTCTTCCACCAGCCGATAAACGACACGCACGGCCTGCCCTACACATGGGAGATGAACGAAGAAGATGAACCCGGCACGGGCGGAATAGGCGAAGCGTCCGACAGGATTCTCGAAATCATAAAACAGTATGAAAATGTGTTCTACATAAGCGGTCACATTCACGCCGGCTTTTCAACCGAAGATGACAGCACGGTTTATTCATCGGTAGAAAGATATGACGGCTACACGCTGATTAACTCACCGTGTTATATGTATCCCGATTTCCGCCGCGGAGGCAACTTGCTTAACGGCACGGGATATGTTGTTGAGGTTTATGAAAACGAAGTGGTTTTACGCGCGCGCAATTTTATTTCGGGAATATGGCAGCCGAAATATGATGAGATTGTTGAACTCACCTGAAAAAGAAATAAAACGGCAAACGCCCCGTCAAAAGACGGGGCGAACCTGTTTTTTGAGGGAAGGTATTGACAAAACACATACCTCGTGTTACGATGTATTACGCAAGGGGAGGTATTCTATGGATATTCAGCTCAAAAGGGGTCTTCTGGATGTCTGTGTGCTTGCCGCCATCAGAAACGAAGATTCATACGGATATAAAATCATAAAAGATCTCAAGCCCTGCGTGGAACTTTCGGAATCGACTTTATATACGATTCTGAAGCGGCTTGAGGCGGCGGGGCTGCTGACCGTCAGAACTGCCGAGCATGACGGCAGACTGCGTAAATATTACCGCATAACGCAGGCGGGCATCAGCCGCATTGAAACATTCAAGGCGGAGTGGAAGGAAGTAATATCGATTTATAAATTTGTGTCGGAGGAGGGAGAAAATGAACAGGCGTGATTTTCTGAGCGGAATAGAAAAAGGTCTGGCGGGTCTGCCGCGAGAAGATGTTGAAAGCAGGCTGGCTTTTTATTCCGAAATGATTGACGACCGGGTGGAAGACGGTCTGAGCGAGGAAGAAGCCGTTGCCGCGGCCGGGTCTCCCGATGAAATTGTAAGGCAGATTGTCGCGGATTATCCGCTCAACAGACTTGTCAGAGAAAAAATAAAGCCCGACCGCGCTCGGAAGGGCTGGGAAATCGCGCTTATCGTTCTCGGATTTCCCGTCTGGCTGCCCCTGATGATTTCCGCTTTTGCGGTTATGCTGTCGCTTTATATCTGCGTGTGGGCGGTTGTTGTTTCGCTGTGGGCTGTTGAGGCTGCGCTTTTTGTGTGCGCTCTTGCGGGCTGCGCCGCCGCGGTGATGTTTTTAATCAGGGGTTTTGCCCTTCAGGCGGCTGCCGCGTTTGGCGCGGGCGTTTTCACGGCAGGGTTTTCGATACTGTTCTTTTTCTTTTGCAGAGCCGTCACGAAAGGCGTGCTGCATCTTACAAAAAGAGCGGTGTTCTCGGTTAAATCAAAATTTGCCGGAAAGGGGAACGCGCAATGAAAAAGGCAATTATTGTTTCGGTTGTTCTTATACTGTCAGGCGCCGCCGTTCTTGCGGGAGCCTTCGCTTATTCCGGCTTTGATATTTCAAAATTCAGCACGTATGTGTTTGCGGAAAAGATATATACGAAAGACGGAGATTTCACAAAAATCAGCATTAACGCGCTCGAATCGGATGTTGAACTGAAAAAATCGGCTGACGGCAAAGTAACGGTTGAATGCCTTGAATCCGTTAAAATCCGCAGAGATGTTTTTATAAAGGACGGAGCCCTCTGCGTCCGGGGCGAAGATGAACGCACATTGCTTGACAGAATCGGTATATCGACACAATCACCGAAAATGACGGTTTATCTGCCCGAAGGCAAATATGAATCGCTGACTGTCGGCAGTTCGACCGGCGACATTTCGGTTCCCGACGGCTTCTCGTTCGGTAAAATACAGATAGTCACCGACACGGGCGATGTGAAAATCGAATCCGCCCCCTCTGCCGAAGACGGGCTGACATACGGCTATGTCGAAATAACCACCGACACAGGCGATATCGCAATCAACTGTGTTATCGCGGGTGATATTGAGATTCAGACCTCGACGGGCGATGTCGCTGTCAACTCCGTTTCCTGCACGGGCAGGCTCAGACAGACTGTCTGCACGGGCTGCACGGCAATTGAAACGCTAACCTGCAAAAGTTTTGATTCACAGGGGTCAACGGGCGATATCACGCTGAACAGCACGCTTGTTTCGGGGAATCTTTCAATAAACAGAAGCACGGGCGATGTTACACTCAACGGCAGTGACGCCGGGGAAATACGCATAGAAACCGACACGGGCGACGTTACGGGAAACCTGCTTTCGGGCAAGGAGTTCATAACAGAAACCGACACCGGTGATGTTACCGTTGCGCAGGGTGTTACGGGCGGAAAATGTGAAATAATAACCGACACGGGCGACATTGTTTTTGCCGTTGCCGGCTGACAAACAGAACAGGGCGCCGTTCCGCATTCCGGCGGAGCGGTGTTTTGCTTTTTTCAACAAATTTCGCCCTGTATTTTCGCCTATTCAACTTATTGAAACACAACGGAAATAATGTTACTATAATAATGTTAATCTTCATTTGAAAGGATATGACAGCGATGGATTACAAAATGACTCTCACCCCCGAACAGGAAGCGCTGCTTAACGGCTCAAAGGGCGAAGCGGTCGCCAAGGCGATGAAAACCCTCGTTATGTACGGCGAGGCGTTCGGAGCCGAAAAAATGGTGCCCGTTACAAGCAAAATGGGCCACCTTGTAACAAGTTTCGGCCTGAAGGTTATGAAGCCCGTTTATGACCTTATGGACACCCTGATTGAGGGCAACGCCCTTTCGGGGCAGAAATTCTCTGTTGACCCGAAGCCGCTTGACAAAAATGTGCCCGCAAGTTTTATTGAAAACATAGTTTTCAACAAACTTATGTATTCGATGCAGGGCAGTTATGACGCTCAGCTTGAAAAACTGGGTCTGCTCGGCAAAGACGCCTACACCTGCGCCTGCTACCTTGACGAGGTGGGCAACAAGCCGCAGAAAGGCGAAATTCTTTCGTGGGCGGAATCCTCGGCTGTTGTTTACGCGAACTCCGTTCTGGGCGCAAGGTGCAACAGAAACTCCGGCATTATTGAACTTTTCGGCTCAATTACGGGCTATGTTCCTTATTTCGGTCTTCTGACCGACGAAGGCAGAAAAGCCACCTGGATTGTTGAAGTAAACACAACAAAAAAGCCCGAGGCTCAGGTTCTCGGCTCCGCCATAGGCATGAAGGTTATGGAAGATGTGCCCTATGTTAAGGGGCTTGACAAGTGGCTGGGCACTCAGCTTGACGGCGACGCCTGCGCGTATCTTAAAGATTTCGGCGCGGCTACCGCCTCAAACGGCGCGGTCGGCCTTTACCATATTGCGAACCTTACGCCCGAAGCGGTTGAGCAGGGCGAGGCGCTCATCGCTCCCGACGCGAAGGTTTATGTTATTGACGACGCCGAACTTGAGCGCGTGCAGAACAACTACCCCGTTATGTGGAAAAATCCCGACGGCAAACCGCAGCTCTGCTTTGTAGGCTGCCCGCATCTCTCGCTCGCCCAGTTAAACGAGTGGACGGACAATGTTGCTGAAGGTCTTAAGAAAAACGGGCTTAAAAAAGTCAGTGTTCCCACCGTATTCACCTCGGCGCCGGGGGTTATCGAGGCGTTCAACAAGACCCCGAAGGCAAAAACGCTTAAAGACTGCGGTGTTGTGCTCAGTTACATCTGCCCGCTTATGTATATGAACAATCCTCTCTGCAAATCCAAAAACGTAATCACCTGCTCAAACAAACTGCGCACCTACACAACCTCGCGCTATTACAGAAGCGAGCAGATTCTTGACATAATAACAAAGGAGGTAAAATAAGATGAAACAGTTCAAGGGACGCCCCGTTGTTGCGGGCAAATGCACGGCACCCGCTCTTGTTTCACACGGCGGATTCAACACGCTCGCCTCCTTCCAGGGCGCGCTTCAGTTCGGTGAGATTCCGATTTTGGGCAACAAATACAAGCAGACCGAGTGCGACGACCAGAACAACAAAGACCTTTACAGAAAACCAATGCTCGGCAAGGCTCTCTGCCTGCCGCAGACAATAGGCTCAACCACCGGCGGAATGGTGCTTTACTGCGCGAAGGCGCTCGGCAAAAGCCCCGCCTGCCTGCTTTTCTCGGAGCATATAGACTCCCTTGCCGCCGCGGGAGCCATTCTTGCCGCGAATTTCTGCGATGAGCCTATGGTGACGGTTGACTGCCTCGGTCAGGAATTTCTTGACTATGTCAAAGACGGTATGCAGATTACCGTTGAAGAAGACGGCACCGTAACAGTTGACTGATGGGGGGACACAGGATATGTATGATTTCAGGCTCGCGCTGACCTACAGGGCGGACGGCAGAAAAAACATGAGCAATGCCGCCGAAAACGGCGATTACTCACTTGAAATACAGGTTGATGAAGGCAGAATTTTCTGTGTGCTTCACCCTAAAAAAGAACTTGAACTTATTTCGTTCAGGCTTGAAACCGTAAGGGCGCAGGGTGAAAAAGAGGCGTTTTTCGCAAACGGGTTCCAGTCCTGGTCCACAACGCCTGAGGTTTATAAAAACGACAGGCAGGGCGGTATATCTCCGCTCGCGAACATAAGCAAATTCACAAAGCACCTCGCTTCAATGTCGGGCGACTACCTGTTTTTTGACGATTACCGCAAGGCAGGCACCTACCACTCCTGCACCTACACATATTTCAGAAACGGCGACACGCTGGAACTTCTCGGCTCAATGAACGAGAGAACGGGCTATACGGTTTTTGCCGTTGACGCAAACAAAAACATTTTTTCAATCGTCAAGGATGTTGAAGGCGTTAAAACGCAGGGCGATTATGAACTGCTCAATGTTGTTCGCTTCACAGGCGGTTATGATGAGGTTTTTGACGCCTATTTCGGCGGAATGAACCTGCGCAAACCCGGAATTGAACACCTGAGCGGCTACACATCGTGGTATAACTATTTTCAGAAGATAGATGAAAAAATCATTCTGCGTGACCTTGACGGCCTTGACAGGGTTAAAGACGCCGTTTCGATTTTTCAGATTGACGACGGCTATGAAACATTTGTAGGCGACTGGCTTGACGTTGACCCCGAAAAATTCCCGAACGGTATGAAAACCATCGCGGAGAAAGTTCACGAAAAGGGCTATCTCGCGGGAATATGGATTGCTCCCTTCTCTGTTCAGAGAGTTTCAAAAACCGCGAAAGAACACCCCGACTGGCTTATCAGGGACAAAAGCGGAAAACCTGAATGGGGCTGCTTTGCATGGGGCGGCGCCTACACAATAGATATGTATAACCCCGAAGTCAGGGAGCACATAAAGCATTTCTTCGATGTAATTCTGCACGACTGGGGCTACGATATGGTGAAACTCGACTTTCTTTACTCCGAGGCAATTCACCCGAGAAACGGCAAGTCGAGGGGTCAGATTATGTGCGAGGCAATGGATTTTCTGCGTGAGTGCGTGGGAGAGGATAAACTCTTTCTCGGCTGCGGCGTGCCTCTGGGCCCCGCTTTCGGCGTTGTTGACGCCTGCCGCATAAGCTGCGATGTTGACCTTGTTTACGGCGGCAAATTCTATAACAAACTCGGCGTGAACCGTGAGGTTCCCTCCGCGCAGAACGCCATCAACAACAGCATTTTCCGCCGTCACTTAAACGGCAGGGTTTTTTGCAACGACCCGGATGTTTTCTTCCTGCGCGACGACAACCTTACCTTTACAAAGGAGCAGAAATATCTGCTCGGCAAGGTCAACAGCTTGTTCGGCGATGTTCTTTTTGTAAGCGACAACGCCGGCGATTACGGCGATGAAGAGATAAAGCTCGTCAAAGAGTTTTTCGCGGGCTGCAAGGCGAAAATCCTTTCCGCTTACCATACGGATAAAGAAGTTATCGAGATTAAATATATTGAGAACGGCGAGAACAAAAAGTTTGTTTTCAACATAAAAACGGGTAAGATACTTGAGCGGTAAGTTATGGGCAAAATTGTTTTAATAACGGGCGGAACCTCCGGCATAGGCAAAGCGACGGCGCTCGCCCTCATAAAAAAAGGCTGCACCGTCTATGAGCTGAGCCGCCGCGAAAAAGGCGTTGAGGGTATAAACCATATCTGCGCCGATGTCACCGATGAATCCGCCGTGAAAAACGCCGTTGACCTCATTATGCAAAAAGAGGGCAGAATAGATACAGCGATTAACAACGCCGGCTTCGGCATTTCGGGCGCGGTTGAATTCACCTCAACCGAAGACGCGAAAAAGCTTTTTGATGTTAACTTTTTCGGAATGGTGAATGTAAACCGCTGTGTTCTGCCTGTTATGAGAAAGCAGGGCGGCGGCAGAATAGTCAACCTGAGCAGCGTCGGCGCTCCCGTCGCGCTGCCGTTTCAGGCTTATTACTCGGCAACAAAATCAGCCGTCAACAGCTACACCCTTGCCCTCGCCAACGAGGTGAAGCCCTTTAATATAACGGTCTGCGCCGTTCAGCCCGGCGATATAAGCACCGGCTTTACCGACGCGCGTGACAAAATAACCGAAGGCGACAATATATATGAGGGCAGAATAGAAAAAAGCGTTTCACGAATGGAGAACGATGAGCGCAACGGTATGCCGCCCGAGGCTGTGGGCGCGTTTATCGCGGAAAAAGCTCTTAAAAAGAAAGTGAAGCCGATATATACCGTCGGCTTCTCATACAAGGCGGTCGTTTTTCTTGTAAGGCACCTGCCCGTTTCGCTCGCAAACAGAATAATCGGCAAAATTTACGCGTAAATTCCGGCGGGATGAAAACATCCCGCCTGTTTTTTGTCTGCTGTCTGTAACCTTTTTTCGGCTTTGCGCGTATAAAAGATGAAAGGGCAAACCTTTCGGAAAGGAGAAACCGATGGATAACGGTGCCGGCAGTTACCGCCGTTTTCTCGACGGTGACGATGAGGGCCTGCGCAGCCTCATCGAAGAATATCGCCTGCCTTTGCAGATTTTTCTTATAAGCGTTACAAAAAACGAAACTCTGGCAGAGGACGCGGCGGTTGAAACCTTTACAAAACTCGCGATTAAAAAGCCCGCCTATAACGGCAGAGCCTCGTTTAAAACATGGCTTTTCAGAATAGGAAGAAACGCGGCGCTTGACATTCTGCGACGCAGCAAAAATCAGCCTGCCGCCTTGGAGGATTCCGGCGGTTTTCTCTGCCAGCCCTCAGCCGAAGATATTTATTTAAAAGAGGAGCGCGACAGGGCGCTCGCCGTCTCAATGAGCAAACTGAGCGGCGACTATTACTCCGTTTTGTGGCTTAAATATTTTGAGGAGTTGCAGGTTAAAGAGATTGCGACCGTATTACGCAGAAGCGAGGGCGCGGTAAAGGTTCTTCTGACAAGGGCAAGGCAGGCGCTCAGAACGCAGCTTGAAAAGGACGGTTTTGATTATGAAAACAAATGATGAAATATTCAACCTGGTCATAAGCCGCAGAGACGAACATAAAGCAGAAATGAAAAAACGGGTGAATCTGATTGCCGCCGTGACGGTGTTCGCGGCATGTGTGTGCGTCGCCTGCTCAATTGCAGCCGCTCGCATAAAACCGCAAAAATCTCCGCCTGCGCCCGCATATTCAACTGAAGAAATCAAGGAAGAAAGAATCGGAGAAACAAGCGCTCACGCCGCGGAAACCGCGCAGGAACAGAACACGGAACAGGAAATAAATCAAAATGAAAACACAGGCAAAACGCAGCAAAAAAATGAAAAGACGGTAACCGGAAAAGAAGCGGTCAGTGACAGAGCCGGCGCGCCCGAAAAGAAACCGGACCCCGCTTCTGAAAGCCCCGAAAGCGTTACCGAAGCGAAAAAATCGGGCAATATCGGCGACAACGGGTTTTTTATTCCTGTTGTGCCTGAACACGCGGGCGCACCTTCCGGGGTGGAAATAACGGGCGAAAAAATCACCGACAGCGAGGCGAAGGCATATTTTGATGAAAACAAAGTTTCCGTTGTCAGCGCTCTTGCGGCGAGCGGAGTGCCGGCTGACGACATAAAAATCTCAGAAAAAGGGTATTCGCACATAGGCTACTACGGTGTTGAGGGCAAGAGGTTTGAACTCAGGCAGAATTTCCGCGATTACCCTGTATATAACGGCACAAGGCTTGTTGCGATTATTACACTTGTCAAAGAAAACGGCAGGCTATACAGCACTCCCGCATTCGGCGCACCGTGGTTTGACAGTTACGGCGCTTATCTGAATGCGCACAAAGGGCAGAAACTGCTTTATGTTTATGCCGGACCTACCGAAATAGTAATCGCCCCCGACGGCACTTACAGAAGCCCCGCGGGCAACGATGTTTCGCAGGTTCTTGAAGGCGTTGACGAGCCGTATCAATACTTTTACTGCGAAGGCGCGACATTTACGCCTTAAGATTGAAAAAAAGAAGTTGAAACAAAAGTTTCAACTTCTTTTTTGGCTGGGGAATAAGAACCTGAACGCTTTGCGTTCAGAACCTTGTTACTCGCATGGCTCGTTATAAGAACCTGCCTGCGGCAGAACCTTGTTACTCGCATGGCTCGTTATAAGAACCTGCCTGCGGCAGAACCTTGTTACTCGCATGGCTCGTTA
>JAFRQM010000002.1 GCA_017428625.1 Clostridia bacterium
CTCTCTTTCCCGTTGCCGGGAATTACTGTTTTAAGAGTATTTTCTCTCTTGAAATCTTCAAGGGTTTTTTCTTAAATCGTTGTTTAATTTTCAAGGTGCTATCGCCCCCGTCTTCACGGGCGCTCGATTAATATATCATATAAAAAATGCAATGTCAACACCAAAAATCAAAATTTTCAGAATTTTTTAACAATTGAAATCCGGTGTATTTGACATTGATTTTTTCAGGTGGTATATATATAATAATGTATATAGCAATATATAGCGAGGTGAGCGTGACGGATACAATATATATTGATAAAAAAGCCTTTGTTGACGGAGAAGGACGCGAAAGAATCTTTCGCGGTATGAGTTTTATCTGTGAAGGCGATGTCAGCACTTTTCCGCGCGTTTACGAGCCTGCCCTTGACGATGAAATGTTGCGCGAATACAGTGAAAACGGATTCAATCTTATCCGCCTCGGAGTGGTGTGGGATGCAGTCGAGCATGAAATGGGCCGATTTGACGACAATTACACCGGTAAAATTGCGGACACAATAAAGCGATGCGAAAAATTCGGCATATATGTTTATATTGTAATTTATCAGAGGCACTACGCAAGTTTTATGAACGGCGGCGTAGGCGCTCCGCTGTGGGCAACCGACACAGACAACAGAACATATATGAGAGTGAAATATGAGGCCTCGCAGCTGCAGTATTTTTTCAACCCCGCGGTCGGAAACGCTTTTGACAATTTTTGGAACAACAAAAGGATTGCGGCAAAAGGTTTGCAGGACAGATACGCGGAAATGATTAACCACATTCTGCCGTTTTTTACCGATAAAAAAGCTTTTCTCGGTATTGACTTTATGAACGAGCCGTTCCCGGGAAGCAGTTGCCTGCGGATTTTCAGGAGCGCGGTTTCCACGAGCCTCAAATGTCTGGTCAACGAGAAGAAAATCGGCGCGCCGGCCGTGGTAAGAAACTATTTTAAAGGCGTAAACAGATATGATATTTTCCGGCTTGTTGAAAGCGGGGAAACATTTAACAGAATAATTGACAGCGCGGGAAATATTACGGCTGATTTCGACAGAAAAAAATACGCGCCGTTTTTCAGCAAAATGGCGGATGAGACGGCAGAGGCTGCCGGTGATTCGTTTATTTTTGAAGAGAATAACTACTGTTCAAATATCGGTATGCCGGGTGAGATTCCCGAAACCGGGCGGAATAATGTTGTTTTTGCGCCCAACGGATTTGACCTGACATCTGGCACAACCGCTGACGAATCCACGGCAAACAATATGAGAACGGATATTATATGGAAAAGGCATAAAGAAACGCAGGAAAGGCTGAACTGCCCCGTGATAGTCGGCGCGTGGGGAAAACATTCGGGCTCCGACAGGGGACTTTCACACATCTCACACGAGTTGGATGTTTTTGACGCGAACAAATGGAGCAGCGCTTTTTTCAAATATAAACCCGGTATTTTCAGAATGCCGATTGCCGATACGCTTGTGCGCCCCTACCCCGTTGCGACGGCAGGAACGCTCGATTATTTCAGATATGACGCGCATTGCAAAATATTCGAGTTGCAGTATTCGCAAAAGAGAAACGCGGAAATTGAAACGGTTGTGTATCTTCCGGGTAAGCCGACGGATATTGAAACCGATGTAAATTATATTATTGAAGGTAATTACTTAAAGGCAGTGACATCCACGGGAGTTCACAGGATAAGGATAAAGTTCTGATTATTATAAAATCGGCAGGCGATTTGCCTGCCGATTCTTATTCAAATATCAATTAAATCAAGATGATGTGGCAAGATAGCATGTTCCACATTGCATTTCAAAACTATTTTTATTTAAAAACAATTAGAAATCAAATGTAAAGAATTTTCTCAATAATTCGAAGAACTTACGGAATACCTCTCTTGTTTTATCAATTAAGTCTTTGAAAAAGTTGGTCTCCTCTTTATAATAAAAGCACGATTGCAACGCACCGGAAACGCACAAATTATCACTGTCGAAATCAAGACTTCTTTTAGATTCATTGTAATAGTCAACAATTTCATCCGGTAATGTTGTTGTAACAGTTATTGTGTCTCTACTTACAGTAATATTTAACTTTTTACATTCAGACATTTTGCCTTGATAATCGCCTTTCATAAACTTTCCATCTGATGTATAATACGACCCCACACATGCTCCGTGCGAACTGTTTTCATTTTCATAAAACCAATAATACAGACTATACTGCACATCTTTTGAAGCGGATATATAGTGAGGTTCTGTATTTTCGCCACAATAAAAATCTGTAATATTTAAAGAAAAATGGTTTTGTGTATTTTCTCTAATTGGGTTGTCAGAAAAATAAACTTTAAATATATCTATGCCGTCTGCTCCGCTCCAAGATTTTGTTCCTATACAATAGATTTCATCATCCTTAATATAAGAACTTTTGATTACTATTTTTATATCATTTCCTTTTGCGGAAACTGTATATTGCGTATTACTGTCATTATTGTAAGATATGCTCTTGGTTGTCCATCCATCATCAGCTGTATCATCTATTACGGCATTTACTGGGAGAAAAGAAAACGTTGAGCCAAAGAGAGTCAAAAGGCATAAAAGAATTGAAATTGATTTTTTTATTACTTTCATTTCATATTACCTCTTTCTTAGGTTTTAACCGTTGAGAACGGAATCGAATTTTGATTTGATGGCATCGCGTTTTGCCTGTGCAGCTTCGAAACTCTCGCCTCTGATTGAGTAATATATCTTAAGCTTGGGCTCTGTGCCGGAGGGTCTGATGGCAATCCAGGAGCCGTCATTGAAGAAATATTTGAGAACATTCTCTTTGGGAAGACCGTCAATGCCGGGTGCGTAGTCTTTTTCTTCTCTGACATCATCAAGTAAAGTTTTGCCGGAAGCACGGAAAATCTCCATAAGTTCTCTGATTCTTTCGGCGCCGTCTTTGCCTTTGAGAACGATGTTGTCAAGGCAGTCGAGATAATAGCCGTATTTTGCGTAGATACCTTCGAGAACCTCTATTAAATCTTTGCCCTGATTTTTGTAATACGCCGCCATCTGGGCTATGAGATAAGAGGCGACAACCGCGTCTTTGTCTCTTGCGTGAGTGCCGGCAAGATAGCCGTAGCTTTCTTCATAACCGAAAACATATTCTTTGCCGCCGTTCTGTTCATAGAGACAAATCTGTTCGCCGATATATTTAAAGCCGGTAAGGGTTTCGACAACATTGAGGCCGTAACTTTTTGCGATGTTCGCGCCGAGTTCGCTTGTAACGATTGTTTTGACAACAGTGGATTTCTCATTGAGAGAATCCTTTTTCATTTTAAGAACGAAATCGACAAGAAGAGCGCCCGTCTGGTTGCCCGTCATAAGTGTAAATTTACCGTTATGTTTGACGCCGATGCCCACGCGGTCACAGTCAGGGTCGGTGCCTATGACAAGGTCTGCGCCTTCACGCTCAGCTTGTTCGAGAGCAAGGGTGAGCGCGTCTTTTTCTTCCGGGTTCGGGGAACGAACAGTGGAGAAATTGCCGTCGGGCAGTTCCTGAGCTTTGACAACGGAAACATTGAAATCTTTGAGAATTGTTCTTACGGGAATATTGCCTGTGCCGTGGAGAGGAGTATAAACGATTTTAAGGTCGGATTTTTCGGTGTAGAAAGTCTGTTTTTTCACTTCGGCGAGGAATGCGTCGAGAGTCTCCTGCCCTATCATTACGATAAGACCTTTTGACACCGCTTCGTCGTAATCCATGCAGGGAACCGCTTTAAGGTCTTCAACCGCGTTGACATAGCTTATGACTTTGTTTGCGAGGTCGGGAACAAGCTGGCAGCCTTTATTGTCGTATGCTTTGTAACCGTTGTATTCTTTGGGATTGTGACTTGCGGTAACAACAACGCCCGCGTCGCACTTGTGGTATCTGACCGAAAATGAAAGAACGGGAGTTGGTTCAAGAGTTTCAAAAAGATAAACCTTTATTCCGTTTGCGGCAAGAACGCCCGCCGTTCTGAAAGCGAACTCGCGGGAGTTGTTGCGGGAGTCATAGGCGACACTTGCGGAGATTTCTCCCGTGCAGGTGGCTTTGAGATAATCTGCAAGCCCCTGTGTTGCTTTGCCTATGGTATAGCGGTTCATACGGTTTGCGCCCGCGCCCATTATGCCGCGAAGACCGCCCGTGCCGAATTCGAGATCTTTATAAAAGCGGTCTTCAATTTCTTTTTCATCGGTTATTGCGGAGAGTTCCGCCGCTGTTTCTTCATCAAAAGTTTTCCAGAGTTCATACTTTTCTTTAACTGTCATAATTATGCCTCCAATTATAATTTTTCAGCTATTGTGATTATTTCAAACGGTCTGTATTCAATATTATCCGCTTCGCCTGTTATATCTTCAAGCATATTCATTATACAGTATTTTTTCTTTAAATCAAGTGTTCCGCGCATACCGTTCTGCTCCGAAAGCCTGTAAACTATGTATTCGCCGTTTTCGGAAAGTTTTGCCGCCTGAAGGAACAGAGGCGAGAAATCGCGGTCAAATGACAAATCGGATTTAATCAGAGTGGAATTGTATTCAAAAGCGAGTTCGTTTATTCCCGCATCCGTAAAAGTGCCGCCATGCGGATAAATCATATAGCAAAAATCATGTTCGCCGATATCGGATGTGGGATCCGGTCTGATTGTGGCGCGCAGCAAGGAGAGCGACATTGTGCTGTTCTCAGCGCCGATGCCGTATTTACCCTCATTGATGATTGCGATGCCGCCGCCTGTTTCGCTCATATCGCTCCATTTATGCTGGCAGACTTCAAACTTTGCCTGCTGCCAGGTTGTGTTGCGGTGTGTTTCACGCCTGATAAAGCCTGCGGATGTATCGCTGACAAGTTCGCGCGTTAAAAGATTGCAGTTGAAATATGCTTTTGCAAGTTTATGTTTTTCGTTCCAGTTTACAATGTTTTCAACATCTATTGCCCTTGAACGGCGGAAAACAGTAATTACCGTTTTCCACTCGCTTTTCTCTGTTGAAAGAACGGTTTCAAAGCGGGCGCTTTCACTGTCGGCGCCGCGGAACTTCAAAGGCGACTTGACTGTAAAGGACAGCTCCTTGTCAGCGTAATCGGGCAATATATCCCACGCATCATAATTTCCCGGTCTGTCATCGAACAATCTTAGCCGGTTGAAAGCGCCGTCAGCCCACTGCCTTGAGAGTTCTTTGTCATAAAGCGAAACAATGCTGCCGTCGGCGGCAAACTCAATTTTGTAAAAAGGCGTTTCAGCAAAAAGGGCGTCGGCAAAAAGCCAGGATGAATCGCCGGACGGCGCGGTGATTTCTGCGTGTGAAAAAGCCGGTGCATCAGGAACCGCCCAGAAACCTTTTCTGCCTTTTCTCATAACAGAGCCGTTTTCGTTTTCGATAAAAGTTATTCCTCTGCGTCTGAACGAAAGAGTATTGAAATACTTTTTACCAGTTCCGATAATTGAGCCAAGTTCGCGGTCGATTTCTTCATAATCCGCCAGGGCGTCATGGTAAACCGGCGTAATATGACTGCCGGGCAGAATGTCGTGGAACTGATTGACCATAAACTTTTTATAAAGAGAACGGATTTTATCAGCGGGGTATTCTTCACCCGCGAGCGCTCTGATTGAGCAAACCAGTTCCGCGTCGCGGAATCTGAACTCAAGCATGCGGTTATATCTTTTGAGAACCGATTTTGTAGTGTATGTTCCCCTGTGCATTTCAAGATACAGTTCGCCGTCCCACACTGAGAGTTCCTTATTGTTTTTCAGGTTGTTTTCGAGAAACTCTTTTGCTGTTGTATGCCGGGTTGCAGGCATTACGGAAACTTTTTTGAAACGGCGCATAAGTTCAACCATTTCTTCTGTGGCGCCGCTTCCGCCGTCGCCGTAGCCAAACATACTGAGAGTCTGACCGCCGTTGTTTTTATCCTGATAAGCCTCCCAGTTTTCCTGAATCTGCGAGGGCATATTCCAGGTGATAAAATGAGTGGGCGGAACACAGGCATAGACCTCGGATGAGTCTATGCCGCGCCAGATAAAATTATTGTGCGGAAAACGGTTTGTATCGTTCCATGTTGACATTTTATTTGAAACGAAATATTCCACGCCGCTTTTTCTGAGAATCTGGGGTAAAATCCAACTGTTGCCGAAAACATCGGGCAACCAGCAGGAATTGACTGTTATGCCGAATTTTTCTCTGAAATAAGACTGACCGTAAAGGCACTGTCTGACAAGGCTTTCGGCGCAGGGAATGTTGCAGTCGGGCTCCACATACATAGCGCCGACGGGTTCAAAAGAACCCGCTGTGATTTTTTCTCTGAGTTCTTCAAAAACTTCAGGATAATGTTTTTCGAGCATTTCATAGGTAAATGCCTGAGTATGCGCGTAGTGAAATTCCGAATATCTGTCCATAAGACGCATCTGAATAAGAACGGTTCTCAGGTTTTTCTGAACACTGTGTATTCTGCGCCAGTAATAAGCAATATCTAGGTGTGAATGCGCAACAAGAGCGACATCGCCGCTGCCGTGATAAACATTGTTGCGGTAAATGTTTTTTTCAATATATTCCGTTGCTGATTTGATATCGGAGTCGCGGACATCCTCAAAATCAATAAGATTGAGAGCGTTGTTGAGTTCCCTGTTGACTAGTTCCCTGTAATCCTCATTGAATAGTTCGCTGCGGGCAATATCGAGAAGCAGTTCAATATCATAAACAAGAGCCTGCACACCCTCGTTGACGGTTTTAAGATAACCTCCTTCGAATATCTGACGGCAACCGCGCACGGCAAGAACCTCGGGATTTCTTTCATCATCAGGTTTTGAGCGGTTGTATGCCTCAATTTCAAAATGAAGGCGGCTGTCTTCGATGTATGGTGTCACGGCGACACGCTCCCTGTTGGGGTCAATGCCGCCTATATATTTATCATTACATTTAATAATCATCTCAGCGGAGGTTTTAAGATAAAAATAAACCTCTCTGTCGCGCATACGTTCCGGTATTTCCGCCGTCGCTTCAATAAATGCCGTGCCGTCGGGAGAAAAATACATATCTCCCCTTCTCAGCGGTCTCGGCGTTTCATCATAATAATCATATTCGCACTCTGAAACCTGACGCGCTTCACGAACCTTAAAAGAGGTTATCTCTTCGGAATCGGAGTAAATATATCTTTTAAGCCATCCGAATCGCAAATCGGTGTAATCTTCGGGGCGCATACTTCTGCGAATAACTTTAATGTGTGCCATAGTTCACCTCAGACATCCTGAAAATAGGGCCTTTTGCGTATTGCCGACAGTCTGACCCGTTCGCCGAGATCGCGCTCAATCTGCTCCTCAACCCAGGAAAGGCAACGGTCGAGGATGTGGCATTTTGAGCATTCGCCCTGCATAACGACGGTTACCGTGTTCCCCTCGCGGGAAAGAAACGTGATTTCGCCGCCGTCGCCCTGTATTCTGGGACGGATTATATTATTGATGTATTCTTCCATATTATTACCTCACGGTTTTGCGGTATTTCTTTATTATAATATCATAATACATTTTATATTACCATACGAAAATGAAAAAAATTATTGCTGCTTTTACTATATTTTGTGATAAGCCCCTGCATATTTAACGATTCTCACAATATATTGTATTTTTTAAAAAATTTTTGATGTAAAGTCATTGACATTAACTTATTTATGTTGTATTATAAATCACGCACCTATATGGTGGGCTTTGCTATCTGCAAAAGCACAACATATTGTGATTTATGTTCAGGTGAGAGGAAGTGTGCGGGTTTTGGTGTTCAACGGTCTGCAAAAGCTTACACTGCTTGACTTTCCGGGTAAAGTCGCCTGCACTCTTTTCACGGCGGGCTGCGATTTCAGATGCCCGTTCTGCCACAACGCCTCACTGGTTTACAGAGACGACAAGTTAGAGACCTTTACAGACGATGAGATTCTTGACTTTCTCAGAAAGCGCAAAGGAATACTCGAAGGAGTGGCGATAACGGGCGGTGAGCCGATGCTTAACAGCGGGCTTGCTGACTTTATGAAAAAAGTCAGGGAACTCGGCTACGCCGTCAAACTTGACACAAACGGCAGTTACCCCGACAGGCTTGCGGACGTTATTGAAAGCGGCCTTGCCGACAAGGTCGCGATGGATATAAAAAACTCAAAAGAGAAATACGGGCTGACTGTAGGCATACCGGATTATGACATTAAACCTGTTGAGGAAAGCGTTGACATTCTGCTCAATTGCAAAATCGATTATGAATTGCGCACAACGGTTACGGCAGATTTTCACGAAGAAAGCGATTTTGAGAAAATCGGCACATGGATTAAAGGCGCGAAAGCCTATTTTTTGCAGAATTTTGTCAACTCGGGCGAACTGATAGATGAAAACATCAAAGGTGTTTCACCGGAAGAAATGAACGGCTTTCTCGCCGTTGTTCGAAAATATATACCGGACGCGCAACTGCGCGGGGTGGAGTAATCTCAGGAGGAAGATAAAATGTATCAGGTTCTTAAAAGAGACGGAAAAGTTGCAGATTTCGACATTGCAAAAATAGTCGAAGCCATCACAAAGGCGTTTGAAGCCGAAAACAAGCAGTATAATCCCTCTACAATTGATTTTCTCGCTCTGAAGGTCACATCGAATTTCGAATCAAAAATCAAAGACAATCTCATTGCCGTTGAAGACATTCAGGACAGTGTTGAGTATGTTCTTGTTCAGGCGGGTTTTGACGATGTAGCGAAAGCTTACATCCTTTACCGTAAACAGCGTGAGAAAATCCGTAATATGAAATCGACAATACTTGACTATAAGGATATTGTAAACAGTTATGTAAACATTACGGACTGGCGCGTTAAAGAGAACTCAACCGTTACATACTCGGTAGGCGGTCTTATTCTTTCAAACTCGGGCGCTATCACAGCCAACTACTGGCTTTCCGAAATATATGATGAGGAAATTGCGAACGCGCACCGCAGGGCGGACATACATATTCACGACCTTTCAATGCTTACCGGCTACTGCGCGGGCTGGTCGCTGCGCCAACTTATTCAGGAAGGTCTCGGCGGCGTTCCCAACAAAATCACTTCATCACCCGCAAGCCACCTTTCAACGCTTTGCAACCAGATGGTAAACTTCCTCGGTATTATGCAGAACGAGTGGGCAGGCGCGCAGGCGTTCTCATCCTTTGACACTTATCTTGCTCCCTTTGTAAAGGTTGATAACTTGTCATATAAAGAAGTCAAACAGTGCATTCAGTCTTTCGTTTACGGCGTAAACACGCCTTCAAGATGGGGCACACAGGCACCCTTCTCAAACATTACTCTCGACTGGACCGTTCCCGCCGACCTTGCCGAACAGAACGCCATTATCGGCGGCAAGGAAGTTGATTTCAAATATAAAGACTGCAAAGCCGAAATGGATATGATAAACAAAGCCTTCATCGAAATAATGATTGAGGGCGACGCAAACGGCAGAGGTTTCCAGTATCCCATCCCCACCTACTCAATTACAAGAGATTTTGACTGGTCCGAAACAGAAAACAACAAACTTCTGTTTGAGATGACTTCAAAATACGGCACACCCTATTTTTCAAACTACATCAACTCGGATATGGAACCCAGCGATGTCAGAAGTATGTGCTGCCGCCTTCGTCTTGACCTGAGAGAACTCCGCAAAAAGAGCGGAGGTTTCTTTGGCAGCGGCGAGAGCACCGGCTCTGTAGGTGTTGTTACAATCAATATGCCGAGAATCGCTTATCTTTCCGAAAATAAAGAGGATTTCTACAAGCGACTCAACAAACTTATGGATATTGCGGCACGCTCGCTCAAAGTCAAACGCACAATCATCACGAAGCTTCTTGACGAAGGTCTTTACCCCTACACCAAGCGCTACCTCGGAACATTTGCCAACCACTTCTCAACAATCGGACTTATCGGTATGAACGAAGTGGGTCTTAACGCAAAATGGCTCCGCTCCGACCTCACGACAAAAGAGACACAGGAGTTCACAAAAGACGTTCTCAACCACATGCGCGAAAGACTCTCCGATTATCAGGAGATGTACGGCGACCTATATAACCTTGAGGCAACTCCCGCCGAATCGACAACATACCGTTTTGCAAAACATGATGTTGAAAGATACCCCGACATCATCACAGCAGCGGAACCCGGCGGAACACCCTACTACACCAACAGTTCGCACCTCCCCGTTGGCTTCACATCGGACATTTTCGACGCGCTCGACATTCAGGACGACCTTCAGACACTTTACACATCGGGCACGGTATTTCACGCCTTCCTCGGTGAAAAACTCCCCGACTGGAAAGCGGCTGCAAATCTTGTTCGCAAGATTGCCGAAAACTACACACTTCCCTACTACACTCTTTCGCCCACATATTCCGTCTGCAAGAATCACGGTTATCTCGCCGGAGAACAGGCCGTCTGCCCGCACTGCGGAGAGGCAACGGAGGTTTACAGCCGCATAACCGGTTACTACCGCCCCGTTCAGAACTGGAACGACGGCAAGGCACAGGAATACAAAGACCGCAAGGTTTATGATATCGGAACATCTGTGCTTAAAGCCTCACACGCAAAAGCGGCGGAAACAGCAGAAAAAGTGAACAACAACATTGAACCGATGGCTCAGGATGAACTTCTGCTTTTCACAACAAAGACCTGCCCCAACTGTATGATTGCGAAAACGCAGCTTGACCGCGCGGGAATCGCTTATAAAGTTATTCTTGCGGATGAAGAGCCTGACCTTTGCGACAAATTCAATATTATGCAGGCGCCTACTCTTGTTGAAATAAACGGCGACAGTTTTACGGCATACGCCAATGTTTCAAATATAATCAAATTCATAGAAGCGAAGAAAGTTACGGCTTAAATGTTTAAACGGCAGAGCAAGAAAACTGCTCTGCCGTAGTTATTAAAAACAAAACTGCAGGTGATGATATGAAACTTGTTACCCAGACCGACAATCTTAACGCCCGTTACGGCGATGAGACTGCTGTGAAAATGATTTGCGAAGTGGGTTTTGACGGAATTGATTACTCAATGTTCTGTATGGCCAATGATGATGATATTCTCAACACGCCTCAATATGTCGCTCACGCTGAAAAACTCAGAAAAATCGCAGAAAGTTACGGCGTTACATTTGAGCAGAGCCACGCGCCGTTTCCTCCGTTCAGGGTCGGCGATGACGCTTACAGCAAAAAGACGATGCCGAGAGTTGAACGCGCAATTGAGATAAGTGGTATTCTCGGAGCGAAAGTCTGCGTTGTGCATCCCGTTGCCGCAGGAAAGAATCAGTATGATATCAATATGCGGTATTTTGAAACGCTGCTGCCTCTCGCGCAGAAACACGGCGTTAAAATAGCGCTTGAAAATATGTGGGGCTACAACAAAGAAGAAAAAAGGATTATACCGAATATATGCAGTCTCGCGGACGACTTCAACAGGTATGTTGACTCGCTTGACCCCGCGCATTTTACAGCCTGCCTTGACATAGGCCACTGCGGTCTTGTCGGAAGCGACGCCGCGACTATGCTCAGGGCAATGGGCGCATACAGAGTAACCTGCCTTCATATACACGACAACAACAACATTGACGACGACCACACCCTGCCTTATACAAGAAGCATAAAATGGGATGAGGTTCTGCAGGCGCTGGGTGAAATCGGATATAAAGGCAATTTCACTTATGAAGCTGACAATTTCTTAAAGAAATTCCCCGACGGACTAATTGCCGCCTGCCTTAAATTCATGGTTGAAACAGGCAGGTTCATGATGAGTGAAATTGAAAGATACAAAGTATAAAAATGAAATCTTTGTTTATCTGCCCCGATTGCGGCGGCACACTTGAAAGTGAAGGCAACTCTTATTTCTGCAAAAACAGACATTGTTTTGACATTGCAAAACAGGGATATGTCAACCTGCTGAAATCAAACCGGTCTTCGCTGAAACACCACGGCGATGATAAAATGATGGTAAAGGCAAGACGCGATTTTCTTGAAAAAGGTTTTTACTCAGAACTGAAAGACAGGCTGTGCGATGATATAGCGCACCTTGCTGAAAAATCATCCGTTCTTGTTGACGCCGGCTGCGGAGAAGGGTATTACACCCGCGCGGCAGCAGAAGCGCTGAGAAACAAAAACGCTCTTTCTGCGGCGGGAGGCGTTGACATTTCAAAAGATGCCGTGGCTTACGCTTCAAAAGCAGGCGGAGGTATTCAATACGCGGTGGCAGGCGTTTATAATATGCCTTTGAAAGACGAGTCGGCTGACATTGTTCTTAACATTTTTGCCCCGAACGCTTTTGATGAGTTTAAAAGAATACTGAAGCCGGGAGGATTGCTTTCTGTTGCATATCCGCTTGAAAACCATCTGATGGAACTGAAGCAGGCGGTTTATGACAAAGCATACAAAAACGACAGCGTTCCTTCTGTTCCGGATGGATTTGATTTCATTACAATAAGAGAGATTAAGCAGGTTTTACATATTGAGTCAAACGAAGATATAGTCAATCTTTTCAAAATGACGCCTTACTACTACAAAACAGGCGCTGATGACCAGAAAAAACTTGAATTTTTAACCCGGCTTGACATAAGTATTGAGGTCGGAATAATGCACTGCAAAAAAGATTCTGAAAAATTTTATAATAATTAATATTTCGTTATTATTTACCGATTGTAATTATTATAAATTACTGCTATAATTCCAAACAGTAAAAATGAAAAGAGGTATTATTATGAAAAAAATTATTGCGTTTTTAATGGCTGCGATTATGATGATGTCAGTATTTTCATCTTATGCCTGCATAGCCGCAAGCGCCGCCCCTGCTTATGAAACGATAAGCGTTTCAGATATATTCGGCGCGGTAAAAGAAAAGCAGACGGCACAGAAAGCCGAAGCGCCCGACAAAGAAGCGGAAGAGGAACCCGTTGAAGAAACATCTGACCTCAATTTAATGCAGGATATAAGAAACTTCATACACAGAGTAATTGAAATAATCAAGGCTGTTTTCAGCTTTTTCATTACAATCGAAACACCCGAACCTGAAATTATCTGAAATATACAAACAAATGAGGGGCTTGCAAACGCAAGCCCCGTTATTTTTTGCTGTATTATTTTACGCTTTCGACAAGTTCAAAATACTGTTCGGCAATAAATGAGCCTGTATCGCTGCCGGATGATACTATCTCTTCATTTTCGGTAAATATCGAGTGCCAGTTGTTATCTGTGAGAATATAGCCTATTTGGTCATCCATAAGACCGAACACAAGCAGTTTTCTGCCGTCTGTTTTTGATTCGAAAGTGGGGTAATCCCAGGCATCACCAGTCCAGTTGAGCGGATCGTCCGCCGCCATTGCGCCGCCGAATGCGATTTCAGGTGCAAGTTCGCCGGGAATAATCGCTATGGCAAGGTTTTTGCCGAACTCACAGTATCCGAGTTCCGATACAACTTTAAGTTCAAGACCGTCGCGGACCACTTCGTTTGTAAGCAGACCGAATTTTGCGGCAAATTTGAAAATAGCGTTTGTTATTTTAACATAAATAACCTTATGCGCAATATTGAGAACCGGCTCAACTTCTGTTTCATCCTCAATGGATTCAAGCTTCTGAGCGAAGGTTCTGCCGAGAGCTGCAAGTCTGCCGTATCCTTCATCTTCATCAAGCGCCATTTCCTCCTGCGTGGGTTCAAGACTGTCGCCTTTTGAAGTAAGAGCAAGTTCGGCGCCTTCAATATAAATAAAATTCGCGTTGAGAGCGTTTATATATTTCTCCATATAATAAGGATAGTCGCCGGTAACAACGGTGCCGCCCGCTCCGAGACCTACGCAGTGGATGCCGCCTTCGACAATCCATGTTTCATCAGAGCCGTCGGCAGGAACGAAACGAAGACGGTGAAGGTCGGTGTCGAACACCTGCGGATCGCGTTTATCGCGGATAAATTCTTCAACATTTACGCTGCCGTAATAAAGAGAGCCCTCTTTCATATCTTTGACCGCTTCAATCATGGAATTGACGGTAACCGTATAAAGATTTTCCATAAACTCTTTGTTTATTCCGCTGTCGGGAGTCTGACCGATAAGGTTTTTGAAAGGAGCGGTAAACAGAGCGGTCAATATATCGCCGTTCATACCGAAAATATCAACGCAACTGTGCTGATGCAGAACGCCGACATTTACGCTGGTGATATCAAGATTGTTTTTCTCAGCGTATTGCGCGAAGCGGGAACGGATTTCACGCACGGATTTGTTTGTGATGCCGAAGCCGTCAAGTTCGGAGAAAATTGTTATTCCTCTGCCGTCGCTTACTGCGACCGTTCTGACTTTCTGATCATCGAGAACCTTTGTTGCGACTTTTTTTGATATTGAAAGACTGCCGCCTACAAAATGTTCACCGTCAAGTTCGTTGCCGTCCTGAATTGAGGCGTTCGCGTAACCGAGCGACCAGACAGCCCCTTCTGCGGGTTCGTCAAGAAAATCCTCTTTACCAAGCCCTGCGTAGAAATTGTCATCTTTATAGTCTTTTATATTTTGGCGTCTCGGCGAAATAACAAGCGTGCCGATTGCGTTAACAAGAAAATCAACCGCTTTGTCCAAAACGGTGTATAAAATCTGCTCGCCTTTGTCGGTAACATCAGTGTTTGCCGAAACGGGAACAATCAAAACAGAGACCGTCATAATCGCCGCCATAATCAGAGCGATTGTTTTTTTACTGTTTTTCATAATATAAACCCTTCTTTCAATGAATTTCATCCAGCGAAAGATCGCCGGGTTTTATAATGTTCGCTTTGCGCATTGCTTCCGATATTCCGAGACTGATAATTGCAGGCGCTATGAAATACATTACCGCGATTTCAATAATGACCAGTTTTATATCAGTGCCCTGCTCCGTCATTGATTCATAAGTCATCAGAGGACCTACCAGACCGGATGTACCCATACCGGCGCCGGACGGCAGGCAGGTCATTTTGAGAACCGCCGCGGAGACGGGACCGAGAATTGCGGATGTTATGACGGGAGGAATCCACAAAACGGGTTTTTTCATAAGGTTAGGAACCTGAAGCATAGAGGTTCCGAGACCCTGGGCAACAAGACCGCCTACTCCGTTTTCACGGTAACTGATGACAGCGAAGCCTATCATCTGGGCGCAGCAACCGATGCACGCCGCTCCGCCTGCTATTCCGGAAAGCCCGAGAATAATCGCGAGAGCCGCAGAACTGATGGGAAGAGTGAGAGTGACGCCCATAATAACGGCGACTACAATACCCATAATAACGGGCTGACACTCGGTGCCCCACATAATAATGCTGCCGAGCCAGCTCATAAACTTTGAAATCGGAGGCCCAATAAAAAGACCCGCCGCGCAGCCTGCCGCTATTGTAACAGCGGGAGTGAGCAGGATGTCAAGCTTTGTTTTGCCGCTGACAAGTCTGCCGATTTCTATTGCTGCAAAAGAAGCGATAAACGCGCCGAGAGGCTCTCCGACGCCCGAAAAACTGAGGGGTGAGCCCGTCTGAATACAGTTTAATATACTTGTGGCGAAAGAGCCGACCATACCGGCAGTTGCCGCTGAGACGGAAACAAGCGGAGATGCCTTGTATTTTGAGGCAACGCCTACGGCTATTCCGGCGCCCATAAGAGTTTTTGCGGCAGTAGCGACAGCAGAAATGCAGGTGCCTGCCGGACCGTGAACATAAGAACCTATCTGTGCGAGTATGGTGCCGATTATAAGAGTGGCGAAAAGCCCGAGAGCCATACCGCTCAGACCGTCAATGAATATATGACGCAGTATTTTTTTTATCTTATCCATTATTTCATAACCTTTTTAAACGCTTCAAGATAGTGCCCGGCAATAAACTTTGAACCGTTTATGGCCGGATGAACGCCGTCTTCAGAGAAGTTTAACATATCTTCTTCAACACAGGCGGCGGCAAAAAGACCGTCAAGCGGAATATAAACATCGGCAAACTCACGGGCAAGCGAGCGCGTGATGTCAATTTTACCGTTTAAATCCTCTCTGAAAAAGAGTTTGTCTGCAACAGGGAGCAGGAACTGTTCGAGAATAATGATTTTTGCATTGGTTTTTTCTTTGAGCGCAGTGAGAACGGTTCTGTAATTATTCTCATAATACTCATCGCTTACCCAGTTCCTGTTTTCCGCTCTGTGCCAGGTGTCATTAATGCCTATCATTATTGAGCAGATATCAGGCTGAATGTCGATAAAATCGCTCTGCAGACGGGCGACAAGGCTTTCTGTGCGGTCGCCGCTTATGCCTAAATTGATAAACTCGAAATTCTCACCGGGAAATTCCCGTTTGATGAGTTTTGCAGAATAATGCGCATAGCCCTTGCCTAAATCATGATAATTCTCACGGTCGCGATACCAGTCGGTAATGCTGTCGCCCTGAAACAATACTTTCATAATCAATCACCCGTTTTTTCTGTAACAGTAAAAGACGCCGCGGCAAGCCGCAGCATCTGAAACTGTTTTTAATCAAAGTTTTTTAACTGCTTCGCAGAGAGCATCCATCTCTTCTTTGCTGAGAGTAACACCCTTGCCCATTTTTTCATGATCGGGAGCCCATTCGCGGATATCATATTTGGGTTCGCGGCCATTCCAGCTGATAAGGTTGAGCTCTTTAGTCCAGCCCTTCGGGTTCTCAGAAAGAACAGCAACGTTCTCAACAACTTCATAGGTGAATTCCGGCATTTGACAGTCTCCTTTCATAAAAAATTCTAAAAACACAAATTAGTTATGGTTATTATAATATATAAAAAAATAAAAGTAAATAATTTTTTTAATTTTTTTTATTTTTGTATAAAATATTAAAAATATATTAATGTATTTGTTCAATAATTGCAAAAATCAGGGCTGTATGATAAAATACCTGCGCATATTACGGATTTAAGCAGATTAATTTATTGCAGGAGATAATTTATGAAAAAGAAACAGTGCCCCATAGACCCCGCATTTGTAGCGGAGATTCAGAAAATCAAAACTCTTAAAGAAATCATTGTTTACGGCACGAAAAAAGGTCAGGACAAACGCCAGTTCATCTACCTGAACGATGAAAAAGAACCCGAAGAATGCACCTTCAACTCCACCTGGCAGCAGATTCTTGCGCTCGGAACATACATGTATTCGCAGGGACTTGACGGCAAAAAGAAAATTGCCATACTCAGCGAAAACTCCTACCAGTGGATAGTTTCGTTCTATTCAATACTTGTAGGCGGAAACATTGCCGTTCCGATGGATATAAAACTCTCGGTTGAAGATATTGTAAGCCAGCTTGTGCGCGGCGAATGCGACGGTATTGTTTATTCCAAAAAATGCGAAAAATTTGCCGAAGCGGTTGAGAAAGACCCCGACAGCAAAGTCAGGGTGTTTATGTGCATTGACGACTACCCAGGATACAAAGCGCAGGGCAAAGCGATTTATGACGGCGGCAACCATGCGTTTGAAGACGCTCCCGTTGAGCCCGAAGACCTTGCCTGCATTGTTTACACATCCGGCACAACAGGATTGAGCAAAGGCGTTATGCTTACTCATAAGAATGTTACAGCCGACGTTGTGGCATCCTGCTCAATTCAGACAGGAAGACAGGCTATAGGCTTTCTGCCGCTCAACCACACATTCTGCTGGGTAGGCGCCCTGTTCTCGGGCTATCTTCTTGCGGAGTGGGGCTACATCTGCGACTCTCTTAAAGATATTCAGAAAGACATACAGACATATCACCCGCACAATTTCTCGGCTGTTCCGCTTGTTGTCTCCACAATTTATGATAAAATCTGGAGAACTGCGAAAAAAAAGGGTCAGGATAAAAAACTTGAAGCGGGGCTTAAAATCAGCCGTTTTCTTATGAAGATGGGAATAGACAAAAGGCGCAAGATTTTCTCAGAAATCATTGACAACCTCGGCGGCGAGCTTGAAATGATTATTTGCGGCGGCGCAAACCTTGACCCGAAATATGAGCAGGGAATGTATGATTTCGGCATTCAGATTCTCAACGGCTACGGCATGACGGAATGTTCACCCGCCGTTACCGTCAATACACCTTACGATTTTAAATTTGGCAGTTGCGGCAGAGCCATACCCTGCTGTGAAATAAAGATTGTTGACCTCGATGAATTCGGCGTGGGCGAACTTTATGTTCGTGGCGACAATGTTATGAAAGGCTACTACAACGACCCTGAAGCGACCGCAGAGGCGTTTGACGGCGACTGGCTTAAAACCGGCGACTACTGCCGCATTGATGATGAAGGCTATCTGTTTTATGTAGGGCGTAAAAAGAACCTTATTGTTCTCTCAAACGGCAAAAATGTAAGCCCCGAAGAAATTGAAGACAAGCTCATCTGCATTGACTATGTAACCGAAGTTCTTGTTTACCAGGAAGATGACAGAATTACGGCGGAATTTTTCCTTAATGAAGAGGATTATCCGGACGCACGCGAAAGACTTAAAAACGATGTGCGCAAAGTAAACGACTCAATGCCCGTATTCAAACGCGTTACAAAAACAAAAATCCGTGATGAAGAGTTTGAAAAGACAACAACAATGAAGATAGAAAGAAAAAAATATATCAATAAGCAATAAATATTAAATTACCGGTCGATTATCACTTGATATTATCGGCCGGTAATGTTATAATAAATGAGTAATTTTTATTTTTCAGGAGGCAATAAAAATGGCAAGAGTATATCTTGATTGGGAAACCGCCAACAACTTTGTTGTTGACGCATTCGCAGGTGTGGGCGTTCCCCGTGAGGACGCTGAAATCTGCGCAAAGGTTCTTCTTGAATCCGACAAGCGCGGCATTGAATCGCACGGTTTTAACCGTTTCAAGCCCACTTACATTGACAGAATCAACATCGGCATTCAGAACCCCGTAACCAACTACGAAATAATCAAAGAAACCGAAACAACCGCTGTTGTTGACGGCCACGACGGCATGGGTCAGGTTATCGGCTACAAGTCGATGAAAATGGCTATTGAAAAGGCAAAGAAATACGGTATGGGCATGGTTGTTGTTCGCAACTCCTGCCACTACGGTATTGCAGGTTATTACACCACAATGGCAACCCAGGCGGGCTGCATAGGCATTACCGGCACAAACGCGCGCCCCTCTGTTGCACCCACATTCGGCGTTGAGGGTATGTTCGGCACAAACCCCCTTACAATCGGTATTCCCACCGACGAACCGTTTGATTTCAACATAGACTGCGCTTCATCCATTACGCAGAACGGCAAAATCGAGTATTATGAGAGAATCGGCGAGGATGTTCACCCCGGCACAATTATTGACATAAACGGCAACGCTGTTGAAGGTGACGCAGGCGTTGCGCTTAAAGCAATACGCAACGGCACAGCCGCACTTGCAACACTCGGCGGTATCGGTGAGGCGCTCGGCGGCTACAAGGGCTACGGCTACGCTGTTGTTGTTGAGCTTCTTTCCGCCGCGCTTCAGGACGGCAACTACGGCAAGATGCTTGACGGCAAAAACGAAAAGGGAGAAAATGTTCCCTACCATCTCGGCCATTTCTTCATCGCCATTGATACAGACCACTTTCTCGGCGAAGAACTCTGCAGAAAGAAATCCGGCGAAATTCTGCGCACAATCCGCGCTTCAAAGAAGGCACCCGGCGCAGAGAGAATCTACACCGCGGGTGAGAAAGAATACCTTGTATGGCTTGACAGAAAAGACAAGGGCGTGCCCATCACCGAAGCCGTTCAGGCGGAAGTCAGCGGCATACGCGACAAACTGGGCCTTACACAGTATAAATTCCCCTGGGAATGATAAGATAGTATTCAACCCCTTTGCAGGTTTTGCAAAGGGGTTGTTTGTTTTTTAAGGGAAAAGGCGGTTAATTATTGTTTTTGCCCCTTGCGTCCCGTCCGGAGGAGAGCCGCCTCCACAGGGTGGATGCCGGGACGGAGCGGCGCGTATATCCGCGCCCTGTATTCCGGTTTTCTGATGTTTGATATTGGATGTTTGACGGGCGGTTGATAACCTCCGAAACTTTCCGGATGTTGGATGTCAGTTGTTGGATTATGGTTGTTTGATATGGGAAACGAAATATTGTTATTCAAGTTCTTTGTCGAGTTCGGGGTTACCGCAGGGAACACCCTCGCTGTGCATTGCTTTCTCGAGCCATTCGTCACATTCGCCGTTATTGTCTGCGGGCACATTCATACGGTTTGTTATATATTTGCCGTCTTTGTCAAACACAAGCTCGCACCAGCCGTAACTGCCCTCTTTGCCTCCGATAAGAAGAACCGATTTGCCGTTTTCGCGGTTGATTTCGAACCTGAACCAGCCGTTTTCGTTGACTGAATCCGTAATGTCATCACCGTTAAAGGAAAAATACAGCCTGCCTTCTTTTTCTTCAAAAAAATTTTCTTCCTCATCATACACAGCAAAACTCAACTGGGTAAAATCCTCTCCGATTGTCAGTTCGCCCTTTGTGCCGTCGGAAAATGAAAAGACTATTCTCTCCCTAATGCTGTTTGCAAAAGTTCTGACCTGCGGGAAACAGAAGGCAAACGCGACTATTACCGCTATTGAAGCGGCAAAAGCGAGAGGTTTAAAACTGCGTTGTTTTGTTTTTGCTGTTTCGGCGGCATAGTTTTCAATTTGGTTTCTTTCCGAATCAAAATCTGTTTCACTGAGTTTTATTTTTTTTATTTCTTCATTATATTTGTTTTTCATTTTCGTCCTCCTTCAGCAGTTCTTTAAGCATTGACTTTGCTCTTGTAAGGCGCATTGACACGCACGACTGAGTAAGTTTCAGAACCCGTGCCGTTTCTTTTACGGTCAGGTCTTCGTAAAAGTGCAAATGAATAACCGTTCTGTATTCTCCGGGCAGATTTTCAAGTGCGCAAAGCAATTCTGATTTTTCAAAGCGGTCGCTCACCCGGTTTTCGCTTTCAGGCAGAATTTCAAAAGGTTTTTCATTTTGTTTTACGCCCGATTTCAAAAAATCTTTGCAGAGATTTGCTGTCATTTTAAGAATATAACTTTTCTCTTTGCCGTCTGAGATTCTGTAGTTGTTTTTAAGAAGTTTCAGAAACAGGTTATGAACGATATCCTGCGCGTCATGATATGAATTCAGGTAAGAACAAGCAAACCTGAAAACATCCTGCGCATATTCATCATAAAGACGAAGCACATAATCATTATTCAAAAGCACGTCCCCTTTGCCGTGATATTTTTTGAGATCTCAACAATAAGACGATTTATTCAACGGTTTTTACACTTTCATTGCGGTTTTTACAGCAAACGAGGCGGGATATGATTATCCCGCCCTGCGTGTTTTTTATAATTTATTATTGTTTATTCATTTTGTTTAAATGAACAAGTTCGTCTGTGAGCGTTATATCTATGCGTTTGGAGACAACATAAGTTTTGAGTGAACCGTCGGCGTTAAGTTTGCCGAATGCGCCGTATGTTGAGGTGACAACAGTCATACTGTCGGGAAGAACAACATTGCCGCAGTAGCCGACATCGGAATTTGCGCAGGGCTGAGGCTCCGTCTGACCCGGCAGATAAGTGTGGGCGATTTTTATTCTGTATTGCCCTTCTCTGCCGTTTTTAAGGTCATCATAAGTGCCTACCCACGCGACCCAGCCTTCGGAATACCAGCCCCTGCCCTCGCGCTCGCTATACTGTTCAACTTTTCGCGGGTCGCGTTCTATTGAACGGAATGTTATAAACAGCCTGCCGTCGGCAAGATACTCCGCTTTATGGCGTTCGCCGTTCAGCGCGGCAGGCGCGAAAACAGGTTCTGACCAGGTTCTGCCTTCATCCTGCGAAAAGGATATGAGAGAATTGCATTTTTTTGAATTGCTTCTTGAAATCAGGCAGAGTTCATCCCCTCTGCCGCCTTCTGACCGGATGCATTCGACCTCGCACATATTTGAAATTTTTTCGGCTTCTCTGTGCTGAGCAAAATAAGGTTCGGGAATGCTCCAACACGGTTTGCCGTCTTCAAAATAGAGAATTGTTTTATAATTGACAAAACCCGGGGCACTGTGAAAAAAAGCCATCCATTTGTCAACGAATCTGCCGTTTTCTTTGAGTTGAGTAAGCGACGCCATTGCAACAACGCAGAGCAGTTTTTCGCCGTTAAGATGAGTGTGGCACAGTTCAAATTCAGTCCAGTTTTTGCCCTCATCATCCGAAACGGAGTAATTGAAACCGCCGGGGGTAGGCAAATCTCCCCATTTAGGATTGCCGGAAATAAGAACAAGTTTGTCGGGAGTTTTGCCGTCTGTAAAACTCAAACGGTAAACAGTGGGCGTTTCAAGGGAGTTCTTCCACGATTCGGGCATTATTTCATCCGCGTTACGGTATGATTCACCGCCGTCGGCACTTATTCTCGCCCTTATTGCCCCTTTGCCGTGCGACGAGGGAAAAACGGTGAGAATTTCACCGTTTTTCAGCAAGACCGAATCGGGATGGCCGAGATAATCAAGAGAGTCGTCAACGGTTGTCAGTTCAAACAGAGAATTGAACTTTTCATCAATGTCGCCGGGTTTTATGCTTAAATCGAGTTGAGGTATTGAATAGCCGCCCGCTGAACTGTCTTTGTCAAAATTTATCATTTCGCTTTTACCCTGAAAACTTTTACGCCGTGAGCGGGAACAGTTGCTTTGATATGGCTGCGGAACACTTCTGTTGTTTTATCCCAAAGTTCGGTTGTTTCATATTCATCAACAATAGGAAGAGTAACAAAGGTTCTGCACGCTATATCTTTAAGACTGTGCGACATTTCTGCAGGAGATGAGCCTTTATTGAAGAAACAAACCGCAACTTCGTTGTTTTCGAGAGGTTTTACAAGAACATCGCGCACGCCGTTGGATTTGATTCTGCGGCACTGCATACCGAGAGTATCCTGATCAACGGCTATCATATCTTTATTTGAAAGAATTCTGTATGTGGGCTCGTCATAATCGGGTGTGCCGTCTGCTTTAACATAGCGGCGGATGTCATTGCCGAGAATGAGGGGAGCCGCCATCATACACCATAGGGTGAAGTGGCTCTTGTTTTCTTCAAACGAGAGGTTGCCGTTGCCGACTTCAAGCATATCCGGGTCGTTCCATGCGCCCGGTGAAGCGTGTTTGTAAAGGTTGACATTGAACTCGTATATCATAAGAACTGATGCCCAATGAGGCTTTATGTCGGGGGTTGTGCGCCAGAGATTGCCGGCGTGAGCGCCCCAGTTCCAGGGAAAGTTGAGACCCCACTCACAGATTGAGTAAACAATGGGTTTTTCGGGCACGCCGTTTGCTTTTGCATACTCCGCTGTAGCTTTTCTGAGTTCTTCGCCCATTTTAATATATTGCTTCGCGGCGCTGTCCTGCCTTGAGCCGATGGGGTTGTAAATCTTTATTGTGTTTTTGCCGGTCTGAAGATTGATTCTGACCTGATGGCGCCCTTCGGACGACGGTGCTTTTGTTGCGGGCACGGTTGTTGAATAAACATCTTTGCCGTTGACAAGAATTTCGGCATATTTGTTGCTGTTGCTTTTTTTGCGGATGCAGAGAGTGAGAATGTATTCCCCGCTCTCGGACACTTCAACATCAACAAATTCCGCGCTGCCGGCATTACCCGAAAGGCCGTCAATATATCTTCCGCTCGGCAGTTTGGGGTCATCAACGATTTTTGCCGAGCCGGAAAGGAACGCAAGGTCGGATGCATAAACTTTTTCATCCCGCGAGCCGTTTTTGCTGATTGTTATTGCGTCTATGCAGGGCGCGCGCATCGGAATCGGCACATTGTGGCAGAAATCATATTTGAAATATTCAATTCCCCACTTTGCGAAGGTTTTTGCGTCAACGGCTTCGTTGCCGAGACTGGCGGGTAAATCTTCACAGGTAAGAGTTCCGTTTGAGGAGTAAATGCCGAGTTTAAGTCCGAGTTCATTAACTCTTTCGGCAAGATTTTTTATGCCCGAAGGAAATGTTACAAGGTCGCTCTGCAACTCGCCGTTTTCATCTCTCATTGACGACTGCCAGCAGTCGTCAATATTGACATAGCGATAACCGCAATCGGCAAGACCGCTGTCTTTAAGTGCTTTTGCCGTTTCATAAATAAGGTTTTCATTTATTTTGTTGCGGAAAAGGTTCCAGCTTGACCAACCCATAGGCGGTGTCAGAGCCGCTCCGTTCGAGTAGTTTTCGCTGACATCGACAGAGAGTTTAACAGCGTTGTGCGCGCGTTTTGCCGCCGTTGCGGGGTCGATTCTGTTGCCTTTGAGAAAATAAGCAGCCGCACCCGCCGCAAGACCTAACGGAATCAATTTTGACATTTTTTATCCCCTTTCATTTTTCAACCGGTCTGAGTTCCGGAATAATGTATCTGCAACCCTGTAAATCCGCATCAAGCGGGATTGAGTTTTCATCAATAACCTGCGTATTATAAACTGTAATTGTTTTGAGCTGATAGAGCGGGAGTTCCGCCGCGGTGCTCATAACCACTTTAAGCATTGAAGCTGTTTGCGAACACCTTTCGGAATAGTCGGTGCATTTTCGCGTTTCTTCAAGCAACAAATCGAGAACCAGGTCTGACACAAGAGAGTAATTGAGACTGCCGCCGGTATGATAATACTCATATTTGTCACATGTTGTGTTATCGTAAACAGGACCGCACCACATATCGGCAGAGTGTTTTTTCTGAGATTTCAGATACTCTTCCTCATCGACAAAGTCAACTTTCAGTTCAACGCCGACGGACTTGAGAGAAGTGATGAATGAGTTTGCAACCTTTGCGAGAACATCCTTGCCGTCCGAGAGGCAAAGCATTTTGTAACTTACGGCATTACCTTCGAAATCAAGCAGTTTTTCACCGGTTTTTTTGCAGCCTGCTTCTTTGAAAAACTCCTCTGCTTTTTTGCCGTCAACGGGGTAAAACGGCTCCGTGACATCGGGCGGATATTCGCCGAACCGGGCGCTGAGAGGTCGGTAAAGCGCCGTAAAGCAGCCGTCATAATCTGTTTTTGCTTCGCCCGTCCAGTTTGCGAGGCTCATAATACCCTTTCGCATATTTTCATCAATGTTTTTGCAGTTGAAAATAATTGATGTATAAAACGGTGAGTCTGTAACACCGAAACGGAGCCCCGATGATGAAACGGCGTTCATTTTTTCGGTATTCGCCGTTGTTTCGCAGATATCGACAGTGCCATTGACAACCGCCTTTATGCCGTCAAGTTTTTTGGCTGTCAAATCAATAAACCGAAGGCTGTCAAAGCCGGGTGTTTCGCCGTGATAACGCTCGTTTGCCGTCATAGTAAGAAAACCGGAGTTCTTATTGAATGATTTGAATTTATAAGGTCCGGAACCTATGGGCGTTTCTGCGTTTTCTTTTATTATTTCCGCTTTGCCTTTGACATAGCCCGCACCGTATGCCGCTTTTGAAACAATGAGAGGGTTAATCTGCGAAATCGCGTTGATATTGACGGAATTGAAAGTAATTGTGCAGGCGCGGTTGCTGATTTTTTTGATTCCTGATATTTCGGAAACCGATATTCCGTCGGAATAATTCTTTTTTATGTATTCCTTTGTTTTTTTGTCGCGCTCCGATTTGCTTTCGGACTGTTCGTCAATTTCGGAGAGTTTTTCTTCATAGTTTTTATCATCATAATAAAATGCTTTAAGGCCCTGAATGTCGTTTAAATACCAGTCGCTGAACCTGCCGTCATAGGAAGCGTCCGCGAGAACATAATAATAAAAAATTACATCATCTATTGTAGCGTATGTGCCGTCTGAAAACATAACATCATCGTCTAAACTGACGGTGTATTTAACCCTGTCGCCTTCAAGAAATTCATAGGTTATGCTGCCGCATAGATTCTCAAAACGGTTTTCATTGCCCTGACGCTGAACGGTTTCGAACATCTGAGTCATAATGACGGAATCAATATCTTCTCCGTCAAAAAAGGGATTGAAGCCGCCTTTTATGTTTTCAACACCTATTTTAAGAGTTGTCTGCCTTGCCTTGTCTGCCGAAAAAGGCATTGAACACGACGGCAGAATAACCAAGGCAATCAGAATAAAAGCAAGCGCCGCCGTTCTGAATCTTTTCATAAACATACCTCAAAAACAATATATATGTATTTTATCATATTCCCCTTTTTTTTACAATAAAATCAAACAAAAACCGGGCTAAAATTTCAAAAAATCAATAAAAATATTGATTTATATTTGATTATATAATATAATTACTGTAATTCTGCAACAATATTGTATTATTTATAAACAATTCACAGCCAGTTAATATTTAGATGATATAATTCAAATGTTATAATTGAGTTAAGGAACAAAAACTGAACGGAGGACAGAAAAATGAAAAAGAATCTTAAAAAGATTTTATGTGTTGCTCTCTGCGTGCTGACAGCACTTTTTGCAACACCGGTTGCATTCGGCTCTTATGACGACGACCCCGAGCCGGCAATCATTCACTCAGGCCGTCAGGCTTCGGGCCCGTCTGCCGATGATGTCACCACCTACACTCACGACGCAAGATTCGCGACGGGTTATGACATTATTGATGTTATTGACGTTTCATACCACAACGGAATAATCAACTGGAGTCAGGTTTATGCCTCGGGCATTCACGAGGTTATGATAAGAGCCGGATACCGCGGATATTCCGAAGGTCTTGTTCAGGTTGACCCTGAGTTTGTTACAAATGTTACGGGTGCATATAACGCCGGTCTGAAAGTAGGTCTTTATTTCTTCAGCCAGGCAATAAACACCACCGAAGCGGTTCAGGAAGCAAATTTTGTTATTGACCAGATTCTGCTTAATGACCTTTCAAGTTACATAACACTCCCTATAGCATTCGACTTTGAATATGCCCAGAACTCATTCGGTGCCGAGACAGGCAGACTTTACAATGCCGTTCTGACAAAAACAGAAGGCACGGCAATAAACAATGCGTTCTGCTCAAAGATTGCGGCGCAGGGTTTCACTCCCCTTATTTACACAAATAAATATATGCTTTCAAAAAGGCTTATTCCCAACCTGTTGAGTTATGACCTGTGGCTTGCGACTTGGGCATCTGCTGCGAACTATGACGGCGATTATGTTATGTGGCAATACACAAACGAGGGTGTTGTAAACGGTATTACGGGCACGGTTGACAAATCGTTCCGCTATGTTCCCAACGGTTCAAACAATCCTTCAAATCCCGGCACAGATCCCGGCACTGATAATCCCCCTGTTGTTCCCCCGACAGACACGGGAGTTACAATTTCTGACAAGAACGGTGTTATTTATGTAACCGCTCCCAACACCGTGCTCGGTACAGGCAACACTTCGCAATACACAGCAACAGTAAACACTTCAAAAATCAACAAACTGCACGCGGCGAATGATTACGGCACGCCCGTATGGAAATCCTCCAACTCATCGGTGGCAACAGTCAGCCAGAACGGTCTTGTTACCGCTGTTTCGGCAGGCAACGTTTCAATAAGCGCTACTGTTTATGTTACCGACAAGACCGTGTCGCCTGCCGCTACAATAGCTTACACGGCTACTGTTCCGCTTGTTGTTTCTGCTTCTTCATCATCCGGCAGTTCGTCATCCGGTTCGAGTTCGGGCACAGGCACAGGCACCGGAACGGGAACAGGAACAGGAACCGGCAATGTAATTGACCCCAGCACAGTTACAAATGTTCTCGGTTCACTTGACATAAACACTATTATCAGTATATCAACAAAGGTTCTGGCGTGGATGGTTGCGGCTGTTGTTTACATCATCCAGTTCATCTCCGCTATCAGAGGCTGATTTAAATTTCAAATCCCCGTTTTCAAACACGGGGATTTTTAGCGTAAAAAAACAATCTTTCAATTAAGGGAAAAATATGGATTTCTTTTCAATTCTTAAACTGGTGCTCGGGCTTTCATTCTTTTTATTCGGAATGAATGTTATGTCGGCAAACCTTGAAAAGTTAGCCGGCGGCAGGCTTGAAAACTCGCTCAAAAAAATGACATCCAACCCGCTGCTCAGTATGATTGTGGGCGCGGGCATTACGATTGCTATGCAGTCGTCATCCGCGACAACCGTTATGCTGGTAGGTCTTGTAAACTCCGGCATTATGCAGTTTTCGCAAACGCTCTATGTCATTTTCGGCGCAAACATCGGCACCACTCTTACCGCGTGGATTCTTTCGCTGTCGGGAATCAGCAGCGACAATTTCGCCATTCAGATGTTAAAGCCGGAAAACTTCTCGCCTGTTCTTGCCATAATCGGTGTTGTTCTGCTTATGATGGGTAAGACGGACAAGAAGAAGAGCATAGGCACAATTTTTGCGGGCTTTGCCGTTTTGATGTACGGTATGGAATTTATGAAGGAATCCGTAAGTCCCCTTGCCGAAATGCCCGCTTTTACGGATATGCTTGTAAAATTCAGCAACCCCATTCTCGGTGTTTTTATAGGCATTGTGGTTACCGCCGTTATTCAGTCTTCCGCTGCTTCAATCGGTATTTTGCAGGCGCTCTCGCTCACAGGCAGCATCTCTTGCGGCTTGGCGATACCGATTGTTATGGGTCAGAACATAGGCACCTGCGCCACTTCTCTGCTCTCGTGCATAGGCACAAACGCAAACGCGAAAAGAGTTGCCGCTGTTCACTCATCTATAAAAGTTATAGGTATGCTGATATGTCTGCCGATTTATTATTTTGCCGACAAAGCCGCGGGCAGCGTTGTTTCATCCATTACCGCAACGCCCGCGAACATAGCGCTTATTCACACGGTTTTCAATGTGGTTATAACAGTTATACTTATGCCCTGTTCAAAACTGCTTGTTAATCTGGTAAACAAAATCGTGCGCGAAAAGGCAACTGACAGCGCTGAAAAGAAGCAGATTTTCAAGCTTGATGAACTGCTGCTTCGCTCACCCTCTGTTGCCGTCAGTGAATGCGACTCCTACACATCCACAATGGCGATTATAGCGCAAGACGCCATACTTGACGCTTTCAGGCTGCTTGACAGCTACACTCAGGCTCTCGCGGATGACATTCTGAAAAAAGAGGATGACCTCGATTCTCTTGAAGACAGCCTCGGTTCTTACCTTGTCAAACTCTCCGCTCAGGCTCTTTCGGATGAAGACAGCCGGCGCGTTTCAAAAATGCTTCACGCGATAGGCGATTTTGAGCGTCTGGGCGACCACGCCGTGAACCTGCTGAGAGTTGCCAAAGAAATGTATGACAAAAAAATAACATTTTCAGGCGAGGCAAAAAAGGAACTTGCCGTTTTGCGTGAGGCCTCCGTTGACATACTCAACCTTACCGTTAAATCTTACATTGACAATGATGTTGAGCTTGCCGGCAGGGTTGAGCCGCTTGAACAGGTAATAGACGGCCTTACGGCGCAAATCAGAAACAACCACATCTCACGCCTTCAAAGCGGAAACTGCACAATAGAAATGGGATTTATTCTTTCAGACACACTTACAAATTATGAAAGAATTTCCGACCACTGCTCGAACATTGCCGTTGCGGTAACCGAGCTGCACAAAGGCAGTTTTGACACGCACCGCTACCTCAACAGCATTAAATACGGCAGCAGTGAATTCACGCACACATTTGATGAATACGAAGCTAAATACTCACTGTAAAAGGGGAAATCAAAATGATTAACACAGCACTTATAGGCACCTGGCATGTTCATTTTGACGGTTACGCCCGCGAAGCGGCGGCAAACGGCAACTGCAAATTCACCGCCCTGTGGGATCCTTGCGAAGAAGCGGGAAAAAAGGCGGCTGAAAAATACAACTGCGAGTTTGTAAACGATTACGACACCCTTCTCGCAAGGCGCGATGTTGACGCGGTTATGGTATGCACCTCTACGGATTTGCACAAGGATGTGATTATAAAAGCGGCGAACGCGGGCAAACATATTTTCACCGAAAAGGTGCTTTGCTTCAATGAGGCGGACGCTCTCGAGGTTGCGCGGGCGGTCAAAGAATCGGGCGTGAAGTTCTGCATTTCGTTCCCGTGGAAAAGCAGAAGCGATTTTTTATGGCTTAAAGAAACGGTTGACAGCGGCATTCTCGGCGAAATAACATACTGCCGTATGAGAAACGCCCACAACGGCGCCTCGGCTGACTGGCTGCCCGAAACCTTTTATGATAAAAAGACTTGCGGCGGCGGTGCCATGATGGACCTCGGCGCGCACTCAATGTATATTCTCAACTGGCTTATGGGCGAGCCCGAAAAGGCGTCATCCGCTTTTACCAATATGATTGTGAAAACGGTTGAAGACAACGCCGTTACCGTTTTCACCTACAAAAGCGGCGCAATAGGCGTAAGCGAAACGGGATTTGTTACGGGCAACAACCCATTTGAGGTTGAGGTTGCCGGAATGAAAGGCACCGCGCTTATGGGCGGTTTTCTTGACAAACCGTGTTACAACACGGGCGACGGCTGGGTGTTCCCGAAGCTACCCAAAGGTCTGCCCTCACCGCTTAAAATGTGGCTTGATGCCATAGAAAACGGCGGAGACATCCCCTGCACCATTGACGAGGCAGTCGCGCTGTCAAAGGTAATGGAAATGGCTTACGGGAATGTGATGTGAATTATATATCTAAATGCAGTAAATCCCCGCCGATTGGCGGGGATTTCTTGGTTAATCATCTTCTTCAATATATAATACAATAATCCTAAAAAAGTATCTATATCATATAATGGATGCATTGTACTGTTCGTACAATTTGGCAGTTCATTTATTTATTCTTGAATTATTATTCATTATCAATCATTTCTAAAATAGATTTCACTGTTCTTATCATATCTTTCTTCTACATTATCACCGTATGAAATATTTACCCTTGCGCTGCCTTCGCCGAACGGAGTCAACTGGAATATTACAATGTTTTCTTCGGCGTTCTTTTCTTTGTCTGCCACTAATTCCTGAATATATACTATGGTGTTGTCTTCTTCACATTGAATCCTTTTAGCCATACCTTCGGACAATTTTACGGAATACTTGTCGGTTCCAGTAAATTTGTATGTAACATAAACTATATCGTCTTTTCCGGCTCCGTTTGATATTGCTTTGCTTTGAATCCTGACATAGCATTCTTTGTTGCTTGGGAACTCTTTGGTTTGATTACCATACGAAGCTCCCCCGTTTGCTGAATAACGGATGTCACTTTCCACCTCAAATTTCGCCTTATTAACTTTGCCCCACCAATTTATTGAATAAGGCTTTGTTGTTACATTTTCTATCTTGTCAGTTTCTGGTACTCTGGTTGTAGTAACTATGGTTGTGGGCTCGGTGGTTGTGGGCTCGGTAGTTGTGGGCTCAGAAGGTTCAACTATTTCTTCTGTTAATACTTCTTCGGTGACAACTGAAAACTCTGTGGTAGATGTGACATCAGGGCTCGCATTATCAGCACAGCCGGATAACATTATAACTAACACCAACAAAACGGACAATAAACTAAGCTTTTTCATAAAAAATCCTCTTTTCATAAAATTATACCTTGCTCGCCAACAGAAATTTCTCCATCGGATGAAAAAACAATTGCTAAACCATGCTCAGGATCATAACGATATCTGCACATCAAGGCTATTCTAGGCTTTTCTTTATCTCTTTTAACAAAAATACTCTCTGGAATCACATAGCTGAAAACATTATCTTTCTTATCGTTTTCATCATCGCTTTGGACCGCTTCTCTGCAGTAATCTTCGACAAAGGACTTAGAGTTTGAAAGCCATTCCGGGTTTGCAAGAAATGTTTCAAAAGATTTAATCTGCTTTTTCGTTACAGTTTCACCTTTGTAACAATCATATTCAACGGGTAAGGAAAAAGTCCTGTTCCAAACGAGCAACTCTACAGTATCAATCATAAGGAATTTCCTCCTTTGTTCCGGTCATCGCATTACATTCTCCGACGCCACCAAGATGACCAAATCCTCCATTCACTTCTTTCGGAACCAACTGCATTGACTTCATATTGTTCATTTCGTGCCAAGTTAATTTATTTATCTCGCGATAATTCTGAATATCTCGCGCTTGCCAAGTTTTTCCGTCATACTTTATCTTTGACCAGTAATCTGCCAAAGCTTTATCTGCTTGACCGAAATTGCTTGACCTATCACTTGTCATTTCAGGAATTTTAACTTGAGCTTTTTGGAAAGGCGAAAAATCCGGAACTCCGTTTTTGTATGTTACTTTAGTTCCTGCTTTAATCTCAAAAGATTCATTACCAATTTTAATTGTTTTAGGTTTATCATAAATGTATTCAGATTGTCCTCTTTTACCGGACCAATGGCCATATTCATCATTTTTAGGCGTTTGATCTATTCGCGCTTTAAGTGTTGAATATGGGGTGTTATATTTTTGATAATAATCATAACCTTCGGCACCGCCGTAAACTGCACCGATAATGGCACCCCACATATAACCATCTGCGCCATTTTTTATTGACTTTTTGACAGCTGATTCTCCTGCTTTTTTCCAATTAATATTAGCCCAATTTATTTTAGTTGAATCAGTAGTTTTATATGTTTTAATTGCGTTTTTTCCCGCAGAGACGGTGCCTACAGAAGCTGCCACTACCGAAACACCGGCTAAAACAAGCTTTATACCTGCTGCAAGCGTAATGGTTGTGCTGCCTGCAGACGGAATTGCGCCTATTGCGGATACTGCTGCTAAAATTAGACCGGCTGTTGCAGTTGCAAATCCTATAATAGCAGAGGTTCTTCCTGTTTCGTCAATTTCATCAGCCGCTCCGGTTAAACCTCCAAACAAAGAGCCGATTGCTGCGCCTCCTGCGCCGAACTTTAAAGAAGCATCAGCAGCACCAACAATAATACTTGAAACAACATCGGGAACGTTTGCTAATTTCATCGCTGTAAGCGTAACTATTACTCCAGTTCCGACGGCAATTTTTGTAAGAACCGGTTTAAGGTCAACATCTTTACCAAATAATCCTGCCGTTTGGCTATTATCAGCAAATTCTTCAATATTATCTTGAGACACATAAATTGTCTGACAAGAAAGCACTTCGCTAACTGTATCATCTTCAAGAAGCAGTTCCGAGATTTTATCTTCAGCTAAAACGATTTCTTCTAAATATATTTCTTGCGTAATGAATTCTGAAACAACATCTTCGTTGAATTCTAATTCTGTAAGCACATCCTCAGTTAAATAATCTTCGTTCAAATTGTCATCTTTGTGTGAAAATATAGTTTCATCGAAACAGCTGGAAAAGGAGAGCGTAATAATAGGAATAATTAAAACTATTGCCAAAACTTTTAAGAATACATTTTTCATAACTTGAAACCCACCCACTATAAATCTCTAATTTTTCAAACAACAAGAGACAAAAAAGAGAATATTGTAATTCTTCTTCAAAACTACTGTGGCTCGTTTTATTCTTTAAAGTATCATTTGTTGCTTTTTTTGAAGATGACTTAAAAAAACTTATAACTATCAAAAATCTTTAATATATTTCTGTTTTATAATACACCACATCAGATGTATATGTCAATAACTCACCGCTCTTGTGTTATCATCCTAATCGGTGATGAAAATGGAAAAATATGCCGAGATAATCCGTGAGCTGAGAGAAGACAGGGGTTTGAAACAGTCGGACATAGCGAGTGTGCTGGGAACCACCCAGCAGGTTTATTCCCGCTATGAAAAAGGAATTAACGAAATGCCGATAAGGCACTTGATTGCTTTAAGCAAATTTTACGGAGTGTGCTCCGATTACATTTTAGGTTTGACAAACAAAAAATAATCCCGATGCAAATGATTGAAAAATGCATCGGGAATTTTTGTTTTTATTGGGTGTTGTAATGAGGAGTAACGGCGGGATGCGGTCATCTGGATTTTGGATGTTAGATGTTGGATTTTAGATATGAGACCTCATCCGGTTTCGCGGGGCTCAACCACCTTCTTCTCAGGGGAGGCGATTTATCGGCACGGATGTATCCGTGCCCTACGGGTTGGATGAGCGGCACGGATGTATCCGTGCCCTACGTTTTTTCTGAGTTTCCCGACACCTGACACCTAACACCTGATTTCTAATGCCTGACACTTGTCTTAATAATTCCATTTGCGGCTTTCGATATATTTTCTGAGGCTTTTTCTTGTTTTTTCGTAGTTCTTTTCAAAGCCGTCTTCTGCCGCCTGGCGGAAGGTTGTTTCGACAAGTTTCAGGTCACGGCTGACAGCTTCCTGAATACTGTCTTCAATGTTTTTTGTGATTTCGCCGACTGTGTTCTGATTGCCGCGGTTTTCTTTCATCCACTTTATTGTGTCGCGAAGGGAGTCCTCGGCGCTCATCGGACTGTAATCAAGTTCTCTGACTGCTTTTTCATAAGAGAAATTGCAGTTTTCGCAAAGTTTGTTTATTGAAAACGGTGTGAGAACGGGGGGCAGTTTTGCCGCTTTAAAAAGCGCCTCAATAACGGGGCACATACTGAGAAGGAAGCCTTTTGTAAGCGCTATTTTAGGAGGCGCTTTGCCTTCTATTTTTGCGAGGGCTTCGATAAATTCCGTTACCGATATTCTGTCGCCGCAGAGGAAATAACACTCGCCGCCCCTGCCCTTTTCAGCCGCGGAAATCATACCTTTGGCAACATCGCGGACATCGACAAAGTTATAGCCGCCGAATCTCAGCGTGCAGGGAAAAAGTCCGCTCAAATAAAGCTGAATCATTGTGCAGACGCTGTTTGTGCCCTGATAATCGTCGGGGCCTATGCAGCAACTCGGCTGAACAATGCAGATTTTGAGTTTTTCATCGCTCTGCTCTATGCAATACTGGGTGGCGGCGGCTTTTGATTTGCCGTAAGCGTCCGGCAGAAGGTTGGGGTCAAGGTTTGAGTATTCTTTGATTTTAGCGGTGCCCTTTGTGGCGGGAATGCAGTCAACCGATGAAACATAAACCAAATTTTTCACCCCGCACTTTTTGCAAGCGGCAACAACATTTTTTGTGCCGTTATAATTGACTTCCCATACAAGCCGGTCACGGTTGCCCTCAATATCTACAAGACCTGCCACGTGATAAACCGTGGTTGCGCCTTTAAACGCTTTTTCAAGGCTGTCGTAGTCGCAGATGTCGCCCATCGCCTTTTCAACATTAAACTCATCGAGCGTTTTTGTGTCGTTACGCAGAAGAACGCGGATTTTGCCGGGCCTTGTCGAAAGTTCTTTTACCAAAGCATAACCGACATATCCCCTTGCGCCCGTTACAACTGATAATTCCTCTTTTGTTTTTTTCATTTTCTGCCTCCGGTTGGTTATTTCAATATCAGATTTTAGAAATTAACATTTGAAATGTCAACTTTTTGAATTTAAAATTAACAAAAATATAATATTTGCAACCTCTGTGACATTAAATACGGTTGAAATAATTATTCAGTTTGATATAATTAACTAAAACAATTATGAGAGGTAACTGAAAATGAAAAAAACGCTATGTCTGATTCTTTCTTTCGCTTTATGCATGACACTTGCCGCCTGCGGCGCGGATAAAGCAGATAACACGGCAGTTGAAACAAGTTCCCCCGACGGTTCCGCAGTGGTTGAAATTGCGGAAACCGAAAAAGAGATTACCGAAAAAAACTCAGAACCCGCAAAGAAAAGCGAAGAAAAAAGCAAGGATGAGACGAAGGCGCCGGGTAATGGCGAATGGATAAAAGCATACAAGGATGTTCTTCTGAACCTTGATAAGGCGGATATTGAACTGACAACGCAGGAAGCGAAGTTCTGCCTTTGCTTTATTGACGGCGACAGCGTTCCCGAACTTGTTGTTTCGACCGGCGATTTTCACGCGGCGTGCTGCTATGTTTTTACATTCTCCGGCGGAAAAGCGGTCAATTTGGGGCCGTTCGGCAGTTTCGGCACAATACAATACATTGAAAAAATCGGTATTATTATTGACTCTCTCGGCAACAACGGCTATTTTAACGAAACATATTATAAACTGGAAAACGGAATTATTGACGCTCTGCTCGATTTTGAAATTGAAACGAGAGAAACCGAGAATTATTTGCTTGACGGCAAAGAAATAACAAAGGCGCAGTATAACTCGCTTGTTTCGGAGGTAACAAACGGAACAAAACCCGCTTCTTCGCCCAATTATGAAAAATGCTTTGCGGTAACAGCGCAAAGCGTTGACAAGAATCTCAAATAAACGGAGATACCATTTTGAAAACTCTTCTGAATCTTTTTTTGGCGTTTGCGAGAATAGGCGGGCTCACCTTCGGGGGCGGGCTCGCGATGCTGCCGATGCTGAAATATGAACTGTGCGAAAAGCGTGACTGGGTAACCGAAGACGAGATTATGGACTACTATGCCATAGGTCAGTGCACGCCCGGAATAATTGCAGTAAACACGGCCACATTTGTCGGCTTCAAAAAGAAGGGCGTTATAGGCGGAATTGTCGCGACGCTCGGTATGATTACGCCTTCAATTATAATTATTCTGCTTGTCGCTACAGTTCTTAATGTGTTTATGGGCAACGAAATTCTGACACACGCCCTTGCGGGAGTAAGAGCCGCCGCCTGCGCGCTTATTGCGAGCACGGTTCTTACGCTTGCGAAAAAAGGCATTACCGACATTATATGCGGCGTGATTTTTGCTGCTGCGCTGCTTCTCTCGTATTTTCTGCATATTCCGAGCATAGCGATTATTGCCGTGAGCGGAATAATCGGAATAATCACGGGCATAATAAGGAGGAGAAAAAAGGTATGAACATTTATCTTCTTCTTATGTTTGAGTTTTTCAAAACAGGGCTGTTTGCCATCGGCGGCGGACCGGCAACAATACCTTTTCTCAGCGAAATGTGCGACAAATACGGCTGGTTCACGCACGAGGAACTGACCACGATGATTGCGGTAAGCGAAACAACGCCGGGGCCTGTGGGCGTGAATATGGCGACCTATGTGGGCTATACAACGGCTGGCATAGCCGGAGGGCTGCTCGCGACACTTTCGCTTGTTTTTCCGAGTGTAGTGATAATCTGCGTAATTGCAAAATTCATGGCTTCATTTCGCGACAACAAATTTGTCAATGACGCTTTTGCGACAATACGCCCCGCAGTTGCTGCACTGATAGCGACAGCCGTTGCCGGACTTATTCAGGACGCTTTTTTCAGAACAGGCGCGGACGGTAAATGGACCGTGCTGATCGCGCCGGTTATTCTTTTCGCGATAATTTTTATTTTGCTGCAGTTCAAAAAACTCAAAAAAATTCACCCCGTTTTCTGGTTTGCCGGGGCGGCGGTTGCGGGAATTGTATTTAAAATGTAATTAAGAAGGCTTGTCGCAAAACAAGCCTTCTTTAAATTAATTCATTATTATTTAAACAGCCGTGAGGATGTGCTCGTTTCTCAGCGACGGGTCTTTGACCCTTTCATTGACGGAATAGGCGTGAGAGGCGATGTCGGCGTTTTTTGATTCGGTGAGGTTCTGCGCCTTAAGTTCTTCAATAACGGCAAGGCATATTTCATCAATTATGCCCTGCTTGCGAACGGCGAGTTCGGGAGTATTGCCGGTTGTGAGAAGAATCTCAAGCGGGGTTGCGAACTCACTCAGTTTTTCAAGCTGTGAGAGCGCCCTGAAACTCCATTTATAAAAAGGCATATATTTTTTGTTAAGCCTGAAAGCCGCCGCCAGCGCATTATTGACGAACTCTCCTGCGGCAAGCTGCGCCGCCGCCGTTTCGCCGTGACTTAAACACCTTGAATAATTATATTGACCCGCCTGCGCCATAAGGAGCAGATTGCCCGCGAGTTTTTTGTATCTGACATCGTCGGGCATATTCAGAAGTTTCTCCCTTATTGCGGAAAACCAGCCGTAATCGTCGCGGAAGACTTTGCCGTTTGTTGCCTCGGAAAGGTATGTTTCGGGAATCGACAGCCATTGAGCGACAGTCATTTCGCCTGTTGTGCTGCCTGTTTTTGCCTCATAAAAATCTGCCGTTCTGATAACTCCGTGACGGTTACCGCCCACGGGGTTGATTTTAAGCCTTTCAAAGCCCTCAAATGTTTTGGGGAGTTTAGCATAGGCGCGTTCAAGCCTGAACTCCGTTCTGCTGTCGATGACATCTTCACCGGGAATAAACATACAGAAGCCGGGTTCAAAGTCGTGATCGCGCGAAATATCGTCGTCAAAACCGAAGCACTCGGAACCCGCTCCGACAAGACCGACGGCTATAACGCCCTCAAGTTCGGGAAACTCGTTTTTAATCATCGGAGCGCCGCATTCGTTATAGAATTTTTCGGACAGTTCAATTCCCTTCATAAATACGGTTCGCCCTTTCGGAGTATTTCTTTTGAAGCGGGAAGTAGCCGTAATAGCCGAAAACGGGGGCGCATTTTTCACAAACGAAAGCGTAGTTGCCGTCGTGTTTAAGCCCCGGTGTTTCAAGAAGGCTGTCCGCTTCGGCGACGCATCCGGCTATAAACTCTTCGATGTTTTCAAGCCCGTTTTCACTCTCGGCCGCCGTTGCCATATTGAGAAATGTTATTGCCTGCTCCGGCTCGCAGCCCTCGTTTGCCGACATTATTTTCAAGGCGTTTTCAAAACAGTTTTTTGCTTTTTCAAACTCGCCCACATCGGCGAGAGCGAGCCCCATATTGTTATAAAGACCGCCCAGACGGCTGTCTGCTTTTTCAAGTTCTCGCTCATAAATCTCTTTTGTTTTTTCATAGAGCAAAACGGCTTTTGCTGACTGAGAAAATGATTTATAAGCAGTTGCGATATTGAGATATGCCGTTGCGGCAGTAACTGTGTTGCCGAGGTTTTCGCTTTCGATCAGGGCTGAAAGTTTTTCGCAGATTTCAAGCGCTTCGCTCTGCCTTGCGAGTTTGCGGTAAAGACCGACAAGCTCGTTGTAAACGGTTATGAGCCCTCTGCCGTCGCCGTTGAGTTCCGCCTCCTGCCTCCAGTATTTCAGGTGCCTTTCGGCTGAACCGTAATCGTTACGGCTCAGGTATCCGTCGAGTTTTTCAATTACCCTGCCTGTGTCGATTCTTTTAATTTCATCCTTTTTGCAGAAGACGCAGGCCGGTTCTTCGTAATCTTCTTTTTTCAGGTAATCTGACATAATGCCACCCTTAACCGAGTATTTTTTTCAGATACTGCCCCGTATATGATTTTTTGACTTTGGCAACCTCTTCGGGTGTGCCGCAGGCAACAATTTTGCCGCCTCTGTCGCCGCCGTCGGGACCGAGGTCGATAATATGGTCGGAACACTTGATAACATCGAGGTTATGTTCAATGACAATAACGGTGTTGCCTGAATCGACAAGTTTTTGCAGAACATTTATGAGACAGCGGACATCGTCGGTGTGAAGCCCGGTTGTGGGCTCGTCGAGGATATAGACCGTTCTGCCCGTGGCGGGGCGAGAAAGTTCGGTTGCGAGTTTTACTCTCTGCGCTTCGCCGCCGGAAAGGGTTGTTGCCGACTGACCCAGTTTGACGTAACCGAGCCCGACATCATAGAGCGTCTGAAGTTTTTTGCGGATTTTCTGCTGGTTCTCAAAGAATGACAGGCTCTCCTCGACCGTCATCTCGAGCACTTCGAAAATGTTTTTGCCCTTGAACCTTATTTCAAGGGTTTCTTTGTTGTATCTTGCGCCCTTGCAGACATCGCAGGGAACATAAATATCGGCTAAAAAGTGCATTTCGATTTTTACGGAACCGTCGCCCTGACAGGCTTCGCACCTGCCGCCCTTGACATTGAACGAGAATCGGTTTGCTTTATAGCCGCGTTTTTTTGAGTCGGCAAGCGAAGCGTAAAGGTCGCGTATATCATTGAAAACTCCCGTATAGGTAGCGGGATTTGAACGGGGCGTTCTGCCTATGGGCGACTGATCAATGCAGATGACCTTGTCGAGATATTCAATGCCTTCAAAGCCGCTGTTTTTGCCGGCGAAAGTTTTTGCGTTATTGAGTTTTGAGGCGAGTTTTTTATAGACTATTTCATTTATCAGTGAAGATTTGCCGCTGCCGGAAACGCCTGTTACACAAATAAACTCACCGAGCGGAAAAGCGACATCTATGTTTTTGAGGTTGTTTTCAGCAGCGCCGTGAACAATAAGTTCTTTGCCGCTGCCCCGCCTTCTTGCTTCGGGCACCGGAATTGACTTTTTGCCGCTGAGATACTGACCGGTTACGGACTCTTTGCATTTCTTTATGCCGTCAACAGTGCCCGAATAAACGAGGGTGCCCCCGTGAATACCCGCACCGGGACCGATATCCACAATATAATCCGCCGCGAGCATGGTTTCTTCATCGTGTTCAACCACAATCAGGGTGTTGCCCATATCGCGCAGGTTTTTAAGTGTTGCAAGCAGTTTCTCGTTATCTTTCTGGTGCAGGCCTATGCTCGGTTCATCGAGGATATACATAACGCCGACAAGGGAGGAACCTATCTGCGTGGCAAGGCGGATTCGCTGGCTTTCGCCGCCGGAGAGCGTGCCGGATGAGCGCGAAAGGGTAAGATAATCCAGACCGACATCGCTTAAAAACTCAAGCCGTGAACGGATTTCTTTGAGAATAAGACGGGCGATCTGCATATCGCGGTCGCTCAGTTTGAGTTCATCGAGAAATTTCAGTTCATCTTTTATTGATTTGTCGGTAAATTCTTTAATGTTTATGCCGCCGACGGTAACGCCCATGGACTCCTTGCGAAGGCGCGCGCCCTTGCAATCGGGACAGACCTGTTCGGTCATATACTGCTCAATTTCGTTTTTTGACCACTCGCTTGCGGTTGTTGTGTAGCGGCGTTCAAGGTTATTTATTACACCCTCAAAATCGGTTAAATAGGTGCCGCTGCCGTATTCATTGCGGCGTTCAAGTTTAATCTTTTTGCCGTTTGTGCCGTAAAAGATTGCGTTACGCGCCTGTTTTGAAAGTTTATCAAAGGGTGTGTCAAGAGTGAAGTTGTATTCTCTCGCGAGGCCTTCATAATACATCTGCGCTATTGTGCCGCCATCCGCGACAGACCAGCCGGAAAGTTTTATTGCGCCCTGCAGGATGGAAAGCGAGCCGTCGGGCACCACAAGGTTTTCATCCGGCTTCATAAAGACGCCGAGACCCGAACAGGTTTTGCAGGCGCCGAAAGGATTGTTAAACGAAAATGAGCGCGGCTCAAGTTCCTCCATACTCACGCCGTGCTCGGGGCAGGCGTAATTGAGAGAAAACAGTTTTTCATCACCGTCAACAACATCAACAAGCAAAATGCCGTCGCTGAGTTTTGTTGCCGTTTCGATTGAATCGGTAAGCCTTGAACGGATATTCTCTTTGATAACGAGGCGGTCAACGACAACCTCGATGTTGTGTTTTATGTTTTTGTCGAGTTTGATTGTTTCGGACAAATCATAGATTATTCCGTCAACACGCACACGGGCAAAACCGCTTTTGCGGATGCTGTCAAGTTCTTTGACAAATTCGCCCTTTTTACCCATTGCTATGGGAGCCATAAGTTGAATTTTTGTGCCTTCTTCAAGTCCCATAACGGAATCGCAGACATCATCAACGGTCTGTCTGGCAATTTCACGCCCGCAGACGGGGCAGTGAGGCACGCCTATTCTTGCATAGAGCAGACGGAGATAATCGTATATTTCAGTAACGGTGCCGACGGTTGAGCGCGGGTTGCGTGAAGTTGTTTTCTGGTCAATTGAGATTGCGGGCGAAAGACCTTCTATGTATTCCACATCGGGTTTTTCCATCTGCCCGAGAAACTGCCTTGCATAAGATGAAAGCGATTCCACGTACCTGCGCTGACCTTCGGCGTAGATTGTGTCAAAGCAAGAGAAGACTTGCCCGAACCCGACAGACCGGTAAAAACGGTCAGTGAGTGTCTCGGAATACTTACATCAATATTTTTAAGATTGTGAACCCTTGCGCCTTTTACAAAAATGCTTTTCTGTGCCATTATTTACCCTGCCTGAGTTTTTCAATTCTGTCGCGAAGATAAGCCGCCTGCTCAAATTCAAGAATTTTCGCAGCCTGTTTCATTTCGGAGGTCAGCCTGACAATAAGGGCTTCGCGCTCTTTTTTGCTCATTTTTGAAACCGGCTTTTCTTTGCTTTCATCGGATGAAATTCTGATAATGTCATGGACATCTTTAACTATTGTTTTTGGGACTATGCCGTGTTCTTCATTATATTTCTGCTGCTTTTCGCGGCGGCGGTTTGTCTCGGTTATTGCGCGTTCCATTGAAGGTGTGACGGTGTCGGCATACATTATAACTTCACCGCCCGCGTTTCTCGCGGCCCTGCCGACGGTCTGAATAAGTGATGTTTCGGAACGCAGGAAGCCTTCTTTATCCGCGTCGAGGATAACCACAAGCGAGACTTCGGGAATATCAAGACCCTCTCTTAAAAGGTTGATGCCGACAAGAACATCGAAATCGCCGAGACGAAGACCGCGGATTATCTCCATACGCTCTATAGTGTCAACATCGTGGTGCATATAGCGGACTTTTATGCCTAAATTATCAATATAATCGGTAAGGTCTTCCGCCATTTTTTTGGTGAGAGTGGTGACAAGCACCCTCTCCTTACGCTCGATTCTTGTGTTAATTTCAGAGACGAGGTCGTCAATCTGACCGTCGGTGGGGCGGACACTGATGAGCGGATCCAGAAGACCGGTGGGGCGTATTACCTGTTCGGCGGTCTGCACGCTCTTTGATTTTTCAAATTCACCGGGTGTTGCGCTTACAAATATCTTCTGCCCCACCCTTTCATAAAACTCATCAAAGGTGAGCGGTCTGTTGTCATAAGCCGAAGGCAGACGGAAGCCGAAATCAATAAGACTTTTTTTGCGGGAGCGGTCGCCGCCGTGCATACCGTGCACCTGAGGGAGAGTGACATGAGATTCGTCTATGAAAAGCACAAAATCATCGGGCATATAGTTTAGAAGGGTAAAGGGCGTTGAACCCGCCGGTCTGCCGGACATAATGCGCGAATAGTTCTCAATGCCTTTGCAGAAGCCTGTTTCACGCAGCATTTCAATATCATATTCCGTTCGCTGCCTTATGCGTTCCGCTTCAAGGAGTTTGCCTTCCGACTCAAAGAAACGCACTCTCTCAATCATTTCATCGTGAATTTTTGAAAGGGATTTTTCCATTTTGTCGGCGGAGATAACATAATGTGAAGCGGGGTAAATTGCTATGTGTGAAAGCACTTCCTTAACCTGACCGGTCAGGGGATTTATCTCGCTTATTCGGTCGATTTCATCGCCGAAAAACTCAACTCTGATTGCATTTTCATTTGAATAAACGGGAAAGATTTCAACCACATCGCCGCGGACGCGGAACTTGTTGCGAACAAAGTTAATATCGTTGCGCTCATACTGGATTTCAACAAGTTTTGCAATAAGGTCGTCGCGTGATTTTTCCATACCCTGCCTTAAAGAAATCACCATACTGCGGTAATCAATCGGGTCGCCGAGGGTGTAGATGCACGAAACGCTGGCAACGATAATAACATCTCTGCGTTCGGAGAGCGAAGATGTGGCAGAGTGCCGCAGACGCTCGATTTCTTCATTTACGGCAGAGTCCTTTTCAATATAGGTATCTGTCGTGGGAATATATGCTTCGGGCTGATAATAATCATAATATGAAACAAAATACTCGACCGCGTTTTCGGGGAAAAATTCGCGGAATTCGGAACAAAGCTGGGCGGCTAATATTTTGTTATGAGCAAGAACGAGAGTAGGCCTGTTGACACGCTCAATGATGTTTGCCATAGTGAACGTTTTGCCCGAACCCGTAACGCCGAGCAGAGTCTGTTCATTATAGCCTTTGTTGAGACCGTCAACAAGCTTTTCGATTGCTTCGGGCTGATCACCCGTAGGTTTGTAAGTTGAGTGAAGTATAAATTTATCCATATTCAGAACAAAGAGTTGAAACGCCCGGTTGAGCGCATTGAAAGAATACCGTCAACGCCTGCTATAAAGTGGTCTGCCAAAATTATTCCGTTTTTTTTGAACGCCGAAATAAGGCTTTCGGTGGAAGTTACATCATCACGGGAGGGGGAAGCGACTCCGTCAGGATGGTTGTGAGCGATAATTACCGTTTTTGCTCTGCATCGTTTTGAGAAGTCAAGCAGGTCCGTAAAATCGGGAATAACCTGCCCTTTTTCGCCCTGCGTTTCGCTTGTGTTTGTAAGTCTGCCCGCTCCGTCAAAACACAGAAGCATAAATTTCTCGTTTTTCTCGGCGAGAAAACTGCTTTTTATGAACTGAGAAACGGAGTCGGAATCGTCAAGCCAAAGGCTTTTTTCGGTAAGTGTGCCTGTCATATACCTTTTGCAGACCTGCGGTAGCATGGTGAGAAATGCGGCGGCATTGTCGCCGATGCCTTTAAGCGAGCGGAGGTCATCGGGAGACGCTTCAAGCACGCCTGAAAGAGAGCCGAAAGTGTCAAGCAGAAGTTTAGCGACAGGGTTTGTGTCTTTGCGGGGAATGCAGTAAAACAGAAGCATTTCAAGCACCGCGCGATCATCCATATTTTCAAATCCGCCCGCGAAATAACGCTCGCGGACCCTTGCCCTGTGATTCTCGTGCATGGCTCTGCCCCCCTTTTGCAACATTGAAATATTATTATATAATATAATTGTTAATTTGTAAATGATTATAAATCCGGTTTTGCAGAATTATTCACTTTCGTCCGGAATGACAAACAGCGGAACGCGGAACGGCGTGCCGTTGAGTTTGGAGTTTGTTATGGTTTTTGCGGGCGACTGATAGTCGCCCCAACCGGTTTGGATTTCGGATGTCAGACACAAACCCCTCAGTCGCATAAATGCGACAGCTCCTCTGATAGGGGCGCCTATGTTCCGGGTGCCGAATGTCAGATGTTGGATTTTGACGGCGGCACGGATTTATCCGTGACCTGCCGCGTGATGTCTGACTCACAAGCTTTGCGCAAGAGCTTTTGCGCTCTGAAAGCGTCCGTTCGGGTCAACACAGATGCATTTTTCGATTATTCTGCCGTATCTGCCGCCGTAGAGTTTTTTTGACGGGTGCTCGCCGGTAAGCATCACATTCATCATTATTCCCAAGGCGAAAATATCTGTTCTCGGATCGGTTTGAGAAATTGCAAACTGTTCCGGTGCGGCAAACCCCGCCGTGCCCGTAAAGGCAGTATCAAGCGGCTGATAAGTTTTGTAAATTCTTGCGGAATCAAAATCAATCAACCTGATGTTACCGGATGTATCAACAATTACATTTTCCGGTTTTATATCACGGTGAATGATGTTGCTATTATGTAAAACATCAAGAGCGCTGCAAACACCGGTTACAACCGCTTTTACCCCGCTTTCTTTATAAAGCCCGGTCTGAAGAACATCTCCGACGGTTATTCCGTCAATATAATCTTCATATACTTTAAGTTTATCGTCCTCAACCTCAACTGAATAAATACGCGGGAGATTCGGATGTGAAATTCCCATCAGAAAATCATAAACATCTTTTTTTCCTTTGCCGTTGATAACCACCATTTTTTTGCCGCTTTTCTTGTGACGCAACACATTTACGGTTTTGTTTGCTTTAACGGTAACAGACTTGACAAACTCAAACTGCTCTGCAATAATTGAATCAAATTCAGACTGCAAATAATCACTCCCGGAGAGATATATTTATGATAAAAAAATCAACTGACGAACTTATGGACGAGTTGCTTAAAGCAAACAATATAGGAGATTATCTTAAAGAAAACTCCCGGTATATGGTCAGCGATGAGCTCTCAACCTACTTAAACAATATAATGGCAAAAAAAGGGTTAGTCAAGACAGATGTTATTAAAAAAACCGAGTTCAGTGAGGTTATGGGTTATCAGATTTTTGCCGGCACCCGACAGCCGTCGCGGGACTCTCTGATTTGCATTTGTGTTGCAATGGAGATGGATTTGGAAGAGACTCAAACTATCTTAAAAATCGCCGGCTTTGCCGCTTTATACCCGAAAACCAAAAGAGACAGTATTATTATTCTCGGTCTGAATGAAAACAAAACCGTTCCCGAAATTAATGAAACGCTTTATGACAACGGCGAAAAAACACTGAACTGAATTTGTGCTTTTTGGTTGGAAGGCTGATGGTGGATGTGAACCCTTCCCGTCTTGCCCGTTACACTCGCAAGCCACTTGTCTCGCCTGCCGGCTCGGTCGGTGCTTCGCCCACCGGACACCCGCGCCCCTGAAAGAGAGGCTGTGTCAGGTCTGAAAACTTCATAGTATTTTCAATATGAGAAAAAGCAGGCGGATGCCTGCTTTTATGATTTCATATCGCGCATTAAATCGGCGATGGTTACGGAATCGAGATAATTGTAAATGAGTTTATTGAGTTCGCTCCAGAGAGGGAGGGTTCTGCATTCCGCGTGCATTTTGCAGGGTTCCGCTCCGCATTCGAGGCAGGTAACGGGCGCAAGATCGCCCTCTGTGATTGAGAGAATCTCGGAGATTTTATACTCTTCGGGCTTGCGGGTCAGTTTGTATCCGCCGCCTTTGCCGTGAACGCCCTCGATTAAATCCGCTTTGACAAGCGGAGGCAGGATTCTTTCGATATATTTGAGCGATATGTTCTGCCTTTCGGCAATCTTTTTCATCGCGATATAGCCGCCGTCGCTGTTTTCAGCCAAATCAATCATAACTCTCAGGGCGTATTTGCCCCTTGTTGAAATCATCATATTATTACACCTGACTTTTTAATCTTCATTGCGGATTCCCGTTAAATCTTTAACAACCTGCGAGGCGATGAGAAGACCGGCTGCCGGCGGAACAAACGCGGTTGAGCCGGGCGTGTCGCGGCGGGCAGAGCCGTCTGTATTTTCGGCGGGTTCAACGGGCTTAACAGCCTTTTCTGCGGAATAAACAACTTTCAGTGAGTCTATATTCCTTTTTCGCAGTTCGCTGCGCATAATTCTCGCGAGAGGGCAGACGGAGGTTTCGTAAATATCGGCAACTTTAAGTTTTGACGGGTCGAGTTTGTTGCCCGTGCCCATTGCGCTGATGACGGGAACTCCCGCTTTTTTTGCGTTCTGAATTATGAGAAGTTTGCCCGTCACCGTGTCTATTGCGTCAACAACATAATCATATTGTGTGAAATCGATTTCATTCTGTGTGCCTGGCAGATAGAAAAGTTTTACAGCGTTGACCTTACAGCCCGGATTGATTTCTTTAACACGCTGTTTCGCGGCATCGGCTTTACTCATACCGAGGGTGCTTTCTGTTGCGAAAATCTGACGGTTTATGTTGGACTCGCTCAAAGCGTCGTGGTCTATGATGTCGAGAGCGCCCACGCCGGAACGGGCAAGGGCTTCAATAACATAGCCGCCGACGCCTCCCGCGCCGAAAACGGCAACGCGTGATAAAGCGAGTTTTTTCATTGCCGCTTCGCCGAGAAGCATTTGTGTTCTTTCAAATCTGCTCATAATCGTTACGCTCTATTATTCCGCCGCCGAGCACAACATCGCCGTCATAAAGCACGGCTGACTGACCGGGTGTTATTGCCCGCTGCGGCTCGTCAAATTTTATTTTTATTCTTGAATTATCAAGAGGAGCTACCGTTGCGGGCTGTTCTTTTTGCCTGTAACGGATTTTTGCGTTGCAATGAAAAGCGCCCCGCGGCGTTTCGCCGGAAATCCAGTTGAAGCCGCTGACATAAAGTTCATCACAGAACAAATCTTCGTGACTGCCGAGAACGACGGTGTTGTTATGCGGGTTTATTGAGAGAACAAACAGCGGTTCGGGGGCGGAAATGCCGAGCCCTTTGCGCTGACCTATTGTGTAGTGGATAATTCCTTTATGTTCGCCCAGAACAGAGCCGTCTTTTCTGACAAAACTGCCCTTGGGGTAAACTTTGCCTGTGCGTTCTTCTATTATCCTCGCGTAGTCGCCGTCGGGAACAAAGCAGATATCCTGACTGTCGGGCTTTGAAGCGTTTATAAAACCGTTTTGTTCGGCGATTTCACGCGTCTGAACCTTTGTGAGTTCGCCGAGAGGGAACATTGTATGCGCGAGTTGCTCTTGATTGAAGGAGTAGAGAACATAACTCTGGTCTTTGGTTGAATCGAGCGCTTTTTTAAGAACGAATTTTTCGCCATGTTTTTCGATTCTTGCGTAGTGACCGGTGACTATATAATCGCATCCGAGCACTTTTGCGCGCTCATAAAGGCCGTCGAATTTCATATATCGGTTGCAGTCGATGCAGGGGTTTGGGGTCATCCCCTTTTCATAGCAGTTTATGAAATTGTCAATTACTTTTTTATCGAAATCACCCGTAAAATTGAAAACATAATAAGGCATTCCGAGGCGGAAGGCGACAGAACGCGCATCCTCGACATCTTCAAGCGAACAGCAGGTTTTGCCCTGACTTATCTGTTCATCTTTATTGTCGAAAAGCTTCATTGTGCAGCCTATGCAGTCAAAGCCCTGTGATTTCATAAGATAAGCGGCGACGGATGAATCAACCCCGCCGCTCATTGCAATCAATGCTTTCATTTAATAAACCCTTCTGACATCGCCGACGGAATCCGATATCTCGTAGCCGGCGCTTTCTATTCTCATTCTGAGGCAGTCTTTGCACTGCGCCGACTCTTCGCCTGTGCAGATTTTATTGTCATAAATGGAGTATTTGCCGCGGTATTCGACGGGCGAGAGATTCGGCATTACAACATTTGCGCCCGCTTTGAGCCCGAGTTCCCTGCCCTGCGGGTGCAGTGTGCCGAGAGCCGTTGTTGACGGAATAAGGGCGTGAGGAAACATAAGGCGCAGAACTGAAATGAGCCGTAAAGTAAGTTTAACACTGCCCTGCGGGAAGTTTTCAAACGGAGTGCCTGCGGCGGGAAGAAACGGCCCGATGCCTATCATATCGGGAGACAGTTCCTGCAAAAAACGCAGGTCACTTATGATGTTATGCATTGTCTGATAAGGCGAGCCGACCATAAAGCCGGAACCGACCTGATAGCCTGTTTTTTTGAGGTTGAACAGACATTGTTTGCGGTTTGCAAGCGACATTTCGCCGGGGTGAAGTATTGCGTAATGCTCTTCATCCGCCGTTTCGTGCCGCAGGAGAAACCTGTTTGCTCCGCTTTCAAAAAGTCGGCGGTAACTTTCTTCGCTTCTTTCTCCTATTGAAAGGGTAATTGCACAGCCCGGATAAAAATGACGGATTGATGAAACAATCTCACAAAGCACATCGTCTGTGTAAAACGGGTCTTCCCCACCCTGCAGAACGAAGGTGCGGTAGCCGAGTTTGTAACCTGTTTTGCAGCAGTCAAGAATCCGTTCTTTTGAAAGGCGGTATCTGTCGGCTGTGTTACTGCGGCGGATTCCGCAGTAGAGACAGTCGTTTTTGCAGTAATTGGTAAACTCTATAAGCCCGCGCAGAAAAACTTCCGTGCCGTAAACAGAGCGCCTGACTTCATCAGCCGCTTTAAAAAGTTCTTCATCGAAGCGGTCTGATTCAAGCAGGGTTTTCAGTTCTTCGTCGGGCAGGTTGCGGTCCGCCCGAAGGCGTTCGACAATACTCATTGACCGCAGCAATGCTCACAGCCGTCACAATCCGGAAACAGAGAACGGTCATATTCGATTCCGTTTTTGTCGTAATAATCTTTAAGCGCTTTTTTAATTGCTTCTTCCGCCAGCACGGAGCAATGCAGTTTATGTGCCGGCAGACCGTCGAGAGCCTCTACAACTGCCTTATTAGTAAGCTGTAAAACCTCCGAAACGGGTTTGCCTTTGATAAGCTCGGTAGCCATTGAGCTTGAGGCGATCGCGCTGCCGCAACCGAAAGTTTCAAATTTTACATCGGTAACAACATCATTGTCAATTTTGAGATAAATCTTCATAATATCGCCGCACACGGGGTTGCCGACTTCGCCTACGCCGTCTGCGTTTTCAATCACACCGACATTTCGGGGATTGCGAAAATGATCCATAACTTTTTCGCTGTAAAGTGCCATTTTTATTCTCCTTTCACTTAGCAAAAACATGGGGACGTGCGCCGTTTACAAGGTCACGCCAGAACGGTGACATATTTCTGAGATAAGTTACCACATCGGTAACCGCTTCAATAATGTAATCAATATCTTTTTCGGTAAATTCTTCATTGATTGTAAGCCTTAACGAGCCGTGAGCAACCTCATGCGGTCTGCCTATCGCGAGCAGAACATGGCTGGGGTCGAGCGAGCCGGATGTGCAGGCGGAACCCGATGAAGCGCACACGCCTTTGTCATCAAGCAGAAGCAGAAGGGACTCGCCCTCTATGCCCTCAAAGCAGAAATTGACATTGCCGGGCAGGCGTTTTTCAAGTGTGCCGTTGAGTTCGCCGTAAGGGATTTTATCAAGACCGGCAATAAGCCTGTCACGCAGAGGAATTGTTTTTGCGGCGTTTTCATCAATGTTTTTACACGCTTCCTCAAGAGCGGCGGTCATGCCCGCAATGCCCGCGATGTTCTCTGTGCCGGCTCTTTTGCCTCTCTCCTGCGCGCCGCCGTTTATGACGGATGTAAGCGGAATGCCTTTTTTGGCATACAGCACGCCCACGCCCTTGGGACCGTGGAATTTGTGAGCGGAAATTGAAAGCATATCAATGTTCTGCTCCTGAACATCCACTTTTACATGACCGACAGCCTGAACGGCATCTGTGTGAAAAACAACCTTTTTCTCACGGCAGACCTCGGCGATTTCTTTTATAGGCTCGACTGTGCCTATCTCGTTATTTGCGAACATTATTGTGACAAGGCAGGTGTCGTCTCTTATGGCGTCACGGACCTGTTCGGGGGTTACAAGACCTGTTGTGTGAACATCGAGAAGGGTTATTTCAAAACCCTCTTTTTCGAGCGCTTTAAGAGTGTGAAGAACAGCGTGATGTTCAAACGCGGTTGAAATTATGTGCTTTTTGCCTTTTTTTGCGCCAAACCTTGCGGCGGAGATAATCGCCTGATTGTCCGCTTCACTGCCGCCTGATGTGAAGGTAATTTCACGGGGCTCGCAGTTGAGACATGCCGCCACTCTCGCTCTGCAATCTTCAAGCGCCTCCTTTGCCTCCTGCCCGAAAGCGTAAAGGCTTGAAGGGTTGCCGTAGATATTGTCGAAATAAGGCAGCATGGCGTTGATTGCCGTTATGCTCATTTTTGTTGTTGATGCGTTGTCTGCGTAAATCATATTAACTCCTTATGTTATTACAATTATACCGTTATTAAATGACAAAATCACCGCCGTAAACGGCGGTGATTTATTTACCTACCTTTACGGTTGGTAATTAGTATATCACAGTTTTGTATTTTGTCAATAGGTAAAACAAAGGATTTGCCTTAACCCTCGAATTTCGCGAGAACATCTTTGACAACGGGAGCGTCTGTTGCGACATGTGAGAAGAAGAACTGCTCTCTCTCTTCGTTGTTGATGACAGTTACGGGCTTAATCTGGTTGAGAACAACGCCCTTGTCGGTAAGGAACTTGTTGTAATCAAGATAAGCGTTTTCTTTAAGGAAGAGAACCTCGGGTTTACCGAGCATACCCCAGCGGCGGTATTTATAATATTTCTCGTTGATGTCATCCATCGCGTGGTCGAGAGCTTCGATGAGCGCCTGTCTTTTTTCTTCATCGGTATTGTCGCCTTTGATTTCCATAAGAAGGGTGTATCTGGGCGGCTTGGTAGTGAAATCGGGATAGAAGCTGAAGCCCTGATATTCAGCGCCGACTTCTTTGACTATTTGCGCTACGGCGGCGTCGGTCATATCGGTTGTGGTCTTCTCGTTGGCGACATTCATTGAAAGATTCTGTCTGTAGCAGAGCTGGATTCTCGGAGTGTTGTTGAACATACCGGTAACCTTGATGACATCTTCCATTTTATATCTGTAAAGACCGGAGAAGTTGGAGACAATCATCTCATACATTTTGCCGACTTCAAGTTCATTGAGAAGAAGAGGTCTGACTGAGTCATCGGCTTTTTCTTCATCTTCTTCAATGGGAAGGAACTCGAAGAAAACGGTGTAGGGAATTGCGACATAGTCTTCAACATCAAGTTCAAGCGGTGTTGCGAAATAGCCTTCCGCCGCGGCATATCCCATACGGTGAATGCCTATGTCGGGACCTATTGCCTTACGGAGTTTTTCGGCGTAAATCGCAAGGTTGGAACTCATCATACCGTATGCCCACTGAAGGTTGGGCCAGATGCGGGGAGCGATGGGGTCGTCAAAGCCTTTTTCGAACTCTTTGCGAAGTTCAGCCGCTCTTTCGGGGTTGGGCTTGAATTTTTTTGCATACTTTTTGCGGAAATACTCAGGGCAGTCAATATCGGGGTTGATAATGCCTTTTTCAATGTCGTCGCAGAGCATTTCCCAGTTCTCCTCAAGATAGTCGAACATCTGAGTGAGAAGAGTGACGACTATTGAGCCGAGATATGTAACCTTCTTGTTTTCAAGGCAGAAACGCAGGTGAAGGTAAGATGTGTCGAATTTGTCTTCAAGATTGGGGAAAAGCAGAGGAAGGGGGGATGTGCAGAAGAACGGGAGAATGGGCTTTAACATACGCAGGGGAATCTGCGCGGCGCCGTTGCTCATTTTGCCGTCGGGAGTTTTGTGACCCGAAAGGTTGAGAGCGAGAGGGCCGAGCTGATTTTTGAGACGGATGCCCTTGCCTTTAAGGTGATGATAGGCGGTTGTAACCGAAACGGAGAAACCGATGCACTGCATTTTCCAGAGATCGTTGAGACCCTTGGGAAGCATTTTCGGTTTGCCTACGGAACCCGATGATGAAGCGTAACGAAGGTTCATACCGTTGAACATAAGGCGTTTTTCGCCGTTGTTCATCATACGGTCAACATAGGGTTCATAATCCGCGTATGTTGAAAGAGGAACTATATCCTGATAATCTTTGATTGAGTGAACATCTTTGAGATTGAGTTTTTGGCCGAGTTCACAGTTTTTATTTCTGCGGACGATTTTTTTAAGAACATTGTTCTGTGCTTTGAGAGGATTTTTTGAAGTGTGTATAATCTGCTGGCGCGAAACCTCGCCGAGAAGAACACCGAGATCTGAGAAAGGCATATAAAAGCACTCCTTTTTATCAATATCTTTATCAATATAACAAAAAAGAGTGCTTTTGTAAATACAAAATATTAAATTTAAGGTTATTTTAATAATTTTCCTATCTCTTTGGTCGGTAAATTGATTGTTTACCGGAAACCGCAGTGACATCTGTTGAAGATTCAGCCGTCGCAGCAGTGGTTGAAGGTATTGCGGGCATATCCCAAATGCTGCCGGTTTTTGTTGTGTTTGTTGTGCTTTCTTTCGGAGTTCCGTCCCTCTGCGGCGGCGGACCGGGAACTTATGAAATTGAACACCATCGGAAATAAACATCAGAACCGTTCCGGAAGATGCTGTCGTTTGAAAGGCTGCCTGCCGATGATGCCGCCCTGAAGCCGCCCTTCTTCATACCGTTTGTAAAGAGCGATGCCTGTGTTGCGGTTTTGAATGTGATTCTCGCTTTCATAATGAGTTCGGTGATGGGGGATGAGAATTTATTGAGGGTGCCGAACCTGAAGCCGGTGCACCACCAGTATTTGGTGTAGGGCCTTGAGAAGATTCTCTCGTAGTTGCCGTTTTTGTTGCTGTCCCAATAAACATCCATACTCATATTGAGCCAGTCGGACTTGTCGGCGCACTGATAGCGGTTGATATCGGTCTTATCGATTTCGGCTGTTTTGAACTGCTTTGATGTGTAAACACCGATTTCGGCGCCTACGAACACCCAGCCGTACTGGCCTTTCCAAAGCTGAATCATGTAAGCTTTGTCGTCATAGTCAAAGCGGATTCTGACTTTATCATTATACATAATTGCGAAGCCTGCTGCCCGGTCATTTACTTCATTGTAGCCGTAACCATACTGCCAGCAGTCTTTGTCATCTGTGTAGAAATAATCACCTTCGCTGTTGTAACTGTAACCGAGAATCGCCCGCTGTTCCATACCGTTAAGACCTCTGTTGAGAGCGTCAATATACATTCCACCTGAACCGGATTCTGAGTTTGCCGATTTGCTGTCTGCGCTTTCTTCCGCGACAGCGACCTCATTCTCGGCAACAGCGGCGTCATAAGCGACTTCCTGCGCAGCATCTTTTGCTGCGTTGCCTGCTCTGAAAACGAAACCGGGAAGGGCTAAAAGAACGGCGATGACAAGGCAGGCGGCAAGAGGAATTATCTTTTTGTAAACATTCTTTTTCGGTTTTATCTGCGCGTTTTCGAGAATCGCGTTTTTAAGTTCTTCGCCCGCTTTAAGGGAATCGACTTCGGCAATATATTTTTCTTTGTTATTCATCGTCAAATCCCCCTATCTGTTCTTTTAATAACTCCCTGCCCCGCTTAAGCCACGACAGGACCGTGTTCTGTTTTGAGCCGAGAATATCCGCGATTTCCGCAGCGGAATAGCCTTCGTAATAATGCAGATAAATTGTGTTGCGGTACTTTTCGGGCAGGGCCCTGACATAGTCTATAACTTTTATATCTTCATTTTCGGGCGCGGGAATATCCGCGCCCAGTTCCGTCTGCCTTTTTGATGAGCGGTAAAGGGAACGGCTGAGATTGATTGTAACGCGTATAAGCCACGCTTTAAGGTGTTCCGGATTTTTGAAAGACCTTGTTTTTTCAAGGAGTTTTATGAAAACTTCCTGTGAAATATCCTCCGCGTCCGCAGTTGTTGCGGTATTGTGCGCGGCGACACGGTAAACCGTATCGGTAAAGTTTTCAAAGGCGTAGTTGAAGGCATCTCTGCCCGACAGCTTTTCGCTCATTGAACCGACCTCCGGCTGATAATTATACAATCATTTTAACACACCGCCGCGCTGTTCTCAACCTGTTTTTTATTTGCCGGTGTTTTCGGATTTCTGCTGTATAACTGAATTTTGCCATTTTGCTTTTTTGTGCTTTCTTATGCGTATGACAATAATCAGCACAACCGCCGCAAAGAAAGCGAAAATGAGGATATAAGGCAGCGAACTGATAAACCATAATGCGAATGAGCGCGTGCCCTGAGAAATATTGTAGAGATTGTCGGAAAGTCTGCTTTTCAGTTCCTGACCGAAAGTCTTTTTCTCCATTGTTGTCGTTACTCTCTCAACCTCGTCAATGCTCATTGTGACGGTTGAGTATGCTATTTGTTCATCATAGGTTTTGAGAGTTGTTTTGTTCATTTCAAGTTCGGCGTTAATTTCGGTCAGACGGTCCTGAATGGTGATAAGGTCTGATACTTTTTCGGCTTTGGCAAGGATTTTAAGAAGGGCGTCATACTCTGTTTCGAGCGCCTTTATTCTGCTCTGCGTGCTGATATACTGCCCCGTAATTTCTTTAACGGAGATTTCTTTTGAAGTAACGGTAGCGAGCGTTGAAACGCTGCTGAGAAAACCGTCGAGTTTTTCGGCGGGGATGCGGATTGTCAAATACTGATAACGGGAGTTTGTGTAATTGTAGGTATTGCCGGATTCGGATGAGGATTCTATATATCCGCCTGCCTGAATAATCGCTTTGTTGAGTTCGGAAACAAACTTGTCATACTGTTCTGTTTCGATGTCAAGAGTTGCGTCTCTTATGAGTTTACGGGATGAGGAATCCGCTATTGCGCTGTAATCGCTTTTTGCTGAATTGCCGTTATCGGTAAATGATTCTTCGGGCACCGCTGACGAATAACCGTAATCATCCGAACCTCCTGCTCTGTTCAGAGCATCAACATACCATACGCCTGATTCGGATTTTGAATCTGCCGACTCCTCTGAACCGACGGCATCAAATCGTTGTTCTATTCTCTCAACCGCGCCGTTTTTCACAGCTGCTCCGCAAGAGCAGAGAATCAGGGCGACCAGAATAATAGCCGATGCGACGCAGAGAATTTTTTTGATATTTGTTTTCATTTTTAATGTCTCCTTTCAGACTGTTTTCACTGATAAAACGCAGGAGAAAGGCAAATTATTGCATAAACCCGAAAAAATTTTTGACGAACCCGCTTTTTTGTGGTATTGTCTATTCGGATTTATCGAAAAGAAGGTGCGAAAATGAAAATCGGCATAAGCTGGGACGCCTACGGAAAAGGCGAGTTAAGCATTGAAGAACAGATTGCTTTATTGAAGAAACACGGGTTTGAGGCTGTGTTCACAATGTCGAACGACCCGAACCTTGACAAAATGGTTGAAGCGGTAAGAAAAGAGAACATATCACCCGACACCTGCCACGCCCCGTTCAGGGGAATTAACAGAATCTGGTCAGACAACTCCGACGGCGATGACGCTCTGAAAATGCTTAAAGACAGCGTTGACGCCTGCGAGAGAAACGGTATTACCGTTGATGTGGTTCACCTTTCATCGGGAGACGACGCGCCGAGAGTGAGCGATGCCGGCTACCGTCATTTTAAGGAACTTGTCGATTACGCGGACAGCAAGGGTGTGATAATCGCGTTTGAGAACCAGCGCAAACTTGCAAATATTGCCTTCGCCATGGAGGAATACCCGACAGCGGGATTTTGCTGGGATGTAGGTCACGAGGCGTGCTTCGCTTACGGCCGCGAATATATGCCGCTTTTCGGTTCAAGGCTTGTTGCCCTGCATATTCACGACAATTTTGCCGTGCATAACGAAGACCGCCACATGATTCCGTTTGACGCGGGGCTTGATTTTGACAAAGCCGCCGGTTTTATCGCAAAAAGCGGCTTTGAGGGTACGGTTATGCTTGAACTTATGCGGCACACAAGCGGAGTGTATGAAGATGTTACGCCCGATGAGTATTTCGGTAAAGCGGCTTCGGCGGCTGAGCGTATAAGAGATATGATTGAAGAAAAAAGAAATCAATGAGATGAAAAAATCAGCCTCGCGAGAGGCTGATTTCTGCTTTGATTACTCCAATGTGCCGAGAAACTTGTAAAGAAGGGTATAAAGCCGCTGCGCTTCATCAGGTGTAAGTTTTACACAACAACCGACCTGCTGAGGAACATTAACCGCTTTTTCGCGAAGCCTTCTGCCCTTAGGTGTTGTTTCGACAATAAGCACTCGTTCATCTTTATCGGAACGCAGACGCGTAATAAAACCCTGTGCTTCGAGTTTCTTGAGAAGCGGAGTAAGGGTGCCGCTGTCTAAAAACAGTTTTTCGCCCAATTCCTTGACGCTTATTTTGCGGCAGTCCCACAGCACCATCATTGCCAGATACTGAGTATAGGTCAAGCCGAGCGGATCGAGGAAAGGCTTGTAGCGTTTGATTATTTCTCTTGAAGCCGCATAGAGCGGAAAGCAAAGCTGATTTTCGAGTTTAAGAGCATCGTATTCGTTCATATCACCCTCCGAATCAGCCGTTTTGGCTGTCATAAGCCTGACGCACAGCCGTTGCAAGCTGATCGGCGCAGGATGTCGGTCTGTTGCCGCAGGTATTGCCCTTGAGATACTGCTCGATTTTTTCAACGCTCCAGCCGTCAACGAGTTTGGAAATCGCTTTTAAATTGCCGGGGCAGCCGCCCATAAAAACGATGTCAGAAACTTTATCGCCGTCAAGGTTAAACCTGATGAACTGCGAACAGACGCCTTTTGTTCTGTATGTGTATTCCATAACAAAACCTCCGATAAGTTTTTTACAATTTGATTTTTTGCAATTTAATTTTACGACATTATTTACGGTTTGTCAAGTTCTGATTTTGCGTAAAAACAGCCGCACCGTAAGGGCGGTCCTTCATAAACCAGTAATGCCTCAAAGAGCGACCTGAAGCACATCTTTGCAGGCATTCCTTCTCGGGATACGGCAATTATTCCTCGTCGTCATAACCTGCAAATACGCACAAATTTCATCTCTTTGAGGTGTGAAACAGTTTTCACGGGAAAAATGAGCCGCAGAACAAGGAAGATTTGTGAAATCATACTTTGTGTATGGTAAGCAAATCTGACGATGTTATGCGGCTTAGGCTTTGGCGTGAAAAACAATACCGGTTTACGAATGACCGCCCAAGGGTGCGGCAAAATGATTGTTTTTAATGATTTTATTAAACAGTAATTGAACTGATATAGCAACCGTATTCGTCTTGTGCGAAATCAACACGGTATTCGGGAGCGTCGCTGCCGTTTTTGCCTTTTGTAAGAATAATATAACAGCCTGTTTCATCGTCAACTTCTTTTGTGATATGATAGGCAGAGCCGTCTGTTTCGTTGATTAAAACAAATGCGTTTTCGCCTTGGGCATAAAAATCGGGGTTTTCATCTTTTGCGGGCATTTTATAATCATCAACGCGGAGCATATAGAACAGCAGGGAATAGACTCTGTCGGTTGACACGGCGGCGTAGGTTCTGCCGTCTTCACCCTCAACCGAGTCAAAACTGTAAGGGTCGATTCCGGAAAAGAATCGGATAAAGAAATCGCTTATATAGCCGACGTCGATATCTTCTTTGCTTTTGAATTCGGGTAATGATATATAAACCTCTTTAAGCGGTTCGGTAAACGCTTTATAGTTTACTGCTCTTTTGTCGCCCGCGAACTGATAATCGAAATCAAACCTGTTATCAAAAAGAGATTGGTTTTCACTGAGTTCTTCAGCCGAAAGTGATGTTTCGACCGGCGCTTCTTTACCCGCACAGCCGGAAAGGGCAAGCGAAATGCCGGTTAACAATATCAAAATGAAAAATAAATTTCTTTTTTTCATAATGCTGCACCTCTGAAAAATATTGTTATTATTATAAATTTAACAGTGCGTGTGAGTCAATAGTTTTGTTTTTTGGCAACAGCCGGTTTACCCTTCTGATGACGCATAAATCGGTTGCATTTAAAGTGATAATATGATATATTATTTATGAAAATAATATGAAAGGATGCCGGACGGATTGAAGAACGTTTATTTTGTTCAGGTTGATGTTTCAGCAACATATAATCATCAGAACGCATATCTGCCCTACACCGCCGGCGTTCTTGCCGCCGCAGCGTGGGAAAGTGAAATTGTAAAAAGAGAGTATAGTTTTAAAGGTTTTATTTTTTTAAGAGAAAATGTGAACGAAGTAGCGGAAAGACTCGAGAACCCTGCTGTTGTCGCTTTCTCCTGCTACAGTTGGAATACGGAGTATAACAAAGCTCTTGCCGGTGAAATAAAAAAGCGTTTTCCCGCCTGTGTGATTGTTTTCGGCGGGCACAATGTTCCGGACGATTTTACAATGCTGGCGGAAAACCCGTTTATTGACTTCCTGTGCCACGGTGAAGGCGAAGACACAACGAGGATACTTTTTGAAGCATTGGCAACGCACGGTGATTTCAGTAAAGTTCCGAATATTTCATACCGGACCGGCGACAGTTCTTTTAATAGAACCGAAACTGTCTGCCAGAAAACTCTCGACTACCCTTCGCCCTATCTCAACGGATGGTTTGATAAAATTATTGATGAACACCCCGATATTGTATTCAACGCAATTCTCGAAACAAGCCGCGGCTGCCCAAATCAGTGCGCCTACTGCGACTGGGGACTTCTTAAATCAAGAGTCCGTCTTTTCCCTCTCGAGCGCATTGTTGCCGAGGTTCAGTGGATGTCTGACCATAAGGTAGCTTTTGTCTGGGGCGCCGACGCGAATTTCGGTATGTTTGACAGGGACCTTGAAATTGCCGACGCACTGGTAGAGGTTAAGAAGAAAACGGGATACCCTGAAAGAATGCGTATGAACTATGCAAAAAACAACTTTGAAAATGTTTTTGCAATAGTAAAAAAATTCAAGGAGTGCGATTTTGACAGAATCGGCGCAACGCTCTCATTTCAGAGTATGTCGCCCGAGGTTCTGAAAAACATCGGCAGAACGAACAGGGACCTTGATTTTTATAAAAATCTGCTTGCGAAATATAACAAAGAACATATGAAGACCTACTCCGAACTGATTTTGGGTCTGCCGGGTGAAACTTATGACAGTTTTATCAGCGGTTTATGCACTTTGTTTGAGATAGGTCAGCACTATGTTTTTGAAATATACGGCTGTATTCTGCTGCCTAATTCAATGATGGGGCAGAAAGACTATATAAAAAAATTCGGGATAAAAACAGTCAGATCTGAATTAATACGCCCGCATTTTCAGAATGAAGCATTCGCTGTTCCCGAATACAATCAGATTGTTGTTGAAACAAATACCATGAGCAGAGAAATGTATGTGCGCGCCACCGCGTTTGCATATCTTGTTAAATCGTTTCATGGCTCAGGTCTGCTTCGCGCGTTTGCAGTTTATTTGTATCTGGTTATGAAAGTTCCATATAAAACATTTTATGACGGAATTATTGATTATTTTGAGAACAATCCCGGTTTGTTTGCTTCAAAACTTTATTTTGACATTAAAGAACACGCGGACAGGCTGTCTCTCGGTTCAGGCAACACAAAACTTGTTTTTAAGCACTGCGGGGATGTAATATGGGAGGACCATGAATACTATTGCCTTAACGCTCTGAACCGAATTGATGAGTTTTATGAGGATTTGACACCCTATATAAAAACATTTCATATAGATAATGATGTTTTCAATGATTTACTGCTGTATCAGAAAAACATTCTGAGAAAGCCTGATGAAGCTAAAGCGGAAATTGATTTAAACTACGATATTCACACTTTTTTGTCTGATGCCTATATAAACGATTTTCACTCCCTTGATAAAAAGAAGCACAGGCTGGTGATGAAAGACTCAAACCCCATGCCTGACTGGGAAACTTTCGGCAAGCAGGTTGTATGGTATGGCAGGATGGGCTGGGCGTCGTATAAAGACAATATAGAGATTAAACCGGAAACCGGAAACTGAAAAAGGAAGTGATTGCTTCTGGAAAACTATTCTGTCAGTATATGTATGGCTGCCGTAAATGAAGCTGTTTCACTGCGGATATGCGTTGACACAATTCTTGACAAATGCAGAAAGGAAGATATAAAAGAAATACTCATCTGCATCTGCGACAGAACAACCGAAAACTGTAAAAAAACAATCGGCGAGCTTCAGAAAGATTATTCAGGAACTATAATTCAAAGCATTGAACAGCCGCCTGATGACAAAAACCTCAGCGGCGCCTGCCGGGTTACATTTGACGCGGCGAGCGGCACACATATTCTTGCTATGTCAAGCGATCTGGAATGCAACCCCGAATATGTTCCTGCACTGATAGAGCAGTCAAAGCAAAACCCCGGTATGCTTATCAAAGCCTCCCGTTGGACAGACGGTTCGGTTTTTGACGGATACGGCGCTTTAAGAAAAATCGCGAATAAAAGTTTTCAGGTTTTTATGAACGCTCTTTTCAAGGCGGGAATAACAGATTACACTTACCCGTTTATTATTGCGCCGGCAGACTGTCTGAAAGAAAACCGTTATAAAAAAAACGGAAAGGCCGCTGCAATTGAAATGGTTGCAGAGCCGCTGATACGGGGAATCAAGGTAAAGGAAATTCCCGTCACCTGGAGAAACCGCGAAGAATTCCCCGAAAAAAAACATTTCGGCAAAGATGTAAAACAGTTGTTTTTCTATTTTTCGGAAGCGCTGAACATTAAGTTCGGAAACAATAAATAACAAAAACATAATGGAAGTGATTATAACCTGTTTCCATTATGTTTTTATTTTTTTATGTATTCTATATCTTTAATTATATTCTGACCGCCGCGCCTGCCGAACCAGACGATTTCACGGGCAAAATCGGGCAGACTGTGAGGAATGGCGGAAGCGTTTATACGCATATAACAATCGCCGTCACGAAGTCCTGTATATGCATTCTGGTAGATATCGGAGAAATATCTGGACCAGTCGTGCTTAAAACTGAGTTCTACCGTTTCAGAATAAGGGTTTTTGACGATTGCCTTCTGATAATCCATAAGTTCAGCCATAACCGATTTATCATCAAAAAAGCCGGAAATGAAAGGAATAATCTCTTCATAGAAGGTGAAATAATCCTTTGCAACCATAAGGAATGTGCCCTCGTCGAGAGGCCATATCAGTTCGCCGTAATCGGGGTCGCTGCAGGTAAACGAGCCGTCGCCGCCGAGAATCTGCCTGTATTTGCCGTAAAGAAACAGTATTGCCCTGCCGCAGACGGTCTGAGGGTTCTTTTTTGCAAAATCAATTAGCTTTTCATAAAACTCTGTGTATCTGACATTTTTTTCATAGTAGAGATAAATGGCAAAGCACTGAAGCAGACCGAGATTGTGAAAAGCTCTGACAACTGATGAAATAACGTTGCAGTCAATCCATTTTTCTTCGGGAAGACTGGAGGTGCCGACAACCATTCTTGAAAACTCTTTAATGCTGTTTTTGTCGGGAATGACATGATACTGATGCTGCTCCGCAATAACGGAACGGATATTATAACGGCTGATATACTCGGGGTCGTTCATAATTGAATTTGTCAGCAGTTCGCAATTAAAGAAATTTATGGACATATGCTGACCGTATTCCAACAACTGTTCTATACCGTCGCGGAAAGACTCATAAGTTTCGCCGGGCAGACCGAGAATAATCTCCGAATATGCCGAAATACCGTTGCGGTTATACATCCGCATAAGTTCATGGAATTTTGTAAGGGGCATATTTTTGCGGTAAATATTGTCGAGAACATCCTGACTCATCGACTGAAACGATAGCGTAGCCCCTTTGCACATACCCGCCTCGTTAAGCCTTTTATTGATGCGGAAAACGGTTTCGGGGTTGTTTTTTGAATAAGTAGCCTGGAATTTTTGCGGATATCCCGTTTCGGCGTGGCGTTTTATCAGATAATCAATTATTTTCTCATCTCTGGGAAACAGCCCGAAATTTGCGTCGGCGCAATAGCAGTATTCGATTTTATGTTCAGCCATCCAATCGATTTCGGCATACACCGTTTCAATATCATACATACGGACTCTGGACTTGATATTGCCCCAATCACAGAAAGCGCACTTGTTGGGACAGCCTCTGTTCGTCTCCAGAATAGAGGAAAACTCAAGTTCTTCATCTTCAACAAGAGAATCGAACCAGCCTTTAAGGTAAGGCGATACTCTTTGGGGTATGCAAACGGTTTCGCTTTTGGTTTTTTTGATTTCACCGTTTTGGCTGTAAAGAATATTCGGTATTTCTTCAAGTTCGATTTTGCCGCACAGATACAGAAGAAGAAGACGGAAACTCTCCTCCCCCTCACCGAGCAGAATATAATCAACATAACCGGAACCGCATATATCGCTGCCGGCATTGATCTGATGACCTCCGAAAACGGTTATGCATTGCGGAAATTTTTCTTTTATCGCTTTGGCAAGGGATTTGTTGTATTCATAATTCCAGACATAACAGGAAAACCCGACAAGGAAGGGATTATCCATTGTTTCGACAACATTGCTTATGTTCTGACGCTTATAAAAAAAACCGCAGAACTCATACTCGGATTTAATCTGTTCATCTTCAAAAGCGTAAGCGACAAGCGAACCCGCAGCATAGGGAAAGTAAACCGAATTCCCATACTGTGAGTTAGGCTGAGCCATATAAAGTTTTTTCATAGCCATCACCTCTTTTCGCTTACGGTATTGCAAAAATTATTTAATCAAAGATATGCGGTTATTTTTTTGACGGGATCTTTTATACCGTCAAAAAGAGGATTGTCAAAAATAAACTGTCTGAAATCTTCAAATGAAACATCTTTTTTCAGAACGGCAAGCAGATAACCGCCTGCTCCCGCGCCGCATATACAAAGCGCGTCTGCCGATTTTTTGCACTCGTTGACAATTTTATCAATATGAACATCGGTAACATCCGGTGAAAGTTCCTTTAGCAGAGACCATTGACGGTTCACACAGTCTGCAAAAACTTTCTCATCACCGTTATTGATTCCTTTTTCAAGTTCCGCATTGAGTTCTTTTAACTCTTTGAACGCTTTTAATGTTACGGGATCTCCGCTTAAATATCTGCCCATAACGCTGTTGACCATAAACCTGCCGAAATGACGCTCACCCGTTGAAACAAGGCAAAGCCGCTGTGAAAAGAACGGCATAAAATCATCGGGAACATCAATGTATCTTATTTCAGGTTTTTGAGGGATGCCCGGCTGAGCCGTGGTTATTTTTATTGAAGGTGTTATGCCGCCCGCCTGATCCTGCCAGCCGCCGCCTGTGTTCATAAGCTGTTCGGCAACAAAGACCATATTGATTATTTCATCATCGGAATAGTCTTTTGCAAACAGTCTGCCGAGCGCGCGGAAACAGCCTGTTAAAAGAATACTGCTTGTTCCGAGGCCGGAGCCTTTTGCTATGCCCGTAACCTGCGTTGTGAGCCGGAAGCCGTTTTTTATTGCGGTATCTTTTGTAACTCCTATGGTTTTCAAAGCCGCAAGATGCAGATTAAAATCGGAAAAGCCGCATTTGACCTCTATTTTATCAATTTCTTCGGGCAAAAGGGAAATAACCGTATTATCGTTGCAGAATTCAAGATGTTTGTCTTCAAGTTTTTCCGCCTTGACGGTAATGGGCAGAATGCCGTCAACCTTTGCCGCCATATTGATAACCTGACCGCCGTTGTCGGTGCAGTAAGGCAGCGCATCGGTCCAGGTGCCGGAAAGATTAACGCGCACGGGTAAGGCCACGGAAACATTGTCACAGGTGCATTCAAGTTCTTTGACAGGAGGCGTTCTTCCGAAATATTCATCCAGCACTTTCGCACGCGCTTTTGTATATTCTTCAGGATTCCATTTTGCGGCATTACGCAAATCGTTTATATATTTTCTGTGCTCGGCATAATAGTCATAATCGGCATTTTCAACACAGAACTGCATACTTACTTTTTCATCGGCGGAGTTTTCCTTAAACTTTCTGTATGAATCCGAAAACGACCTGCCCTTAAAAAACCGGGGCGTTTTCCAGAGTTCTCTGCCGTTGATTTCATCCTTGGGATTTTCATCAACCGGGCAGACTAAGGTAACATAGGAGCCGTCTGTAAGTTTCATTCCGCAAACAAGGGTTTCATCGCCGACAGAGAGATTGTCAAGAGCAACATCGCAGGCAAAACTGTTTTTGCCTATTGTGCAGTTTTCACCGATAAGCGCATTGTCAAGCACCGTGCCCGCCGAACAGCGTGAAGTTGTGGACAGGATGCTGTTAACTGAGATAAATCCGCTTCTTGCGCCGTCGGAAAGAGATTTTATGTTTTTAAGGCTTTCGGAATTTGTGCCGAAATGAAGAAAATCATTGCCCGCGATTTCGCAGACATTCATTGACAGCGGTGAAAAATATCCGTAAAGAATCTTTCTGAACTCTCTGTGTGTTTTGGAAACACCCGGTTCATTCAGATAAGCCTCCCTGTCTGCCGTTTCGCAAAGAAGTGTTATGATATCCGAATAGAGATTGAGTTCCATTCCCGCTCCGCGCAGCTTGGCGGTGACGGCGGTTTCTTTAACCATTTGCTTTGCCGCTGTTATAAACTCAGGTGAAAAATATGAAAAGCCGGTATCGACAAGAGCGAACCTGTCTCCGTTTTCTCTGCATATTTTTTCAAGTTCATCCGCGTTTACTTTATGAGGGTAGGCTTTAAGCCTGCCGTCGGGAGTTTTTATCATAACACCGTGGCGTGAGCCCGTCTGAAAATCGGTGCGCACACAGAAGCCGACGCTGTTGTTGAACTCGGGAATAAAACTGCCTGTTTTGACAAGGATGTCGCTGCAACTGACCATAAGACCTGATTTTATATGACCGGAAAGACGGTTCGCCTCGCTGACAATAAGTTCCAGCAGAGTAACCGCCTCGTTGCCGCTGCCGATATCCGCAAACGCTTTGCCGCGCACGGCATAACAGACAGAACGCTTGCTCATACCTCCGGAATTTATAAGCATAACCTTTTTGCCCGGCATACAGTAGGTGTCAATAACATTGAGCATCGCGCCGCCCGACCCGAGCCGGCAGCCCTGTTCATCATCGGCGATTACCGTTATGGGAACGGGGAGTTTTTCTCTCATATCCGACAGTAATTTTTCGCACAGATTCTTCTGCCTGCGCGAACCGACTGTGAGTATTATATTGTCCCACTTGCCTGTATAAACGTTCATTTAACCATCCTGAATTATTTTGTTACCGTAAAACACTGTTTGTCGGATTCAAGAACATTGAGTTTCTGACTGCGCCTGCCGAACCAGACAATCTCGCGGGCGTAATCGCTGAATTTTTCATAGGCTTGAAGAGAAGATGTGTCAACGGCGCAGTGCGCTTTTTCGGCTTTTACCGGGGCGTTTTCAAGCGCCGCCGTAAAATACGCGGGAAAATCGTAATCATAATATGACAGTGTTCTGAAAGGCTCGGGTATTCTCACGGTTGCCTTACAGAAACTCAAAACCTGCAAAACCGCGCTGCCGGTTCCGGCGAGAGTTGAAACAAAGCCCTTTATGTCTTCAAAAAAAGCATCATAATGTCTGATTATATTCAGAAACGCGCCTTCATCCATAGGCCAGTAAACATTGCCGAAATCTTCGTCGTAGATATACTGTTCGTTTATTCCTTCATTGACAAGAAAGATTTTACGGTATATTTCGGGGAAAAGATTCCATTTGCAGCCGCCGTTTTCTTTAAGCCACCGGGAAAGCTTTGTGTAAAAATCAGAATAGGAAATGTTGTTTTCGTGTCTGAGCCATATTGCGAGATTTCTGAGAAGACCCATCGAGTGAAAGCACTGGACGACTACGGCGAGATAGCGGCAGTCTGTTCTTTCCTGCGCCGTCATACTGAAGGTTGAGACAACCGTTTCGTTGTATTCGGTAATTTCGTTATCTATTGAAGATGTGTGCTGCTGAACATAGGGAAGATGAACGGTTTTTATGCCGTATTTTTTTATGTAACCGGGATTTGCGAGCGTAGAGTTCGGAAGCACAATGCAGTCATAAACTTCAATCACGGAGTGCTGACCGTTCTCAATAATTCTGCCTATGCCTTCAAAAAAACTTGCCTTTGTTTCGCCGGGAAGAGCGAGAACAAGTTCTGTGTATGTGGGGATGTTGTTGTGCCTGTAAACCGAAATGAGTCTTGAGAAAATTTCGCTGCTCATATTTTTTCTTCCGGTGATTTTGAGCGCCTCTTCGGAGGTTGACTGAAGGGACATTGTTGTGCTTTTGCTCAGCCCGTTTTCCGCGAAACTTTTGGTCAGATAAAAAACATTGTCACCGTTGAGTTTTGCGTAGTTGACTTTTATCTGCTGGGGGTAGCCTGTTTTTTTCTTTGCCTGCACGAGCATATCGGCGATTTCACGATCGCGTTCAAAAAGCCCGAAATTGCCGTCCGCACCCCATACATAGTCTATTTTATGCTGTGAGAACCACTCAATATCGCCCCGGACGCGCTCCATGGGAAACATCCTCACCTTAGATTTCATGGGGCCCCAGTCGCAGAACGCGCAGTGATAAGGGCAGCCCCTGTTTGTTTCGAGGATTGCCGAAAAACTTGTGCCGGGGTTTTCGGCAATTATATCATCAAAAACACCTGTTGTGTAAGGCGAAGGGTAATCGGTGCCCGTAACACAGGCAAATGCCGTCTGAACCGTATTTTTGCCGAGACGGTAGGCGATATTGGGAATTGTGACAAGTGATTTGCCGCTGCCCAAGGCAAGCAACAGTCTCTCAAAAGTTTCCTCCCCTTCTCCGAACATAAGAACATCTATAAACCGGTGCTTGTCAAGCAGCCTGTTGTTTTGCGAAATATTGTGACCGCCGAAGACGACAGTGCACTGCGGATATTTTTCTTTAAGCAGAGAGGCTGTGTAAAGGTTGAACTCATAATTCCAGACATAGTTGGAAAATGCCGCAACCGACGGATTTTCAAGCTGTGCGACAATTATTTCGGGGCTTTCGCGCCTGCATATTATCTTTTTCAGTTTCCATTTTTTTGATATTTCGGGATTACTCCACGCAACTGCCGCCAGAGTGCCTACCGCATAAGGCAGATACATCTGATCGGAACGGCTGCTGAATGCGTCCGAAACCTGAAAAAAATAAACGTTGTTCATTATGACCTCATTTAACCGAAATACCGTTATTTGATATAAAAGCGTTTGTCATACCGCGCCTTCTGCCGAACCAGACTGTTCTCACGGCGCACTCCTGCCAGTCGGAATATTTAAACGGTGTGATTGTAACTGTTGTTTTTTTGTTCTCAACATAATCTTTTCCGCAAAAGAAAAATGAATAAAAATCAAAGTCAAAACTCTCCTGAATTGTTGCGGCGTCGGGGGTTACGCAAAACATACTCTGAAAACGGAGGAGCTGACTTGCCAGATTTTCATCATTTATAAAGGGCTCAACAAATTCTTTTAAATCAGCATAAAAGTTTTTTCTGTTTTCGACACTCCGTAAAAAAAACGCCTCTTCGGGGAACCAGGTTATTGCGCCGAACCTTTTGTCTGTGAAACTCAGTTCGCCTTCGCCGTTGAGATACCCGGAAAAAATGTTTTTCATAATTCTGAAATCGCTGTTTTTATTTAAAAGAAAATCGGTAAGCCTGCGGTAAAACAGGCTGTATTCAACACCGTGTTCTCTGTGCAGATACATCGCGATATATTTTGTCAGCCCCATATGGTGGCAGGACTGAATTGTCATTGAAAAAAGATTTGCCTTTAACATATTGTCTGGCGGCATACTTGATGTTGAAACCACCACTTCGCTGAAGCCGTAACTTTTTTTTGACTCTTCCTCACTTACATGGTGGAGTGTTGAAGGCACCTTTACTGTTTTTATTTGATATTTTTTTCGTATTTCATCATCGGCAAGCAAAGAATTTGAAAGAATCTCGCACCTGAAAATGTCTATGTAACTGTGCTGACCGAGCCGCAGAAGTTCGCCGATGCCGTTTGTAAAACTTTCATAAGTTTCTTCCGGCAGGCCGAGAATAATTTCGGAATAGGGTCTTATGCCTGATTCCTCATATTTTTTGAGCGCAAGCACAAAGTTTTCGGGAGTCATATTCTCGCGCCCGATTGCTTTGAGCGTTGCCGGGTTCAGGCTTTGAAAAGATATGGAAGGACCGTTTGACAGACCTGCGTTGAACATATCGCAGGCAATTTTCAGCACCCTCGGGTTGTCTGACTTTGCGTAAGTTGCGTCAAAATGCTCCGGATAGCCTGTTTGCCTGCGCGATTCAATAAGTTTGCGGGCAATTTGTTCATCGCGTTCAAACATACCGAAATTTGCATCCGCGGCAAAACAACTTACAATCTTATGCGAAGCGAACCAGTCAATCTCGGCAAACACACGCTCCAGCGGGAACATTTTTATTCTGTCTTTAGTTGTTCCCCAGTCACAGTAAGCGCATCTGAACGGGCAACCGCGGTTTGTTTCAAAAAGGGCGGAAAAGGAAATATCCGGGTTATTTTGCAGCAGACTGTCAAACATTCCCGTAAGATAGGGAGAAGGGTAATCGGACAGAGGGCAGGGCTCGCCTGCCGTTTCGCAGATTCTGCCGTTTTCATCCCTGTATGAAATACCCGCAACTGCCGAATAATCACCGTTATTGAGAATCGTTTTCAGCAATGAGGCGAAAATAATTTCGCCTTCGCCGAAAATCAGAAAATCGGCAAAGCCGAGTTCGTCGAGAGTGGTTTTGCCCCGCGCTATCTGATGACCGCCGAATATTACAATGCAATCGGGATTCTCTTTTTTTAATTCGCGCGCAAGATCGCAGTTATACTTATAATTCCAGACATAATTGGAAAAGCCGACAATTCCGGCGTCCTTAAGTTCTGAAACGGCTTTTTCAATATCTTCAAAAAAACAAATAAAGCCACCGAATTCATAAGAACCGGAAATATCTTTTCTCGAAAAGGCATAGGCGGCGAGAGTGCCTGCCGCATAAGGAAGGTAAGCGCTCTTTTTTTCATCGCCGTAAACATATCCGGGCTGAACCAGATAAACCCGTTTTTTTGCCGGAGATTGTGGGCTGCTGCGGTTTGTTTTGTTTGAATTGTCGGTATAACCGGGTTTCAAGCCCACTCCTCCTTATAGTAAATATAATTATTAAAATTATATTATAACAGGGTATAAAAGTCAAGGCGGCGAAACGGACATAAACCGTAACGCCGCCGATGTGATTCTTTTGAATTATACAAGAAAATCTGTAATATATTTATAAATATTATTGCTTGCACAAAACGGAATAAAGAACGCCGCAGTATATATTACCGCCAATGTAAACAAAACCGGATATGATGCAATCTTTTTTTCAAGTTCCGTGACCGTTTGTTTGAACGCATTGTTTTTTCCGTTTTTTATAATAAGAATCGGAACAACCGGCGAAAAAACAAGAAGAGAAATGCTTGCTTTGGAATTGAAGAAAAGGCAGCCTGAAACATCCGAAATAAAAACTGCGCAAAAGGAGGCGCAAACAAGTTTTCTTTTAAAAGCAAAATCTTTGTTTTTGCTGTTTGCCTTTTCTTTTTTCAACAGGTTAATAAAGCAAACACAGGCAACCGATACGGGTATGCATGCCAGAACGGCGGTTCGCAATTCTGTAAAATTACGGTTAAATGCAAAGAATGATTTTATTTGTTGAATATCAAATCTCTCATAAGGAATGTAGTTGTAAACCGATGTGTAATTGAATCCTTTTCTGACAAGACCGCCTGCGACGGCAGAGAGCACTGCCGAAACAATACATATAATCACAGGTGTAACGACATCTTTCCTATTTCTGATAATCTCGCTTTCTCCGAATGCCCCGAAAATAAGACCGGAACACAGAATAAGAGAAGCATATCCGGTAACTCCGCTCGGATTGAATACAACTGCCGCAGCAGTAAACAGTGCAATACCTGTAACAAGAGATTCTTTTGTTCTGAACCTGTCGAGTGTAATGAGAAAAATGAGCGCGATGACAAGTGAAACAGTCTGCCAGACACCGAAAAAATTTGAAAGAATAAGCGGGTCTGCAAGCAACATTATTGCCGCATATTTACAGTTTTCGGAAAATCCCGAAGACAGTTTGTAATACGCAAAAAGCAAAGCCGTAAAAGCCGTTACCGAAGCAGTAACAGCTATGACAGTGCGAAGTGCATATTCATTACCTGCCGAAATACGCGCAACCATTGCATATTTTATCAGAATCAGAACAGCAACTGCACACAACGAAACGGTATTTTTATTTGACTGTGCTTCTTTATCCATATTTTTAACACCGTCAGACATTAATAATAAACATAGCAAAATAAACTGCAACACAAGCAGATAATACACAGTGCCGTTTTGCACAATTGATAGTTTTCAAAAGAGATTTAATGACCGCACTGTTGCCGTGAACAATATAATAAATCAAAAGGCATAATGAAACGAGCAGGGCGTTGCCGCAATACCTCGACGCTTCCCATGTGAAAACCGTAAGAGGTATTGAGACGAGCGGGAAAACAAGGCATAAAACAAATATAAATTTCTGAAAGCGGTTATTTTCGGCTTTGATTGCGTTGAGCCACAATGCGGTAAAACAGGCAAAGCACGGAACACCCAGAAAAACAATATGCAGCAGGCTCGGTATCCACTGCGCGCGCCCGATGCCGTAAACTCTGATTGCCTTGATGAAGTATGTTGAGAACGGCTCGAAATAATCATTGACGCATGTTGAGATTATTTTTTGTTTGTCATAAGCCGGTATATCTCCGGTATATCTTGAAAAATAGAAATTCACCATTTCAGCGGCGCTGTCAAACTGAATGTTTTTCTGTAAAATAAGAGACATAACGGCTGTGGCTATCATACCGGAATAAGCGAGAAGGCAAACGGCAAGCCTGTATTTTGAGTATTTGCTGTCATAAAAACTCTGAAGAAGAACAAGCGAGACAAGGAACATCGAAGTAAAAAGAAAAACCGAATTTATCAGAGTTGCGAGAACGCAGAGAAACGGAACAAGTATTACAGTCAGCCTGTTTTTACACAAAAGAACGCAGAGAAGCGCAAGCGCCCAGAGCAGTTTGTCAAATTTCTGATCAACGAGAAATGTTCTGAACGAAACGGGCAGAACAGAGAGAAGAACAATGAAGAAAACAGCAAGGCTTCCTGTTTCCGGCTCATTTCTGACCCTTTTAAGAGCAAAACCGATGCATATTGAACTGACAAAGACAAGAACCGCGGAGAGAAAAGCGGAAACATAAACCGTTGTTTCGGGTGTTACTTTATCATAAAAAAAACTTATCACTTCGCCGGTTATTCCGCCTCTTGAAATAAAACCTCTGTCAAATGTATAGAGATAGTAAAGGAGATAGTAACCGGACGCCTTTTCGACTTTGCCTCTGAGAACAAGGGTTAAAAGCCATATTGAAAGAACGGCAAGCGGAAAAAGGAAACAGAACGCATCGGTTGAGACAAACTTTTTCAGTTTTTCATCTGCCGTTCCGATAATTCCGTTTTTCAATGCGTATTCCCCCTTTCTCAGTTTAATATTGTAAATTATAGCATACTGTCAGTGTGTTTTCAACTTTTTGACCGTATAAAAAGAAAAAGACCGGGCTGAAACCCGGTCTTAATTGATATAGATTTTTTAGCCTGTTTTTATTTTTCGGCTTTTTTGCCTGCGGCTCTGCGCAGGGCTTTGCCCAATTCAAATACGGGAACTGTGCTGGCGGCAAGAAGGAGCGAAATGAGAAGTTCGTTGAATTCAAGTGTGAAATGCTCTTTGGCGTCTGCGATGGGGAAGAACACATCACAGAGGAAAGGAACATAGATGGGAAGCAGTGTCAAACAGGCAGTTATGACAAACGCGCCGACAAGCCACCAGTTGAAATTCATAAACATACTTTTTGAGAAAAGAGAGCCCTGACGCGAACGCATATTGACGGCGCAGAACAACTCACCGAAGTTGACAGCGAGAAACGCCATAGCGACCGCATTTAAACACATATTGTTGTTTGCGTCATTTGCGCCCCAGATTGCCGAAAGACCCGCGCCGGGGTTGGCGTAGAAGAAGCCTATTACATAAGCGGTGATTTCAACAATTGCAAGGTAGATGCCCTGCCATACCATATCGAAGCCGGCACCGCCTGAGAAAATGCCGTCTGTTGTGGCACGGGGTTTGCGGCGCATAAGATTGCCTTCGGCCTTCTCCATACCGAGTGCGAGACCGGGCAGGGAGTCGGTAACCATGTTGACCCAGAGAAGGTGAATGGGACCGAGAATTGTGAAATTGAAGATTGCGGAGAAGAACATTATGAGAACTTCGCTCATATTGGTTGAAAGCTGGAACTGGAGAACCTTGCAGACATTGTCATAAATCTTTCTGCCTTCTTCGACGGCGTTGACAATGGTTGCAAAATTGTCATCTGCAAGCACCATATC
>JAFRQM010000055.1 GCA_017428625.1 Clostridia bacterium
CCCGATGTTGAGAATATGCACCTTGTTGACGACGCACAGGCAACAATCAGCGGCACAATGCCCGCAGAGGATGTAACAGTCAATGTTGTTTACGCACTTGATGAATACACCCTTACAATCAACTATGTTGACGGTGACGGTAACGAAGTAGCAACAGCATACACAGCAACACTCGCGGTAGGCGCTGACTACAGCCAGACCTCACCCGTAGTTACAGGCTACACACTTGCGGATCAGGCGCAGGCTACAATAGCAGGCACAATGGGCGCGGCAGACGTAACAGTTAATGTTATTTACAATATCAACACGGCAGGTCTTACAATCCACTATGTCAAAGAGGGCACAACCACTCCCGTAGCGGAGACCTATACACAGGAACTTGACTACGGTGACACATACAGCGTAACATCACCCGAGGTTGCAGGTTACCACTTTGCCGACGCAACACAGGCAACAATCAGCGGCACAATGGGCAATGACCCGATTGAAATCACCGTTGAATATGCTCCCAATGACATTACAATCACCTACACAGACAGCGAAGGCCCGCACACCATCACCGGCAAATACGGCGAGCCCGTAACGGTTCCCACTCCCGCTGAGGATGAGCACAACGAATTCGCAGGCTGGGTAGATGAAAACGGCGACCCCGTTGACTTCCCGACCACATTCCCCGTAGAGGATGTTACAATCGAAGCGTCCTACAACAGAATTTATCCCAAACTTATAGCACGCGATGACGCGGTTACAACCGTTGACAGAGTCAATAACATTGTTTACGGCTTCGCAGATGAAGACGGCGATGTTTATGTAACCGAGCAGAAACTTAAAGAAATATTCCTCGATGTTGAAGGTGACGGCTATATGGTAATCACCCCCGTTGCATCCTTTAACAGCAAGGGCCTTTACGGCACAGGCGCAGTGGTAACTGTTTATGACAATTACGACGGCCAGCCCGTAGCAGGTGAAACCTTCACGGTAATCGTATTCGGCGACATCAACGGCGACGGCAGAGTAACCTCCACCGACACCACGGCTATCAGAAACGAAGTCGCAATGACAACAGCGTGGTCCGATCCCGATGAACCGGAAGAATACAACTACTACAAGACTCTCGCGGCAGATGTAAACCGTGACGGCAGAATCACAGGCACAGACACCACAGCTATCAGAAGCCATGTTGCATGCCTTGTTTACATCGAACAGAATCAGACTCCCACTATATAATTCCCGATTGACTCAACGGTGAGTTAAAAACCAATAATCTTCCTGCGGGGGAGCAATCCTCCGCAGGAAGCGGAAAATATTATCGCAAATGAGATGGAACAAAATTCAGGGCGGTAACTTTCAGAACCGTTCCGTCAATCAAAGGAGGAATCCAGAAATGTCTATGACCAAAAGGTTCACGGCGTTTGTGCTTGCATTGATTATGATGCTTGGCTGTGTCAGCGTTGTCGGCTTTGCTGCCGGTGACGATGACCCCATTTACGCTACAGCCGGTATTGATATCAAAATGTGCAAACTCATAGACGGCGAGTGGACCGAAGTAACCGAGGTTATTCCCGGTGATGAAGTCAGGGCAAGAATAACGTTGACCACCGATTTTCCTTGCGGTCTGGGCAACTTTATGTTCTTCTATGACGCTGACTTTTATGAGGATGACTATGCATCACCCGACGACCTCAGCACAATCAACCCCGCTTATACAGGCGCAGGTTACAACTTCTCCGCGCAGGTAGTTACCGAGATGGGCGGCAACACAAGAATCCAGAACAAGGTAACAAACATTATCGGTGCAGAGAAGCAGGAAAGATACAACTGGGTCTATGTCGCAATGGACTCTCTCGGATACTACAATGAAGTGTTCGACGGCAGCAAGTATCTTTTCGATATCGAACTTAAAGTTAAAGCCAATGCGTCAGGCAAAGGTTATTTCACGGTTCTGCCCGAAATAATCAGCACACCTGACAATTATGTTCAGTTCTTCAACCTCAGCATGGGTGACACTTCAGAGTATGCCCTCTACAATGAAATTGATATGGGCAACAGACTCTATGTTGATTTCACAATCACACCCGATGCAGAAGGCGGCTACACCCAACTTGCTCAGAGCGAAAACGGTCTTGTAATCACAACCAAATTCTTCCGTGAAGAAAACGGCGAATGGGTTGAAACCGAAAAGGCAAAGCGCGGAGAGACTCTTAAAGCGAGAGTATATCTCGATTCCGATTATCCCACCGGCTCAGGCGAGTTGATGTTTTTCTATGATGACACATTCTTCACCAATTCCTACGGTGCGGATCCCGTTGAATTGGTTGCCAACACAAACAGCGGCTCTTTTGCCGCCCAAAACAGTGTTGACGGCTACTTCTACACATCCGAGTCAGCGGGTGCTCAGGCAAAGGTCGCAAAGATGGTCAGTGAAGGCTACATCACCAATCCGGCAAATCAGGGCTACTTCTATGTAGTCTATGAGTTCGGCACCGGCAAAACAAACACTCCCGCTTTTGATGACGATGTTGAAGGCGCAGATGCTGTAGTTGACAATGACCTTTGGTTCTGTGAGTTTGAACTCACGGTAGCGGAAGGGAACAATGTTCCCGATGAAGGCGATCTTATTGTCAACCCCGACACAATCGCCACAGAAGACGCTCCTTTCGGTGCCATCAATGTTCCCAAGGGTTATGAAAACAGCTACGATGCTTACGGTATGTGGCTCTGGGATGCGGAAGTTGAACTCTACTCCACACCCGTAACAATTAAGAGCACCGTAACATTCGACGCTGACGGCGGCACTGTTGAAGGCGAGCCTTCAAAAGAAGTCACCGATTATATCGGCGCTGTGATAGACGCTCCCGATGATGCTGATGTTGTCAAAGACGGCAGCACATTCCTCGGCTGGTATGAAGAAGGCGACGACACTCAGACAATCGTTGACCTTTCAAACGAAACTGTTCCCTATGACGATATCACTTATATTGCCAAATGGGCTGACAATGTCACCGTAACCTTTAAGGATAATGATGACAATACAATCACTTATTATGAAAAGACCGGCGCGACAGGTTCAACCTTCCCCACGGCGGAAATCGTAAACCCGACCAAATCGGGCTACGGCTTCGCAGGCTGGGTTGACGCGCAGGGTAACGCGGCAGCGGTTCCTTCGGTTTATCCCAATCAGGATGTAACCTATTATGCTGTATGGGAAAAGAACACATATCCCGTTACATACACAGTCAAAAATGAAGTTACCGGCGCCTCGACAGAGGTAGTGCGCAACATCGCATATCAGTCTGAAATCCCGACCGACGGCATCTATGATGTTCCCGAAGGTTATGATTTCGATGGCTGGTACACCGACGCGAATTACTCTGAGCCGTTTGTCGCAGGCACATTAATGCCGGCAGAGGCACAGGCCCTCTTTGCTAAACTCACAGCAAAAGAATACACCGTAACCTTCGTGCTTGACGGCGGTAAAATCGGTGATGACGCAGGTCCCATTGATGTTGAAACACCTTATATGGGCACAATCGTTGCTCCCGGCACACCGGTTAAGGATCACAGCATATTTATGGGCTGGTCTCCCGACCTTCAGGCAGGCGCTGTTCTCGACACACCCGAAAACAGAACCTATACCGCAACATGGGAGTCAGAACCCTACACCATCAACTACTACAAGACCGCTGACGACAAAACCGCCGGCACGGTTTATGAAACCGGCGATTATCTCCCTGGCGAAACAGTTGATTCCGTAGCGGATCCTCACATCGACGGTCAGGAATTCGACAGCTGGAAATATTACAACGCTGCTACCGGTGAAGAAATCAACTTCACAGGCTCAATGCCCGAATTTGATGTTGACGCGGTAGCGCAATACACACCCATCGTTTACACTCTTACAATCAACTATGTTGATGAAAACGGAGACCCTGTTAACACAGGCACAACAGCAAACCCCTATGTTGATGACGACCTTGCCTACGGCGACACTTACAGCGTTGCCTCACCCGCGGTTGAAGGCTATGAGCTTGTTGACGCGGCTCAGCAGGTTATCAGCGGCACGGTTGAGCTTGAAGAGCCTGAAACCGAAATTACCGTCAATGTTGTTTACAAACCGAGTGAGTACACAATCACCTGGATTCTTGACGGCGGTAAAATAGGCGAAGACGAAGGCCCTGTAGAGCAGACTTATAAATACGGCGCCAATGTCACGGCTCCCGATGATCCCGAAAGAACAGGCTATGATTTCGACGGCTGGCTGCCGGACCAGATTCCCGCGACAATGCCCGCCGACGATACTCTTGAATTCACAGCACAGTGGACTCCGAAACAGTATCCCGCAACCTTCAACCTTGAAGGCGGTAAAATCGGCGACGACGCAGGTCCCATTGTCAATCTCACCGATTATGATGCTGATATAGCCGACCCCGGCACACCCACAAAAGACGGCTATACATTCCAGCACTGGTCAACTGAAATCAATGGCAATCCAGTTGAGCTCGGCAAGATGGACAACACCAACGGCAAGACCTTCTATGCCGTATGGCTTGCGGATAATGCATCCTACTACATTGATGTTTATTATATGAACACCGACGGTAACTATACGGATGTTGCTCCCGTAGTCAAAGCCGGCGAAGACGGCAAAGTAACAGGCGACCATGTCAGCGTTGAATCCGACGCCTATGAGGATACAGGCTTCACATTTGATGCGGATGCGGCCAACGTTCTTGAAGGCGACATTCCCGCAACAGGTGAACTCAGACTTAAAGTTTACTATAAGCGCAACCAGTATCCTCTCAACATCACTTATGTTATGAGCGATGACAACAACGCGGTCAAACCCGACGATGTTGTTAATGAAATGTATTACTTCGGTAAGGATTACTCAGTTTCCTCGCCCGATGTAACAGGCTACGATTATGATATCGCGGTTGTTGAAGGCACGATGGATGAAAACGGCAAGACTGCTACAGTTACCTACTCACCCAAAGAATATGCCCTTAACATCACTTATGTTATGAGCGACGGCAACAACGCGGTCAAACCCGCCGATGTTGTAAACCGGATGGTAACATACAACACCGAATACAACGTTCCTTCACCCACAGTAACGGGCTACACACCCGACATCGGTGTTGTTGAAGGCACAATGGATGAAAACGGCAAGACTGCTACAGTTACCTACTCACCCATCAAATATCCGCTCAACATCACTTATGTTATGAACGACGGCAACAACACAGTCAAACCCAACGATGTTGTTAACGAAATGTATGATTACAACACCACATACAGCGTAACATCACCCGCGGTAATGGGCTACACTCCCGATGTTGAAATCGTAAGCGGTACAATGAATGAGAACGGCTACTCCGCAACAGTAACCTATTATCCCAACCCCCACACCGTAACATGGAACCTTGACGGCGGTAATATCAACGGCAACGAAGGTCCTATTGTTGAAGGCAAAGTATTCGGCGAAGATGTTGTTGAGCCCGGCACTCCTGTTAAAGAAGGCTACACCTTCTCGGCATGGACTCCCGCGCTTGCTTCAACAGTTCCCGACGAGAACCTTGAATACACTGCAACCTACACGCCCAACAAATGCGATGTAACATTCGTTCTTGAAGGCGGTAAATACAACGGCAGCGAAGATGATGTTGTAGTTCAGGTTCCCTATGATTCGGATATCAGTCCTCTTGATCCCGCTCCCACAAAAGATGGTTACACCTTCCAGGGCTGGACTAACACTCAGGGCGGCACAACTGCTCTTACCGATCTCGGCACAATGGATGATGTAAACGGCAAGACCTTCTATGCAATCTGGGGCGCTGAGGAATATACCCTTACCGTCAACTATGAAATGACAGACGGTCACAACGAACTTGCTCCCGCACAGCACACCGAGCCGGTTGAGTTTGGCACCGATTACAGCGTAGCGTCACCCGAAGTTGCAGGTTACGAACCCGATATCGCAACCGTAACCGGCACAATGGATGATACAAACGGCAAAACAGTTACCGTCAAATATTCACCCGTTGACTGCGCGCTTACCGTCAACTATGAAATGACAGACGGTCACAGCGAACTTGCACCCGCGCAGCACAGAGAGCAGGTTGCCTACAACGCGGATTACAGCGTAACTTCACCCGATGTCACAGGCTACACACCCGATATCGCAACCGTAAGCGGCACAATGGATGATGCAACCGGCAAAACAGCCACCGTTAAATATTCACCCGTTCCGTGTACTCTTACCATTCACTATGTTTACGCGGACGGTACCGAAGCGGCACCCGATGCAACAAGCCAGGTTGCCTATAATGCGGGTTACAGCGTTCCTTCACCCGAAATCACGGGCTATTCACCCGATACTGCAACCGTAAGCGGCACAATGAATGATGTAAACGGCGTAGAAGTCACGGTTAAATACACCGCAGGCAACTATCCTCTTACAATCAACTATGAAATGACCGACGGTCACAGCGAACTCGCTCCCGCACAGTACACCGAAAACTATGCGTTCGGTTCGTCTTACAGCGTTGACTCGCCCACGGTTGTCGGCTACACACCCGATGTTGCAACCGTAAGCGGCACAATGGATGATGTAAACGGTAAAACAGCCACCGTTAAATATTCACCCAATTCGCATACCGTAACATGGAAACTTGACGGCGGTAATATCAACGGCAACGAAGATGATGTTGTTCAGAATGTTGTATTCGGCGACACGATCACCGCTCCCGCTGACCCCGAAAAAGAGGGCTACACATTCAACGGCTGGAATCCCGCTCCCGCTTCAACTGTAGCGGATGAGGATTACGAATTCACCGCGCAGTGGACTGTTAACAAGTATCCCGCAACCTTCAAACTTGAAGGCGGTAAATACAACAACAGCACTGATGATGTTACCGTTCAGGTTGAATACAATGCGGCTATCAGCGCTCTTGATCCCGAACCCACAAGAGACGGCTACACATTCGAAGGCTGGACCGACACTGCAGGCGGAATTGAACCGCTTACCTCACTCGGTCAGATGGGCAGTAACGGCAAGACCTTCTACGCTATCTGGACTGCGGACAATGCAGCTTATTACACTGAGATTTACCGCATGGGTACAGACGGCACATATCCCGATACATACACATTGAGAGATTCCGGCAGCGGCGAGACCGACGACCATGTTTCTGCTGATCCCGCAGATTATGAGGCGGAAGGCTTCACGTTTGATTCCGGAAATGCAAACAATGTTCTTGAAGGCGATATCCCCGCCACAGGTTCATTGACTCTCAAACTTTACTACAAGAGAGATAAGCACACCGTTAAGTTTATGGACGGCACAGAAGAAATCAGCAGTGAAGAACTCTTCTATGAATCACCGATAACCGAGCCCGACAAGCCCACCAAAACAGGTTACACCTGCACAGGCTGGACTGATGAGCCCGCAGGCACAGATCCCGTAACGGTTGCTACCACAGTCGGCACAGATGATCTCACCTATTACGCTCTTTGGTCAAAGAACACTTATGATGTTATCTACAAGTTCGATGATGCAACGAGCAGCGGTAACGACAACACAACTCCTGCGGATGTTGCAGACACCTACACATTTGAGGATGTTGAATTTGAAGCGGCACTTCCCACCATCAACAACCCTGTAAGTAATGTTGCAGGTTACTCATTTATGGAATGGATCTGGTATGAACTTGACGGCTCTGAGGCTGCCCACGGCAGAACCCTTCCCAACACCGTGGATCCCGGCGAAACCTACGATATTGAAATCGACGGAGTAACCAGACACGGCACAAAGATAACGGAGCCCGCAACCGTTCCCGCGAACGATGTTCTTGCCGTTGCTCTCTACAAAGCACCCGGCAAAGCAATCTTCTACTTCGGCAAAGACGAAAACGGTAACGACGATTCAACTCTTGTTTATGACCAGACTACAGGCGCAAACGACACACCCATCACCGCGCCCGCAACAGATCCTGTAATAGATGGTTACACTTTCGCAGGCTGGTATGAGAGAGATGAAGCAACCGGTCAGCCTATAGGCGATGCAATCACCGATTTCGGCAACTATGAAACCGGCAACGACAAGAAGTTTGTAGCAAAATGGGAAGAAATCCCCGCTTATGCAGACTTCTACGCAAACGAAGGCGCATGGTCAACAGGCGATGAGCCTCTCAGAGTTCAGGGCGTTCATTCCCAGGCAATTGAGGAACCCGCCGATGCCACTCTGTCAAGAGACGGCTACACATTCAAAGGCTGGGGCTCAACTGCCGATGCAACAACACCTGTTGATTCTCTCGGCAATTATGACAGAGACAGCGTCGCAAGCTTCTATGCTATCTGGGAAGAAAACAAAGTTACACTTGACGCAAACGGCGGTAAGATTGAAGTAGTTGACCCTGGCACAGGAGATACAACACAAGCCGACGAAGTTCCTGTTACCGGATACGATGAAGGCGATGACATTACCGATCAGGTCAATGAGCCGACAAGACCGGGCTACACATTTGACGGCTGGTTCACAGAACCCGAAGGCGGCGATCCTGTAGATATTACAAGCATCCCAGGCGGCGACCTCGGCACTCTTTATGCTCATTGGATTCCAAACGACACCCAGAACATCAACTACTATGATGATGAGGGCAATCTGATAAAGGCTGTTCCCGTTCCCGAAGGCGCTGAAACTCCCGAGTTAGGTAAAGACAACGACGGCAACGACATCGATCCCACCCAGCCCGGCAAAGAATTTGTCGAGTGGGTAGATGCAGACGGCAACCCCGTAACATTACCTGACGTTATGCCGGATGAACCTATCAATGTTTATGCGAAATATAATGTTGTTGATTACACATTGACATTTGATCCCAACGGCGGCGACTGGGGCAATGGCGACACCGAAGCACATAGCGAAACAAAACACTACGGCGATCCCATCAGCAAGCCTGCAAATCCCGCGGCTCCCGATGAGAACCACTATTTCGCAGGCTGGTCACTTGACGGCACAACTGTTGTTAATGTTGAATCAACAATGCCTGCAAAAGACCTCACCTATAAGGCGGTATGGAGAGTCAAGGGCGAAAAGCACACTGTAACCTACCAGGATTATGACGGCACGGTAATCGAAACCAAAGAAGCCGAAGAAGGTGCGCCCGTTCCCAAGATTTCCAATCCCTCCAGACCCGGTTATGTGTTCACAGGCTGGAAGTGGATAGATTCAAAGGGTAAAGAAATAGATACACCATACACAATGCCCAATGAAGATATTACGGCAACCGCTACATACGCGCCTGTCAGAACAGGTGCATCGATTGTTGTTGTCGGTCACGGCAGCGCTCGCGACGGTTCAGCGAGAGGTGAATACAGCGGTGAATACGGCGGCGAATACGCGGCTCCCGGCTACAGCATGAAGTCTCACATTGAAGCGGCAAGACCCGCAGAGAAACCCGAGAGAGATCACGGCGAGGCTATCCCGCAGACCGGCTCCAACGAAACAGCGGCAATCTTCGCTCTTGTTTCAGCGGCGGCAGCGGCGGCGTATGTTGTGTTCGCGGCAAAAACAAAAAAGAAGGAAGACGAGGAATAATCACCTGATTTGATCCGCTTTCTTCAATAAGCAAAACAACGGGGAGCGTTCTCAGGAACGCTCCCCTTAACCTTGCCGTCTATTGACAGTAACTGTGTTATTTGGTAAAATTGCTATAATAAACAGCAGGGTGAAAACCATTTTCCCATACCCTTATACTTAACCCCTGACCTGAAAGGAGCAATATCCGTTATGGATGACCCCGGCGCTGCGAATATTATTCTCAAACTCGCGCTTCTGCTTTTGCTTATTCTGATAAACGCGTTTTTCGCAATGAGTGAAATCGCGGTTATCTCGCTTAATGACACAAAAATTGCCCGCCTTGCCGAGGAAGGCAACAAAAAAGCGAAGCAGATTGTCAGACTTACAAAAAACTCGTCTAATTTTCTTTCAACTATTCAGATAGGCGTAACACTTGCGGGCTTTCTCACCTCGGCGTCTGCCGCAAGCAGTTTTGCCGACCCTCTTGTCGCAAAACTTATGACAACATCACTTGCCAATCATGTTTCGTCAGGCGTAATGAACGCGGTCTGTGTTGTCGTTATTACAATCATAACCTCATATTTCTCTCTTGTTCTCGGCGAACTCGCGCCCAAAAGAATAGCAATGCAGGTTCCCGAAAAAATCTCGTTTGCGGTTGTTCCCGTTCTTCTTTTCACTGCGGCGGTTACAAAGCCCGCCGTTAAAATCCTTTCGCACTCCACAAACGGAGTTGTGCGCCTTTTCGGCTTTGACCCCAACGCCGATGAAGAGCAGGTAACGGAAGAAGAAATCCGTATGATGGTAGATGTCGGCGAAGAAAAAGGCGTTATTGAAGAAACGCAGAAAGAGATGATTGACAACATCTTTGAGTTTGACGACATTGATGTAGGCGATATTATGACTCACCGCACCGATATGGCGGCGGTCGAAATAACAAAGCCTATTGAGGAAGTAGTTTCGTTAGCCATTGAAGAGGGCTTTTCGAGAATCCCGGTTTTTGAAGACGATCAGGACAATATAGTCGGCATAATCCATGTCAAGGATCTTTTGTGTTACGTCGGCAAAAAGGTGCCTTCAACCGTTACAATAAAAGATGTTATGCGAAAGGCCTATTATGTGCCCGAAACAAAAAGTTGCGGCGACCTGTTCAAAGAAATGACAGCTGCGCATGTTCAGTTTGCCGTTGTTGTTGACGAATACGGCGGCACCGCGGGCGTTGTTACAATCGAGGATCTGGTCGAGTCGATAGTCGGCAACATTCAGGATGAATATGACAACGAGGATGAGGAAATCTCACGCGTTGATGAAAATACCTACACAATTGACGGCGTAACCGACCTTGATGAGGTTGACGAACTTGTGGGCGTCGAACTGCCCGAAGGCGATTACGATACCCTCGGCGGCTTCATAATCAGTCTGCTCGGCTACCTTCCGCAAGACGGCGAGTTGACCCGGGTGGATTACGAAAACCTCCATTTCACCGTTCTCAATGTTGAGGATCGCAGAATCGGCAAGGTGAAGGTTGAAATCACACCGTTGCCCGAAACACAGGAAGAAGATGAAGATTAAAACACAAAGAGCGTCGCTGACGCTCTTTTAAAACAGGAGATGTTTTTTATGCAGAGGCTTAATGTTATTCCTTACCCCAACAGCGTTGAATTTACCGAAGGCACGGTTGAAAAAGAGTTTCTCGCAAACAACACAAAACTTACTGTAACGCCCGGCTCGATGGGCGATGAAGCATACAGGCTTGAAATAACCCCCGAAGGCGCAGCGGTTTTTGCCGCAACCGAAAAGGGGGCGTTCTATGCCGCCAAAACTCTTGAACAGCTGCTTGACGGCGACACGGTTCCCTGCTGTGTAATTGAGGATGAACCCGCGTTTTCATACCGCGGGTTTATGATTGACACCGTGCGCCACATTGTCAGCCTTGAAGACACAAAAAAACTCATAGACGCGGCGGCGGGCGTTAAAATGAACGCAATGCACTGGCATCTCTCCGATGACCAGGGCTGGAGAGTGCAGATTGATAAAAGACCTTTGCTCAGCGAAAAGGCGTCTGTTCGCAAGGCTTCTATGTTCGGGCGTGAGCGTGAACAGGAGGAATACGGCGGCTTTTTCACAAAAGAGGAGCTCAAAGAAATCGTTGAATACGCAAAACAGCGCTATATTGAGGTTATTCCCGAAATAGATGTTCCCGGCCACACTACGGCTGTTCTGCACGCTTACCCTGAGCTCGGATGTACGGGTAAAGAGGTTGAGGTTGCCGTAAAACAGGGCATATATCCCACTGTTCTGTGCGCGGGTAATGATGAAGCGCTCGCTCTTGTTTATGATGTTGTTGACGAACTTGTTGAGATTTTTCCTTCACCGTATTTTCACATCGGCGGCGACGAGGTGCCCAAAACAGCCTGGGCCGCCTGCGAAAAGTGCCGTGCGCGCAAAAAAGAAAACGGGCTTAAGTCGGATGATGAGCTTCAGACCTGGTTTTCAAACAAGGTTGCGCAGCATTTAAAAGAAAAGGGCAAAACCGCCGTTGTCTGGAACGACACAATCAAGGGCGGAACGGTTGACGGCGCGACGGTGCAGTTTTGGATGAAAGGCAAAAAGAGAACCGCAAAATACGCTAATGAAGGCGGCAGGGTGATTGTTTCTGACTTTTTCGCTTATTACACCGATTATAATTACGCCATAACGCCGCTGAAAAAAACCTATAATTACAATCCGTTCATCAAAGGCATCAAAAGTGAGGGCAAAATAAACATTGCCGGCGTTGAAACGCCGACATGGACTGAGTATATAACAAATTTCGAGCGTTATTGTTACCTTGCGTTCCCCCGTTGCACGGCGGTTGCCGAAACGGGCTGGACTCTGCCCGAAAATAAGGATGAAGAGGATTTTGAACGCAGGTTTGAAATCTACAGAAAACGCCTTGAAAACCTCGGAATAACCCCTGCGCAAAAAGATGAGTGGGCAGTGCCCTTCTTAAAGCGTTTCACTCAGGCAAAGCTTTATTGATTGTTAAACATTATTGATTTTATATTAAGCCCTGTTTTCAGCAGGGCTTATAATATTCTGCAAATGAACAATAATTTGTCTGAAATTAACAAAACAGGCAACATAAAATTACGATATTCCACAAAAACCGTAAAAAATCAATTTAGCGCTTTAAAGTCGCTTGACTTTAAAACTTTTATGTGTTAAAGTTGTATCAACGCAAAACTCGGAGGATTTATAAATGAACTCAACAATTCTTATCACATCAATTCTTATTGTTTGCTTTTTCGCGGTAATGATTTTTGTCGGCATCCGTTCGAGAAAGCACGCTGCGGATGTCAACGGTTTTGTTCTCGGCGGCAGAAGCGTAGGCCCGTGGCTGAGCGCGTTCGCGTTCGGAACCTCTTATTTCTCGGCTGTTGTTTTTGTCGGCTACGCCGGTCAGTTCGGCTGGAATTTCGGCGTTTCGTCAACCTGGATAGGTCTCGGCAATGCGTTTATCGGCTCATTGCTTGCGTGGACTGTTCTCGGCAGAAGAACAAGGATTATGACTCAGCACATCAATTCAAAAACAATGCCCGACTTTTTCAGCAACCGCTTTGAGTCAAAGGGTCTCAAAATAGCTGCTTCGGCTATTGTTTTCATCTTTCTTATTCCTTACACGGCGTCGCTTTACAACGGCCTTTCAAGGCTTTTCGCAATGGCTTATGATGGCGTTCCCTATGCCGCGTGCGTTATAGTAATGGCAATTCTCACGGGTGTTTATGTTATTGTAGGCGGTTATATGGCAACCGCGCTAAACGACTTTATTCAGGGTATTATTATGCTTATCGGCATAAGTGCGGTTATCGGCGCCGTTCTTAAAGCAAACGGCGGTCTTGTCACAGCCCTTATCAGCCTTTCAAAACTTGAGGCTACAACGGCGAACGGCGAAGGCTGGGTAGGCGGATTTTCATCATTCCTCGGCCCTCAACCCCTGTTCCTGCTTTTTGTTGTAATTCTCACATCCCTCGGCACCTGGGGGCTTCCTCAGATGGTCGGTAAATTCTACGCCATAAAAAATGAGGGCGCCATCAAAAAGGGCACAATCATTTCAACGGTATTCGCGATTATTGTTGCCGGCGGATGCTACTTCCTCGGCGGTTTCGGCAGGCTTTACAGCGACGCTGTCGGCGTTGACACTGCAACGGGCAGACCTGTAGGCGGATTTGACTCCGTTATTCCCGCCATGCTTGCAACCCTTACCCCCGTGCTTATAGGTATAGTTATTGTTCTTGTGCTTTCGGCTTCAATGTCAACGCTTTCATCGCTTGTTCTCACCAGTTCGTCAACAATAACGCTCGACTTCATCAAATCGCTGAAGAAAAAAGAAATGACCGAAAAGAAGACTATGCTCACAATCCGCATTTTTATAGTTGTTTTCATCATTATCAGCGCGGCGATTGCAATAAAACAGGCAAGCAGTTCAAATATGTTCATAGCGCAGATGATGGGCGTTTCATGGGGCGCTCTCGCGGGCGCGTTCCTCGCTCCGTTCCTCTACGGGCTCTACTGGAAGAAAACCACAAAAGCCGCTGTCGTCTGCTCCTTTGTTTTCGGTGTGGGGCTTGAACTTGTTCAGCTTTGTATTTCGCTCGGCTGGCTCGATGTTTCGGGCAGCGCCCTGCTCGGTTTTGTTTTCAAAAACTCGCTTTATTCGGGCTCAATAGCGATGCTAGGCGGTCTTGTGATTGTTCCGCTCGTTTCGCTTATCACACCGAAGCCGAACAAAGAACTCGTTGACGGTTGCTTCTCCTGCTACGAACAGAAAGCGGAAGAAATCACCAACACGGAACTTTAATAATAAAGCAACAAAGCCGTTCACCTCGAAAGGTGAACGGCTTTTCTCATATTTTTCTGCCTCTCGGCGGCTGAAACCGCGCCTCTTTTGTTTGTGTGTATTTTATGTAGTCTTCATAATTCAGAAGATTATCCGCAATATTCGAAATTCTGATTTCAACCAGAAATTCTTTTTCCGTAAGCAGGTTCACATCATTCAGAACAGAGTCGTTTACACGCACAACCACTCCGCCGACAGGGCTTATCAGGTCAAAAACGCCTTTTGCAGCCTCACAGTCACCGAACTGTTCACCGGCACGGATTTCATCGCCTTCATCGCAGAGGTTGATAACACTGATTTTTCCGTATTTGCTTATGCCGTATTTTGTCAAAAACAACAGGGCAGCGCCGTCTGTGACGCTTGCCCTGATATTGTTATAAGTGTAAAAAACCTGTTCCATTATTCCTGAATATCCGTTTCGGGTTCGGTTATTTCGTTAACTGGTTCAACAGCTTCTGTCATTGCTTCTTCAACAGTTTCAGCCGTTTCTTCATCTACGCCCGTAACTTCTTTTTCAAGTTCGTGAGCCGCCATTTCGAGGGCCTGCGCTTCTTCCTCGTCGGTGATTATTCCTCTTTTGCGGAGTTCGTCCATTTCCTGTTCGAGCAGGGCGTCTGCCATCATTTCACGCAGGGTCTCTTTGTCTGTGCCCTCTTCAACCAGCCGGAAGTATTCTTCTGACGGAATACCGCCCACATAAGTCTGCTTATATTTCACGTCAACGCCCTTGACCGCTATTATGATATTAATTGCAAGCACAACCGAAAGAGCGGCAATATAAACAAAAGCACCTATGCCGAGCGTTCCGCTGTAAAATTCGGGAAAGACGGAGTGAATTCCGCCTGAAAAACGCGTGAACGAAAATGCGCTCACACAAGCAAGAACAATCATAACAACATTGAGCGTAATGTTGCGTATGTTGCCTTTGGGGCCGCAGGCGGCGGTAAGAGCCGCAATGCTAACAATGATAAGCACAGCCGAGAGCAAAACGGCGGCTATACTTACAAGAAAGAATATGAAAACTTTGCCGACCAGCGCGGAATTGAACATCGCGAAAAGCGAGTCAAAATTGAGCGATGAAACAAAGTTGTAAAGTGAAAGAATGTTTATGTTTTTTGATGTCTGTTCAATGAACGGGCCGCTGTAATTCACTTTGCACAAAGTCAGAAAGAGCGGACCGAGCGCGACAGCGGAGAGAATAAGCCTTGCCAGCGTGAGCGGCGAGCCCACAAAAGAAGCCTTGAGACGGTCAATCTTTTTCTGAACCCTTGCGTGTTCAGCCTCAGCCTTGTCGGCGTCATTCTGAAGTTTTTCTTCCATACCGTAATAAACAAGGTTCACCTTGCATTTGGGGCAGTCGGGCTTCCAGTCAAAAAATCTGAGTTTGTAGCCGCAATTCGGACAAGTTGCCATAAATCTTCCTCCGAAACTGTTTTTTTGCCAATAATAATTCAATTTATTTTAACATAGTGAAATATAAAAATCAAGGGTTGAAGAAAGTCGCTTTTGTTGATTTTAATTTCGTGTTATGATATAATTATAAAAACAAAACTGCGGCAAAAACAAAAATGTGAGGAACAGCAAATGAAACATCTGAAAACACCTGTTTGTGTTATTCTCTGCCTGTCTTTTATGCTTGCGTCAGCCTGTTCCGGCAGAAATACTCCGGAGTCCGAGACACAGACGGAAATCATCAGCGAAAGTGTAATGAACACGGTTACCGTAACGGTTCCCGAAGGCACAACCTGTTCGCAGATTGCCTTTCTGCTTGAAGAAAAAGGCGTCTGCTCCGCACAGGATTTCATGGCGGCGGCAAGCGACCCCGAAAACCTGCCGCTAATTCCGGTAAGCATTGAAAACGCTGACGAAAGAGCCTTTCTGCTTGAGGGTTACATCTTCCCCGATACATATGAGTTCTACCTTAATTCTTCGGGGCAGGCCGCGCTTAAAAGATTTACCGATAACCTCGGTTCAAAACTTAAACCCGAGTATTTTGAAAGAGCCGAGGAGCTCGGCTTCACAATGGATGAAATAATCACAATAGCGTCAATTATTCAGGAGGAAGCAGGCAACCCTGCCGATATGAACGGGGTTTCGTCGGTTATTCATAACAGGCTTGACAGCTATGATTACCCCTATATACAGTGCGATGTGGCGATTGTCTATCTCGAAAAATATGTCAAACCTTATTTTTCGGAAGAAGAGTATGACGAACTCACTTATAATTACAACATAGTCAGTAAAAAAAGGGGTCTGCCCGCAGGAGCAATCACCAACCCCGGCACGGCGGCTATCGAAGCGGCTCTTTACCCTGCGGATACAGATTACTACTATTTTGTAACAGATTCAGACGGCAATTATTATTACGCGGTTACATATTCACAGCATTGTGTAAACTGCCGCAAAGCGGGCATACCCGGTTATTAACCGAAGCCTGCTCCTTTAATAATATATTATATAAAATACTTGACTAATCTATATTCAGGTTGTAAACTTAAATGTGTCAAAAAAATAATTTGGGGGTATTTCCAATGAAAGTTTTTATGATAGGCGGCACCGGCCTTTTAGGCTGCGAAGCGGCTATCCAGTTAATCAAACGCGGCCACACGGTTAAATCGGTTGCCCTTCCTCCTCTTCCCCAGGGCGCACCCATTCCCGAAGAGATGGAACTCATTATGGCAAACATCAATGAGAAATCCGATGATGAAGTGCTTGAAATGCTCGAAGGCTGCGACGCTTTCATTTTTGCGGCAGGTGTTGATGAGAGAGTTGAGTTCAAAGCTCCCGTTTATGATTCATACTACAAGTTCAACATAGCCCCGCTTGAAAGAATATTCCCTCTGTGCAAAAAGGCGGGCGTCAAAAAGGCGGTTGTTCTCGGCTCATATTTTTCATTCCTTGCCAAAGAATACCCCAACAGACCCGAATTTGTCACCAAAAACCAGTATATCAAGTCAAGACTCGACCAGGAAAAGGTTTGCGAAGAGGCGTGCGATGAGAATTTCAGCGTAAAGGTGCTTGAACTTCCCTACATTTTCGGCACACAGCCCGGCAGAAAACCCGTCTGGGTTATCCTCATTGAGCAGATAAAGATGATGGACAAACTTCCCTGCACGCTTTACCCCAAGGGCGGCACCGCAATGCTCACCTGCCGTCAGGTCGGCGAAGTCATAGCGGGCGCGGCGGAGAGAGAAACTCCCGGTTTTGAAGCGTTCCCGATAGGAATGTATAACCTCACCTGGAAACAGTTCCTTAAAATTGTTTATGCCGCAAGAGGTATGGGCGAAAACCGCAAAATCGTCGGCATTCCGCCTGTGTTTATGAAAATGGGTATGGGCAAAATAGTTAAGGATTATCAGGAAAGAGGCATTGATTCGGGCATAGACCCGCTGGTTCTTCCTTACATTATGGATATCAACCTCTTTATCGATCCCGGATACGCAAGGGAACTTACAGCAACAGAAGACGACATCAAAGCGGCAATTACAGACTCCATCAAGGTCAGCCAGGCATCCTATGACGGCACGGTTGAACTCCTTGAAATGAAAGGCGAATAAATCAGAACGCGGCGGAGCTGTTAAACACGGCTCCGCTTTTTTAAAGAAAACCTGACAGAATTACGGGGGAGAATATGGAAGAAAAAAAATATATCAGCAAAAAAGAAATGTGGATGTTTGCTCTGGGCGCAGGCGGTCAGGGTATGATTTACGCCATGATGTCGAGTTACATCAGCGACTATTATGTAAGCGTTCTCAAACTGCCGCTTATGTTTATTCTGGCGCTTATGCTGCTCGCGAGAATCTGGGATGCAATCAACGACCCCCTTATGGGCATTATTGTTGACAACCACACAACAAAATGGGGCAAAATGAAGCCCTATATTATGTTTGCGTCAGTTCCCATTGCCGTTCTTACAATTCTTATGTATATAAGCCCCGACCTGCCCACAGGCAAACTTATGGTGTTCTCGGCTGTTGTTTATGTGCTCTGGGGCATGACTTACACAATGGCGGATGTTCCGTTCTGGAGCCTGCCGAATGTTATGACCCCCGACACAAAAGAGAGGGGTTCGCTCATTTCGTTCACAAAGATTATCAACAGCATCGGTTCCGCCTTTCCCGAAGTGTTCTTCATTGTTGCGGGTCTTGTGCTTCCCCGCGTTCTCAGCGAATCTACAGTCTCAAATGTTGACGAATATAACAAGAAAAAATACATTATTGTCGCGGCGGCTGTTGTCGGCATAGGCATTATTTTCTATATCAACTCATATTTCCATATAAAAGAGAGAGTTGTGCCTCCCGTCAAAAAGCGTCAGCCCGGCGAACAGACCCAGTTAAGCAGGCTTTTCCACTGCAAACCTCTTGTGCTTGTGCTTATCACCGGTGTTCTTTCGAGCGGCAGATATATGCTCGGCGCGGCAACCCTCCATGTTGCGAGATACGCTTTTTATATCGGCCCCGCACTTGACGGTCTTACGGGAGCAGACAGACTGGCGGCTATTGAAACAAGCGTTTCCGCAATCAAAATGATTTTCAACATCTGTTCAATAGTCGGTATGTTCGGCGCTATGCTCGCTATGCCCTTCTTTATGAAGAGATTTGATTACAAAAAGATTATGATTACCACCTGCCTTGCGGGCGCGGTAACAAGCGCGGCCACAACGCTTGTAGGCTGGTTCACGGGCAACCTCTATATCTGCATCCCGTTCATAATCATTTCCTGTGTTCCCATCGGCGTAATAAATGTTCTTCTTTTCGCAATGATTTGCGACTGCCTTGATTATATGGAACTCACAACGGGTTTCCGTGACAACGGTCTGGGTTCCGCGTGCAGCGGATTTATTAACAAACTCGGCAATGCCATAGCAACAAGCGGAATAATTGTTCTTTTCCTTGCAATAGGCTTTAACCCCGCAGAGATGCTCAGCCCCGAGGTTGCAATGGCGGCTACCGATTTTACCAGGGCGCAGAATTTTGCGGTGTTCTCGCTGGTTTCCATATTCCCCGGCGCGAGCCTTGTGCTGTGCTCAATCCCGATGTTCTTCTATAAGATTTCAGGCAAAGAAAAAGAGAAGATGATCGAAGACCTCAAAGCAAAACGCGAAGCGGAGGGCTTCAATGTAGCGGAATAATCCGCAGATAAACAGAAAAACAAAAACAGAAACAGAAACAGAAACA
>JAFRQM010000056.1 GCA_017428625.1 Clostridia bacterium
GGCATAATAGAAGGCCGCTTTAGCGGCGGCCTGAAAAACATGTGCGATTGGCGGACTTTTCATACATCTTGAGATGTAGCAGGTAAAAGGCCCTTATAGGGCCTCATCAAACCACCAGTTCAACTGGTGGTTTTGATTTTGCTGAAAGATTTTAGTTCTTATTTGGAATAATAAGCGTTTTCTAACAGTTTTCTAACAGAATTCTAACAATTTTCTAACAGATTTCTAACAGAAAAATCCGAGGGTTGCGCCAAGAGGCTCTCGTCAAATGAGAACGACTGAGCGATCTTTTCCTTGCGCTCTTGGTAGAGATGAGCATAGGTATTTGCCGTCGTCTGGATGTCGGCGTGGCCGAGCCACTCCTGAATGTCCTTGAGCTTGAAACCCTTTGATACCAACAGGCTTGCGCAGCTGTGACGAAGATCGTGAAAACGGATTACGGGCATTCCGGCATTTTTCTGCAGCCGCTTGAAATGCCTTGTAACAAAATCCGGGTCATAAATCTTGCCGTAATCCCACTTGAAAATGTAATCATTTTCCTGATAAAGCTCTCCGAATTTTTCTCTGTTTCCGGCTTCGGAATCCCTGATCGCGAGGAACAGCGACAGGAGGCCGTCGGTCAGAGGATAGACCCTGTGGCTGCTTGCTGTTTTTGTGGTATCCTGTTCGATTATTCTGCAAGTTTCCGATTTGACTACAGTATGCTTTATGGTGATTGTCCTCGCGTCAAAATCTATGCTGTCCCACTTGAGACCGAGCACTTCACTTCTGCGAAGGCCGAGGAAAACGGTGACATAGATGAGCGGGAAAAGCTGATCGTCCTTGATTATTTCAAAGAACTTGCTTAACTGCTTTTCGCTGAGTATTGTCGGTTCACTCTTTGTCATCTTCGGCATCACAACAAGGCTGCAGGGATTTTCCTTCGCATAGCCGTGCCTGCACGCATACACAAGAGTCTGCCTCACGGCAATCATAAGATGCCGGACGGTTTTGGGCGAAACGGGATCTCTTTCTCTGCCGAGGGTAAAGTAATCGACGAACTTCTGCAGACCCTCAAATGATGCCTCGTCAACGAAGAAATTGTTTTCCTCCTGACTGAAATAAGGGATAACATAGTTTTCACACGTTCTTTTGTAGCCCTCAAATGTGACGGGACCGACACGCTTTTCGGCCTCTTCAAGCCACATGGGAACAACATCCGTGAACATAAGCCCTGCCCTGCGTTTTGCCTTCGGCTTGGGCGCGGCTTCGGGTTCGGTGGCTTTGGCCTGAACCTCAGGCGTCATGTCTTCACCGCATTGTTCAGTGTCCTCATCGGCGTCGTTTTGCTCATCGGGAAAAGCATACTTCTGAAGCTCCGCTCTGAGCATTTCCTCCGCCTTGCGTCTGTTGTTCTTTTCCGGCAAACCCGTCTTTATCCATTTCTGTTTGCGTTTGCCATTGTCATCGTACCAGCTGAGCACAATGTAGTATTTGTCATTCTTGACTGTTAAGCTTCCATTCATAAACTTACTCCTTTCTGCAGGAAGCCAACAGGTTCAAGGTTCGTGAATCTATTATAGCTTCCTGCGTATTCAAAATCAAGATGTTTGGTGCATATCCACGCGGTCATGACGCGCGGACAAGATAATCAATAAGAGCGGGCTTTGATATACGGTATTCGCCCGAAAGCTTGAGATGCTTGATTTCACCCTTTGAAAGCATACGGTAAGCGGTCTTTCTGCTTATGCCGAGTATGCCGCAAAATGTTTCAATATCGAGAAAGTCGGGATATTCCGTAAGCAATTCGCTGTAAACTTCCCTATCGTTTGCTTTGTCATTTTTTCTCAATTTCAATTCCTTTCCGGGACATATTGTTTGTCCCTTTTTGTATTTTCAGTTTTTTCCGTCCCGCTCTGCCTGACTTTCTCTTTATTTGCGTCAAGCTTTCCAAGTACGGATTCCTTTTTCTTCTCCGGTTGAGCAGTGTCGGACTGAATATCCATATCGTCAAGAACGGTTGAAACAACTCTGCTGATGCGATACAGCTCTTTGTATTTATCGCTGTTCTTTTCGGGAATGTCATCGCCGAAAGTTTTGTATTCAGCCTTGAGCCGGTCATATTTTGCTGTAAAAGGCTCAATATTTGTCAGCGAATCGTAACCGCGGCTCTTAAGATATTTTTCGGCTTTACGGTATCTGTCAATCTGTTCCTTGTGGGTTTTGTAGTAACCGTCTTTGAAGAATGATTTCAGATATTTGCCGTATGTTTCCTCGGTATCATAAATATCCCTGAGTTTTACAATAATCTGTTTTGTTTCTTTCATCTCTTTGCGGATCTTTTCCTTCTTGTCTGCGGAATCTATTATCCGTCTGAGATCTTTGACGGTTCTCAGATTGTTATTGCTCAGAAAAACTATCGCCGCGGATACTTCCTTGAGATCTTTTATAGTGCAGTTTCTTTTTGCGTAAAAGCCCCAGTCGCTTCTCCCGCTCTTGCGGATTTCAAGATAGTCGAGAAGTATTTCCGTAAGCGTGGGTTCTTTGACTGAATTTGTTCTGAGCCTGCGAAGCTTATCGGCAATTTCCGAAATGACCGATTTAATCTTTCCGATTAATTCAAGCAGAGTCATTTTTTCTTTGTTGTGTTCTTCAATGGCTCTGTTGAAATTACCGAGTTCGGTTTTTTCACCGTTTTTCTCAAGATTGGATGCGTAAGGTCCGAGATGAACCGACGGAATTTTGTCAATCTCCTGTCTCTCGTATGAGCGCAAATCGATACGAACATCTATATTATTTTTTTCATAATACTTATTCTGTATCTTCGCCCATTCGCTGCGCCAGAGTTCACAGTTTTCTCTTTTGTTCCAGTCGGTTAGATCAACACGGTGGCTTTTGAATTCGCCGGAAGGCAGTTTTATTTTTTCTCCGTTTTCATCGAGATCATATTCTTTTCTGCACTTCGGCATCCACTCTCCGTTTTCATCCAGCGACCTTAGAGTGAGAAGAATATGCGCGTGAGGATTGCCGTCACCTTTATCGTGAATTGAAAAATCACAGCACATTCCCTTTTTCACAAACTGCTCGGAGCAGAATTCTCTCACAAGTTCCGGCAGCTGCTCTTTCGGTATTTCATTCGGCAGAGCGGCAACAATATTTCTCGCAAGCTGGGAATTGTAACTTGTTTCAACAGACTCGGCTGAGTTCCATAATGTTTCTCTGTCAAAAAACTTTTCGGGAGCATTCGGCGGCAGAAGTATCTCGGAATACATAACCTCGGGTATCTTATCTGTATAATCTTTAAACCGCTGTTCATATTTGCTGAAAAGCTTTTCACCTGCGGCGTAAGCGGCGCCTGCAAGGGCGGAAGAACTCATGCGGTTTCTGATTGTAATTTTAAAATGCGGACACGCTATATATGAATCATCTCCTTGTAATTAATTGGGGTAGCAACACCTGTTGCGAAGGGGCGTCAGCCCTTTGTCTGCAAGTGAGCGGAGCCGAACGTCCCCTTCAGGGCGCAATGGCACCTTCGGTGTATAATTGCGCATAGCAACAGGTTGCTATGGGTTAAGGTTCGTTGTTTTAAACTATTTTTTTGCACTTGACATATACACGCGTGACGTGTACAATTTGTTTGATGAAAACGATTTACTTAAGAGAGGACAATCCGATGAAAAGCGCAATTGAAATTCCTACTGTAGGAGATATTCTTTTCGAAGAGTTTATGAATCCCCTCGGTATCTCCGCATACAGACTCGCAAAAGAAATCGGAGTTCCCACATCGAGAATACAGGATATTCTTCACGGAAGAAGAAAGATTACCGCCGAGACTTCGCTTCGCCTGGCAAAATATTTCGGAGTCTCCGAAAAGTATTTCCTCAATATTCAGAATGATATTGACATCAGAAATCTCAAAACTCAGATTTCCGAATCACTTAACGCAATCCATTCGGTTGCAACAGCGTGAACATCCCGGCTCCCGTTCATCGGGAGTCGATTTTTATTCTTTCTCTTTGTTCAGCATAGAAAACTTCTGCATTAAGCCGATAACTTTCGGCTGAGTCAAAGCAACTCCCAGAATATAATCAAGATCATTATCACTGAGATATTCCGGTTCAATGAGATATTTCTCCGCGATAAGTCCGAGAGAAAATATAAATTTATTCCTGCCTTTTTTAGTAAGCAGTTCCTCTTTCGCTTCCAGGGCTCTGACTTTATCCTGATACATTCTCAGCTTTTTCGCATTGGCTTCCTGCTCGGAAGAAAGCTCATTAATCTGACTCGTTGCGTCTCTGGACATGGTTTATTCCTCCGTTTTCGGAAACAGTGCGCTTTGCGAAAGCTCTCTTAAGGTCGTCAATGCTCTTGCCGTTCTCGCGCATAAAGGCGAGAATCTCTTCATCCTTCGTGGCGGATTTCTCCGCTTCAAGCTCGGCGTTGCGTTTCTGCAGTTCGGATATTTTAGCTTTGCTATCGGAAATTCTCTGATTGTTTTTCAGAATGCTTTCCTCAATTTTCTGTATTTTGGGATTCAAAATTATTCCTCCATTTTGTCTTTTTTTCTTTGTTTATGACAGTTGTGACGGTTATGACAGTTGTTTTGGGACTGCTATTTTAACCGTCATTACTGTCATTACTGTCATTTTCGTGCGAAATTCGGGTAAGATGAATCCATCTGCTGTCGCTCGTTCTGCCCGTTTCGTAATCAATTCCGAACTTATTTTTCAGCTCGGATGAATTGACGTTAAGCAGTTTTGTGATAATATTCGGTGCAACCTCCGCTTCGGATTCTTCTACAAGTTCCGCGGGACTTCCGCGCCATTCGGTTTTTTCACCGGCAAGCATACCGACAACTTTCATCAGTTCGGGATGAATCTTTATTTCAAAGGTTTCAATCTGCTGTTCGAGTTTTTCCCAGCAGAGCGTTCCGGAATTTCTTTCCAGTCTGAATTTCTGGTCGGGCATATCCCTGCCGACAACAGAAAGTTCCGCTGTGATATCTGTGCGGTTTTCTTTATGAAGCACCATCGCTCCGTCTGCGCTGCCGAGAATTCCCGTTGTGCCTGAAATTGTTTCATAAATATCCGCCGCTTTCTGCTTGCGGGTATGATGAACAACAAGAATACAGATTCCTTTTGTGTCGGCGAAATGTTTGAGAGCGCTGACGGCTTCATAGTCGCTTGCGTAGCTGTATCCCTCGCCCGTGTTTTCCCTGACCTTCTGCAAAGTGTCGATAATGATAAGATTGGTATCGGGATGTCCGCCGATGAAATGCTCCATCTGTTCTTCAAGCCCGTTGCCGATGGTTCGGGAAGTGATGCAGAAACTGAGTCTGTCGGTTCCTTCGACTCCGAACATTGTGCTCATTCTTTTCTGAAGCCTTTCGAAATCATCTTCAAGAGCAAAGTAGAGCACGTCGCCTTGAGTTACCTTCAGATCCCATAACGGAATTCCCATACTCACGTGATACGCAATCTGCGCAGCGAGAAAACTTTTGCCGACTTTCGGAGCGCCCTCGAGAATGTATACGCCCGGATAAAGCAGGCCTTCGATTACCGCAGGCTTTTTCCTAAACGAAAGACGGTAGAGATCATTAAGAGTGAGATCGGTTACATTTCCTTTGTTCGGATGAATGCCGTTCATCCTTTTATCATTCTCCGCTACTCTCAGTTTCACCCCGGCAAAAGGGTTGCAATCATCGTTATCCTGTGATATATTGTTTTTGTCAGTGACGAGTGACTGTTCCGTGCCTGCGCCAACAGGCATAAGAGGAACGGTCATTTTTTTTGCTGCTGAATCATTTATTATTATCATCTCCTTTTTGTTTCGCCGTTTGGGCGATTTTTTGTTTACAGCAAACAGGTTTTACTAAGGGTATTTCCCCAGGTAACACTGCCATACGATTTTCATACATTCACATCCTTTCGGTTTTATTATTCGATAAAACGGGATATTGTCCCGTTCTGACCCTATTCGTTCTGAAATGTCCCTTCATTAATACAGACATTTACATGCCGTTTTGACCCCTTCTGATCTTGATTGTTTACAAATCATTCACAAACACCGTTGCATTTCCGAAAAAAAGAAAAAACGCCCCCAACAGAAGCAGATTTCAACCCGTAGGTTGTCTGCTTCTGCCGAGGGCGTTTCCACGTATGTCTGGTACTGACCTTGTCGGCGACAATGCAATTCGTATTATGGATTTACCTGCCGGTCATATGTTAAACAATGCCGGTTACCATCCCGTTTAAAGCACCATCATTCTATATTTAATTATTGAGCGTTATCCGGTCTTTTCTGTGTTTTTGACATTTGACCTTTTTCATGCGTAATGAAGAGATCTCTCGTGAACTTGCTTATATCTTACACAAAACAAATGTTCGTGTCAATAGGTTTTTAAAAAATTTTTTTCGTTGCTTATTTGTGACTGTTGGCTTCAAAACCCCTTTATTTTCAGCGGTTTTTAGCGGCTTTGGTTTGTTCCAAATTGTAGAACAAAGCAAAAATTGCCGCTTAGCAAGTGACCCGATTTGATAAGAAAAGATAGTACTTAAGATAATCAGGCTGCATTGCAAGGTTGCGTATTATATCCTGCTTGTTTTCATTAAAATATTCCTCTCGAGGACTCTTTTTAGTGTTTACATCGTTTTCTCTACTATTGTCATCTTTCTACTATATGGATGTATCTGTGAATTAGTATCTTGTTATTTATTTTGCCCACCAAAGTTTATTGAGGCCTCATTTGACTATAAGTTTAGCCGATAATTAAAAAGCAGCAAGAAAAAACAAAAAATATCAATATATTTCAAAAAAATCAAAATAACGCCCATAAATAGTTGCCCACGAGAAACAAAATATGCCCATCTTTTCAAAATCGCCCACACGGGAACAAAAAGGGGTTTTGTCAGCAAAAAATTATCAACCGCCATGCTTTTGGCGGTTGATAATTGACTACATATATTGTTTAATGTATAATCAACATGAGGTGGTTTAGAATGGATTTTAATACTATATTGTTTGAACAAGAACAAGAACAAAAACTTACATTTACAAGAAAAAACCTTCCTAAAGAAAACAGTTTTAATATCATCTATAGGAAGAAACATTTTGGTGATAATAATTATTTTATTAGTTTTTCATTAAATGATCTTATAGCTTGTTTTTTTACTGAAGAACAGAGAGGACCTGAAAAAGGATGGAAGCGTTATAAGCACTTAACGGAGCTAATTATACCGAAATACGTTTTCAAGGGTTTAGATTTGCCTCATAATCACTATAACTATTTTTTGAATCCGTCATATAATTTCAGAACATTCACGAATTATTTATGTAAGCTTTTTGTTGCGAATCCAAATACTTTTCTGGATGAATTTCAGGAGCACATTACCTATAATCTCGACCAAAAACACATTTCTGGTTTGAAGGACGATATATCTTATTTATGCGAACAACTTATTTCAAATCAAGATGCTCGGCTAAAATCTACAGAATTGATAAGAAATAATCAATATGATGTAGTAATAGCAAAACTGATTATATCTTCTGTTTTGGGCTTGTTTTCTGTTCGAATACGAAAAGAAGGAAAAACATACAAAAAAGTTTACCTGCTTAACAAAAGAGGGCAGCATCTAATTTGGTGCGATACTAAACCGGATGAATACTCCGAAACAATTGAACAGGCAAAGCAATATATTTATGACAAAAAGTATTCAAAAGCATTTGACATAATTCAAGAAATATACCCGAATATAAAGCCGAAGGATAATCCGACAGAGTATGCGGAAATGAGCAGATTAAGCGGTAAATGCTTATTTGAAGACCCCAAAAACTGTAGAGGGGGCTTTTGGTCAGAAAAAACAACTGAAGAAAAAGTTAAAGAAGGGGTTGATAGATTTGAAGAAAGCTTAAAAAACCTTCCCGATCCGGAAGTAAACTATGATTTATATGAATACTATATTAGCATTGATAAACAAAAGGCAAACGATTATTTGAATGAATCCTTAAAAATGGATTACCCAAAAGCTGTTATTGCAAAAGCAAAAGAATACTGTTTTGAAAATGGAAATCCAGAAGATAAAATAAAAATTATAAAAAAACTTGACAAAATATTAGATGACGAAAAAAAATATACAAACGAAGATATTAGCAACTGTTTTTACTTTCGAGGATTATTAAAACAACGCGTCAACGACCATAACGGAGCACAAAGTGATTTTAAGGCCGCTGCAAAAATGAAACACGAAAAAGCAAGCGAGGAAGTTCAAAGAGAAAAGAGAAATGGGCGCGCCCGCTTTCCGCAATTCCGTCTTTATGACAATAAATCATCCTACTGTGTTGTCAATTCATTGACAGGAAAAAACCTCTCATTTTTGTCTACTCTGCCAAGTAACGAGTGGTCGGTTATTTCAACGAATGAGTTCCTTCATTCTGAAAAAAGTGAATATGGGGGCCTCATTCAGAACGTCAAGAGCACTGAGGACTTGTTTGAAATTTTGGGCATAAACCAGTCAAGCGATTGCCCCTCTAGAATCGTTTTTCTCTTTATGAGTGAAGACGACAACACCAACCTTAACGAGTGTCTTTTGCTCTTGGACGAGTTGTTTAATATAATTGTTGATTTGAAAGAGGATGACAGACGTTATAAAGTAATAGATGCGATAGATATTTTTGTTAGCGCAGAATATGAAACAGCTTCAACACTCGTTGACATAAGCATAAGCGATATGGGTAAAAATTGCTTTTTTAAAGTTCACATTTTGGATGATAATCTTGAGGCGGCCCATTATCTTCTATGCAATGCCCCACTGTTTTTGCCATGTTTAAATAAAACATCTGAGTCCAGCAACACCACAACTTCACATGTTATATTATTCGGAGATTCAGAGGCAAATTACATGTTCATAAAAGAGAGTATTGCCTGTTCATATTTTGAGACTGAGGAAGGGAAACCAACCGTAACACTGCTGGGCACCAACGCCGACAAACTAGAAAAAAGACTTAATCAAGAATGCCCGGGACTTATGGATGAAGGGCTGAAAACAATTATCAGACCAGAATTCATTGACTGCGATATAAAAACCGAAAACTTCCCGGAACTAATATATGGCAACGAGAGCGAAAACCTGACAAACAGAATCGCAAAAGCGTTATACTATGCAAATTACATTGTCGTCGATCTTTCAAACGATTTTGCGAGCATAAGTTTTGCCATGAAGCTGAGAACGTGGTTTTTGAGAAGCGGTGGTTCTTTCAATCGAATTCCGTTTATAGCTGTAAAATGCGCAGATTCAAACAATTCATATTTTACCGAACACTTAACTGTGTCCGGCACATCTGTGGACAGTTTGTACAGTAACAAATATGATTTGTTTTCATTCGGTATGGCTAAGGAATTATATTCATATAAACGTTTGATAGAAGCCCCTCGGCTTGAGGATGTTGCTTTAAGAATACATAAATCATATTTTGGAAGTGACGATCACAGCAGAAAAGCTGAAAACGATTTTTACAGTGTTTCATATAACGCTGACAGTTCCAGATCGACTGCTTTAGGTCTGGGATACCGCTTGTTCTCCGCCGGCATTTATTTCAACGATAAGAATAATTATTTGAATTACGGCGTTTTTAACGATAAGGAGTTGCTTGATAGTTTTAATAACTATATAGATTCAAGAAAAGACTCCGACCTTGAGCGCCTGGCAAAACTGGAACAATCTCGCTGGAATGGGTTTATGATCAGCCGCGGTTGGGAATCAGCATCGTTAGAAGAAGTTCGTGCTTACAAAGAAACATTAACCGGGTCATCTCATCAGCACAGGCTTGCAAAAAAACACCCTTTCTTAAAAGAATGGGAGTTTTTTGAAGATAATAACAACGAACTGTTATCTATGCTTAAAATGCTGAAAAATCAAGTAAATTATGGTAAAAACCCTGTAAACACTACTGAAGAAAGTGTTAAAAAAACATCGTCGTTTATATTCGAACAAGACGAAAAAACGCAGGAGACTGAAAGAACACGACAAGCGGAGGGCTATTAATTATTACGTTTTTTAATGTGTTTTATAAGGAGTGATACGGTTCAATGGATGAGCAATATTTCGACATTTTCATAAGTTACCGCCGTGACAAGTCAGCAGATTTGGCACGATTAACATTAGAAAAGCTGAAAGCTCAAGGTTATTCTGCTTTTTTAGATGTTGATTCGTTGAGAGAAGGTGACTATGAGGAAAAACTCTATAACACAATTGACCATTGCAAAGATTTCATTGTAGTTCTTCCGCCTAATGGTCTTGACAGGTGTATTGATGAAGAAGACTGGGTAAGAAAAGAAATAAAGCGGGCACTTGATAAAAAAAAGAACATTATCCCTTTTATGATGGATGGCTTCAAAATGCCTGCTGAAGAAGATTTGCCGAAAGATATAAGTAAAATCAGCAAAAAGAACGGCGTGTCATACAACCATGAGTATTCTGATGAATCCTTTAAAAAGTTATATGGCTTTTTGAAATCGAGAAGCAAAAAGCAGAAAATCAAAAAGGCAACAATCTTAATACTTATTGGAGTTATTTCGTGTGTGCTGGGGGTTTTTTCAGGGCGTGCCTTGAAAAACCAAAAAACTGCCGCAGATGATGCTTTGAATAATACTGTTTCTGCAGAAGAAGCAGTTGAGTTTTCTCAAGAGAATCCGGGCTTTGTTTTCAATGTGTTAGGCTTTTTTAAAGTCGAGTTTTCAGATAATCTGGATGGAAAGTTAAAGCATCGATACTATCGGGTTGTTAGCGAAGATAAGAACGTGGATAAAACAGCAATTGCTGAAAGCTATGGGACGGAAATCGACGATTACTATATTGATGTAGATAGTGATGGAACAAAAGAAATAGTATGCAACACTGAAAGAGACAACAAAAAAAGATTATATATATATAGGTTAAAAAATGATAAAGTAGAAAGAGGATTTATTGTCATAGATGAGAATCTGTATATGGGAATTGCATACAGACCATATACTGACATCAACTCCTTTGATTCATACTATGACCCAAGAGAACAAACATTTGTTATAGATTTTTATGATACTGATTTCTTTACAACCATACCATTCGACGAAAAGCTGTTTGTTTGGAAAGAGTATGTTGATTTGAGCAAATAAAACCGATTAATGCTAAAGTTAAGGGCAGCGAGCTTAATAAAACACATCGAATTATTTGAGAGATTAGAGAAAGAGGATTAACCAACATTTCAGGTTAATCCTCTGCTTTCATATATGGATTAGAGTCATTTAGATAATGATTTTGATTAAAACGAACCAATGCAAAAAAGTTGTAATTTGTACAGTAACATGATATATTAATTATAAACAATTAATGAGGAGAGATAGTGTGAGAAAAGACAGTCTTTCAGAACAAGCATTGCAATCGCTTAACTTTATTAATGCATTATATCGCCGTCCGATTTACAGGAACTGTGATTACAACGAAGACGGAACGGTAAAAAATGTGGCCAAATTCAAACCGACAATAAAGGTTGCCATTGTTGGCTTCAATGATGGTGGCAAATTGTTTTTGGACACGGTGCTTCAGGTTGGACAGATGCCGGGACGAACACTTGATGTAACGGTTTATTCTCCTGACATTGACAAAAAAAGTGTGTCATATCTTGCAAAAAGACCGGCACTTACAGATTTTTTTGATGTAAATGAAAGCAGCACCAAAGATTCATACGGGCATATAGCCTTCAAACAGTCAAGGTGGAAAGATAAATCGAAAACGGCTGTTGAATTTTTTGAGGAACTTGATCAGATGGATTATGTTCTGTTTTCTGAAGATGAAAAGGAAGATGTTGAAAAAGAAGTTAACAGTATTTTTAAAGAAAACACATTAAAATACAAACCGATTTTACTAAAATCACACTATGAAAAAGATATTGATTTTTCTAAAAACAAGCATTTTTCAGAGCTAGAGCGGATGGCGTTTAATTCCCATTTGGTGTGGGAAAACACCCTTGAAACTAATATAAAGAATGCAAAAAACAAATTCAAAAAAGAATACAATTATGTTTCCAGTTTAACATATGCGCTTTCAATAAAATATAAATTGCACGCTGCAGGTATTGAAATCGATTTTGAGGACATCAATCAAGCAGCAGAAAAGTTTGCTGAAATTGTAAATAGATGCGATGCCGGCATCAAAAAAGAGGAAAAAATCATTGCAGAATTGGCCGCCGCAGAGCACAGGAGATGGGTTACGGAAAAAATATGTGCAGGATGGCAACAACTAATGCTTTCCGATATTTCAGCTGATATTCAATGTAACAAAGGGAAAAATGCCAATAAATTCAAGAACCATCATTATTGTATTGCAAAAGGCGGAATTGATAACCCGCTTGCAAGATGGACAGGCGGTGACTGGGATGGAGGCAAACCCATAAACGGCCTGGATGATTTAGATAAAGCCTCGGTTATGACACACCGAAAATATCGAAAAAACGCACTTGTTTTGCAAAAAAAAATCGACAATCTTTTTGCAAAAATAGAAAACAACAATGAAATAGTTTCTCTTCCCGAATATAAAGATTGGAAGGCGTGTGTTAATCTTATTACCCAAAGCAATGCAAAAAAAGTCGGTCTCCCGTATAACAATGCATTTAATAGATTAATCAATAAAACAAATTCATTAAAGATTGATAATGAAATCGTAGAACGACTTAATCAAATTAATCAAGAATTCGCATATGTAATTAAAAGCCGTGAATATGAAAATCAAAAACAAAAAGACATTGAACTGGTTAAAAAGATACCTTTTATACTAACATTTAAAGCGAACCTTAAACTATCATGTGAATTTATGCATGGTGATAATTCAAAGTTATTTGCTAATGTTTCAGTGCTTAAAAAATTCAATCCGAAATCAATTGTTTATTTTTGTGAATATTATAATGGAATAGAAAATGACATTAAGCATTTCTTTGATTGTATTAAAGATTATAAATGGTTAAGAAGATCTGGCATTTCTTTTGCTTTTGGTTATTGGCCCGAAGAAGAGAAAACACTGAATGATCTAATCGAAAATATTGATTATAAAATTAATGCAACAAAATATTTATATGACGATTATTATGATTATATTTCATGTGTTTGTGAAAACAATATTGCAACCGCAACAGATGCAGTAATATTTAATAATCAAATCCTGGGATATAACTTAAGAAAAGCAAAAATACCTTGTGGCTTATATCAATACAGTGAAGGAACGTTTGACAGGCAAAGCGATATATTGTTACGCGCCGTTAATTTCTATCTTTGCATGACTATACAGGATATTTTAAGAATAAATGGCGCTGAAGGCAGTAAAAGGTCTGTTCCTGTTCACCTTGAATCTGCATATGGAATATATGCCGGATCAAAAGAGAACTGGAAAAGAGTTTGCCGTTCTTTGAGCCAGTCACCGGATTGCTCAAGTGAGCTAAAAAAAGATATTACCAATATAAATATTAATAGAACCCTTACTCAATTACAAAACATTGGCTTTATAAAAATTGAATCGCTAAACAATATAAAAACACTTAGATTTCGCGACAGATTTGTAAAAAGTCTGCTGATCCAAGAGGGCAAAATGCTGGAAATACATATATATAACCAATGTGTTGCTTCTGGCTTCTTTGATGATGCTGCAACTGGTTATACAATCAAATGGGAAAACGGTATGGTTACCAATGAGTTTGACTTGTTGCTAACAAAAGGATTAAAAAGTGCACTGGTTGAGGTTAAAACCACATCCGATTTTCCTGAAACAAGTGGTTTGGGTTTGAAACAAGAGTATTATGAAAAGCTTGATAGTTTAGTAAGAAAATTTGGCATTAATTCATATGGATTCTTGATTAATGATGGCATTTCCACTTCAAATGTAAAAGAAGGAAACAAAGCACAAATTGACCGAGGAAATCAGTTAGGCATAAAAACTATACTTTCAAATAAAATTAATACTGTTGCAGAAATAATTAGCAATGATATGAGAAAGATATAAGATAATACATTAACAAATAGAAGGATTAGCTTAGGGAGTTGTCTGTTGAGTTTACAGATGGTAACGATACAGAGCAAATATATCTGTGAAACATAATCAACGTGATTTTTGATATGAAACATATGGAAAACCCCACACACAAATATGACATTTTCATAAGTTACCGCCGGGATGGTTCTGCCGAATTGGCAACACTGACAAAAGAAAAAATGGAATCCGCAGGTTATTCTGCTTTTTTGGATGTTGAATCAATGAGAGCAGGCAATTTTGACGAGAAACTATATACTGTAATTGAACAATGTAGGGATTTTATAGTGGTCTTGCCTCCCGGAGGTCTTGACAGGTGCCATGATGAAAAAGACTGGGTTAGAAAAGAACTGAAACACGCTCTTGATTACAAAAAGAACGTGATTCCTTTTATGATGGATGGTTTCGAAATGCCCACCGGAGAAGATTTGCCGAAAGATATAAAAAAAATCAGCAAAAAGAACGGTGTGCGATACAACCATGAGTACTCCAAAGCCTCTTTCGAAAAACTGATCAGTTTTTTGAAATCGTCGGACAAAAAACGAACAAAGAAAACGGTGTTAATATCCCTTGTAACAGCGGCTTTGATGGTTGCTGCTACTGCGCTTGCAGTCAATCTAATGCCCCAAAGCAACCGTAACACAAATGATGTTTTTGCAGAAAACAAAACTCAGGAATTGGATTACAAGTCCGTTTACAAAAGCTTTTTGTTTGACTATTTAAAAGAGCATAATGAGGAATATCTGCGGTTCGGTTTAGCGTATATTGATGACGATGACGTTCCGGAACTGTTTATTACACCGGGCGGATTATCTGTAAAAGCCGGCCCTGAGTTCTACAGTATAACTAACAACGAAATCGTTTCACTCGGTAAGTTGCCCGGTGCATATGGCGGTTTTTTGTATGGTGAAAAAACGGGGTTATATGTTTATAACTGCGGACATTCGGGCATATGGTGGACGGAGATTTATAAGTTGACCAAAAACGGGTTTGAGTTGTTGTGGTCTGCGGAAGCAAACTATACTGATGATGAATCTGCTGTTTCCCAATCGCTTGGCAAAGAAGAATATGAAAAATATCTTGAATACAAAAGAAAAAACGGCCCCAAAGAAACTCTTGTTGATGATGAAATCCACAAAAAAGTATACGAATGTCTGAAGCAGTTCCTTATAGAAGAAAATGTTTTCTCTTTTGAGTGGATATATATTGATTCAGTCACCGGTGATTATGATGAAATTCACGGAGATTACAGAATCGAAAAATATTGGAGTAATTTCTCCCGTAAGTATAAAAACAGTGTAGCAGAAGAACTAACCTATGATGAATTCATTAAAGAATACAATTCATTTCTGCCGGAAAATCTGATATCTATGCGAGGTCAGACCGCTTTTCTTTATGACAGAATTACAAAAACATGCCCGGAATATGAGTTTAATGAAGAAAATATAAACATAGTTTTGAGTTAAATAACAAAGATTAATAATATCCCAGACGGAGGATTTGTAATGGCAACAGATTTTGGGTTTGAACCAACAAAAAATGAAAGTGGGTACTACTTCATCAGCTATAACACCGAAGATTGTGAAAGAGTGGGCAAAATTGTAAAACGCCTTCATTCCTCTGGATTGCCAATTTGGTATGACAAAGGAATTGAGCATAATGAACTGTGGAAAACAATAATTGCAGAAAAAATCAGCAATTGCAAAGAGGTTATTCTTTTCTTTACTAATGGTATTATAGAAAAAAGTAAAAGCACAAAACTCACTGAAATCTATACATATAAAGAATATACAATGGCATCAAAGAAGTATTATGACAAGAAGGTGCTGATTGTTACTCTTGATGACTATAACGATAGAATACCTCCTGGTATTGCAGATTGGATGATTGAACTTAGCGAGATACAGGGTATTGATGCAAGAAGTAGCAGTTCTCCTGAAAAAATAGCTTCTATGATATTAAAAGAACTCAACATATTCAATTCTACTGATGAAAAGCATGCCGAACAGGACAATAATAAAGATAAGCTTGTCTATGTTACCGAAAAAGCATTTTCCAATGGTGTGTACACCGGCACTCTTTTAAACGGCATAATTAACGGTCATGGTATTTTCAAATATGTTAACGATGACATTTTTGAAGGCGAATATAAAGATGGTAAGTGCAATGGTCATGGTATTTTCAAATATGTTAACGATGACATTTTTGAAGGCGAATATAAAGATGGTAAGTGCAATGGTCATGGTATTTACAAATTTGCTAATGGTAACATTTTTGAAGGCGAATATAAAGATGGTAAGCGCAATGGTCATGGTATTTACAAATTTGCTAATGGTAACATTTTTGAAGGTGAATATAAAGATGATAAGTACAATGGTCATGGCATTTACAAATTTGCTAATGGTAACATTTTTGAAGGTGAATTTAAAGATAATAAGCGCAATGGTCATGGCATATTAAAATATGCTGACGATGACATTTTTGAAGGTGAATATAAAGATGATAAGCGCGATGGTCATGGTATATTAAAATTTGCTAATGGTGACATTTTTGAAGGTGAATATAAAGATGATAAGCGTAGTGGTCATGGTATTTTTAAATTTGCAAACGATGACATTTTTGAAGGTGAATTTAAAGATGGTAAGCGCGATGGTCATGGTATTTACAAATTTGCTAAAGGTATCATTTTTGAAGGTGAATTTAAAGATGATAAGTACAATGGTCATGGCATATTAAAATATGCTAATGGTGACATTTTTGAAGGTGAATTTAAAGATAACAATGCTGTTTTAACAAGTTGCAAGTATACTTGGAATGACGGTCTTTCTTTTAGCGGAAATCTTTCGCGCTTTTCTCTTCCTGTTTCTGTTGCTGACAAAATACAGATATTTACAAACATGGTCCAATCGGCGATTAAGTCTTCCAAGGACGCTGATATTTTGGATCTCATCAACTTGTTAATATCAAAGGGCTTATATAATGATGCTCAATCTGAAGAAAACATATTATTGGTTAATTTACTTAAAGAAAAATTTAACAAAGAAAAAATCGAGTTTATTCGAAGCGGTAATTCAAGGTATTTTAGTTTCAGCCGACCTGATCTTGAAAAATGCATAGTCCTTCTGGGTGGCAAGATATAACATTAAACCGAGGAAAATGTTTAATACTAGTTATGGGAATCAGCGAATAAAGAACCGAATTTCCTAGATTGCCGTCTGTTGCGTGTAAGGTTTTACGCTGAACTTACACTAAACTATAATCTATATTGAAGGCAAAGATATTTTATACTCTTATGTTTATTTTTTGTTATTTGTTTTTTTTATATCTTTTGAAGTTGGCTATCGATTCTATTCGAGTTAGCTATCGATTAACTAAATAAATCCAGGAATTGCAGATCAAGATAAAAGTAAAAATTGTTCGAAATGAAAAGAACTGAAACTTATGCAATCAATTATATAAAGCAGACGGCATTTTACAAGAAAAGCCGTCTGCTTTATTAATTTAGTTATTAACTATGAGTTTAAACTTTGAAACACATTAATCTCAGTCGTTTTTATCACAAATTCTTCTGCAAATACTACCGTAAATACTGTCGCTGCCTTTATATTTCTTTGCAATATTTTCTGCTTCTATATAATACTTATCAGCTTTATGAACTTTACCTGTGTTCAAGTAAAACTCTGCAAGATTTTCACATATTATTGCAATATAAGGTTCGTTGGCGAGCTTGCATTCAGCATCATCGGTTTCAACTATTCGACGTTCTATTTCCAGTGATTTCAAATATAAATCTTCTGCTTCGTGCGATTTGTCAGTATCAGAATAGAGGTTTGCAAGGTTAAAGCATATGGTTGCAACAAATGGCTCATATGCAGATTTACTTACCATATCGGCAAGGCGTTGATATAATTCCAATGCTTCAAGAAAAAGATTTGCTGCTTCATCCAGCTTGCCATTTTCTGCGTAATGTATTGCAAGGTTTTGGGTTGCAGATGCCACCATTGGTTCATATGCAGATTTACTCACTGTCTCAGCAAGATAACAATATATTTCCAGCGCTTTTCTGCATAGTTCTTCCGCTTCGTTTTGCCTGTCGGCATATGCATACCTATAAAAAATTGCAATGTTGTTATATGATTCTGCGACTTTTGCCTTATAATCAGGTTTTTTATATTCTTCTTTAAGTTTAATGCGTATTATCAGAGATTTTCGGTATAGTTTTTCCGCCTTATCCTTTTTTTTCATTCTCATCTGAACAAATGCTAGACTATCGCAAACATCAGCTACAATTGTCTTACAATCCGGGTTGTTATATTTGTCAGTTAAATCCTGACTGATTTTCAGCGCTTCCAAAAGAAAACTCTCAGCGTTGTCATTTTTGTCTAAATCGCTGTAAAGATCAGCCAAGTTTTTTAACACCATCGCAAAGCCAATGCTGCTTGCGTAGTAATTACTTGAATTTTTTACATAAGTTTTATAGATTTTATGTGATTCGAGATATATCTTTAAAGATTCTGCATAATTATTATTGGCTTTGTATAGTTCCCCAAGCAAATTAAACAGTTTTGCTTTTTGCAAACTTTCAACCTTTTTATTAGGGTCATCATATAAGTATTTCAGGTTTTCCGCGATTGTTATGCCTTTAGAATAGTTTTTCTGATCATTATGCAAAAAAACCGCAAAATCATACAACACATCATATCTCTTTGCCGTCTGTGCCGTTTTGTATATGCCATCATAAACCGTTTCGATTTCTTTAAAGCGGTTTATATTTTCGACATCTTGCTTAAGGGCTTCTATTCTGATAAGGGCGTCTTCAACAATATCATTTGCTTCATCGGCGAGCTGTTTTTCAATTAAGTCCTGTTTTCCCTTAAATGATTCTGTTCTTCTGTCAAGTTCTTCTTGAGGAATAAGAGCTTTTGCCTCTTCAATTTTGCCGAGTTCGAGCAGGCGAAGCGCCTCCATACGGCGCGGATTTGCTTTGTTTCCTTTTTTGTTCTCTTCAAAGAACTTCCTGAGCATATCAAGAATATCTTTTTCAAGGGTATGATATGTTTTTTGAACTTTTTCAAGTTCAACAGATATTTTCAGAGCCTCTGCCACGTCGCCTCTTGCGGATGCCTCTGTCATTTTGGTGAGCAATTCCGCGCTCTGTTTTTTCAGCTTTTTCAGATTGCCGTTATTCTGGTAGGCAAACACATTTTGCGCATCAATGTTTTCAACTGCCTCTCCTCCGAGATAGACTATCCCGTTCTCAACACTGAGTTCAGCGCCGGGCAGGGATTCAACAAGATACTGCAGTAATTCGAGCTTGATTGTGTCTGTGCTGTCAAACATTTTGAAATAATGGCCGTAGTCATTCGCCACTTTTGAGACGCAGGCTTTAATCTCCTCTGTTGCGGCGGGATATGAATCAACCGCTTTGAAGAAAACAAAAATGTTCGGACGCATGCCTTCAAGAAAGGCTTTGCGTGCAAGGTCAAGTTCTTCAAGCGTAAACCGACCTGCTTTGTTGAAAAACATAAAAATCGCGGCGTCAGCGTCCTTTTCAATATAATCGTTGTGCTGTTTCTGAGAGCCCTCCGCTTGCATTACGGATGATGTTTCCTCACAGAAATACACTTCAAAATAAATATCTTTGTCAATATATTCATTGTTCAGCCCCAGCATAAAGCGGGCTATTTCATTACGCTCGTTTGCAAGCTCATCAATTGACGAGCCGATAAAGATTTTTATTTTTTTCAAGTTTTTTCTCTCCAATTTCGGATTTATTATCTGTTTATCTCAAAACCCAGTTTAATAATCAGTTTGAGTGTTTCCATGGCAGTATTGCGGTCATAATCTTTCTCGCTTTCGGGGAGTTCGCTGTAAGGCACGAGACAGGGAGTTTCTTTTTTTGCGTCATCGCGCACGGGACCATAAGTCCAACCCTGGGCGATTCTGCCGGCCGCCCACACATCGTGGGCATTTTCAGCAAGTTTTTCACAAAGCTCTGCAATTTCGGGCGATAATTCAACATCGCTCGTGTCAATGGGTGAAGGTATATACATAATTATTCTCCTTGTTTATTTTTTATAAAATTTATTATATCAAAGAAAAAACGGGTGTTCAATAAGAAGATTTAATTCAGATTAAATCATAAACCCGATTTTTGATTTCGGTCTTTCTTTTTCGGATAATTCAGACAATGCGCTCTTAACGTCTTCTGCGTTTATGTCTAAGGCCGAGTCATCGGCATGCCAGTGCCTGCGCGCAGACGCCGATGATATTGCGGCTGAGATGTTCCGTGAATATCTTGCCAGACCGAAATTTGGAGTTTCAAGAGCGGATTTGGGAATACCATCAAAGTGCTGTTTTATTAAGGCCTTTGCATCGGGTTCAACCACATATTTTTCAAGGAATCCCATTGCAATATCAAAAAGTTCTTCCCTGTTATACCCTTTGAAGTCAATGTTATAGCCGATTCTTGACTTAAGACCCGGATTGGAGTTTAAGAACTGCTCCATTTCATCCCGGTAGCCGGCAAAAATTATTATTAAGTTATTGTTTTCCATTTCGGTCAGGAGGGTAGATACCGCCTCCATGCCGAACTCATCGCCGATTGAAAGCGCATACGCTTCATCGATAAACAGAACACCCCCGGAGGCGGCTTTTATGGCAGTCTGAACGTTTACCCTTGTTTCTCCGAGGTATCGGCCACATATGGCGCGTCCGTTGAGTTCAAAGAAGCCATGGGCGATGCCCGCTTCACTTAGCGCCTGAGCCAACAACCTTGCTGCGGTCGTTTTGCCGCAGCCCGCAGGACCGCAGAACGTTATATGACGAGGAGGTTTTTCACCGGACTCAAAGCCATACTGGCAAAAGGTTTTCTCCATATATGACTCTGCTACCAGGCGTTCGGCAAGATTGAGCACGTCTCCAAAGCCCGTCATGCTCCTGAGCTTATCAAGAGCAGATTCTTTTTCTGACTCCGATTTATAAGAACTTCTGTAAAACTCATATAAAACGGACCCATCTATCTTTATGTTTGTTCCGGAATACGTTTTATGGACAAAATCTGCGAGATTCATAGCAATATAGCCAAGCGTTTTTTCGCCGGTGAATGAGCCTTCGCGCATTTCGGCAGAAACAATATTTTTAAGCGTATCTTTCATATCGCTGAAGTTCCCTTTGAGTCGGGCAGGGAACAGAGAGTATAACTTTTCAGCATACGCATTTAAACTCTGCGGAGTGTGCCGGATTTCAAAAACCGGAATTTTTGATGCAATCAGTCCTGCGGTAGAGTTATCATTATTTTTTATCCTGATTGCAAAGATTTTTCTGGAGTCGACAGAATTGATTGTCTGGATTAATTCAGTGAAAAGCGGATCGACGGCCGAGAAATTCGAGATATCAATGCTAACAACTCCGTCGTTATTATCCGAGATTTGCTTAAACATATTTTCAACGGAGGAATCCCAGCGTTTTGCGCCGAGGACAAGCGCGTGCTGAGAAATTCTCCTTTTTTCGCCACCGGTAAAAATGCTGAAATATATCGCAGAGAGAGAATTATAGTATTCAAGATCATCATCGCAATGAATAACGAGAGTCAGTCCATAGAGACATTTGCCGAGCGAGCAGTCAAATGCAGCTTTGACATAGTGGAGGTAGTCGTTAAGAGTTTTCATTTCTTCAGTGGTTTTTTTATCAAATTCTTTGTTAAGTCCCTCTGCGGGCCTTGCTTTTTTTTCATACTTTTTTTGAATATTGTTGTCTGTAAAACGAATTGAGCGTGCCTTCAAGGCAGTATCAAGGCGATAGGTTAAGGGTGTTTCGCGGTTCTCGAAGCTTATTGCTACGAAGTCTTCTTTTTGACTGACAATGGTTCCGAACCCGTATTCAACCGATTTGACCTCAGCTCCGATAATATCTTCTGCAGAATCTGAATCTATTTCAGCAAGTCTCCGGCGGGCATTTTCTTTTTTGTCTTCAGATATGTCGGGGTTGTCAATTTTCCACTCGAGAAACGCACGCTCTTCAGACATTCCCTCCGCTACAGCATAGCGAGAAAGAAGTTCCGCTTTTTTGCTTCTGTGTTCGGCAGGAGATATTTTTCCGCCGGCTAAATCTTCGTCAATGGCAGTCAGGAAATCTTCGATATACTGGTAGAGTAAATTCAATTCTTCTGTCATAGTTTCTCCTGTTAAAAAATCTTTTGACGGGAAGTGGTTGTCGAGAGCCCGACGACCGCTTCCCTGTTTGTTAAGTGTGTTAATTAGTTTAATAATGCCTGCTCCCGCATTCGCAGTATCTGAAATCGGTTATTCCGAGAACACGGCAGATTGCCATAAGTACTCTCCACAGTTTGCCTCTGCCGTCATTACAGTGGCAATAGCAGTTGCACTCATCGGTTTCTTCTGGTTCGTGCCCGATCTGCGCTGTGGTGCTTTCGGTTATGCCTGTGGCAGGCTTCAATGTTTCCGTAGTTGTTTCCTGCTGACTTGAACTGTCAATCCGGCTTGTTGCTTCGGTTCCGGATATGTTCTGTCGCTGTTCCGGGGTAGCGGCTTTATCGGGTATTATTCTGAAATCTATTGTGACTTCGTCTGACCTGTCGCCTGAGGTAGTGTCAACAAGGTAATAAACATATTTGCCGTCATGTTCAGGCCAGTCATAAATGCAATCGTCGGCAATCTGATCATCGGGGTTTGTTGTCATTACGCATTTTATTGTGTTTTTTGACAGGTCACGCCGGTACAGTCTGACAATATTTCTGCCGCGCTTGTTCCAGCTGACATATACCGCATTTTCATAAGTGCCGGGTTCTCTTTCCGCTTTCAGGTTAAAAGATGCGCCCGATGCAGACCCGGTTCCGGTCGTGGTAACCTTCATTCCCGATGCATATGTGAAATAGTAATTGACGTTACTCGCGGTAAATTTGTATCTGACCGAACCGTCTGACATAACATACTTTTCTGTGCAGTCAAGTGTATATTCATCGGAGGGGTCATAATAATGTGTGGTTTCCGATAAAGTAAGTGTTGTATACAGCTTTAACTTGTAATTTGCCGGTATGGTTACAGTGAAGTTTCCATTCTCTGTTGTTCTGACTGACAGTGAATTATCGCTGCCGTCGGCAGCCTTCATCTGCGAAGTGAATGTGAAATAGTTATACTCACTGCCGTCAAGGTATCGATACCTGGTGGAACCATCGGAAAGAATATACTTCTTGTCGCAAGTGAAAGAATACTCATGGTCGTTTGCCAAAGCGTAGCATTTTCTGCTTACAGCGGTTGCAGAACCGTAAATATCAAACTGACAGCCGGCAGGAATGGTTATCCTGAATTTTCCAGATGATTCCGATGTAACTGTAAGCCCTGTTCTGACCGGTATTCTTACCTCAATATTTGAGTTTCCTACAGTTCCGGAATAAGACGCATTGCCGGTATAAATCAGAGCCCCGGACGCTTTTATGTCCGAGATGAGATATCTTGTTCCGCTCGGCAGGGTTGTGCAATAATCGATTGCATCATCGACAACGCGGCTATTATTGATATATAGATCAAAGGTAACCGTTCCGTTTGATCCGTTTACTCCGCAGTTGTTGGCGACGCCGTCAAGATAAACATTGACATCGAGCGTGGCTTGCGGTGTCACGAAATCGGGACGGATATAGCATTTTGCACTTGAGTAACTCACTTCGGATGCAAACGGTTTGGTGTACTGGCTTTGCTGCACAACCACAATTGTATTTGCTCTTAATTCAGTGACCACCGCAACATGACCATAAGGGCCGGCATCGGTCTGATAAATATCGCCGGGCTGCGGGTTGGAATATACTCTCGTCCATCCGGGCGGCAGAGCATTTGTGTCATAGGTGTTGGCATTCCCTGCCGGAATTGATTGCCCGAGAAAGCGGTAATAATAGTAGATAACATCTATGCACCACGCTCCGTTGCCGTCGTAGTCCAGTGCCTGGCCATTATAAACCAGACTGTTGGCGTATGCGACAGCCTCCGCCTGAGTATGCCCGTTTGTTGAGGCGGAAGCTACAGTTGAACCTGCTGTCATAAGCAAGCTCATAACAAGAACCAACGCAAGAAAAAATCCTGTAAATCTCTTCATGGATTTACCTCCGTAAATAGTTATTTTTCGGCATCCGGCTCTTCTGGCAAAACTGTATCCGCAATATCCGTGAAGAACCGGAATGCCTTAAGATTCAGCGTGAAAACCAATCATCTTATCCTGTGGATGATTATGATCCCTTCTTCATCATCGGGACCGTAAGCAGCAAATAAGCTTCTCATTTGCAAACCTCCTTTCTTTTTTGGTTTTTCATAAAATCACATCCATAAAGCATTAAAATGGCAAATCATCGTCAGTGTCGTCGATATCGTCATTGAACTCATGCATCGGTAGCTGAATTGATGTAATTACGTTCCAGGCACTCGAATTAGGCAATTTATTGTACATAAAACTCTCTATATCGTAGGAATAGGCATAGCCAGGATAAAAGGCAGGACAATAAACAACAGCGCCACCTTGAGGATCAACATCAATAAATTCAGTGCTCTCCCAGTCATCGTCATTCAGCCCAAGAAAAAAATCAATCGGGTCATAAATATCGTCTCTTATGTCATGAGCACGAATTATAAGGTATGTCCGAGAGTGAAACAGTTTTTCAATGTGATTTATGTGCATATCATCTTTGCGCGTTTTGGGTCTGCATTTGCCTGTTGTGCTGTTGAAGACCATGGGTATGCCGTCAAATGTATCTGCTAATTCATACAAGCCAAGTTTAAAAAGCTGTGAGACAATCATTTCTCTTTCTGTTGCATTAAATTTCATTTTTCTTTACTCCATTATTTACTTAATATGTTGAAAATAAAAACGAATAAATACACTGATAAAGGGTTAAGGGGAACACAGGCAAAAGATTGGCGGCGGAATCAATGCCTGTGTCGGGTTGGTGGGGTGATTGGTGGGAGAAAGTGTGTTTATTAAACGCCGCCGAAGTAATCCTGTGCTGTGAAGTCTGTGTTACGGCAACCCGTATTCCTCTCGGGCTGAGGCATCTATCAGTACACATGCCGGGTGCTGTGTTTTATCGTTGCTGCCGGGCCCGTCGGTTGCGTTGTAAAATGGGTTATCCGGTGACAGCCCGGTTGTTTCAACCCGGTCTGAGTCTGTTCCCATCTCAATGAGCATATCGGCAATCAGCTCGGCCCGGAGCTCTCTGATTCCCTGACCGTAGTCGGAAATGTCCGACGAGTCATATAAGCCGCATATGAGAAGGGAAAAACCGGGATGAGAGTTCATGTACTCATAAACCGGAGTCAATGTCTCAAGCATTGCTTTTTCACTCATTATGATTGCCGAATCGTTCCGGAAAGTCAGTTGCTCTTCGCTTAAAAAAACCGGTTTTTCAAACGAGATGGTGTCCACGGTTTTTTCGGGTTGGCTTTTTGTGCAACCCGTTAAACAAGCGGTTATGATTGCGGCAATCATAACCGCAATAACTGTTTTCTTCATACTTTATTTACCTCTCTATATTCCATAGTCCGCTCGGGTGGATGCGTCTATCAGCACGCAAACCCTGTTGGTTGCCGCAAGCTCACTGCTGAGGTCTGTAATACCAGATATATGCCAGGGATTTGAGGCGCCAGTGCCAGTGGTCTCAATTCGGCTTTTATCAACATTGAGGTCTTCGGTGAGTATAGTGCTGATGACATCGGCTCTCTGAGAACTTAAACTTCGCCCGAAATCCGAATCCGAGTCGCCAGCACAGCATCCGGCAATCAGCAAGTGAAACGATGGATGGTCTGACATATATTCGGCAACCGGTCTGAGAATTTTCAGCGCCTGGTTTTTTCCATCCTTGAGTTCCGATGAATTTGGCAAAAAGGAAATCTGAGATTCACTGATGAAGAACGGTAATTTAAAATCTAAAGATTCTGAAATCAGAGGCTCGTCTTCGATAATCGGGACCGTGCTGACCGGCGGAAAATCATCGGGATTCTGGTTGCCGAGAGAGTCGGAAACATACTTCATTTGGGAACCCGCTGCATCAAATATTTTTTTCCATAACTGGGTGAGTGATTCTTTCATATTCGGAGTAAGATTCTGTTGAGGAGCAGCTACTTCGCCGAGATTTTGAACAACAACCTCGTCTACACCTCTAAAATCAGGGATATAGTTGTTTTCGGCCAGTTTTTCAACAATAAGGTCGCTGTTCTTACTAAGAATGTTTTTGGTCATATTCAGATAACCGCAGGTTTGCAAGCCGTTATCCAAAATATAGACGATCTTCTTTCCGGCTTTGCTTTCTCTGAATATGTTCGCTGCCTGAGCAAGCGCTGAAAGTAAGTCTGATTCGGCCGAGACAGCTTTTAGAGATTTCAGTTCATTTGTTATCTGTTGCGAGGCAGCCTTTATGTTTCTCTCTTTGGCAGCCGGATTGACATTTTCGAGTTCGGCTTTGAGACTGCCGACTTGCGAAGGGTTGCCGTCAAGGCTGATTACCGAGACTTTACCTCCGCTGCTGAGGGCAGTATATATAGCCTCCTGAAGGTCATCCGACATATAGTTATGAACCTTGTTGCAGGCACGATTGGAGGCAATTATTACAATCTCCGCAACTTCGTCGGCAATGCTTTCGGCGGCACATCCTGAAAACGAAGCGGCAAGAAAAACTATGCCGAGAACAAGTGCAATGATTTTTTTCATATCAGTCTACCTCATTATTGTCATTAGTATTAAATGATTTTCCCGGGTTGGTATCACACAGGAGGTCCAGCTCGTTGATATCATTCAGCCCTATGTCAGAAGCAACTTCCCGAATCATCTCAAGAAGTCTCTGGTTATCACCCTGTGAGACATAGTTATACGATTCCGGAGTCCCTAAATACTCCCGGAGCAATTCCTTGAAGAAATCGTTAGCTGAAAGAATTTTTTGAATCGATAGATAGGTTTGCAGTTTAAAACTTCTATAATCCTGGGCATCATATCGCTCGGCAAATGCCGCCGGCGTCTCAGAGTCAAGTTCACTCAAAATCATTTTCAACTTGCAAATCTCCGACTCAATGCGTTTTTTTTCGGACTCACAGGCCTGCAACTCTTCTGAAAGTAATCGTTCTGAATTTAAGCAATATGAGAGGTAAAAAGAAAAAGCGGATGTAATAATTGATGCCAAGGCAAGTAAAATTGCCATTGTCAGAGCTACAGGATCCGAATTGACAGTGCTCTCACCGGATAAAGTAAAAATTTCGGCAGGAATCAGGTCATCCTTTGTCTGAATGCGCAAAACAAAATTTATGACAACACAAAGACCTATGAAAGCAAAGAGGATTATCATCAGCAGGTCGTTGGTTTTGAGCCCGACACATCTTCGCGAAAACTGATTTCCCAATAGAATCGGGAGTGCATCATAGACCAGAAGGAACGCAACACAAAGGACACCTATTATGATGTAGGAAGAAGAGAATTTGCTGCGGAACAACTGAAAAAAATTAGCAAAATCAGTAGCCAGGCAGATAAACAGAAGCGCAAAAACAACACCGGGTGTTGACATGAGGTTCTTGCGGGGGGCAAAACGCGAGGTTTCCGTTAAACGGTTGCCGAAATTGTCAGGATAATTCATCATAGTTGTAATTCCTCCATTTATTCTTTTTACTTTCATTGATAATCTTTGAAACTTCCGAGCAAATCTGCTCGTGTTCTGCTGAAAGCTCATCAAGTTTGAGCTTATATCCTTCCCTCAGAGATACACGGCGCAAAGCCAGATTGTGAATTACATCAGCGTGAGTTATTCTCTGCTTTGCAATATTGAGCAACTCCTGCTTGGCAATATCGGCAAGGAAGCGCTCGAGGGTGGTGTCTATCAGTGCATCAGATTGCTCGTTGAAGAGTTTATTCGCGAACTGCTCTACAGTATTTTCAATCATCAGAAACTCTGGTGAAGAGCAGTAGTCCTTTGGGCTGTATCCCCAAAATGGCGTCTCGAGGAACATATCGCTCGCGGGCAGTTTTTCGTCATTTACGGCCCGCACATCCGATTGTTCGACGGTTGCTGCGGGGACTTTCGGTGACAGGTGAAATAAGTCTTTAAGCTTCATTTCGATTACCTCCGGGATAATAATCTTTATATTTGTTTTTCAGAGTGTTTGCTATTGCTGAACGTAATTCAGTATGCTGGGCATCATACATTACCTCTCCGTCGCTTGTAAGAACAATGTCCGGTATAGGGGGCAATGATTTATTCTTTTTCATGGCAGCGCGCCAATAGACACTGACTCGCTCTTTGACACGGTCTCTGCGCGATTCACAAAGAATCCGGGCGGATTTTTCAGATTCAATAATGTTGTTATATATTTGAGAGAGTTCGTCGGCGGAATCACTTATATACCCTATGAGGGCATTGATTTCTGAATTAATCCGGGCGACCTCGTTCCGATAAGCTCTCATGCGGCGGTTCTTGACAGCTATAATGTCAATATTCTCTTCCCCGGGGTGTCTCTGGCACAACTCGTCTTCTGTCGGAGGGTCGGGCAGTTGCATTCTTAAGAGGTCGCGTTTCGTCGAAAAATTCACAATTGTGTCAAGGATTATACCTGCCCGTGCATAGGATTTGTAAAGGTCTGCATCAATTTTGGTCCAGACTTGAGTTTCATATTCGGAATAAGCTTTGGCCTCCTGAGTCAGGAAAGGACTGTGCAGATATCCGTCGTTCGTCATTCCCAGGGCGGGCAGATTATCTCTGCCGTCAATCCATCCTTGAATTATGAGCTTGAATTTCTCACGAAAGCGAAGGTGATTCTCTGTTCCGGTTTTTCTGAGCTCCGTTCTGGTGATTCTGTCGACGCTTTCGGGCCCGTTTAAGCGAAGTTCATAATCTTCCGCTCCTGCGGGGCTGTTAATATTTTTCTGCATAATACTCCTCCTCTAATTGTTCTTTATATTTATTTGCATCTCCGTTTGCGCTGGGATAGAAGTCGGTGTTCCAGCTTCGGTCAGCAAGATTTTCATCTGTTAAAAACAGGTATTTCAGTTCGGGCCGGATGCGGTTGAATTGATCAAGATAATCATTGTTATCAGCCCAGGTAGAATCTATGTGAAGAAAAGAGTCATCATCCAGCCTTACTATGTTCCAAGCATGACCAGCAGAGTAACCGGCGATATCTCCGACTATATAGAAGCACTTAACACCAACTGCATTCAGCAGAAGCTGGACTGCTCTGCTGTAGCCGGAGCATACTGCCCGGCGTGAGATAAGGGCGCTGTAAGCTGTCCATCGTCGGTCGGCATCCAAGTCATAATCACACAGATAGTCAACTGTCGTGACGGCTGCATATGTTTTTTGCAGTGAGTTTTCATCACTATGATGTTCAGCAAAGAATTCTACTATATGGTAAAGTTTTGTCTCACGCTTTGAGAGGAAGTCGGCTTCACCCGTCTTGATAGCGTATAAGACGTGTTCTTCTTCTGAGGCGCATGGTTTGTTGCTCGGAATCAGACGCGGTTTACAATACCGATCGTTAATTTTTCGATAAAGATAATTATCAGGAATATCCTCTCGGCTCAGGATTTCTCCGTATATCTTGTCGAGGTCAATCGCATAGCCGATGTTAAAAGAGATACAGAAAATCTGGATTGCAACGCAAATTGCACAAAAAATCCGAAAAAAAGTGTTTTTAGTTTTCATAGTTCCTCCTTTATGCTACTGTTCGGGAAGTTCGGGATTCAACTTTATCAAAACCGTAAATACAGACGCTTTCGACAACCGGAAAATACTTCTGTGCTTTAGGACGGATGTTAAAAGAAATCAGAAGTTCCGAGGACACCGGATAATTGGCTCTTAAATAGATGTCTTTGGCGACGCCGTCAACTTCCAACCAGCAGCCGTTCGCCGTGCGGTTTATTACACGGGCGGAGTAAGTGTCAAGTTCGCTTATACCTAATGTGCTCTCAAGCTGAGCTTTATATTCTGCGTATTCAGCTTTATAACTCATAACTGCATCTCCTTTAAAATATTTGATCATACAATTATATATGTGATATTGGTGCTGTCATCAGCTGAAGCAGGGCTATGTCCAACCCCAACTGATGGTGCATGAGATAACCGGGTCTGTCAGTGTTAGATGCTGCTCAGAGGTCATATTCTGCCTGAACAGCTTGCAGAATTTCCAGCCAATCACCAGGAAAAAGCAGGTTTATGAACAATTTGTCCGGCTTGTCAAGAAGTGCGTAAACCGGAACCAGTCTGTCTTCCTTCACAACATCCAACTGGTATCGGTCGTTGCCATAATCTGAATCAAAATAGGTGCATTTAAGAACACCGTCAAAATAGTAGTGAGTAGTGCCGCCCGGAGATGGCCCTTGTTTGCCGTGGTATAGCGCAAACCGGCGAATCAGGGCATTTATCTGAATGCAGTATGATTGAAGATCGCCTTCGGGCTCAACATCAAAGATTGCTTCTGAAATATACATAGATTTATCCTCCTTAAAGGTTTATGTTCGATCGTTATGCGGACAGGGGATTGCGCCCGCCGAAGCGGAGATTTTCCGCTTCGGCAATTTCTGGGATCAGTCTTCCGTTAATTCGCGGCCGCAACGGGGACAGTAATCTAGAGAGGTTCTGGCTGTCCACCCGCAACCCAGGCAGGTCTTGTCACGGGCCGATGCTGAAAGACGGATGACAAGGCGTGATATAAGGTTCATCATTCTGAACACCTCCTTTTTTTTCGTATTTGATATAATCACGGGCGACGAACAGTATATGTCTGAGGGAATTTTTGATTTCATTGCTGCGCCGGTCTCGTCTGTTCACGTGGTATAGCCTTTCAAGTTCCGATAGCGTTATTCCGGGTTCAAACATCTTAAATACATAATCTGATTTGTGCATCATCAGATACTCAACACCATTGCCGGAAAAGCTGATGCTAATTGGGAACGAACCGTCACTGTTCCTGCGGCCTACGAAGAGTTTTACGTTGTAGTTTCTCATAGCGGAAACCTCCTTTGAATAATGTAAGAATAATTATCTTTTATGTGTTGAATTGTGGTTTTGAGTTAAATCAGTTTTGAACGGTTAAATTGACCTGGGCTTATTGGCGCCACAACCGCAACACACGTATTTTTTACTATATGGATGTATCTGTGAATTAAATCTTGTTATTTAATTTTGCCCACCAAAGCTTACTGAGGCCTCATTTGACTATAAGTTTAGCCGATAATTAAAAAACAGCAAGAAAAAAACAAAAAAATATCAATATATTTCAAAAAAAATCAAAATAACGCCCACAAATAGTTGCCCACAAGAAACAAAATATGCCCATCTTTTCAAAATCGCCTACACGGGAACAAAAAGGGGGTTTGTCAGCAAAAAAAATCAACCGCCATGCTTTTGGCGGTTGATTTTTTGAGTGTCTAGCTTATTTAATATATGTAATTAATACTTATGTTGGTTTCCTTTTTCGGAATCCGAATGTTACATTAGATAATAAAAACCGCTGTACTTAGCAACGGCAAAATAATAATATTGATTAAAACAGACATCAGCAAGCAATACCATTACAGCTTGTTAGGGAACAGTTTCCCTAAGACCTTAACCAACATTGATAAATCAATGAAGCTTTTAGTTTTAAAAATGTGCTTTCATCCGATGGATATTACTCTGATGATGAAATGACTGTTTTGAAAAACTGAGTGGGAAACGGTACAAAAACCCCGATACGGTACCGAGAAAAATGCGCCCGAAACAGCCGCTCTCAAAAAAAGTATTGCTTGGACAAATTGCATATGTTATATTAAACAAAAGATGGTGATAAACATACTTGCAATGTCAGATATTCTATTTTTAATCATGGATTTGTTTATGATATAATGCAACAAGGAAATACAGGATCAAAAGCCATCGCTGAAGAACTGTTGATAGAATTAAAAGAAATCCATAATATCGGAAGAACTACGAAAAAGCTGCAAAATGGTATGCCAAGGCTGCCGAACAGGGATATTCTGTTGCTCAAAACAACTTAGGCAAGCTATTGCGCGCTCTTTTGAATCTTTATTGAATTGGGTTATGACTGCGATTGAACCCATATATAATGATGATTCAAGTTATATAAAGTATGTGGATTTAGTTGAGAATATGATCTGGTGCCGGAAAGCAACATTTGATGGAACCCCCGGAATTATTATTAAGTGGCCTTGTAATATAGATATTGGGGATGAATCTTTTACAGAATCAGAGTTTTACTACAAATTTTCAGGTGAATCATGGATTTATTCTTTAGACGATAAGGTAGTATTCATAAAGTTAGGCGAAGATTAATAGATGTGTTGAGCTAATATGAGTGTTTTGTACCTTCATCCGATGGAAATTACCCTGATGATGAAATGACTGTTTTGAAAAAACTGAGTGGAAAATGGTACAAAAACCCCGATACGGTATCGAAGAAAAAGTGCCCGAAACAGCCACTCTTGAAAAGATTCTGATAATTCAATATTTGAAATAATTGCAGCGGCCTTCAAACGAAGACCGCTGCCTTTTATACTTGTGCTGTACTATCCGATTAAATAGAAAAACGCCTGAGCGGGAACTCTGTAGAGTTGAGTTTCTTTTCTGTCAGATAACCCGAAGTCATCCATATCTTTTGTCACTACATAACCGGGTATTTCTTTCATTCCGTTATTAACTATGGCGTCATCATCGTGAATGACGGAATTGTTTCTCATTTTTGCTTCAACATACTGAATTGATTTGCCGTTGTAAGTGATAACAATATCAATTTCTTTATTTGCGGGATTTTTAGCATAACCGACCTTGTACAGTGAGCTTTTTGCGTCATAGTAATCTTTAATATGTTTAAGTGCTGTTGCTTCTATGGCATGGCCCAGCTCGGTCTCATCTGCAAAAATATCAGATGTAAGAACTACGGCATTCCTTATGCAATAATCAGAAACATATATTTTATTCTGAGCCTTTAACGGTTTTTTGCCGCCTAAATCAGCAGGCCGGCTGACATTTATCAGATTAGCCTCCTCAAGGTATTTAATATATGTTTCAATTGAATCTCTTGAAATGCCCTCCAGGTCTTTGCTCACACTTTGAATATTTATTATCTCCGACGAATGAATACAAAGATAAACGAACAGCCTGCGCAAATCTTCGGGATTTCTGATTTTGTGAGCTTCCTGAATATCCTGAGTGGCTTTATCTATAACATCTTTGCCTAAAATATTCAAAGCATATTCGAGGTCGGCTGTACCGATCAATTCAGGGAATCCGCCGATTTGCATATAATTCATAAACAAAAGATTCAGATCGGAAAGTTTTGAAAAAATCCTGTTCTGTTCAGGTTTGCTTAATTTATGCAATTCAAACGGATTATCAATTTCAATGTCTTTTTTAACGCCTTTCAACTCGCAATACTCACGGAAAGACAGAGTTGAAACTTTTATCAATATCCATCTTCCTTCTCCGCTTTCATCCAGATTCTTTTCAATCTTACTGCTTGCCGAACCGGTACAGACAGCACGAAGAGAAGGATATATATCATACAGTGATTTGATTTTCGGAGCCCAACCGGAATCCTTTTGTATTTCATCAATAAACAGATAGAATTCCTCAGAATCGGAAATATTATTGCGGTAGTATCTGATTATTTCATCAATTCCCGCCTCACGCACAGCGCTTCTGTCCAATGAAAAATATAATATTTTTTCCGGCGAAACTCCGCTTTGAAGCAAATCATTTATTATCTGATAAACTATAGTGGTTTTGCCGACTCTTCTTAATCCGCTGAGAACCACAACCCTTCTGATTTCATGGTTGAAAGATTTCGATGTGCTGTAATATTGATTTCTTTTATACTCTTTAAGCAATCCCTCTTTGACTTTACCTGTAGTCCACCAGGTATTGTAAAGCCTGAGTTCAGCATTAAGTATCTGATCGCTGACGGTGTTTGCCATATAAATCACATCCTTTCGAAAGCATTTTAACTGATTGACAATGATTTGTCAAGGCAATTAAGGTTATAACCTTAATCTTTTATAGATTTATTTGGAATATGGTCTGAATCATTCGGCGGTTTTGTTTTATTATAAAACGAATGAATCAAGTGTCAATCGGTGCATTCAGCAGCGGCTCTGATAACAAGAACCGCTGCCTTCTTGTGCTATTTGATTAATCAGCCGATTTGAGGCATCTGCAGAATAACTCCCGTTTCGGGGTCAAGGTAGTTTTTTACCTCATTTTCCGAAATGTTCAGCAGATTGGCTATCTTCTTATTTGTGAAGCCGTCCTCGCTGAGTTCGGTAACAGCCTCTGAGGTCTTTTCTTTCCTGCCCCGGGTATATCCTTCTCTGTAGCCGATTTTTCTGCTCTCGTTAAGCTTTCTGTTCAGAATCTCCTTCTCTTCGTCATTGGGTTCGGGCGGAGGAGGATTGATTCCGGCTTCCCACATATGGTTCAGCTTTGTCATCACCCTTGCCATATCGTTTGGCGACGCATAGCCGACCTTCTTGAAAACCGACCTCACATGCCTTAACCAGGTCGCCTTTGTCACATAAAACTTCCGTGACAAAACCTTGTAGTCAATGCCGGCGCGCTTGAGATATTTGCGCACCATTTTGGGAGTCAGACCGAGGATATCAGTCAGGTCGCTGATTGAAAGAGGATCCTTGCGGTCTTTGAGAATTTCCTTCCAGTTTGAATCGTTAAACATAGGTTCGCTCCTATAAATTTATTCGAACCTTGAACCCTGTTTAAGCCGCTTGGTCATTGACCAAATTTTCCTGCAATTATTTGCATTATAGCAGAAAATTATCTAACAATCATCAAAAAACGCGATTTTTCAGCAATCAAGTGCAAAAATCAGATTTCTAACCAAAACGCCGATTTCCCTTGAGAACAAAAGGATTAAGATGTCCTCATTTGTCTTTCGTTTTCTTTTAGTGTCCAAAAAATCGGACTCTTTGGGACCACGAGGCCCAGAGTTCGAATCTCTGCACTCCGACCATAATCCTACTCTAATTTTGATAGAATTAGGGTAGGGTTCTTTTATCCCTTATATATCAAGGGTTTCAGGACTTTTTTACATGTGAACGATAACTAAAAACGCCTCTCCGGAGCACTTCCGAAGGGGCGTTTTTTGCGTTTTCAGGCATTTTTGCGGTTTTGCTCAAAACAAATCGTTCAATTTGAGGGGTATCGTTCATTTTGAGTAGGAATCGTTCAATTTGTGATTTCAGGGTTATTTTTTAATCATATCAACGACATTAATCGGCGAAGCAAGAACCTCTGTTCCCTCAGATGTCTTTCCTGTTTCAAATATTGTTTCCCAGAAAGCATAGCTCTGTTTTCCGCCGAAAACGGTCGAAGCTAAGGGCCGATTTTTCCACACCGGTAAATCTCTGAGATTAATAATGAAAGTGCGTAGATTATCCCACAACTGGTCTGGCAATTTCTGCTGGAACAAATTCTCTTCATTATATTTTGTTCCAATCATAGCATAATAATTCTTTATCAACAAACGCAGATATTGAATCCAGTTATACATAATTTCTTCTTTGAAAATTCTGAAAGCAACCAGATGGTCATCAGGAATATCATCGCCGTTGCCATCAGCGATTTTATTCTCAATACGATATGTGCCGATTTCAGTATCATATCTTCCTATAAGAAGTTCTTCAGTCAAAATATTGCAGAGTCTAATTAACTGTTCTTTTTCAAGAATACGAGGATTGAGTCCCTCATCAATTTTGTAGTTTATGGGGGTAGAGAGAATAGTTTTTGAATTAACAAAAGCCGAAAGTAGTGTCTTCTCAAAAGTGCTATATGAAAGCGGCAGGGAGTTTCCTCGACCCTCAAAATTAATGTATGATTGCAGCTTATTCTCCGGGCTTCTTGTAATAGCATTCTTTTGACTGTTAATGATATAAACCTTAATATTACCTTTTTCGCCTTTGAAGTAATCAACCATTTGCTGTTCGGAGAAAGAGAAATTGTCCTCATCAAGGAAATGGTCAATCTGATATCTTCTGAGTCTTTCGCTGTATAATGTATCGTGTAATTGCCTTACAATAGCCTTGTCAAAAGCTATCTGCTTCAGTTTGCTGCCGGCGATGGTGTTTGCTTCTATAAGCCTATCAACATCTGGTTATATAAAGAGTCGAACAACGATATTCTTTGTTCCAAGCATTATTTGAGCAACTGCTTTATGCTGACCATCGAATATTTTTATCTTCCCATCATCAATTCTCGCTAAACTTAAATGCAGCTGAGGATTCGGCTTGTAGAATTCTTTAATTAAGAGGCTAATGCTACTGTTTATTCCGCGAGGATTAATAACATCATCGTGATAAAGATATGCTAAAGGAACTTCAATAAACGCAGTTTTTTCACCTGAAAGATTATCCGTAAAAACTTCGGTTCTGCGAATTGTTGTGTCACCGTCTTCATCAAAAGAATAGATTATTTGATTGTTTTCAAGTTTGTATTTGAAAAGGTACTTAGAACCGCCGTTTTCAATAAGCACATGCTTCAAGGACGGAGTTTCATGCTTTTCTTCAACAGACTTAATTATTCTATTAAGTTGATATAACCGCTTTGCGACTTCCAGGTCAGCATCCTGTTTGGACTTATTACAATGCTCATGTGTGATGGCAAAATTAATTACATCATCTTTTCCGCCATTTGCTAAAGGCTTGATGTGATCAATGTTTGTTTGCTGTATTTCAGGATCTATTTCTTCGTTGCAAATAAAACAACGGTGCTGCTGAATACTCCAAAGTTTATTACTAAGTGCTTTCTTTTCCTCGCCGGTAAGGCCGTCAAGATATTTTGAATTTCCCACTATCTTCACCTTTCAATTACAATTTTAAGAATAATCGTATTATAAAAAATATTATATCATCATAAAAATACAAATACAACCGAATTTTTAATTCAAATTATTGCCTTTCTAAAAACTTAAAATAACAACGCCTCTTCAGATAAACCTGGAGAGGCATTTTGCGTTATGAGGTAATGCGTTTCACTTAGACATTTTGCTGCTTTCTATTAAAATTATGGTTTATTGCCATAAATACTGCATTCAATTGCTATTCTTTCGGATAAAGTTAATCGGCTCATTATTCCTGCTTTCCGCAGACAGTAACCGTATTTATTCTATCATAAATCTATTGAAAACGATTAAAGCATCAGATATATACCTTGTCTTTTTGTCAAAGTGAAACCGGGGTATTTTCAATTTTTTGCCCTGAAAATCCGAACTTCACTTTGACATTTTACGCCGCCTGTATATAACAGTATATATTATTTACAGTCCAATAATACGGACTTGTTTCTAGGTTTTGCAAAAACAAATGCAACTTTGACAGAATTATACAACTTATTTTTACTGTTGCGGTCGCTTTATGTGCGACATTTTTATCAGAAAATGTCGGCAGCGGCTCCCGCGGTGAGAGCCGCTGATTTTGCAATGTATATCAATTATTCATAAAAGACTTCGCAGGTGCTGCCGCTTTCGCTCTTGGCGGTTTCTATTCTCGCGGGGATGTTTTCGGCGAGTTCGTCAACATGCGAAATAACGCCTACCATACCGTTTCTCTCTCTGACAGCCTGAAGAACAAACACCGCGTCGCCCAGGCACTCTTTGTCAAGGGTTCCGAAGCCTTCGTCAATGAATATCGCTTCAAGGTTTATGCCGCCGCCCCTTGCGCGGACAACATCTGAGAGACCTATGGCGAGGCTGAGAGAAACAAGGAATTTTTCGCCGCCCGAAATGTCGGAGGAGTTACGGCATTTGCCGCACTGAAGGTCCTCAATCTCAAAGGCGAGGCCGGCGATGCGCTCTCTGCCGGTTTTTTCGGCGCTTCGCTTTATTCTGTATCTGCCGCCGTAAATGCTGCCGAGCATTTCGTTTGCGCGGGCGGTGACAAGGTCAAGCATAACGCCGAGAACATAGCGCTTTATGCCAATGCCGTCTTTGCCGTAAACAAGGTTGTAAAACTGCTTCTGCCTGCCGTTTTTTTCGATGTCTGCCGCGTAGAGTTCTTCTCTTTTTGTGAGTTCTTTATAAGTTTTTTTCATATCTTCAACGGCTTTGCAGAGAAGAGTGCTGTTTTTGCGCAGAATGTCGAGTTCTTTCTTTTTTGCTTCAAGTTTTTCGTTATGCTTTTCAATATCCGGGCGCTCTCTGCCTGTGAGGAGTTCCTCCTGCTCTTTTACGGCGCTTTGCGCCGCGGCGAAGTTCGCGTCAAGAGTTGTGAGCGCCTGCCTGCGCCGCCTGATTTCTTCAGGGGCAATCAGAGAGGAGACAAAGTTTTCTTCCGACTCAAAGGGCGATGCTTCAAGAGCGCCGAGCCACTCTGCCGAGCAGCCTGCCGACAACTGCGACGCTTTGGCATATTCATCGGACGCGGCTTTTTCAAGACCCTGATTTTTTTCGTGCTGCGCTACAGCGGCGGTATAAGCTTTTTCGAGAGTTTCGGCAAGAATGCCGTAATCTTCGGTTTCTTTGCGGAGTTTCGCGATTCTGATATTAAGCTGCTCAAGGTTGGGGATATCATCAAAAGTGCCTTTGAGAACGCTTTTGTATTCGGCTGACGCCGCAGCAGCTGAAGACCCTGCTTCTGACTTTTTATCTTTGATTATGTCGGCTTTTTCTTTGAGTTCGCCGACTTCCTCCTGGGCGGATTTATATTTTTCATTGGCGGTGTTTCTTGCTGTTTCGGCTGAGTCAACATCCGTTTTTGTAACAACCTCGCCCGCGCTTTTTGCGGGGGCAGGGTGGGTTGTGCTGCCGCAGACGGGGCAGGGCTGACCCTCAACAAGTTTTTCTGCGAGCGCGCTGCCGATATTCTCATCATAAGCCTTTCTCAGGCGGCGAAGTTCATCATCCGCCTTTTCAAAGGCGGCTTTCAGGGAATTGCATTTTTCCGTTTTGACGGTGTGCGCTTTTTCGGCGGCTTCATATTCGGCGCTGAGGTCTCTGAAAACCTTTTCCGCCTTTTCGAGAGCGGATTTTTTGCGTTCGGTTACCTTATAAGTTTCAACGGCGTTGAGGTAAGTAGTGAGAAGAACCGATTTTTTATTGTTTTCGGTCTTTCTGCCGGCGTGTTCCTCTTTTTTGTTCGCGGCGGCGGCAAGGCTGACTTCCGATGAAGCAGACGCTTTTTTTGCGTTTTCGAGTTTCCGCTTTGCTTCGGTTGCCTTATTTTTGCTGTCGTTATATTTGTCGAAAAGGGGCTTGATTTTTTCCGCCTGCTCGGCGAGATTGAGCGAGAGAGTTTCTTTTTCCGCATTCGCTTTTTCTGCGGACAGCAGCAAGAACTTTTTCTTTCTGCCGTCGAGTTCGCGGAATTTTTCATCATCGCGGCTGAGTTCGGTTTTTTCTTCTTCGAGTTTTTCAACCTCTTTTGCAAGAGTTTTTTCTTCCGCTTTGGTTTTTTTGAATTCTTCTTCCGCCTGCCCGGATTTTTCAAGCAGCCCTGAAACTGAAACGCAGTCATAAGCGCCGAGTTTTTCATCAATGGAGCGCCTTTCGTTTTCAAGTTTTCTGCCGTCTTCCGTCACCTTGCGGTTTATCCAGCCGACTGTTCTGTCCCACTTGTCAACATCGAAAATGCCTGAGAGAATACCCTCTTTGCTCTTGCTGTCGGAGGTGAGAAGTTCCTCAAATTTGCCCTGTGGAAGAATCACAACCTGCCTGAACTGATCCGCGGTGAGACCTATTATCTGTTCGGCGAAGGCGTTGACTTTCTCCATGGTGAGGTTTGAATCAAGGGGAACAAAGCCGGTGCCGTTATATTCACCGCAGAAATGTTCATAGTTGAAATTGACGCCGCCCCTGTTAAGACGGAGTTCGCGGTAAAACCTGTAACAGCGGTTGTTGTTGTCAAATATGTATTCAACAAAGGTGGGCTCACTGTCTTTTGCCTGCTGGCAGCGCATTTTTTCAAAGCCCGCTTTTCCTCCGCCCGCATAACGCACGCCGTTGCTGGAACTGCAGTAAAGCGCACAACATATTGCGTCAAGCAGAGAGGTTTTGCCGCTGCCTGTGTTGCCGTAAATAAGGAACAATCCGCTTTTTTCGAGTTTTGAAAAATCTATAAACTGTTCGCTTGTAAAAGGTCCGAAATTTTTAAGTCTGAGTGATACGGGCTTCAATTCTCTTCAACCTCCCTGTCTGACGCTTCAACTGCCTCTCTGAAAAGTTCAAGCTGCTCTTCATCGGGCTCCATACCGGCGATATCTTTCATAAAACTTTTCAGAATTGCCGTGTCGTCAAGTTTTTCAATATCAAGCGCGCTGACGGTTGTGCCCGCCCCCGAAATGGTGTATTCTCTGCCTTTGAGTTCAAGCATAAATGGGAATCTTTCTTTCATTTCGTTATAGAGAGACGCGGCGTTGGTTCTGTCGGTAACGACTATGCTGAGATAGCAGTTTTCAAGATTTTTCATTGAGATTATCTCTTCGTAAGTTCCCTTTACGGTGCGGCGACCGTGAAGTTCGCCCACCTGAACGAATTTTTGCGACATATCTTCGGTGTCGATTATAACAACGCCTTTTTCCTGATTCTCCTCTTTGCCGAAGGAATATTTGACGGGGCTTCCGGAATATCTGATTTTATCCGAGACGGACTGGGGCTTGTGAATATGGCCGAGCGCTACATAGTCAAAGCCGTCGAAAACATCTTTTGACACGGCGGACGCGGTGCCTATCTGGGCGGAGTGATCGGAATCGGAAAGTTCAACATTCTGAACAAGCGAATGAGAGACGAGAATGTTCTTCTTCGTTTTATCCATACCGGCGCGGATGATATCGCACACGGCTTTCATCGCGGTTGCCGCCGATGTGATTTCATCCTTTTTTTCGGGGAAAATCGCCGCCGCTTCATCCTTGCTGAAATAAGGCAGGGAATAAATTGCGGTGTTGCCGAACACGACGGGGGACAAGTCGGCGCTGAGCCTGCCGGAAAGATAAAGCCCCGCGCCTTTGAGCAGGTCGCGGCATGACGCGAGCCTCGGACCGCTGTCGTGGTTGCCCGCGATTATTATCATCGGAACGCCCGCCCTGAGACATATTTCCGTTACAACCTCATTGTAAAGGTTTATTGCCTCGGCGTTTGAAATGCCGCTGTCATAGACATCGCCCGCGACAAGAACGGCGTCGATTTTTTCTTCGCGGATTATTGAATAAAGCCTGTCGAAGAAAAAGCGCTGATCCTGAATATAGGTTTGATTGTTTGACAGCGCCCTGCCGAGGTGCCAGTCAGATGTGTGAAGCAATTTCAAAATAATCTCCCCTTTGTTTTGTTTTTCATCCGATAATGAGTTTACACCGGATTGAAACCGCTGACAAGCGGTTTCGCCGTCTGTTTGCATAATAGCACAAACTGTGTCCGTAAAACAGGACTTCAACGGCAAAAATAAAATAACGGCGGAAAAATCTTTCCGCCGTTGTAAAAATTATCTGATTTATACCGGAAGCAAAACTTTGAAAATATCCGTGAACATACTGAGAATTTTTCTGAAGAAAGCGGTTATTGAGTCAAGAAAACCTGCCGGATTTTCCGCGTCGGAAACAGCGCCGTCTGCCTGCGAGGGGAGAAACACATCTCTGTCGGGCAGGCTGAAATCGACGGTGAAACGGTCGAGCAGGGGGTAAAGAACCTCGCCTGCGACTTTGTAGGAATCCTCTTTGCCGAGACTTACCGCGTTGAAAAGCGGACTGAGTTCATCCGTGCCGATTTTGGTTCCGATAATACCGAGAAGCAGGTTGAGCCCGCTCCTGCCCGTTCTTGTAAGAATATACTGCAGCCCCGTGTTGAGACCTTTAACGAGTATTTCGCATTCGGGGTTTGAATCGGAGGGAATGTTCTCATCACCGTAATAATGCACAGCCACAACCGCGCTCGCGAGTTCAATAAGCGAGCCGTAATCTGACTGAGGAAGCGATACGCCCTTGGAGGCGGCGAGTTTTTCTATGCTGACGCCGTCGCCCGAATCATAAAGGGGCATAACGAGCGCGTCGTTGACGGCGTTGAAGAGGTTGTCAACGGCAACAGCAAGGGGACCGCCCGTAACTTTAAGTTTGCCTTTGATGAAATCGGAAGAGGTGTATCTCAGTATTTTCTTTTCAACGGAATATCTGAAAAGACCGAGCGCAAATTCTTCAAAATCGCTTTCGAGCAAAGCCTTCTGGGCGTCTGTGTATCCGCTGACGAGTTCGTCGGTGTTGCATCTGTCGATTTTTTGCATTTTCAGATCCGCGCCTTCGGAAGACATAACCACCGACCTGTATTCAAGCGGATATGACGAAAGGGCGGTTGTAAGCACATCGTAAACCTGTTCACCGTTTTTGCCGGTGTAAGCCGCGACATCGTTGCCGTGTTCGTGCCCCGTGAAAACATATTTTATGCCCCACTGCGTGAACTGTTCGGCAACAGTCTCACTGTTTTTTATCAGAAAATCTTTCATCAGCAGATGACCGAGATAAAGATGTTCCAGCAGTGGATGGTGCATCATATATATTATTTCTTTACCGTCTTTATGAGCCCGCAGAGCCTGCGATTTTATCCAGTCAAGAAGAGAGGAGTCAATACCGTCGCCGTCGTTGCCGGGGTCATTTGAATCCACGGCTATAAGACGGTAGTTACCGCCGATGTCAGCCGTATATGACGCGGTTTTTTCATCGTTTGCAAGAGCGGTGTCATAACCAAGCGCGGCGTAATACTTTCTGAAATCGTCACGCGAGGAGTTGAAATAGTCGTGATTGCCGGGAACGACATAAACCGGGATTCCGCTTTCTTTTTCAAAATCGGCGAGCAGAGAGGCTGTGAAGCGGTGCTGCTCCCCAGTGCCGTTTCTTGTAAGGTCGCCCGTGATTAAGATGAACTGCGCGCCGTTTTCAACGCTTTTATGCAGAAAATCTTTTGTGAGCGCTGCCGCCTGGTCATAAATGTTGCCCGAGCCCGACGCCTGAAAATACAGCTCGTTTTCGGGGTAATTTACATCGAGCGCCGTCTGCGTGTTGTCAATATGAATATCTGTGCCGACGGCGAAACGGACTGTGTCGCTTTGGGCGTGAACAGTGAAAAACAACTGAAAGACGCCGAGGAGCATTGTCAGGGAAAGGCTGACGGATAACGCTTTTGCAAAAAGTGATTTTTTCATATAAACCTCCGGTAAGTGCAGTTTATCTCGGAAAAGCAAGGTTTTGTCAGTGCGGGTTATTTGTTTTCAAGCCGGAAGAAAACAATTATTCTTTCAAACAGGTTGTTCACGCCCGTGAGAATTTTTTTGCCGATTGAGACGGCGAAATTTGTTTTTACGGGATTTTCCTGAATTTTGCCGACATTGCCGTTCATATATTCCGCTCTCTGCGATGCGAAATCTCTGAGTGATTTTACGGACACTTCGAACTTTGCGGCAACCTCGTCAACATCCGCCGTGCCGAAAGTGTTTCGGCGGATATGATTCATAACGGCTGAGGCTTTTATTGTTTGCGCGTATTCGTCAAATTTATTGCCGCTCCACGCACAGACCGCTTCGTAAACGCTTTCGTCCCATTGAGCCCTGCACTCGTCGATGAAATCCTGCTTTTTGGTCAGAACATTGAATATTCCGGGCTTTTCGTCAATATCCGCCGTTCCGAAAACGGTGTTTCTGTATTGACGGGAGTGGCAGACCGTGAAGAGTTCGGGATTTCTGTAATCAAGGCCGAATCTGGCGTCTCCGTTGTTTCCGAGCGCTATGTCGTAATCCCAGACGGGACCCGCGTGCAGTTTGCCGTCTTTTGTTGCGTCAAGGTAGAAATAAGTTGATGTGAGCCCCGTATCCATATTTGAGGTCCATTCGCTGATATCGTAATACTTTGCGAACGATTCGATATCTATAAGGTCGGCGTAGTTTTCGCCGTCTGAATTTTTGCCGTTTTCGGAAAACGCGGCGTCTTCAAACCTCTGATAGTATCCGCTGATGAACTCCATTTGTTTTTTGCTTGCGAATTCGGGGCTTTTCATAATGAAAGGCTGACCTGTTTTTGTAACAAAACCGCTTTTTTCTTCGGGGTATCTGTTGGCGATTTCCATTTCAAGAACATAGCCGCCGTCTGCGGTATCGTCTTTGCCGGCGGGAATTGAGGCGTATTTGTATGTGCCCTCGAGCAGACCCGAGAATCTGCCGTAAACACCGCCCTGCGAAATGGTGTCCATATCAAAATCCTCGCCGTATTCGGCAAGGCAGATTTCTTCATTTATATCATCAAGATTCTCAACATCTATACGGTTGCCGTCCGCTTCTATTTTGGAGGTAAGAAGGTAAGCGCCTAAATATTCGTTATTAACATAAAGGTCAACGGGAGCGCATTCGGGCGTGAAAGCAAGCCCTGCGTCAGCCGCCGCGTTGAAAACCACGGCGTTTCTCATAAGGGAGCGGTCGCCTTCGTTTGCTATAAGGCACCATTTTTTGCTTTTTGCCATACCGAGAATTTTCGCTTTTTTGTCAAGTTTTATATTGTAGGGCTTTTTGCTGCCGTTCCAGCTGGCGTTGCCTCTGCCTTTGATATAACTGAGCGCGGAGGTTTCGGTCTGCTCTTTGCCGTTTTCGTTTTTGATTGAGATTTCGCCCGGCTCTTTGCGGCTTTTGTCGGCGTGAACGGCCTTAAGACTGCCGCTTTCGGTTGTGATAAACACGGTGCCGACTCCGCTGCTCGCGACAACATTGTATTTATATTCCGCGCCGCCGCTTGTGATAGTGCCGCTCTGACCGAGGGGGACGACACTGCCACTTTCAAAATCGCTGCCGTTTAACTGCGCGGGAGAGGAAGACCAGACCGTGACGGCGGATAAATCCCAATAAGAAGGAATAAAAAAGAAATATTCGCCGTTTTCGGCTTTGAACCAGTCAACCGCCTGAAGTGAGTCCGCCGTTTGCGCTTCGCAGCCGACTGTCACGGTGAAATTATCGTCGGTTGAAGCCGTGAACGAAAAGATACAGACGGATGAAAGAAAAATAAGAGCGGCAAGAATAATTGAAATGGTTTTTTTCATAAACTTAAAACCTCCGTTAGATTTACCTGAAAACAGTATAAACAAAATGCGGATTGCAAGTCAATCCGAAAGCGCGTGAGCTTCCGGCGGATATTCCGGGCGGCAAATTGAAAAAACAACCGGTTTTGGCTTAAAAACAGACATATACAATTTCTTTTGTCTGTTTTACCGGAGAAAATCTGCATATTATTAAAGAAATATAAAATCCGTGTTCCGGAAACTGTTTTATTGCGATTTTCCGAAAAGGCATCAACAATATAAATTTATCATAAAGGCGCGGTATTATCAAGCGAACGGTTACCGATTATTTTGAAGGAATGTGTTGATTATTTACTTTATGTTATGGTATATTTTATTTATCGGAATAATTAACGGGAGGAATATGCCGTGAAAAAGGAAAATATTTTGAAGTTTCTGAAAAGAACAACTGCTGTCGTCCTTTCCGCCGTGATGATTATGACCGCGTCCGTAAACGCTTTTGCAACCGACGGGGGCAAGGAGGGTTACGGATTTTTCGAACATGCCGTTGACAATGTTTTCGGCGTTGTTCAGGACGGGCTTTTTGCCGTTCTCACAGCAATAAACATCCGTTTCGGAATACCGGACGCGAAAGACTACAAGGTCGGGGAGGGCGAATATTTCTACCCCGGAACAGACGGCAGAATTACGGGAACAGGCTGGAGCGCCGGATTTGCCGACAACAGCGTTATTCCCGAAAAATGGCGCCGCGACGCGCAGGGGAATCCGGACCCCGACGGATACTGCCTTGACAAAATGCACTGCGGCGGCGGATATCAGGCGGAAATTGACAAGATATATTCGGGACAGAACGTTAATGTTCTTGTTCTCTCAAACAACAGCGACGCAAACGGCAACGGAAAAAACGACATTATCATTATGATAAGCGTTGACGGCGTCGGCATCACAAGCGCTACTTGCCGTGATATCAGAAAAGGCGTTGAGAAAAAACTGAAAGAATACGGCATAACCCACGGGGATATTCTTTCCTGCACGGTCAGCGCTACGCACTGCCACGCGGGGCTGGATATTCAGGGAATGTATTGGAAGAGGATAATCGGCGTTCTTATAGCGAATCTTTTCAAGCGCTTTATTCCCGGTCAGTATATTCTTACCCTTGAAGAAGATATGCACGACACCCTTGTTGACAAGGCATCCGACGCCGCGCAGAGAGCGTTCGCGGGAATGGAGAACGGAACACTCTCGTTTTTCAACACCGCCGAGGCAAACGGCGTGAGAGACAAGTTCAACAGCGGAGCGAAAACACAGAACAGGTTTTCGTCGTTTATCTTTGAATCCGGGAGCGGCAAAAAAACAATTGTCTCGAACATAGGCGCTCACCCCGTATCCGCAAACGCGCAGAGCACACATATGACCGACTGCGATTATCCATACTATATGAAACTCGCGATGAAAGACGCCGGCTATGATTTTATGTTTATTCAGGGAACTCAGGCGGGCGTATCAACGGCTGACGCCGAAATCGGCAGGGAGGCCGAAGAGTGGGCGGCATCGAAGGCCCTTACAAGAGAAGAGTGGGTTGAGAGATACGGCGAAGAGGTTGCGGATGAGATGTATGAAAACTGCGAACCGGGCTTCGGAGATATGTATAAGAAGGGCTATGCCCTTGCGCATTTTGTGATTGACGCGGCACAGGAAAAAGAGGAAGTTGCTCCCATTGTGAATATAAAAACAACCGAAATTCTGCTTGACTGCGACTTCGGTCTTATGGAGGTAGGCGCCGCGACGGGCGTTCTCGGTTTTAACGCCGTGCGTTCATCAAGCGCCGAGAGCGGCTACGGAATTATGGTTGAACTCGGTTATATTGAACTCGGCGAAGATGTTGCCTTTTTAACTGTTCCCGGCGAACTCGCGCCAGCCTGCGTTTACGGCACAAGAGAGGATTATGACGGCAGCACAAAGTGGGAAGGCCCGCAGTCATGGAGCGGTAAAAACTGGGAATACAGAACGCTTGAGGATATGGTGAGAGAGGCGTCGGGCGATGAAAATAAGCAGGTGCTCGTTATGGGTCTGACCAATGACGCCATAGGATACAACCTGCCCGACACGATTGCCACGCAGGGCATTCTCACTCCGCTTCTTATCTATAACGGCAGCGGCGGCAACGAGATTTCAAACTCAATGCTTATGACCGTTTCAGACAGGAGCGCGTCCGATATAGTAAAAGGATTCGGAAGCCTTCTTGAAGTTGATGTGAAAAAATAAATCCGGAGGCATATAATAACAGCCGGGCTGACCTGAACGGTCAGCCCGGCTTCGGTTGTAATATAAGTATTTCAGTAATTCGTGCTGTTGTTTTTGCAAAAAGCATAATCATTGACAAATAAAGTCTGCGCCGCCGTCAGTTAACAATTATTTAATTTGATTTTGCGGTTTTTGTTTGCTATCATAATAATACGGAACAAAACAAGGCGGTGATAATATGAAATTCAATTTGGGAAAGGAACTGCAATCGCTGAAACCTTTGAATTTTGCGGCGCTGACCCTCGCGGGCATAATCTATGCGACAGGCGTAACGGTCTTTATAGCGCCCGTGAGTTTGTATGACAGCGGTATGTCCGGCACATCCATGCTTCTCGGTCAGGTTACGCCGCCGTTTCTTCCTCTCTCGTTCTTTCTTATTATTCTCAACGTGCCGCTGTTTCTTTACGGTTTTCGCAGGCAGGGGCTCGCTTCAACAATCTACTCAATTTACACCGTCGGGGTTTACGCGCTTTTTGCATGGCTTATTACCGATGTTCTTCCCGTTGATGTGAGCATCGCTTCTCCTCTCGCGGGCAGGGATCTGCTTTTGTGCGCGATTTTCGGAGGAGTGATTTCGGGCGCGGGCAGCGGCCTTGCCATACGCTACGGCGGAGCGGTTGACGGCATTGAAATAATTGCGGTGATATTCGCGAAAAAGCTCGGGCTGACCGTCGGAACGTTTATGATGATTTACAATGTTATTCTTTATGTAATCTGCGGCGCGGTTATACGCAGCTGGGTTCTGCCGCTGTATTCGATAGTTACCTGCGTGGCGGCGCTGAAAACCATTGACGCCATAGTAGAAGGCTTTGACCGCGCTAAATGCGCGATGATTGTCACGACAAAACCGCTTGAAATCGGACTTGAACTCAGTGAGGCTTTTGAAAGCGGCGTAACACAGGTTGACGCGCGCGGAGGTTATTCGCAGCAGGAAAAAGCAATTATATATTTTGTTGTAAACCGTTTTCAGGTAACAAAAATGAAAAGCATAGTCCACTCCGTTGACCCGAAAGCGTTTATTTCCATAAGCGAGGTCGTGGATGTTTTCAGAGCGGAAAAAGATAAATAATGTAGAATCCAAAATAAGAGGCAATAAAGAACCGGTCCCCGTTGTCGATAAGCGCAGGGACCGGTTTGGTTTTACGGTTAATGCAATGTTATAAATATAGACGGTTGCTCTCATAAACGGGCATATGTGCCCACCTGACAGCAGTTATTTTAATAACAGCCTGATTATTTGTTTTCTTTCGCGGTGTTAATTGAGGATATGAGCATAACACGAATACTTGCACAATCAGAATCAAGTTTTTTAAACCGGCTTTCATCAATATACCCTGTTCTGAACAGAAGTTCAAGCCAATACCCGGTTTCATTTGCTTCTTTAAGCGCAATCTGTAATTTAGCAATAAAATCTGCTTTTCCGTGAGCATATTGTGCTTCTCTGATGTTAGCGCCGATTGATGTGCCGCTGCGACCTATTTGGTTGGAAATAATGCTCTCGTGTTTTGTCTTGAGGTCTTTGACAAGATTTATGATTTCAACAGCAAAATCGAGAGTTTGTGTGCGGAGTTTTGATTCTTGCACAGTTGTTTGTCCTTTCAGTGAAGTTTGTGCTTCGCACAAGTGAAGTAATGCCTTCGGCATAATGAAGTTTTCTGCTTCGCAGAAAGTGAAGTTAAGTGTGCCGCAAACGCCCGCAGGCACTTCATGGGCCGCAGGCTCGCTTCACGCGCGCAAGCGCACTTAATTGAAAAAGGACTTGCCGAAGCAAGTCCTTTTTCTGGCGGAGAGTTAGGGATTCGAACCCTAGGTGCATTTCTGCACACAGCATTTCGAGTGCTGCACCTTCGACCACTCGGACAACTCTCCATACGGTCAAATTATGTGCCACCGGCGGTTTTCATCCCGGCGGCTTGATTATTCTATCAAATAAGTCGGGGTTTGTCAACCGGAACAGCGGTGTATTTCTGTCAATCATTTGTTGACAATATTATGTAATTCATATTATAATTAAGGAGTTAAATAAAAGAACCGGGAGGGGCTTGAAATGATTGAAAAAAGTTTTTACGGCAAAACGGCGGGCGGTGAGGATGTTTTTCTTTACAGAATAACGAATCACCCGGGCTCATGTGTCGATTTGCTGACATACGGCGCGACGGTTGACCGTATCTGTGTGCCCGACAAAAACGGCGACCTTGCCGATATTCTTATCGGATTTGACGACATTGAAGGTCACGAAACAAGGTCGAATTATCAGGGGCAGACAGTCGGCAGATACGCAAACCGTATTGAAAACGGCATTTTTTCGATAGACGGCGTTGAATACAAACTCACGCAGAATGAGAAAGGCAAAACATGCCTTCACGGCGGCGGAGAACTTTCCCACTCGGTGTGGAAAGCGATTATAACAGATGACAACGCGGTTGAAATGTCATACAGCAGCCCCGACGGAGCGCAGGGTTTTCCCGGTAATGTTGATTTCAGGGTGATATTCACTTTCTCAGACAGGAATGAACTCAAAATCGACTACTCTGCAAAAACGGATAAAAAGACCGTAATCAACCTTACGAACCACGCGTATTTTAATCTTGACGGCGAGGGCAGCGGCGATATTCTCGGCACGGAGCTTAAAATCGACGCGGACCGGTTCACTCCCACGGACGCAGACAGTATTCCCACGGGCGAATTGAAAGATGTCGCGGGAACGGCGTTTGATTTCAGAGAGCCGAAACCCATCGGCAGAGACATAGGTGCGGATGATGAACAACTTAAAATGTGCAAAGGCTATGACCACAATTTCTGCCTCAATGAAGGCGACGGACCCGCCGTTACGGCATACAGCCCGCTCAGCGGAAGAGCAATGGATGTTTATACCGACCTTGTCGGAGTTCAGCTTTACACAGGGAATTTTCTTGACGGTTCAAGAGCGGGCAAGGGCGGCAAACCCATCGAAAAGCACGCAGGCTTCTGCCTTGAAACGCAGTTCTACCCCAACACGCCCAACACGCCCTCATTCCCGCAGTGCACGGTTGAGGCGGGCGGAAAATTCGAATCGACCACAATGTTTAAATTTTATATCAGGAAATAAATACTGGGAGGAATACTAAATGTTCAGCGACAAAAAAATATGGATTGCAAACTCCGCTTCGGGCGAACGACTTTACCTTGAGCCTTCAATGGCAAACCGCCACGGCATTATTGCCGGCGCCACCGGAACCGGTAAAACAATAACAATGAAAGTTATGGCTGAATCTTTCAGCGATATGGGCGTGCCCGTATTTTTCAGCGATGTAAAGGGCGACCTTTCGGGCATGTGCACGAAGGGCGTTGACAGCGAAGATATGCAAAAGCGCATTGAACGATTCGGCATTGAGGGTTTCACCTACAAAACCTACCCCACAAGATTCTGGGATATTTTCGGCGAAAAGGGCAACAATGTGCGTGTTACAGTCTCCGATATGGGACCGACGCTCATTTCAAAACTGCTTGAACTCACCGATGTTCAGGCGGGTGTGCTCAACATTGTTTTCCGCGTGGCGGATGACAACGGTCTTCAGCTTCTCGATCTCAAGGACCTTCGCGCTATGGTCGGCTTTGTGGGCGAAAACAGAGCGGAATTCTCACTTGAATACGGTAATGTGACCGTTCAGAGCATAGGCGCCATTCAGCGCGCCCTTCTCAAAGTTGAGGATGAGGGCGGCAACGATGTTTTCGGCGAGCCGATGCTTGACATAAGAGATTTTATACGCACCGATATTGACGGCAGAGGATATATCAACATTCTCTCAAGCACCCGTCTTATTCAGAACCCCGCGTCATATTCGGCGTTCCTTCTCTGGATGCTCAGCGAACTGTTTGAGATTCTTCCCGAAGTGGGCGACCTTGAAAAGCCGAGGCTCGTATTCTTCTTTGACGAGGCTCACATGCTGTTCACCGACTGCTCCAAGACGCTGCTTCAGAAAATAGTTCAGCTTGTCAAACTCATTCGTTCAAAAGGCGTCGGTGTTTATTTCGTCACACAGTCGCCGTCGGATATTCCCGATGAAGTTCTCGCGCAGCTTTCAAACAGAGTTCAGCACGGTCTCAGGGCATACACACCCACAGAGCAGAGAGCGGTCAAAGCGGCGGCAAACGCCTTCCGCGCTAATCCCGAATTTGACACAGAAGACGCTCTTATGGCGCTCGGCACAGGCGAAGCGCTGGTAAGTTTTCTTGACACAAAAGGTATTCCTTCAATTGTCGAAAACGCAAAGATTCTGCCTCCGCAGAGCCTTATGGGCGCATCGGATGAAAGTGTTGTCAGCAGCATTATCAACAGCGACGAGTTCGGTCTCAAATATAACGAAACGGTTGACAGAGAGTCGGCATACGAAATAATTATGGCGGCAAAGAAAAAGATAGAAGAGGAAAAAGCCGCAGAGGAAGAACGCATCAGAGCCGAGGCTGAAGAGAAGAAAGCCGAAGCCGAGCGCAAAAAGGCGGAGGCTGAGGAGCAGAAAAGACTGGCAGCCGAAGAGAGAGAACGCAAAAAAGCCGAGGCTGAAGAACAGAAGAAACTCGCGGCGGAAGAAAGAGAAGAAAAGAAGAGAAAAGCCGCGGAAGAAAAAGAAGCAGCCAAAGCCGAAAAAGAAAAGCAGAAGAAAAAGAGCGAAGTTTCAAAAACGGCTAAAAAAGCCGTCAACAGCGCGACTTCATCCGTCGCAAGGTCTGTAAGCACCAATATGGTCAACTCCCTGCTCGGCGGCAAGCAGACTTCGGCGCAGACAATGGCAAAGCGCGCGGCGACAAACGCCCTGAGTTCGGTTATGAGATCGGGCGCATCCTTAATCGTGCGCGGACTTTTCGACACGAAAAAATAAAACTTTGTTTACAATTTATCACATTGTAATTCACATTCCATTAAAAATGTTAAAGTAATATGTCATCAAAGAAAATTGAGGAGGAATAATTATGGCAAACGAAAAAATCCTTGTTGTTGATGACGACACCAATATATGCGAACTGCTCCGCCTTTACCTTGACAAAGACGGTTACGATGTTATTACGGCCAACGACGGAGCGTCGGCGGTGAAAAAATTTCAGGATGAAAACCCCGACCTTATGATTCTTGACATTATGCTGCCCGAACTTGACGGCTGGCAGGTGTGCAGAGAGGTTCGCAAATTCTCGGACAAGCCGATAATAATGCTTACGGCAAAGGGAGAAACTTTTGACAAGGTTCTCGGTTTTGAACTCGGAGCGGACGACTATGTTACAAAACCTTTTGACGCCAAAGAGGTGCTCGCGAGAATCCGTGCCGTGCTTCGCAGAACGGGTTCCGACAAGCAGGAAAATATAAAAGAGGTCAAATATGACAAACTCGTTATCAATCTGACAAACTACGAGCTTATGGTTGACGGCAAAAAGGTTGACACTCCGCCCAAAGAAATGGAACTTATTTACCATCTTGCAAGCAATCCGAACAGAGTTTTTACACGCGACCAGCTTCTTGACGAGGTGTGGGGCTTTGATTATTACGGCGACTCAAGAACGGTTGACGTTCATGTGAAACGACTTCGCGAAAAACTTGAAGGCGTGTCGGATAAATGGGAACTCAAAACTGTCTGGAGCGTCGGCTATAAATTCGCTACAAAGGAATAATCCCCGACCGAAATGAAAGAACAATCCAAAACATCCGATAAAAAAAGCCCGAGAACGAAAATACGGCGTTCCTCGCTGTTTCGCAGATTTTTTCTGACTTCCGCCCTTATGCTTCTCGGAACACTTCTTATAGCAGGACTTACCCTTATGGTTTTTGTTTCGGGTTACTGGACCAATGAGAAGGCCGAACTGCTGAAAAAGAATGTTTATTCGGTTGCGAACAACACTGCCGATGTGCTGAGTTCCGAATATATGGATGAAAACCGCAAGGCGTCAATAATGATGATTTGCAACAACCTTAATCAGATTTCATCGGCGATTGACGCGGATATTTTCGTTGTTGACACGGAAGGCAGAATTATCTACTGCAAAGATATTCTCAAATCCGGCTTCTCGCTCTATACGGGCTCCTGTATGCTGCACGGCTCATATAAGATAGATGAGAAGATTATGCGCACGGCGCTTGACAGGTCGTGTTCGCTCACGGGCGACCTGGAAGGCAACCTTGACAGTCTGAGTTTTATTGTCAGTTCGCCTGTCAAAGTCGGCGAGGAAACGGTTGCGGTGGTGTTTGCCACGCAGTCGCTCACAAAAGGTCTCGCGCCGTATATTATAGCCATTTTCCGTATGTTCTCATACGCGTCGATGATTGGTATTCTCTTTGCTCTTATTGTTGCATACATTTCAACTGCGAGAACAACAAGGCCTTTAAGACTTATGTCGGAGGCGGCAAGGCGCTATGCGAACGGTGACTTTTCATACAGAATACCGGTTGATGTCAGAAAGACCAGAAACCCCGATGAAATCACAACGCTGATTGAAGCGTTCAACTCTATGGCACAGGATCTGGCGACGCTTGAGAGTTCAAGACGGAGTTTTATTGCAAATGTTTCTCACGAACTCAAAACGCCGATGACCACCATAGGCGGATTTATTGACGGAATACTTGACGGCACAATAACCGAAGACAGGCAGGGGCAGTATCTCGGCATTGTTTCGGAAGAAGTGAAACGCCTTAAGAGACTTGTTGAACAGATGCTAAACCTCAGCCGCATTGAATCGGGCGAGGTGAAACTGCACCCGTCGGAGTTTGATATTTCGGAGATGATTGTTTCAACACTGCTGAGTTTTGAGCAGATGATTGACGGCAGGAATATTGAGGTCAGGGGCCTTGAAACATTTACACAACTCAACATAAGTGCCGACAGAGACATGATTTATCAGGTTATTTACAACCTTATTGACAATGCCGTCAAATATACGCCCGAAGGCGGATATATCGAAGTGAGCGCGCAGGACGGCGGCAACAGAGCCGTTGTCAGAGTAACAAACAGCGGCCACGGCATTGAGCCTGAGGAAACGGAAAAGGTTTTTGAGCGCTTCTATAAGGTTGACAAATCAAGAAGTTATGACGCGAAAAGCGCCGGAATGGGTCTTTATCTTGTAAAAATGCTTGTTGAACTTCACAACGGCAGAATTAAAGCGCAGAGCGTTATAGATGACCACACCGATTTCATATTTTGGCTGCCCAAATAAAAAGTTATCAATTTTTGTAATGCCGCACGGGGAGACTCTGACGGCATTAATTTAAGCATAAAGCAAAAATCGTTAAACAGTTAACATTTTATTTTGCCCTGCGTAAAAAACTGTTAATAAATTTATGCGATAATGCAGGTGACAAAATAAGAAGGAGGACCTGATTATGAATGAATTTGATAATGAAGAATTAAACGAACAAACCGAAAACACCGAAAATCCGGATTCCGAAAACACTTTAAGTCAGGAAATGAGTGAAACGCCGAAATCGCCGGAAGAGGCAATACCCGACGCCCCGGTGGAAAATGCGGAAGGGCAGTATTACGGGCAGACAGGACCCAAGCCCGAAACTCCCGTGAATCCATACGCTTCGCAGGCAGAGGAATATCGCAGACAATCGGCTGTCAATCAGCAGCCGCCCGCGCAGAACAGCGCGCCTTCCGCAGGCAGTTACGGCGTGCAGAGCGGTCAATATACACAGCCCGGTCAGGGAAATCCCCGCCCCGGATACGGCGCTCCCGGTTACGGTCAGCCTCAAAACCCTTACGGCAGACCCGTCACCGGCAATGCCAACCCTTACAGTCAGGGGCAGTATAACCCTTATCAGCAGAGATACAACGGTCAGGCGCAGAGACCGGCAGCCCCTAATTACCGGCAGCCTTACACTGCTCCCGCTCCCGTGCAGAACACCGCCGCTCCCGAAGGTAAAAAGAAGGGCGCAGGCAAAAAAGTCTTTACTGCTCTTATAGCGATTATCCTTATTATCGCTCTCGCGGGGACAGGGATTCTTCTTAAACATAATGTTGACCTGAAAAAGAGGCTGGACAGCGCCTCACCTTCTGTTTCATCACAGACTCCATCCGGCGATTCCGGCACATCGGAAGCGGGCACGGATTCGGGAGTGAAAATAGCGGTAAGCGGCGCTCCGAGCGACAAAAACGCGCTGACGACCGACGCCATAGCCGAAAAGGCAAGGGCGAGCTGCGCAGGCGTTCTTGTTTACACAAACGCGGATTCTTCATCCGCCGCAGGTCAGGGTTCGGGCATACTTGTTCCCATTGAATCAACCGCAGACAACAGCAACAAATACACTTATGTTCTTACCTGCGCGCATGTGATTGACGACAGTAACGTCAGCGTCAAGGTTCAGCTTGAAGACGGCTCGGCTTATGACGCGGAAATTGTCGGCTACGATGTTAAAACCGATGTGGGCGTGCTTCGCATTGCGGCCTCGGGTCTCAATGTGTGTGAAGTCGGCGACTCATCGGCTCTGAAGGTCGGCTCGGCGGTTTATGCCGTAGGCAACCCCGGCGGAATTGAATTTTTTGGTTCATTCACGGATGGTATTGTTTCAGCCATAGACAGACCCATTTCGAGTGAAATCGGTTACACAATGAGCTGTATTCAGCACACAGCCGCCATAAATCCCGGTAACTCGGGCGGCGCTCTTGTAAACGCATACGGTCAGGTTGTGGGTATAAACTCTCAGAAAATCGCATCCGCTTCCTATGAAGGTATGGGGTTTGCCATTCCCATCAATCAGGCGGTTAAAATTGCCGATGACCTTATCAGATTCGGCTATGTCAAAGACAGGGCAAAGATAGGCATTACTTACTATCCGCTGAGTTCAAGCACGCAATACAGTATGATAGCCCGTTACAACAATCTGCCCTCCGGCGCGTTGATTATAAAGACCATTTCGCCCGATTCAAGCCTCGCGAACACGCAGGTAAAGCAGTATGATATGATTATTGCGGTAAACGGCGAAGACCTTGACAAGGCCGATGTTCTGCTTGAAAAGATAGACAGCGGCAAAGCGGGCGACAAACTGAAACTGACAATCGGCAGAATAAACAATGACTACACAGTGCAGAAGTTTGATGTTGAGGTAACTCTGGTTGAAGATAAAGGCAGCGCAACTCCCGAAGAGGAGACAACACAGCCCAACCTTTACCCGTTCGGCAGCGACGGTTTCGGCTTCAATTTCGGCAACTGATAAAAAGTTATAATAAAAGGGCTTGCCTGAGCAAGCCCTTTCTGCAATACAGGAGGAAATGCGAATGAAAAAGTTAATATCCTTTCTTATGGCAGCGCTGTTGATGTTTTCTATTGTATGCATAGGAGTAAATGCCGACGAACTGGAACAGCATAGTGAAAAAGTCGATTCTGCCGCAGACAGAATATCATTCTCTGATGATGAACTTCGTGAAAAATTCGGTATTAAACAAATACTTCTGCCTGAAAACTACAAACTTCAAGTTTACGAGTTTTTTACTTGTGAATATGATTGGGATTTGCCTGATATTTTACATATCACTTTTATTGATAACACGGAAATCGATTGCAAATTGATTAACAGCAATTACGGAAACAGCAATGTTTTTGAGCACTGTTCAGCAAGCAGCGGACAAATAATCAATCCATCCGGCGAATCAATAAGTATTACAGCAGGCTATACTTATATTTTTGATTCCGAAGAAGATTTAGTTTTTGAAATATCATTGTTAACACAAAATGATTATAAAAGAGTTTTTCTTGATTGCGATAAGTTGAACCATTCTTTTTCAAGCAACACAGAAGAATACAAACGGATTGTTTCTGATTGCATAGTCGGTGTTTTCGCAGGTAAACTTGACAGGGTAACAACAGGATTGAAAGCCGAATTAAAATACAATATTTTAGATTTCGCTTCAGATATTATTCAATTAAATGTTTTATTCATAAAATACTTAATTGGCAGTTCAATAAGTGTATTGAAATAACAAATCATTGCCGCGGTGGGTTAGGTGGATTATTATATTTTTTAGGATTTATTTGGTATATGGTTTAATAATAGTATTAACACTTTTTAATGATGCAGCAGAAGAAACCGAAATATTGATAAGCAGCATTTTCAGCAAAAAAAACCATATATCAAACATAAAAAAGCGCGCCGTGTTTTTCGGCGCGCTTTGAATTACTGCAGTCCGGCGCACGGCAATATTTGACATAATATATTTGTTTGTGATAATATAAATATGTTATGTTGATAACTGCCGTTGATAATTGTTTTCACGGCGGAGCAAGGAGGAAATGTGATGAGCAGAAAAACCGCTTCAGCTGTTCTTGCGGCAGTAATGGCGTTTCTGATGATGTTCTCAGTCGCGACCGCGGGCGTATTTGCGGCGCTTCAGGGTTATTCGGTTAAACTTGACGCCCCGAGAAGATATGTGCATGTAGGCACCTATCTTCAGGTGACGGCTGAAATAATCGTTCCCGAAGACTGCGAACTCAAGCCGGAAGACTTCAAAATAGTATGGTCGTCGGACAGCGAGCACTGCTCCGTTAATCAGAACGGTCTTGTTTACGGCAACACGCCCGGTTATTCAAACATTATCGCAACTGTCACCGACCCCGCGAGCGGCGAAACATTCAGCGGCTCAATCAAAATAAGCTGTTCAACCGCTGTTGACGCGGTCAACGATTATCTGCGCAACAATACCGTTATGGGCTACCGCTTTAACGGAAGCGAAAAGTTTTATTACTATGACCAGGATGTCGCCTGGCAGAAAACAACGGGCTTTATGAACGCCTTTGACTATGTGTCGCCCTACCTCACAATCAACTATGACTATGTTCGCATAAACTACAACTACGGCGGCAAGGCGCGTATGGTTCAACTGTGGAAAGGTCAATACGGCATAGCGTTCTACGGCAGCGAAATCGGTTATTATTACCGTGACGGCGAGCTTAAAGAAGGTGAAGAGGTAAGCGCTTTCACACCTTACAAGTGCGCCGACAACGACAGGCTCAAAATGCAGACAACGCTTTATTGGGATAAAGACAGAAACGGCGATTATCAGTATCAGTTCACCGTTCCTTATGACGATTACTGGTGGTGCACGGGCTTCAGGGGCGGACACCTCTACAACACCGAGCCCTGCGATGAACTCAGAATGGAAGGCTTTGTCGATTTCCACGATGAGGAAGAGGCAAGCGCCGTTGCCAAAGGCCTTGAAGAGTGCGGATTCACAAGGAAGGATTCCTCCTCCGCGCTTGAACTTGACACCTACGCTCAGGACGGCGCCCGTATAAGCTTCTGCTGGCAGAACATCTCAGAGGCCCAGAACACGGTTGTTGTGAAGGCAACAATAAACGCTCTTATTACGACCGGCTCAATAGCGATGATATTTATGCCGCTCGGCTTCTTCTTTATGACATTTATCACAATGCCGATAATATTCCTTCTTATGCTCTTCTGATAAAACAGACAGTTATATAAATGCCGCACTGCTTTAACCGGCACTGCGGCATTTCACTCGCTTAAAAGGAGATTTTTGTTATGATGAAATATGTTTCTCTCATAGGCAAACCGGTGTGTGTCATTCTCTATATTGCCGGCATCATTCTCGCTGCCGGTAAAAAGTTTATTCCGCTGGCGGCGCTTTTCACCATGCACCTGACCGAGTATTTTATTATCGGCAGAAAAACAGCGAAACAGTCAGGCATAAGCGCGGGCAGGGGTCTCGCGAACTGCTTGGCTTTCGGCTTCACCTGGTGGCTGCCGGTGAGTAAAGCGGGCGGAGCGGATGAAAAAGAATAATCCGCGCACTTTTCTTTATATAATAATACATTAATATATTGTCACAAGATATACATATTGAAACCGGAATAAAAACAATATATTGTGATATTCTGCCGGGACTGAAAATCACACGGTTTCTATAATAAAAAAATGCTTGACGAAGCAAATGACTTGTGATATTATATCTACACCTCTGCGGGAGGGCTTTATTTTTGTGCCCTTTTTCCGGTAGTCACAGAGGGAGGCTAAAAATTCCTAAAAGATGGAGGTGCCGCAAATGGCTGCTAACGGTAAAAGAGTGAAAATCACACTTTCATGCACCGAATGCAAACAGCGCAACTACAACACAATGAAAAACAAGCAGAACACACCCGACAGGTTGGAGATGAACAAGTACTGCCGTTTCTGCAGGAAGCATACTCTCCACAGAGAAACCAAATAACACAGGAGGAGAACAATGGCTAAAAAGGAAGTTTCCGAGGCTGCCGAAAAAGTCGCAAGAGCTGAAAAAGAAGCTAAAAAAGCGAATAAGCAGTCCAACCCCAACGGCAACATCTTCCGTCGCGCAGGCAGGGCCATAAAGAAGTTCGCAAAAGACCTCAAAGGCGAAATCAAAAAGATTGTCTGGCCCGACAAAATGACAGTTCTCAAATCCAGTGGCGTAGTTCTTGTCGTGGTTCTTATCTGCGGAGTTGTTATTTTCGGTATTGACCAGTTGCTTTCGTTCCTTCTCTCCCTTCTCAAGAGGGCGGCGGAACACATAAGCAATTCAGGTGCTGCCGAAGAGACAACACAGGCAATGATGTCTGCCGTGAGCAAATTCTTCACTATCTGAAAATAGGGAGGATTTACAATGGCTACAGACGCAAGATGGTATGTAGTTCATACCTACTCAGGTTACGAAAACAAAGTCGCGGGCAACATCGAAAAGGTTGTTGAAAACCGCAAGATGCAGGATGCGATTCTTGATGTCAAGGTTCCCGTTGAAATCGTCGAGGATGAAAAGGGCAAAACAACCGAACGCAAACTTTTCCCCGGTTATGTTTTTGTAAAGGTTGCCGTTCAGGCAGACAAAAACAACAGGCCCGTTATGAGCGACGACACATGGGTTGTTATTCGTAACACAAGAGGCGTTACGGGCTTTGTCGGCCCGGAAAGCAAAGCAATGCCCCTGACCGAAGACGAGGTTTATAACCTCGGAATTGAAACAAGAGTCATCGAGGTTTCCTACAAGGTCGGCGACACGGTCGAGATTATTGACGAAATGTTCGAAGGCACACAGGGCGTTGTTCAGGAAATTGATGTTGACAATGACCTTGTCCGCGTCACAATTTCGTTCTTCGGCAGAGAAACATCGGTCGAACTCAAACTTGACCAGGTTGAACCTGTCGAGGACTAATCACGGTAATTTGAAGACTTGACTGTCTTTTCAAATTAAGCGCCTTTCGGCGCGGCTGTGCTTAAGGCACGGTTTCGTGGGAGGAGCTTAAGTCAGGCTCCGCAATTCACCACATTTTATTGGAGGTTAAAAAAATGGCACAGAAAGTTGTCGGTTTAATCAAACTTCAGATTCCCGCAGGTAAAGCAACTCCTGCACCCCCCGTCGGCCCTGCGCTCGGCCAGCACGGCGTTAACATTATGGCGTTCACAAAAGAGTTCAACGAGCGCACAAAGAACGATATGGGTCTTATCATCCCCGTAGTTATTACGGTGTTTGCGGACCATACATTCTCGTTCATCACAAAGACTCCCCCCGCGGCTGTTCTTATCAAGAAGGCTTGCGGAATTGAAAGCGGTTCAGGCGTTCCCAACAAAACAAAGGTTGCTACAATCACACAGGAACAGATCCGCAAAATCGCAGAACAGAAAATGCCCGACCTCAACGCGGCTACAATCGAGACCGCAATGAGCATGATAGCAGGCACAGCGCGCAGCATGGGCGTTGTGGTTGCAGACTGAGGGGAGGTAAAACAAGATGAAACACGGTAAAAAATATGTTGACAGCGCAAAACTTGTCGATAAAGCAAATCTCTATGACCCTTCGGAAGCGCTTGACCTCGCAATCAAGACCGCTACCGCAAAATTCGACGAAACAGTTGAAGTTCACGTTCGTCTCGGTGTTGACTCCCGTCACGCAGACCAGCAGGTCCGCGGCGCCGTAGTTCTTCCCAACGGCACAGGCAAACAGATCAGAGTAGCCGTTTTCGCGAAAGGCCCCGATGCCGACGCGGCAACAGCGGCAGGTGCTGAAATCGTAGGCGCCGAAGACCTCGTTGCAAAGATTCAGGGCGAAGGCTTCCTCGATTTTGACGTTGCAATAGCGGCTCCCAATATGATGGGTCTTGTAGGCCGTCTCGGTAAGGTTCTCGGCCCCCGCGGCCTTATGCCCAGCCCCAAGGCAGGTACGGTTACACCTGATGTTGCAAAGGCAGTTACCGAAGCAAAAGCAGGTAAAATTGAATACCGTCTTGACAAAACAAACATCATCCACTGCCCCATCGGCAAGGCTTCATTCGGCGAAGAGAAACTCAGCGAAAACTTCAACACTCTTCTTGACGCCATCATCAAGGCAAAGCCCGCAGCCAGCAAGGGTCAGTATATCCGCTCATGCGTTGTTGCGACAACAATGGGCCCCGGCATCAAAGTCAACCCGTTAAAGCTCGTTGCCGAATAATTTTCAGTAATCTGCTTGACACAGGCAAAAATGTGTGTTATTATACACAAGCTGTTCTTTTCAAAGACAGCAGGTGCAGTTTATGCATAAGGTTTTTACCGCCTGCCGAGAGAGGAATACACAAAGCTCAAATGCAGTGTGTTATTGCCCTTTCCGCGCAGTCGGAAAGGGCTTTTTAAATGTAAATCCGGAGGTGAAATCAAATTGCCAAGCGCAAAGGTATTGGAACAGAAGAAGCAAATGGTTGCAGATCTTGTTGATTCTCTGAACAACTCCGTTGCAGGTGTTATTGTTGACTACAAAGGTATTACCGTTGCTGATGATACCAAGCTCCGTAAAGAGCTTCGTGAAGCAGGCGTTAAATATTCGGTAGTCAAGAACACACTTCTCGGTCTTGCTGCAAAAGGCGCAGGTCTTGACGATATCACAAACGTTCTCGAGGGCACAACGGCTATTGCCATCAGCCCCGAAGACCAGACAGCCGCGGCAAGAATACTTCAGAAGTATGCAGACGCATCCAAAGGCAAGTTCACAATCAAGAGCGGTTACCTTGAGGGTAAAGTCATTGACACCGCTATGATAGAATCACTTGCAAAACTTCCTTCAAGAGACATCCTTCTTGCAACAGTATGCAACGCGTTTAACGCTCCCATAGCGGCATTTGCACGCGCTATTCAGGCTGTTGTTGACAAGGGCGGTGCTCCCGAAGAAGAGGCTCCCGCTGAGGAAGCAGCACCCGCAGAAGAGGCAGCTCCCGCTGAGGAAGCAGCACCCGCAGAAGAAGCGGCTCCCGTTGAGGAAGCAGCTCCTGCAGAAGAAACACCCGAAGAATAATTTATTTTACATCTTTTATTTAGGAGGATTTTTAAAATGGCATCAGAGAAAATCGCTGCTATGATTGAAGAAATCAAAGCGCTTTCAGTTCTTGAGCTTTCAGAGCTCGTTCACGCAGTAGAAGAAGAATTCGGCGTTTCCGCCGCAGCAGCAGTTGCAGTAGCAGGCCCCGTAGCAGGCGGCGCAGCAGCGGCTGAAGAAGAGAAAACAGAGTTCGACGTTATCCTTGCTGAAGTCGGCGCAGAAAAAATCAAGGTTATCAAGGCTGTCCGTGAAATCACCGGTCTCGGCCTCGCAGAAGCAAAAGCAGTTGTTGACGGCGCTCCCAAGGCTGTCAAAGAAGGCGCTTCCAAAGAAGACGCCGAAGCCGCTAAAGCAAAACTTGAAGAAGTCGGCGCAAAGGTTGAACTTAAATAAGTTAATATTCAAAATCAAAAGCCCTGTCAGACGACAGGGCTTTTTTGTATCCCAAAACCACGCGTTAGACGCGAGGTTCGGTAAGAATTAGATAGTTGAGAAAGACAAAAAAACTCCTTTGTTGCAGAATAAAACAGCGGTCTGTCAACTGCTGAAAAAACAACAAAGGAGGTCGTTAAAATGAGTATTAATGATATCAACAGTTTATCACACACAAAATGGAATTGCAAATATCATATAGTATTTGCACCAAAATACAGGAGGAGGGTATTCTACGGAGAAAAGAAGGCGGAAATAGGGAAAATACTAAGACAACTCTGCGAATGGAAGGGAGTTAAAATAGTAGAAGCAGAGGTGTGTCCGGACCATATACATATGCTTGAAGAGATTCCGCCAAAGATATCAGTATCAAGTTTTATGGGATATTTAAAAGGGAAAAGCAGCACAATGCTATACGAGCAATTCGGCGAATTGAAATATAAATACAGGAACAGGGAGTTCTGGTGTAAAGGATATTACGTAGATACGGTAGGTAAAAACGAAAGCCGAATTGCGGAATACATTAAGAACCAACTGAAAGAGGATATGCTTGGAGAACAAATAACAATCAGCGAAGTAGGCCCGTTCACGGGCAGCAAGTAACAGTCTTACGCAGCTGGCAGACCGTTATTGCGCGTTTACGCGTCCGCGAAGAACAGAGGGCTATGCCCGCATATGAAAAACCACCCGCTTGGCGGGTGGATGTTTATTGCGCGTGCATTTTTTAAGAATGTCGGTATTAATAGAAAGTGTAAAAGAAAAACAAATTGGATCTTGTTATTATTCCACATTTGGAATATAATTATAGCAACTGGTTTAAGGAGGCGGTTTTAGTGATAGGATATATGACAGCAAGTGAAGCGGCTGAAAAATGGAATATTTCTCACAGAAGAGTTATTACTTTGTGTAATGAACAACGGATTAAAGGCGTCGGAATGCTCGGCAATATGTGGATAATTCCTATTGATGCAGAAAAGCCTACAGACGCTCGAACGACAAGATACGATGAAACCGTTAACGCAAAACCGTTTTTGAAATGGGCAGGCGGAAAAGGTCAGCTTCTCGACACTTTACGCACATACTACCCCGAAGGTCTCGGAAAAGCAATTACCAAGTATTGTGAACCAATGGTTGGAGCAGGCGCGGTACTGTTTGATATTCTCAACAAGTATGATTTAGAAGAAATAATGATTTGTGACAGTAATGTTGAACTTATGAATGTGTTTACCAAGGTAAAAAACAACATTTCCGAATTGATACAGTTATTGCAACAGTTTGAGAAGGAGCATTTATCAAGAAAAAATGAATCCCGCAAGGAATACTATTACTCGCAAAGAGAAATGTATAACAGCCTGATTGCGATGAAAAATGCTAACGGCACATTGAAGGCGGCGTTGTTCATATATCTCAATAAGACATGTTTCAACGGACTTTACAGAGTTAACCGTCACGGAGAGTTCAATGTTCCGATGGGCTCATATAACAATCCCACAATATGTGATATCGAAAACCTGTTGCTTGCGTCAAATAAACTTGAAAAGGTCAGAATTATGGGCGGTGATTATAAAGTCACAGAAGAATTTGTTGATGAAAAGACTTTTGTGTATTTTGATCCTCCATACAGACCGTTAAGTAAAACTGCTGAATTTACAGCATATACGGAAGCAGATTTTAATGACGAGAATCAAACTGAATTAGCACAATACATAAAACACCTTTCAGATAAAGGCGCAAAGATTTTGGCAAGCAATTCCGATCCTAAAAACACCAATCCGGATGATAATTTCTTTGATGATTTATATAAGCCTTTGACAATTAACAGAGTTACCGCTAAACGAGCTATAAACAGCAAGGGCTCTGGCAGAGGTGCGGTCAGTGAATTGATAATCTGTAATTATTGAAAGGAGAAATTATTTTGAGAGATTTTGATACATGGCTTAACAGTTTCAGAAACAGCATAGCGAGTTATGATTATTATATTGATTTTATAAAAGTTTACAGAAATGCAGATGAGCTTAAAGTTCAACTAAACATATTAAATTCATTGATAGGAAGGAACTCCATACAAAATGATTTTGAAAAATTGATTAAGATATATCCTGAAATTAAAAAAGCTATACCGATATTGCTTGCAAAACGTGAATTGGAAATGTATTGTCAGGATGAAAAAGGCGGATATCTTTATGAATTTAATCCTGAAGGTAAAACCGATTTGACTATTTCTGACTATTCCTATTTTATGAAAAAAACAGGTTTGTTTGATTTGCTGCAAAATCACATAATAAATAATCTTGTAGATTATGTTATTGGAGTTGAAGTTGGTCTTGATTCTAACGGAAGAAAGAATCGAGGTGGGCATTTAATGGAGGATTTGGTTGAATCATTTATTATAAAAGCAGGCTTTTTTAAAGATAAATCTTATTTCAAGGAAATGTATATTCATGAGATCGAAGAAAAATGGAGTATTGATTTGTCTGCTGTTTCAAATCAAGGTAAAATGGAAAAACGATTTGACTTTGTTGTAAAAACCGAAAATATGATATATGTTATAGAAACAAACTTTTATTCCGGCGGCGGCTCTAAACTTAACGAAACTTCAAGGAGTTATAAAACTCTTTCACAAGAAATTGACACAATCGAAGGCGTAACTTTTATTTGGTTTACTGATGGTAAAGGTTGGGATAGTGCAAGGCATAATTTGGAAGAAACATTTGATGTAATGGACCACATTTATAATATAAATGATATGGAGAATGGAATAATCAATGAGGTTGTTAAATAATGTCAAATAAGGTTAAAAAATGGGAACCTGACAATTTCGAACTTGAAACAAATACAGTATGGTCATTCCCCGACAGAGGCAAATGGGCTACGCATGACGCAAAATATCGCGGCAACTGGTCTCCGTATATACCTAGAAATGTAATACTTCGTTATTCGAAAGAGGGCGATTTAGTGCTTGACCAGTTTGTCGGAGGCGGAACAACTCTTGTTGAAGCAAAGTTGTTAAACAGAAACATTATAGGTGTTGATGTTAACCAAGATGCTCTTGAGAGATGCAAAGAAAAGTGCAATTTTGAAAGGAGTAACTGCGGAACCGTTCACATAAAACTCGGCGATGCAAGGAATATTGACTTCCTTCCCGACGAATCTGTTGACTTGATTTGCACACATCCACCCTACGCAAATATTATTCAGTATAGTGAAAAAATCAAAAATGACATTTCACATTTGAGAGTGCCCGAATTTCTTGAAGAAATGAAAAAAGTAGCTGCTGAAAGCTACCGGGTTTTAAAGCCCGGTAAATTTTGCGCAATTCTTATGGGCGATACAAGGCAAAAAGGACATATGGTGCCAATGAGCTTTGAAATAATGAATATTTTTCAAAATTCAGGTTTTAAACTAAAAGAAATAATTATAAAAGAACAGCACAACTGTAAAGCAACAGGTTATTGGAAAACAAATAGTATAAAATACAACTTTTTGCTTATAGCACATGAATACTTATTTGTGTTTCATAAATAGACAGTCAGTTTTCCTTTTTTAAATAAATCTTTTGTTTAATCATATATTAACGATAAAATTCAAGAAGTGCTTTCCATCTGGAAAGCACTTCTATTGGCTTTATGTCAGTTAAATTTTCAGAATACCGAGACTTTGAAGGATGCCTGAAACGAGTATGGCGAAAATCAGAACGGGAGCAATCCATCTGACCATCGCAATATAAAAATGCTTCATTCTGAACGGGCCGTTCAACTCGACTTCGCTTATTACCGCATCGGGTTTTATGACAAAGCCGACAAGAACACAGGTCAGCATACCCACAAGCGGCAGGAATATGCTGTTTGAAACGAAATCCAAAAAATCAAGTATTGACATACCTATTATCGTGAAATCGCTCCAGATACCGAAACCGAGAGAGCATACAGTTCCGAGCGCAAGCCCGTAAGCCGAAACAAGCGCCGTTGCCGTAAGTCGCTTCATTTTGAAAGAGTCAATAAGACCCGAAACAATGGCTTCAAGTATTGAAACCGAACTTGTCAAAGCAGCGAACAGCACAAGGAAGAAGAACAGTGTCCCGACCGTTTTGCCCGCGGGCATGGAGTTGAATACCTTGGGAAGGGTTTCAAACATAAGCGACGGTCCCGAACTCAGAGCTTCTTTGTCGCCGCCTGAAAACTCAAATACTGCCGGGATTATCATAAGCCCTGCAAGAAGGGCGATAACCGTGTCAAAAATTTCGATCTGACGGGCGGATTTTTCAATTTTTTCTTCCTTTGAAAGATATGAGCCGTAGGTAATCATAATGCCCATGGCGAGTGACATCGAATAGAAAAGCTGACCGAGCGCCGCCAGCACTGTTTTGAAACTGAGATTACCGAAATCGGGCATAAGGTAGTAGCGGACTCCGGGCGCCGAACCGGGCCGCGAGACTATATAAACCGAAAGGGCAACGGTGATTATCAGAAGGAGCGGCATAAGCACTTTGCTGAGTTTTTCAATGCCCTTGTTGACGCCGAAAACCACAACCAGCATTGTGATTGCGAGAAAAACGGCAAACCACACAAGGGGCTCGCCTGTTGCCGAAACATAACTGCCGAAATATGAGTCAGCGGCGGCGGCCGCAGATTCGGTAAGCATGGCGGCGGTGTATTTTGTAACCCAGCCGCCTATAAGGCAGTAATAGGGAAAAATAAGCACCGGAACAAATGTAGCGAGTTTGCCGAGCCAGTTCCATTTTGAACTCAGAGCGCCGAACGCGGCAAGGGGACTGAGACGGGTTTTTCTGCCGATGGCGATTTCGGTAACCATCAGCACAAAGCCGAAGGTTACTGCAAGAATAAGGTAAACCAGCAAAAAAATACCGCCGCCGTATTTAGCCGCAAGGTAGGGGAACCGCCACAGGTTGCCAAGCCCTACCGCTGAGCCCGCAGCGGCAAGCACAAAGCCGATTTTGCCGGAAAATGTGTTTCTTTTTTCCATATAAGTTTTCCTCTTTTTTTGTTTTGCACACAAGTAAATTTAACTATAACATATATTTTACCATTCATAAATCGTTTTTCGAAAAAAAGCGTAAAAGCAGAAAATTACCCGCCCGCAATTTGCAGGCGGGTAAAACATTACGGACTATTTTGCCGTTATTCCCAGTTCTTTCGCTATTGCGGCGGCTATGGCTTTTGCGTAGGCGTCGCGGTTGTTAAGTATGTTCGCAAGGTCATCTTCGTTGCAGATATATCCGATTTCAAGCAGATAACTTTCAAGCCCTGTTACCGAGTTGCGGCTCTCGTTTTCATTATGGTTGAATTCACTGCTGCGCCCGTCTATATATGCTCCGGTCGCCACGCCTCCCGTTTCGCGTATCATATAATAAAAAGTGGTGTTTTCTTTGAGTGTTTCATAAGGCTTGTAGCCGTATTGTTTTGCGACTTTTTTTGAGTCCTCAATTCCTTTTTTGCCGAAAGTGCGTATGTAAACGCCGGGAGCAACTCTCGAAAACTCCTGCGGTGAATACCTTGCGCCCGCGTTTTTCACAACGCTGTCTGCAATGGACTGCGCGAAAGATATATCCGCGCCGTAAGGGCAGTAAATCTGAAAACCGTGCGCGTTTGTGCGTTTATTGCCGCTTACTGAGTTGAAATGAACGGCAAAACAGTATTTCGCGCCCGACAGGCAGGCTCTCTCTACCCTTCCGTCTTTGTTGTATGCGGCGGAGCCGGTCATTGTTCCGCTTTTTTCATTTCCCTCACGGGTCATTCTGACTTTGAGGCCGAGCGCCTCAAGTTCCTTTTTGAGCGCTTTCGCGTAATCTATTGTAAGGTCAGCCTCATTGTGACCTTTATAAACAGCACCTGAGTCGCCGCCGCCGTGGCCCGCGTCAATCACAATATCGTAAACATCGGCGGGAAGGGCTGTTTTTTCAATTTTTATTGCAAGGCACGGAAGAATACCGCTGCCGGCGCTGTATGCCGTAAAACCGAGGTTCACAAGCCTGTTTCCGCCGTTTTTTGTTACGGTATAGTAATTGACGGCATCAAAATCACGGAGAGCGGCGGCCGAGGTATAAATCTTTTTATCACCGTCAACAATCTTGAAAAGCACGCAGAAATCACCTTCGGCAAGTTCGTCAAGGCAGATTCCGCTGTTTATATATTCGGAAGAAGTGAAAAACACCGTGCCGAAATTGTTGCTGCTGAAGTCGAGAGTAATCTCCTTTTCGGTGCCGTCGTCTTTTCGCAGAACAAGCCCCACTCTCGAAAAATCGTGATATTTCGTGCCGTCAAACTCGCCTTCAAGGTGAAGGTGATTGCCGTAAATGTAGTATTCTGAAATCATCACTTCGGAAGTTGAAACATCGCTGAGAAGTGAAAGCTGAACCTCAGGGTCGGCGGACGGGGCGGTCACGGGTTGGTTGCCCCTGCTGAAAACAACGGCGGCAATTACCGAGGCGGAGGCAATCAGAAGCACAAAAACACAGACCGCCGCAAGCAGCAGTTTTTTATCTTTTTTGTGTATGATGTTTGTAATTCTGTTATTCACGCTTGAAAGCACCCCGTAAACGCCCGGCTTTTGCCCTGCAGACACCCTAAAAAGCGAAAAACCGTGTTTCAAGTCAAATGATATATCAAAAACGAAAAAGCCGTAAATACGCTTTATTATGAAACAATTATACTATCAAATAAAGAGAAAGGTCAATAAAAATCCTCCGACTAAATGCCGGAGGACGAATTTTATAATGTTTCGGCTTCTTTCTCCATATATTCGGGAACGGTGATTTTGAACATTGTCAGAACATTGGCAAGCACCGTTTTGACGCATACGCAAAGCGCAAGCCTTGCCTGTGTGAGACCGGCGTCGCCGCAGTTTACCCTGCACGCGTTATAGAACTTGTGGAACAGAGCCGAAAGCGTAACGGCATAGCGGGTGATTTTCGCGGGGTCGTAATTTTTTGCTGCGGTAATGATTTCATCCGTAAGCGAAGCAAGGTGAAGAATGAGCTCCCTCTCCTCGGGCGCTGTCAGGAGTGAAAGCACATCCGCGCCGCAGGGCTTTAACACTATGCCTTCGCTTTCGAGTTTTTTGAGAATACTGCAGATTCTCGCGTGAGCATACTGGCAGTAATAAACGGGGTTGTCGGAACTTTGCTCGACGGCAAGGTCAAGGTCAAAATCCATCTGTGAGCCGGGCTCTCTCATATTGAAAAGGAAGCGCACTGCGTCAATCGGGATGTCTTCGAGCAGGTCCGTAAGAGTGATAGCCTTGCCCGTTCTTTTGCTCATTTTGACAACTCCGCCGTCTTTAATGAGGTTGACAAGCTGCATCAGAACAATGTCAAGTTTGTCGCCGTCAAGGCCTATAGCGTCAAGCGCGCCTTTCATACGCGCCACATGACCGTGATGGTCGGCGCCCCAGATGTCAATTGCCCTGTCAAAGCCTCTGGAGAATTTGTTGCGGTGGTAGGCGATATCTGCGGCAAAATACGTGGGGTTGCCGTTCTGACGGATAAGCACTTCATCTTTAAGACCGAGTTTTTCGATTTCGGCGGGTGTTTTGCCCTCTTTTTGCAGCCTGCTGCTGAGAACTTCGGCGTTCTTATACCAGAGGGCGCCGTCTTTTTCATAGGCAAGATTTCTGCTTTTGAGAATCTCAATTATTTCGGCTATTTCGCCGTCATTATGCAGAACGCTTTCGTGAAACCAGGTGTCATATTCAATGCGGTATTTCGTGAGGTTGTCTTTCATCGCCTGAATGTTTTTCGGCAGAGCGAAATCCACTAGCGCCTTTCTGCGCTCGCTCTCGGGCTTTGAAATGTAAGAGTCGCCATGAACATCCGCAAATTCTTTCGCGCGTTCGGTTATATCCGCGCCGTGGTATGAATCCTCGGGCAGTTCGGGGGCGTTTTCACCCTCGTAAATCTGACGGTAGCGTATGTCGAGAGAAAGGGCGAATTTGTCAATCTGATTGCCCGCGTCGTTGATATAAAACTCGCGGCTGACTTCATAGCCCGCAAAATCAAGCACAGCGGCAAGACAGTCGCCCAGAGCGCCGCCTCTCGCGTTGCCCATATGCATAGGGCCCGTGGGGTTCGCGCTGACAAATTCAACATTGATTTTCTGCCCGCCGCCGAAGCCGGAACGCCCGTAATCATTGCCTTTTGCGAGTATATCTTCAACAATCGCGCAGTAGAACGACGCACCGTAATAGAAGTTTATAAAGCCGGGTCCGGCAACTTCCGCTCTGTCAAAAAACGTGCCGCCGAGCTGAATGTTCTCAACTATTGTTTCGGCTATTTTGCGCGGAGGCATACGGAGGGCTTTCGCCCATACCATAGCGGCGTTTGATGAAATGTCGCCGTTCTTTCTGTCGGCGGGAACCTCAGTGTTGAAACCCGGCAGCGGCTCCTCCGGGAATACTCCCTGAGCCACAGCGGCGCCCGCCGCTTCCATAATCGCCGTGCGCGCGTCTGTATGTGTTTTTTTAACAAGCAGTGACATTGCCGTCAGCCTCCTTGACCGTAATTAACATAGTGTTTGTCGAGATAAGCCCCGAATTGAAATCGAGAGTGTATCTCAGCCTGATTTCAGCGCCGTTTTCACGGATTTGCGTTGTGACCTCATCCGAATAAACGCCGATGGAAAGTTCGCCCAGCGGCGTGTTGTAAATGCAGGTGTGCCGGCGGTCCTTCTCGATTGTCAGGCGCGTGTTGTATTCGCCGATGCGCGTAACCTCAACGGTTCCGGCGTTGATTACTTTGATTGAAACAACGCTGCCGTCGAGTTCGCCGCCTTTTTCGGCGTATGAAACGGTGCAGTTTTCACCGTCTCTGACATATTCACAGGCACAGGTAAATTCGGCGGAAAAACTTTCGCCGTCCTGCTCGTGATTATCTTTTATTGTAACGATGTAACTGTTGTTCATTTTATCTTTTTTCGGCAAGCTGAAGAAGCCTGTCAAGCAGTTCGGAGTAGGGAACCCCCGACGCTTCAAAAAGCTTGGGATACATACTGATTGAAGTAAAGCCGGGTATGGTGTTGGGTTCGTTGAGCATAACTGCGCCGTCGCTTTTTCTTACAAAGAAGTCTATTCTCGTAAGCCCTGTGCAGCCGAACGCCTTGTAAGCCCTGCAGGCGACTTCACGCACAGCCTGAATTGTTTCATCAGGCAGATTTGCGGGTATGTTAAGTTCTGATTTGTCAGCGAAATATTTAGCATCATAGTCGTAAAATTCATTACAGGGAACAATCTCGCCCACGGTGGACGCGACGGGCTCGTCGTTACCCATAACGGCGCATTCAACCTCGTGCCCTTCAATGCCCTCTTCGAGCACAACCTTTTTGTCATACTCAAACGCTGTTCTGATTGCCGCGAGAAGACCTTCTGCGTCAAAAGCCTTGGTTATTCCTACGGACGAGCCTGAATTTGCGGGTTTTACAAAGACGGGATAGCCCAGATAATTCTCTGATTTCTCTATGATTTTTTCGCAGTCTTTTGAAAACGCGTAACTGTCAAACGCGAGCCATTTTGCCTGTTTTATTCCCGCGTAATCGGCAATGGCGTTTGTCATCGCTTTATCCATACATACGGCAGAGGCAAGCATATCGCAGCCCACAAACGGTATTCCGGCAAGGGCAAGAAGCCCCTGAACAGTGCCGTCTTCGCCGTTTTTGCCGTGAAGAACGGGGAAACAGATATCAAACGGAATGACCGAGCCGCGTTCCGTAATTACACCGTGATGGCTGCGGTCCGGCGAAAGAACGGCGCGTACCAACAGCGACTTGTCTTCAAGCCACCTGTCGCCGGGCAGATTTGCCGTGTCGCCCTTGTAAATGAACCATCTGCCGTCTTTTGTTATGCCGAGTTTTGTTACTTCATATTTGTCGGCGGGGATGTTTTCGATTACGGACTTTGCGGAAATGAGTGAAACATCGTGTTCGCTTGAAACTCCGCCGAACAAAACAAGAACTTTCTTCATATATCACACCTCGGATGAAGGAAATTAACAATAAGTTTTTATATAATATCATACACTTGCCGTCAAGTCAATTGTTTATTGTTGTGTGTTATGTACTATTTATAATTAAAACTATATCTGTATTTATTAAATATTATATAATATTATACTTTACAAATATTTATAATAGTAGTATAATAATCAAGTCAAATTTTATTTTAAGGAGAAAGAAATGGAAAACATCTATGACATTCTCAACCGCATTTATAAAGATCTCGCTCTTACACTGGCGGGCTGCGGATTTGTTCCCGTTATTCCCGAAGGCACGGAGAAGGGCGCTCTGCCCGCGAAAACAGAGGGCGACAAAATAACAATAGCCTTCAAGGGCGAAAACAAGGCGCTCAAAATAGAGCATTTTGACAAACGCCTCACTGTTTCGGGAGTGCTTAAAGAAGGCGAGATTTCAGAAGGAGACTTTGCGGTTATTTCAAACTCCATTCTCGACCCCGAAGATATAAACGACAAACAGATAAAATACTTTGTTAATGAGATTTCAGAATCCGTGACCGAACGGTTCAGCCCCGCTGCCGAAAAGAAAATCAAAAAGCAGAGGGCGCCGCAGACGGTTTCGAGGGACAAAGTTGAAAACGGCGGAATGTCTTATGACGAGGTTACTCTTGTAAGCAGAATAGCGGGCATATATCCCCACCTTAAACCCGCATATAAAGAGAATTACGAGGGCTACGGCGAACTGCTTGCGGATAAATTCTTCCGTGAAAGCGCAAACCCGGTCATATTTGAAACAATAAAGGCAAACAGACCCGCCGAAATGAAAAAACTTTTCAGCATTCTCAACGACCTTTATCTTGACGGCACAAACAACACGCAGAGCATAATCACGGTAACAATTCTCGGTCAGCTCGGCGACGAACTTCTTGCCAACTGCACCGATTATATGACACCCGAACTTCTGACTCCGGTGGTTCAGGTCAACAAATATCTTTCAAAGAGCAAAAGCGCTCAGATGAGACTTGAGAATCCCCCCGCTTACAAGCCCAAGAAAAACAAGAAGACACCCGGCAGCCGCATAGGTTAAGGAGAGGTAACACAATGGATAATTATCAAAATGAAGAACTCATAAAGGTTGAAGAAATCGGCGATGATATGAGCACCGCCGTGAGCGAAGAATATGACGCTTCACAGATTCAGGTTCTCGAAGGTCTTGAAGCCGTCAGAAAAAGGCCCGGTATGTATATCGGCTCAACCAGCGCGTCGGGCCTTCATCACCTTGTTTACGAAATAGTTGACAACTCAATAGACGAGGCGCTCGCGGGCTACTGCACGCATATTGAAGTCACAATAGAGCCCGGCGACATTATTGCCGTGCGTGACAACGGCAGAGGTATTCCCGTTGACATTCAGGAGCAGACCGGCAAGAGCGCTCTTGAGGTTGTTTTTACCGTGCTTCACGCGGGCGGCAAATTCGGCGGCGGCGGATATAAAGTTTCCGGCGGTCTGCACGGCGTAGGCGCGTCGGTTGTAAACGCACTTTCGGAGTGGCTTGAGGTTGAGGTTTACAAAAACGGCAAAATTCACCGTATGGAGTTTTCACGCGGCTTTATCACCAAAGAACTCACAATCACCGGCGACACCGAAGAAAACGGCACCTTCGTCCGTTTCAAGCCCGACCCCGAAATGTTTACCGACACAACATCATACAGTTACGAAACACTCCACAAACGTATGCAGGAGGAGGCGTTTCTCAACGCGGGGCTTACAATCACAATCGAAGACAAGCGCCCCGAAAACGAGCATCTTGACGAGAGCGAGCGCAAAGATGTTCTCTGCTATGAAGGCGGCATCCGCGAATTCGTAACCTTCCTCAACAACAACAAGACTCCCGTTCACGAGGATGTTATTTATATGTCCGGTAAGTCGGGCGACATTATGGCTGAACTCGCAATGCAATACACCGACACTTACAGCGAGGTTATTGTTTCGTTTGCCAACAATGTTCACACTCCCGAAGGCGGTATGCACGAAGACGGCTTCAGAAGAGCACTGACAAACGCGCTCAACAAATACGGCAAAAAGATGAACATACTCAAAGGCGACGACAAAGTCTCCGGCGAGGACTGCCGCGAAGGCGTTACCTGCGTTATCTCGGTAAAACTTACCGACGCCCAGTTTGAAGGCCAGACAAAAGCCAAACTCGGTAACAGCGAAGTCCGCACACTCGTCAACGCGATGGTGAGCGAATCGCTTGAAAACTACCTTGAAGAAAACCCCGCCGCGGGTAAAGCGATACTTGAAAAAGCGCTCACCGCAAACCGTGCGCGCGAGGCGGCGCGCAAGGCGAGAGAAACGGTTCGCCGCAAGAACGGCCTTGAATCCGGCCAGATGCCCGACAAACTGCAGGACTGCAACGAGCGCGACCCGAGCCTTTGCGAAATCTACATCGTCGAGGGCGATTCGGCAGCAGGTTCCGCCATACAGGGCAGAGATTCCCGTTTTCAGGCTATACTCGCAATGTGGGGTAAAATGCTCAATGTTGAAAAAGCGAGAGTTGATAAAGTTTACGACAATGACAAACTCAACCCTCTGATTGTCGCTCTCGGAGCGGGCATAGGCGATGAATTTGACATTGAAAAACTGCGTTACCACAAAATAATCATTATGTCGGATGCCGATGTTGACGGCGCCCATATACGCACCCTTCTTCTCACATTTTTCTTCCGTTATATGCGTCCTCTCATTGAGAACGGCTATGTCTATTCGGCTGTGCCTCCGCTTTACAAACTCACAAGAGGCAAAACCACGAGAGTTGCTTATTCCGATGATGAGCGCGACGCCATTTCGTCTGAGATGAGAGGGGAAAACAAGAACGCCGAAATCGGTATAAGCCGCTTCAAAGGTCTCGGTTAAATGGACCCGCACGAACTGTGGGACACCACCATGGACCCGGAACAGCGCACACTGCGCAGGGTAACCCTTGCCGACGCCATAGCAGCGGACGCTGTTTTCAATCTGCTTATGGGCGAAGAGGTTGACCCCCGCCGCGAATGGATTGAAAACAACGCGAAATATGTTATGAATCTTGATGTTTAAGGAGGTGGCGTAAAATGGCACACAGAAGAGATTACAATCCCGAAGACATACTTTTCCCGGATCAGATAATCACCGAGTCCGATATTATTCCCGAAATGAAAACGGCGCTGCTTGATTACGCTATGTCCGTAATTATAGACCGCGCCCTTCCCGATGTGCGCGACGGTCTTAAACCCGTTCACAGAAGAATCCTTTACACGCTCCACGAAGATAAACTCTATTCAGACAGACCTTTTAAAAAGTCGGCAACCTGCGTCGGCGACGTGCTCGGTAAGTATCACCCCCACGGCGACGCTTCGGTTTATGACGCCATGGTGCGTCTTGCGCAGAATTTCTCAATGAGGTATATGCTCGTTGAAGGTCACGGCAACTTCGGCTCCGTTGACGGCGACCCGCCTGCCGCTTACAGATACACGGAGGCAAGGTTAAGCAAAATCAGCAACGAGATGATAAGGGATATTGACAAAGACACTGTCAACTGGAACCCAAACTTTGATGAAACGCGCAAAGAGCCCCGAGTTCTTCCGTCCAGATTCCCCAATCTGCTTGTAAACGGCTCGCAGGGCATTGCGGTAGGTATGACCACAAACATTCCTCCGCACAACCTCACGGAGGTTATAAACGCCTGCATCTGCGTGCTTGACAACCCCGACGCGGGTCTTGAAGACCTTATGGAGCACATAACAGGCCCCGACTTTCCCACCAGAGGAATCATAATGGGCAGGGCGGGCATCCGCCAGGCCTATGCCACGGGCAGAGGCAAAATTGTCATACGCGCCCGCGCGGAGTTTGAGGAATACGGCAGAGACAACAGAACGAGAATCATCGTTTCTGAACTGCCCTATATGGTCAAAAAACGTGCGCTCATAAAAAAGATTGCCGACCAAGTTAGAGAAAAACGCCTTGACGGCATTTCGGACCTGCGCGACGAGTCAGACAAGAACGGTATGCGGATTGTCATTGAACTCAAACGCGACGCAAACGCGCAGGTTGTTCTCAACAAACTTTATGCCCAGACCGATATGCAGTCATCTTTCGGCGTGATTATGCGCGCCCTTGTTGATGACCAGAGGCAGCCCAAAATTTTAACTCTGCGCGAAGTTCTTGACGAATACCTTGCCTTCCAGGAGGAGGTTATACGCCGCAGAACACAGTTTGACCTCAAAAAAGCGCAGGAGAGGGCCCATCTTCTTGACGGCCTTATCATAGCGCAGGACAATATTGACGAAGTAATCAAAATCATCCGCGAGAGTTATGATGACGCGAAAGAAAACCTGATGAACCGCTTCTCGCTTGATGATGTTCAGGCGCAGGCGATTCTCGATATGCGTCTCAAAGCCCTGCAGGGTCTTGACCGCGAAAAACTCATTGAGGAGCGTAAAACACTGCAGGAGAAAATCGAATACTACAACAAACTTCTCAGTGATGAAGAAATGCTCAAGGGCGTTCTCAAAGACGAACTCACCGAAATCAGAGACAAGTTCGGTGACGAGCGCTACACCGAAATTCAGGATGTCAGCGGCGAAGTCGATATGGAAGACCTCATCCCCGTTGAGGACTGCGTATATACCCTGACGGATTTAGGCTACATCAAACGCCTGCCCGTAAGCGAATACAGCGTTCAGAACCGCGGCGGCAAGGGTATGAAAGGTATGACCTACCGCGATGAAGACGCAGTCAAAACAATGTTCACCTGCTCCACGCACGACTACCTTATGTTCTTTACCACAAGGGGCAGAACATACAGAGTGAAGGGTTACGAAATTCCCGAAGGCTCAAGAATAAGCAAAGGCACAAACATTGTCAACATTCTGCCCATAGAGCAAGGTGAAAGAGTTTCCGCCATGATTCAGGTGCCCGATGTTGAGGGCGAGGGCTACCTCTGCATGGTAACACGCAACGGCGTTATCAAACGCACGCTCGCTTCTGTTTACAAAAACATCCGCAAAACAGGCGTTTACGCCATAAACCTTGATGACGATGACGACCTCATATGCGTCAAATACACAACCGGCAACGAAGACTTGCTTATTGCCACACGCAACGGCAAGAGCATACGCTTCAACGAGAACGATGCCCGTCCTATAGGCAGAACAGCAAGAGGTGTCAAGGCAATTACTCTTAAAGGCGATGACACCGTTATAGGTATGGATGTTCTCAAAGAGGGCAAAACCGTGCTCACAATCAGTGAGATAGGCAACGGCAAACGCTGCTCGGTGGATAAATACTCGGTTCAGCACCGCGGCGGTCAGGGTCTCAAGAACTATGACATCAAAAAATACGGCTATGTCTGCTCAATAGAGGTTGTAAATGAAGAGGATGACCTCATCGTTCTCTCCTCAGGCGGCAAGATTATCCGTCTCGCTATAGCGGATATTAAAGAAACAGGCGGCAGAGATTCCAAAGGCGTCAAGGCAATGAAGCTTGATGACAACGAAAAGGTTATGATGGCAGTTGCCGTTCCCAAAATGGAAGACGAAGAACCTGCTGACGGAGAAACCGGCGCCGATGAAACTGCCGCGGATGAAAATACGGCGGAAGAATAATTTGCAAAAAACTCTTGTATAAAAACAAACAGTTTGATATAGTATTATAAATCCCCAATATTTTTGACGGAGGTTTAATATATGAACATTGCTCTTATAGCACACGACGCGAAAAAAGAACTGATGACAGAGTTCTGCATAGCTTACTGCGGAATCCTCAGCAGGCACAATCTCTGCGCCACGGGAACAACCGGCAAAATCGTTTCCGAAATGACCGGACTTGAAATCAAATGCTATTTAAGCGGTTCGCAGGGCGGCGACCAGCAGATAGGCGCCCGCATTGCCTGCAACGAAATAGACCTCCTTCTGTTTTTCCGCGACCCGCTCACGGCAAAGCCGGACGAGCCCAGCGAAGAGAACCTTCTGCGCCTGTGCGATGTTCATACGATTCCCGTCGCGACAAACATTGCCACGGCGGAAGCGTTGATCCACTCGCTCTCAAGGGGCGACCTCGACTGGCGTGACATCGTTAACCCGAAGAACTGACAGTCAAATTACGAATAACCGTAAAGTGGGGCACCGCAAAACGGTGTCCCGCTTGGCACTTAAAGAAGATTGGTATGGTGAAAAATGGCACTTATTACTAAAGCGATAAAAGGCACGCAGGATATTCTGCCCGCGGAAAGCGGCAGACGCCGGCTTGTTGAAAACAGTATTTTTGAAATTGCGGAGAATTTCGGTTTCAGAGAAATCCGCACTCCCGTTTTTGAACACACGGAACTTTTTCAGCGCGGAGTGGGCGACACGACGGATGTTGTGCAGAAAGAAATGTATACTTTTGATGACAAGGGCGGGCGTTCAATAACCCTGCGCCCCGAAGGCACGGCAGGCGTTGTCAGAGCGTTTCTCGAACACGGGCTTTTCAACGAGACCCTTCCGCAGAAACTGTTTTACCATGTCAACTGCTACCGTTATGAAAAACCTCAGGCGGGCAGATGGCGTGAGTTTGACCAGTTCGGAGTGGAAGTGCTCGGCACGGCATCACCTGCCGCGGACGCGGAAATAATTTCGCTTGCGAATGAGATTTTTGCGTTTTTCGGCGTGAAAGGGCTTAAATTGCAGTTAAACTCCATCGGCTGCCCCGAATGCCGCAAAAAGTATTCGGAGGCTTTAAAAGAGTATTTCACGGCAAAAAAAGACGAGCTGTGCGAAACTTGCAGGGGCAGGCTTGACAGAAACCCGATGAGAATACTCGACTGCAAAAGTCCGGTCTGCTCTGCAATAGCGGCAGACGCTCCCGTAATGCTTGACTACCTCTGCGATGAGTGCAGAGAGCACTTTGAAGGCGTTAAAAAATACCTTGACGCCGTAAATATCGAATACACAATCAACCCTAAAATCGTGCGCGGACTTGATTATTATACAAAAACCGTTTTTGAATTTGTTTCCGATTCAATCGGGGCTCAGGGCACAGTCTGCGGAGGCGGCAGATATGACGGATTGGTTGAAACGTTAGGCGGTCCGCACACGCCGTCGCTCGGCTTCGGCCTCGGCATAGGCAGACTTCTGCTGCTGCTTGAAAGTCAGAATATCGAACTGCCCGAAGATGCGAAATGCAACATTTATATAGCGCCTATGGGCGAAAGAGCCTCGCTCGCAGCGGCAAAACTCGCCGCCGACCTGCGTGCTTCCGGAATAAGCGCACAGACGGATATTTCAGGCCGTTCGCTTAAAGCGCAGATGAAATACGCCGACAAAACAGGAGCGCAATACACGGCTGTTCTCGGCGACAACGAACTTGACGCCGGCGAAGTTACTCTCAAAAATATGTCTGACGGCTCAACTTCGCAGGTTAAACTTGAAAACTTTGAAGACGCCTTTATGTCGGCGCTGATAAAACATGAAACAGACGCTCTCGGTCAGCAGCTCGGCATCGACGGCGACATAAGCTCGGTGGATTTGTCCGGGCTTTTGAAAGGATGATGATTCATTATGGATATGATGACAGGGCTTAAAAGAACGGATTACTGCGGCAACTTAAGAGCCGCGGATGAAGGCAGGCAGGTTACCGTTGCGGGCTGGGTTCAGCGCAGACGCGACCTCGGTTCGCTTATATTCATCGACCTTCGCGACAGAAGCGGAATTGTTCAGCTTGCCTTTGACGAAGACACCGAAAAGGAAGTGTTTGACAAAGCAAACTCCGTCAGAAGCGAGTATGTGCTTATGGCTCAGGGCGCCGTGCGCGAAAGAAGCGCAAAAAACGCGGAACTGCCGACCGGAGACATTGAAATAACAGTTACCGACCTTCGTGTTATTTCAAAGAGCGAAACACCTCCGTTTGAGATTGTTGACGGCTGTCAGACTTCCGAACTCACGCGCCTTAAATACCGCTATCTCGATTTAAGACGCCCGGAGCTGCAGAAGAATATTTTTATGCGCCACAAAATTACCAAGATTACCCGCGATTATTTTGATGAGAACGGCTTTATTGAACTTGAAACACCGATGCTTATCAAATCCACACCCGAAGGCGCGAGAGACTTTCTGGTGCCTTCGAGAATCCACAAGGGCACATTCTATGCCCTTCCGCAGTCGCCTCAACTCTACAAGCAGCTTTCAATGGTAGCCGGCTTTGACAGATATATGCAGATTGCCCGCTGCTTCCGCGATGAAGATTTAAGAGCAGACCGTCAGCCCGAATTCACTCAGGTTGATATAGAAATGAGCTTTGTTGATGTTGAGGATGTTCTGCAAATCGGCGAAGGCTATATGCAGAGGGTTTTCAAAGAAGCGCTCGGCATTGACATTCCCCTCCCGCTTCCCCGTCTTACATACAAAGACGCTATGGAGCGTTACGGCAGCGACAAGCCCGACACACGCTATGAAATGGAAATATGCGACCTTTCCGATATTGTGAAAACCTGCGGTTTCGGCGTTTTCACATCGGCAATAGAAGGCGGCGGCAGCGTGCGCGCGATTACCGCGAAGAACGCCTATGAAATTCTTTCAAGAAAAGAGATTGACAAACTTACCGAAATGGTGCGCGGCATAGGCGCGAAAGGCCTCGCGTTTGCGAGAATAGCCCCCGACGGCACGCTCGCTTCATCGTTCGCAAAGTTTATGACAGATGACGAGATGAACGCAATAAAGGCAAAAACCGGAGCGGAAAACGGCGATGTTATTCTCATAATCGGCGACACCAAAAACTCCGTTGTTCTGTCTGTGCTCGGCGCGCTCCGTCAGGAGGTCGCGAAAAAACTCGGCATAATTCCGAAAGGCAAATTCAACTTGCTCTGGATTACCGAATTCCCGTTCTTTGACTGGGATGAGGACCTCGGCGCATTTGTTGCCATGCATCACCCGTTCACCTCACCTATGGATGAGTGCCTTGAATACCTTGAAACAGACAAGGCGAAGGTAAGGGCAAAGGCTTATGACCTTGTTCTCAACGGCATTGAACTTTGCAGCGGCTCAATAAGAATCACGAACCCCGACCTGCAGAAAAGGATGTTCGCCCTGTTGGGCTTAAGCGACGAAGAGGCAAACCTCAAATTCGGCTTCCTCACAAACGCCTTTAAATACGGCGCTCCGCCTCACGGCGGAATGGGCATAGGTCTTGACCGCCTTGTTATGCAGATGCTTGAGTGCGACTCTCTCCGCGATGTCATTGCCTTCCCGAAGGTTCAGAACGCAAGCGAGCCTATGACAGAATGCCCCTCGGTTGTTGACGTTGCCCAGCTTGAGGATCTGGGCATAGCAATAGCCGCACCTGAAAGTGAATAATTATACACCGGAATATCCGCCCGCCAAGGGCGGATATTTTTTGCTCCCAAACCACAAAATATTGTGTTTTTAACATTGATTTTTAATAATTGATATGCTATATTGGAGACATATATTGTAAATAATAAAAAGGCGCAGGTGAATTATGTATTACAACAGATTTCAGAACATTGAACTGTCGGCGTTAGGTTTAGGCTGTATGAGGCTGCCCGTTATTGACGGCGACGATTCAAGGCCGGATGCCCCGGCTGTCAGGGAGATGGTCGCTTACGCAATGCAAAACGGCATAAATTACTATGACACCGCCTGGGGCTACCACGCAGGTAACAGCGAAACGGTCATCGGCGACGCACTGAGCGAATACCCGAGAGACAGTTTTTATCTTGCCTCAAAATTCCCGGGCTATGACCTTTCAAATATGGACAAGGTCGAGGAGATATTTGAAAAACAGCTTGAGAAATGCAGAGTCGATTATTTCGATTTTTATCTTTTTCACAATGTCTGCGAGATGAATATCAACCAGTATCTTGACCCGAAATACGGCATTTACAACTACCTCATTTTACAGAAAAACAACGGCAGAATAAAGCATCTCGGTTTTTCCGCTCACGGCAGTTATGAGGTTATAGAGCGTTTTCTGAAGGCTTACGGCAGCGATATGGAGTTCTGCCAGCTTCAGATTAACTATATTGACTGGGAGTTCCAGAATGCTGTCAAAAAGGTTGAACTTATAAAAAGTTACGGCATTCCCGTTTTTGTTATGGAACCTGTCCGTGGCGGCAAACTGGCAAAACTCGACGCTCACTACGAGTCAAAACTCAAAGAAATGCGCCCGGATGAGAGCGCTGTTGCGTGGGCGTTCCGCTTTTTGCAGAGCATAGACGCGACTGTGGTGCTTTCGGGTATGTCGGATTTTGAACAGCTCAGACAGAACATTGACATTTACAGTGAGAAAAAGCCGCTGAGCGAATATGAAATGAAAACACTGCTCGGTATGGCGCGCGATATGGTCAACCCCAAAACCGTGCCCTGCACGGCCTGCAGATACTGCACAACCCATTGCCCGATGGAACTTGACATCCCGTTCCTTCTCAATCTTTACAATGAACATTTTTATTCCGACGGCGGTTTTATAGCGCCTATGGCGCTTATGTCTCTGCCGCAGGACAAACAGCCGTCAGCCTGTATCGGTTGCGGAAGTTGTGAGGCGGTCTGCCCGCAGCAGATTAAAATACCCGAGGCATTGGCGTCATTCTGCGAAATGCTCGGTTAAATGAAGGAAGAATTATGAAAAGGATTATTGCTTTTATTTCGGCGGTTCTCACCGTCAGCCTGATTCTCGGCGGATGCGCCGGTATTGACAGACTGTCATCCGGAGCATATACAGAAGGTGAAAGAACGGTAGCGGACGAAATATATAAAATAGACATCGACTGGGCTCAGGGCAGGGTAATCGTCATAGGCAGCGAACATGCTGAAGAAATCACCGTAAAGGACAACGCTGGCGACGGCACCCCTCTTGCCACGCGAATTATCGGCTCCGTACTCTATATCAAAGCGGCAAAGCCCGGCAAGGAAGCGGGCGAAAAAAGCCTGACTGTAATTGTGCCTGCCGGTTATAATTACAGTGAAATCGAAATACGCACACAGTCCGCTAACGCCGGCATTCGCAAACTCAAGGCATCCAGAGCGGATATCAAAACGGCAAGCGGCAATATTTCGGTTGTTGCGTGCGACATTGACGATGAGGCTGAACTTGAAAGCGAAACAGGCAACATTACGGCTAACGGCAATATTGCCGACTATGATATTCAGACCGTGTCGGGCGAAATCTCGATAACGACAGATTTCATCCCCGAAGACCTCGACGCGGAGTCGGTTGACGGAGCCGTTATCATCAGCCTTCCGGCAGATACACCCGTGGGCTCTGTAAAAGCAAAAACAGGCGGAGCGGTCACCAATCAACTCACAAACAAAGAGAAGGGCAACGGTTACACATTTAAATCCGAAACAGGCAACATATTCCTTCTCGAAAACATAAACAGTAAGTAAATTACGGGAGAGCATCCCGAAAATATAAGGAGATATATACTATGGAGAAACTCAAGGTTGGTATTATCGGCTGCGGCGGAATCGCGAACGGCAAACATATGCCCGCTATTGCGAAAATCAAGGAAGTCGAAATGGTTGCCTTCTGCGACATCATTGAGGAGAGAGCAGTTAAGGCGGCAAAGAAATTCGGTGTTGAAGGCGCAAAGGTTTACACCGATTACAAAGAACTTCTTGCGGATGAAAGCATTGTTGCCGTTCATGTCTGCACGCCCAACCGTTCGCACAGTTTTATCACCATTGATGCGCTTGAGGCGGGCAAACACGTAATGTGCGAAAAACCGATGGCAAAAACCTATGCCGAGGCAAAGGCTATGTATGAAGCAAGCGTGCGCACGGGCAAAAAACTCACCATCGGCTATCAATCCCGCTGGAGAGGAGACTCCCTTTACCTCAAGCAGTGCTGTGAAGACGGAATGTTCGGCGAAATCTATTACGCAAGAGCGCTCGCTTTAAGGCGCAGAGCAGTTCCGACCTGGGGTGTTTTTCTTAACGAATACGAGCAGGGCGGCGGACCGCTTATTGATATAGGCACACACGCGCTCGACCTTACGCTCTGGCTAATGGATAACTACAAGCCGAAAATGGTTGTAGGCACAAAATACAAAAAACTCGGCGACCAGAAAAACGCGGGCAACGCCTGGGGCGACTGGGATCCCGAGAAATACACTGTTGAAGATTCGGCGTTCGGCTTTGTTGTTATGGAGAACGGCGCCACGGTAAGTGTTGAAAGCAGTTGGGCGCTCAACATTGCCGACCCGTGTGAAGCGAGCACATTAATCTGCGGCGTAAACGGCGGCGCGGATATGCTTCATGACCTTCGCCTCAACTATGTTCGAAACGGCAGGCAGGTTATTGAAAAGCCCAGTTTTGACGCAGGCGGAGTTGCCTTCTATGAGGGCTCAAGCGACGACCCCTCAGACCTTGAATGCTGCGCTTTCTATGACGCGGTAATCAATGACAAACCAGTCAGAACAAAACCAGAACAGGCTATGGTTGTTACACAGATTCTTGAGGCTATTTACGAATCCGCCGCAACCGGCAAGCCTGTTTATATCAACAACGACTGAGGGAGGAATACAGCATGAAAATTGCCGTTCAGCTTTATTCCATACGCGACTGCATAAAGTCGGGCGATGACCTGATTCGTCTTCTCGGAGAAGTTAAAGAACTCGGCTATGATGGAGTTGAGTTTGCGGGCTATTACGGTGTTGACGCCGGAACACTCAGAGCAAGGCTTGATGAAACAGGGCTTGTCTGCGTCGGCAGTCATCTCGGCCTCGACGATTTCAAAGAGGAAAATCTCGAAAAAACCTATGAGTTCGCGAAAACGCTCGGCACCCCTCAGATAGGTGTCGGCGGCGCTCCGCACTCAACGCTTGCCGAGTGCGAGGCAACGGGCGGTGTTCTCGGCAAAGCGGATGATATTTTCAGCGCAAGAGGTATGAAGGTCTATTATCACAACCACTGCGAAGAGTTCAAACCGCTTGAAGACGGCACGCTTCCGATTGACGTTATCAAAAGTTACTGCCACCTGCAGATAGACACCTACTGGAGTTATTATGCCGGAGCGGACAACTATAAACTTATAACGGAGAACAAAGACAGAATCGCCACTCTTCACCTGAAAGACGGTGTTGACGGCAAGCCTGTCGCTCTCGGCGAGGGCACAAATGACATTCCGCTTGTTCTTAAAGCGGCGCAGGACGCCGGTATTGAGTGGATTGTTGTTGAGAACGACGACCCCATTCCCGACGGCATAAGCGACATCGGCAGAAGCATCAAATATCTTAAATCAATCATCTGAGGAGATTATTATGAAAATAGGTGTTTTTACAACTCTGCTTTCAAACCTGCCTTTTGAAGAGGCACTCAAATATTTTAAATCACTCGGTATTGAAATGGTGGAAATCGGTTGCGGAGGCTACCCCGGCAACGCGCACGCCAACCCCGACGAGCTACTCGAAAACAGCGCTAAGCTCGACGATTTCAAAGCCCTTATCAAAAACTATGATGTTGAGATAAGCGCGCTTTCATGCCACGGTAACCCCGTGCATCCCGATAAAAAAATTGCCGCTGATTTCGATCGAGCAATCTGTCAGACGATTCTGCTTGCCGAAAAACTCGGTATTCATCAGATAAACACATTCTCCGGCTGCCCCGGCGATTATGAGGGCGCGAAATATCCCAACTGGGTAACCTGCCCGTGGCCCGATGATTTCGGCAGAATACTCGACTGGCAGTGGAACGAGGTGCTTATTCCCTACTGGAAAAAGACGGCTCAGTTTGCGAAAGACCACGGCGTTGACAAAATCGCTTTTGAGCTTCATCCCGGTTTCTGCGTTTATAACACCGAAAGTATGCTTAAAATCCGTAACGCGGTAGGTCCCGAAATCGGCGCAAACCTTGACCCCAGTCACCTTATCTGGCAGGGTATGGAGCCTGTCGCGGTCATTCGCGAACTCGGCGATGCGATATTCCATTTTCACGCAAAAGACACAAAGGTTGACAAATACAACACCGCGAAAAACGGTGTGCTTGACAACAAGCCGTATTCGGATGAAATCAACCGCTCGTGGATTTTCCGTTCGCTCGGCTACGGCAACGACTATTCCTACTGGAAAGATATTGTTTCCAATCTGCGTATGGTCGGCTATGACTATGCACTGAGCATTGAGCACGAAGATTCGCTTATGAGCCAGAACGAAGGGCTTGAAAAAGCGGTTGACTTCCTTAAAAGTGTTGTTATCAAAGAAGACCCCGCCGAGATGTGGTGGGCATAAATAAACTAAATTGAATAAAAAAGGGCGGCGCCGTTTTACGCGGTGCTGTTAAGGCGATAATATGGTTGACGGAAAATTCGGATTTGCAGTAATAGGTTACGGCGGAATGGGCGGCTGGCATATAAACCAGATGCTCGAAAAATTCGGCGGCAGAGCGCAGGTGCTCGGTATTTATGATATAAGCCCCGAGGCGGCTGAAAGAGCGGAGAAAAAAGGTGTTCATGCCTATTCAAGCCGCGAGGAACTTCTTGCCGATGAAAGAATTGACCTTGTTACAATAGCGACCCCAAACGATGTGCATAAAGAAATTGCGGTTGATGCTCTCAATGCGGGCAAAAATGTTATTTCGGAGAAGCCGGTTACTCTGAGCGTGCCGGATTATGAAGAGATGGTTGCGGCTGCGAAAAAAAACGGCAAACTTTTCACAACGCACCAAAACAGGCGCTGGGATGAGGACTACCTCATTGTGCGCAAACTCATTGAAGAGAACACTCTCGGCAAAGTGTTCCGTATTGAACACAGGGTTCAGGGCTCAAGAGGAGTGCCGGGCGACTGGCGCAACCAGAAAGAACACGGCGGCGGAATGGTGCTCGACTGGGGCATTCATCTGCTTGACCAGGTTTTGCAGATGACTTACCCGCATAAACTCGTGAGTGTCTATAATGAACTCACCTATGTCACAAACGAAAACTGTGATGACGGCTTCAGGGCAACCTTGATTTTCGACAACGGGCAGTCGTTCTATGTTGAGGTTACCACAAGCAATTTTATTGAACTGCCTCTTTGGTATGTTCTGGGCGAAAACGGTTCTGCTGTTATTAACAACTGGCAGTATGACGGTGAAATCGTAAAGGTTTCCGACTGGGAGAAACGCGACGCCGTGCCGATTCAGGCGGGCGCGGGTATAACCAAAACAATGGCACCCCGCACCGATGAAACAATAAAGCGCTACCCATTGCCACGCGTGAAAGCCGATTGGAGCGAGTATTACACAAACATTTTTGACACGCTCGAAGGCAAGGCAACACAGATTGTAACCCATGACCAGCAGAGAAGGCTGCTCAAACTTGTTGACGCCATCTTCCTCTCTGCAAAAGAGAACAGGGTAGTGGAGTTTGAATAAAAGAATAAAGGCATTAAAAAAGCACTCCGGTGGAGTGCTTTTTTTTAGTATCGTTTTACTCAAGATACGGTTTTACAAGAGTTTCCCATTCTTTATAAGACCTTGAACCTATAATCGGTTCGTCGGTCAGAACATTGCCTTCGCCGTCAACAATAATTGTTGTAGGCACATAGCCTGTTTCATATTCTTTGAAATCGGAAGTTTTTTTGACAATAGGGTAAGTGATGCCGTTGTTTTCAACAGTCGATTTCGCGTCTGCTTCCGTTTTGTAAACACCGATTATAAGAAGACCCTTACTCTTGTAATTATTATAGAGTTTCTGAAGGTCGGGCATTTCGCTGACACACGGACCGCACCACGGCTCCCACATATTGACTATTATCACTTTACTGTTTGAGTATGTTGACATTGAAACGGGATTGCCGTCTATATCTGTGGAAGTGAACGACAGTTTTTTGCCTGTCGAAACAGGCTTTTTTGCAGTTGTGGTTGTAGGCGCGGAGATTTTTTCGCCTGAAGGAATAAAAACCGGTGCTTTTGTTGTTGAAGGTAAAGTGCTTGCCGGCTTTGTCGAGCCTTCTGAGGGAGACTCGACCGCCTTTACTGAGCCGGGTGATGTTTTCTCCGGCGTATTTTCAGATGTTCCGTTTTTTGAAATCCGTGTTTTCGGTGTGGCTTTTTTATGTGTTGTTGAAGCGTCGGTCTTTTTTTCTGTTGTTGTTTTCAACACGGATGTTATGGTTGTGATGATTTTTGCTGCGGTTGTTTCTTCATTACCCGTCGCCGCCGTTTCGGATTCGGAAATACTTTCCGCTTCATAAACAGACCCTGATTCTTCTTCTGTTATTTCTTGAACTGTTGTTTCAGGCAGAGTTGATTCAACACCTGTTTCGCTTTCGGCGTTTTTTGAGGTTGTGTAATTATTGCTGCTGAGACTGCAGCCGCTCAGCGTTAAAAGAATTGCAATAAGTAATAAGAAGATTCTTTTGTTCATTTTTTATTCTCTTTTCCTGTTATTCTTCCCGTTCATACGGGAATGTGCTGAAGACCTCGATTTTGCGGTCGGTCATCCACATTCTTGCGTCAACACGCAAAACATAACCGCAGCCGCTGTCGCATCTCCATTTGTTTGCCGCAAGCTCGGGGATGCCGTAAGCCTCAAGAATTGCCATAATTACGCCGCCGTGAGTTATAATCGCCGTGTTTTCGGTTCCCGCTCTGAGAATGCCGTCAACAATTTTCTCAAATGCGAGGCAGACTCTTGCCGAGAACCTGTCGGAACTCTCACCGAATTCCGGCACCGCATCGGAGTCTCCCGCAAGCCAGCGGACGAAGGTGTCGTTATCTTTGAGTTCTTCCGCTGTTTTGCCTTCAAATTCTCCGAAATTGCATTCGGATAACCCGTCTATTGCCAGCGCTTCTTTGGCAGGGTAGAGAATTCCGGCGGTTTGCAGGCATCTTTTAAGCGGGCTTGAAATAACGGCATCAACCCATGGGTAAACCGAGTTTTCGCTGAGCTGCTCAAGTTCAGCCCTGCCTTCGTCGCTCAGGTCAACATCGGTATGCCCGATATATTTGCCCTGTGAATTCTCTTTAATCATACCGTGACGGATAAGATAAATGTTGTAAGCTTTCATAATTTCACCATAATCAATAAAATAATCTTCAATATTCGGTAATTTTAACTATATACAAATTGTATTATCAGGTTTATAATATTGTTCCGATGCATATACAGTTCGTGTATTTTTTTGTAATCCGGAGGTTATTGCTTTGGAAAAATCTTTTTCGGTAACGCTTACCGAACTTCGTAAAGAAAAAAGGCTCACGCAGAAGGAGGCGGCCGCCAAACTCGGCATATCTCAGGCTCTTCTTTCGCACTATGAAAAAGGAATACGCGAATGCAGCAGGGAGTTTCTGATTAAAGCTGCCGATTTCTACGGCGTTTCATGTGACTATCTGCTCGGCAGAACCGCGGAACGCACAGGCGAAATAGGCATTGACATAAACAAAGCCGTGCCCGGTGATTCCGAACTCTCCGCTGAGACTCTCGAACGGGCGGTAGCCGCTGTTAAGGATATGCTTGACAGAAGCAAGGATGAACGCCTCAACCTGTTGTTCGCTGTTGAATTATACAGGTTTATTTTGATGGGAATAAACGCAGGAGTGATTCCCGAAAAATGGGCGGCTGACGGCCTGAAACCGAGGCTGTCGCAGTTTCTTGATATTTCGGGTTCATTTATGCGCTCTCAGGTGTCTTCGCTTAAAGTAAAAACATCCGCTCCCAAAAGAAAGACCGTGCCTGTTTGCGTTCAGACTGTCGCTCACACGGCGGATGAATGGCTCAAAGAGCGCCTGACGGAGATACTGCCCAAAGAAGAATGATGTTATATATTAAAAGCTGCCTTGTGTGCGTTTGCACCGGGCAGCTTTTTCAGCGTTATGCAAGAATAACGGTTGTGTAATATTCGCCGTTATATTTGACTATGCCGACGCCTATGCTTGTGTGGTCGCCTGTGGTAGCGTCGGTTGAGGCAACAACGGATTTATAAATAAGCGAGCCGCCCGCGGGGGTTTTGACATAATAGGTAACCTTTGTAGGCGTTGATGTTCCCATTGTTTTGGCAACACTGTAAGCCCTTGCGGTTGTGCTGAGACCGCTGTCTTGGGTGAGGGGCGCCAACCCGTTTTCGGCGCGCTCGCGGTTTATCTCGCTTATAACCGTGTTTGCGGTACCTGATTCATTGGTGTAATTTGTGGGAATCTTTATTTTGCCTGTGGTAGTAACCTCAGTCCAGATGTCTTTTGTAGTTGTTTCTGTTGTTGATTCAGTGGGGAGAACGGTGACCGTCTGTGTAACGGGTTTGCCTTTTTCATCCGTAACCTTTTCGCCGGACTCATCGGTTACGGGAACAACCTTTGTTTCGGGTTTGACGGTTGTCTGAACCGAAGTGATTGCGTCGCCGTTTTCATCCGTAACATATTCGCCGTTTTCATCCGTTACGAAAACTATCATTGTTTCATCTTCTTCGGTTGAGGTTTCTTCGATGGATTCCTCTGTGGTGGCGGTAGTGGGGTAGCGGACGCTCGCGTGCATTCCCGAGTCGGTATAGTCTTCAATCATTGTGTAGAATTCGATCTCACCGTCATCGTTAACACGGCTGTATTCAACAATAGTGGTGCGGATGGCTTCGTTGTCTGCCGGTCTGGAACTGCCGATATACATTCTGATAAAAACAAAAACAACAAGGGCAAGCGCTATTGCGGCGACTGCCATGGTGGTAATATCTTTGCTTTCAATGCCGAATTTGTTTTTGCTCATTTTTTCACCGACCTTTCCGGAACCTGAAATTTCTCACTTTATTATATCACCGATATTAAACAATGCAATAGTAAATAAAAATATTTAAAATTATTTTAATTATTTTTGGTTTTACCGGGTGCTGAATAATGTTGAAAAATCAAATAAAAGTGTATTATAGATAACACAGCGCGATTTGTCAATGTTTTTTAAAAAAATACTTGAATTTATTTTTGACTTTATGTATAATATGTTTTAATAGAGGGAATATCGCAAAAAACGGAGATGTAGTAATTATATGAGTGCGGATTTACACTGTCACACTAAATTATCAAACAGTTCAATGGGTATAGATGACCTTTTGGTGCTTGCGGCAAAGCGCGGAGTTGACACCCTGGCAATTACCGACAGAGACTGTCAGGCGGGCAATGTTCGTGCAAAAATTATCGGCGAACGCAAAGGCATAAATGTTCTGCCGGGCGTTGAACTTTCATGCACGGACGCCAAAAGGAACAAAACAATTCTTATTCTCTGCTACCTCAGCGACAGCCCCGACAGGCTTGAAGGTCTTTGCAGAAGAAACATTATTGCGCGCAAAAAAGCCTCTCAGTTTATGATTCTTAAAATCGCTCAAAGGTTTCCGATTACGCCTGAACTTGTGGTAAAATGCGCAACAGGTTCAACCGCCGTTTTTGAGGCGCACATTATGCATTCGCTGATGGAATGCGGTCTTACCGACAGAATCTACGGTGACCTTTACAAAGAACTTTTTGATTCCGAAAGCCCGAACAATGTCATAGTTCCGCCCAAATATTCCTCGCCCGCTGAGGTTATTGAAGCAATACACGAGGCAGGCGGCGTGGCTGTTCTCGCAAAACCGGGAGATGACACTGGGCTGGTGGATGAACTTGCGAAAGCGGGTCTTGACGGAATTGAAGTGTGGCATCCGGCTCATACACCCGAACAGATTGAAGCTCTCAAAAAGACGGCGGCAAAACATAAACTGCTTTGCATAGGCGGCAGTGATTTCAGAGGAATGTATTCACAGAACCCGGTCAGCGTAGGTGATGTTGTTACCCCCGAAACCGACCTCAAAGCGCTGATGAGTTATAAATCCAAAATGAAAAAGAAAGCCGCGGCTGCAAAATAGGATGAAGCCGCAAAACAAAAAGAATAAATGAGTAAAGGCACGGAGATTCATCCGTGCCTTTTTTAATCGTGATTGTTTTTAAGTTCGTCAATATACTCTTTATCTTTTTTGCCGAGCTGCGCGTTTTCAAGCAGGTCGGGCCGCCTTTCAAAAGTGCGTTTCAGGCTTTGCTTTCTCTGCCACTCGGCTATTTTTGCGTGATGACCGGAGACAAGAACATCCGGCACTTTTCTGCCGTGCCACTCGGGAGGCCTTGTGTATTGCGGATATTCAAGCAGAGATGAAAAATGGCTTTCGTAAGTGAAAGCGTCTTCATTTGCGAGCACGCCGGGCAGCATTCTTGAAATACTGTCCGCAAGAATAAGGGCGGGCAGTTCGCCGCCTGTGATGACATAATCGCCTAAGGATATTTCTTCATCGACAATTTCTTCGATTACCCGCTCATCAATGCCTTCATAATGGCCGCAGAGTATGGCGATATTCTCAAACTTTGAAAGTTCGGCAACCCTTTTCTGAGTAAGTGTTCTGCCCTGAGGAGTCATATAAATCAGGTGCGGGCGTTTGCCGAGAGTTTTGCACAATGCGTCAAAGCAATCATAGACAGGCTGTGTCTGAATAATCATACCCGTTCCGCCGCCGTAGGGGGCGTCATCCACCCTGTTGTGTTTGTCGAGAGTGTAGTTGCGTATGTTTATGCAGTTTATTTCAACAAATCCGTTCTCTCTCGCTCTGCCGATGATACTTTCGTTCAGGAACGAGTCGCACATTTCGGGAAAAAGAGTAAGAATATCAATTCTCATCGTCAAAAATCCCTTTCAGAGGTCTTATAAGAATAAGATTGTTTTCAACATCGGTTTTTATTACCACATCCGGAATGGCGGGAATAAGATACTCTTTGCCGTTTTCAGCGGTAATGTGCCACACATCATTTGCGCCCGTCGGGCTGACATCGGTGAGCGTGCCGTAAACCATGTTTTCATCGTCGGCATCGCGCACCTCGCAGCCGCTGAGTTCGGCAATAAAGTAACTGCCTTCGGGAAGGTGCGCGTCTGAGCGCTTCATATAAAGAATTTTACCGCGCAGTTTCTGGGCATCCTCAATGGTGTCAACAGACTCTATTTTCACCAAAACAATGTTGCCGTGCGGTCTTGATTTAACCTTAACCGCACAGCATCCGTTGCTGTCAAAATATAATGTTTTGAAGCAGGTAAAAAATTCGGGGGAATCACAGAAGGGGTTAACACGCAGTTCTCCCCTTATTCCGTGTGTGCCCGTAATTTCACCGATTTCAAGGTATTCCTTAATCAATCTCTACTGCAATCCTTGCTTTGTTGCGGGTTGCCGCGGCGCGCATAACGACGCGGATAGCCTTCGCTATTCTGCCCTGTTTGCCTATGACTCTGCCCATATCGTCTTCGCTTACATGAAGGTGATAAACAACAGTGCCGTCCTCAGCGGGCTCGTCAACGGTAACGCTGACGCCGTCGGGATTGTCAACAAGACCTTTTGCTATGCCAACAAGTAATTCTTCCATCTTATGCCTCTGCCTTTGCGCCTAAACCGGCTTTTTTGAGAAGTTCTTTAACAGTGTCTGTGGGCTGTGCGCCGTTTGCAATCCACTGTGAAGCCTTTTCAAGGTCAACCTTGATTTCCGCGGGCTGAGCGATGGGGTTGTAAGTGCCGATTTCTTCAATGAATCTGCCGTCACGGGGATATCTTGAATCCGCAACAACAATACGGTAGTAGGGCTTTTTCTTTGCGCCCATGCGACGAAGTCTGATTTTAACTGCCATTTTTTGTTCCTCCGAAAAAATTTATTGATTTATATATATTATGTATCAACCGAAGTTGTATTACATGCCGAACACGCTCGGGTCTATGCCGTTTGCCCTTGCCATTCTGCGGAGTTTTTTGTTTTTGCCCGCGGAATTCATTTGTTTGAACATCTTTTTCATCTGTTTGTATTGCGAGAGCAGACGGTTGACATCTTCAATCTGCTGGCCGCAACCTGCCGCTATGCGTTTTTTTCGCGAAGCGTTAATGATGTCGGGATTCTTGCGCTCTTTTGGAGTCATTGAAAGTATGATTGCCTGCATACGGTCAAACTGCGATTCATCAACCTGAAGGTCTTTGACTTTGTTGCCGAGACCCGGAATCATACCCAGAATATCCTGCAGAGAGCCCATTTTGCGTATCTGCCTGAACTGTTCAAGAAGGTCGTTTAAGTCAAACTTGTTTTTGGCAAGTTTTTCTTCAAGTTCGGCGGCGGCTTTGTCATCTATTGCCTGCTCCGCTCTTTCAATAAGCGAGAGAACATCGCCCATACCGAGAATACGCGATGCCATTCTGTCGGGGTGAAAAACATCGAGGTCTCCGAGTTTTTCGCCCGTGCCGACGAATTTTATCGGTTTGCCGGTGACCGCCCTTGCCGAAAGCGCCGCGCCGCCTCTTGTGTCGCCGTCTGTTTTGGTGAGAATAAGACCGTCGATGCCCAGAGCCTCGTCAAACGAGGTCGCGACATTTACGGCATCCTGACCGGTCATTGCGTCAACAACAAGCAGAATCTCGTGAGGTTTGACTTCAGCCTTGATGTTTTTGAGCTCGTTCATAAGCTCTTCATCAACGTGAAGACGGCCTGCCGTGTCGAGAATAACATAATCGTAGCCCTGATCCCTTGCAAGCGAAACAGCCTGCTTCGCTATGCTGACGGGGTTCTCTGTGCCTTGTTCAAAAACGGGAACTCCGGCTTTTTCGCCGACTATTTGCAACTGCTTTATTGCAGCCGGACGGTAAACGTCGCAGGCGACGAGAAGAGGACGGTGGTTTTCGTTTTTGAGCATAAGGGCGAGTTTTGCCGAATGTGTGGTTTTGCCTGAGCCCTGAAGACCGCACATCAGAATAACCGTTGGCGGGTGGGCTGCATAGGCAAGGCGGGATTTTGTGCCGCCCATAAGATTTATCAACTCTTCGTTGACGATTTTGATAACCATCTGCGAAGGCGTAAGGCTTTCCATAACCTTTTCGCCGATGGCTTTTTCGGTTACCGCGTTGGTGAAATCCTTGGCAACCTTGTAGTTAACATCTGCCTCGAGCAGCGCCATACGCACTTCTCTCATAGCCGAGCGGACATCCGCTTCGTTGAGGCTTCCTTTGCTCCGCAGTGACTTGAAAGCGGATTCAAGTCTTTCGGAAAGACTCTCAAATGCCAAAAATATCACCTCCGGAAAATGATCTGCCGAACATTACTCTTCAAGCATTGACATTGCCGCCACTTTGATTCTCACGGAGTAATCGTTTATCTCTCTTGAAAGACCATGGCGCATATTGTATTCGGAAATCATATTGGAATATTCAATAATCTCGTTGATTGAAGAACGCATATCTTCAAATCTTTTTGCGATGCCGAGTTTGGATTCCATATCGAAAAGCTGGGTTTCCGCACGTTTTATTGCATCGCGCACACCCTGACGGGTGATGCCTTCGTTCTCGGCAATCTCAGAGAGTGAAAGATCGTCATTGTAGTAGTAATCAAGAAAACTGCGCTGCTTTTCGGTGAGCATATCGCCGTAAAAATCAAGCAGAACCGCAATGTCAAGATTCTTTGCCAACTCGTTCACTCCTTTGCTGATAATAAGGGTAAAAACCGTCTCTGAGCCGCCCGGTTTTGGTCGCCCTGTAAAGCACTTAAACTTTACAAGCCCGTATTATACAAGAAAAAAACGCCCGTGTCAAGCACAAATTTTTACGAAAAAACTCAAAATTTTACCCGATTTTGTGGAAAACGCTGTGGATAAGTGTATAACAATCTATCTGCTGTGTTTTTTGTGAAAATCACCCACAATATATGCTCCGAAAAATTATGCAGGCTGTGGATAAAAATTTTTTGTTTTTTTCAGTTTTTTTCGTTTCACCTATATTGAAATGATGGTTATTATTATTGAAAAGCGGTATATGAGTTGTTTGCAAATTAACGATACCGGTTGATAAAACATTGTGACAGTGATAAAATATAATTGAAAACAAAACTCTCGGCAGACGGATTTCGCACGGAATTCTGTAAAGGAGGATGACTGTTATGAAAATTATGTTTATAGGGGCATGTCACGAAGTCACAGGTTCCTGCACGCTTATTGAGGCGTGCGGCAAAAAGATAATGGTTGACTGCGGAATGGAACAGGGCGCCGACATATTCGAAAACTGTTCACTGCCTTTCGCACCCGGCGAAATTGACGCCGTATGCCTTACCCACGCCCATATTGACCACAGCGGCAAACTGCCGAACCTTGTGTCAAACGGCTTTTGCGGCCCGATTTATATGACTGCCGCGACCGCCAAACTGGCAAGCATTATGCTGCGTGATTCCGCGCATATTCAGGAGTCCGAGGCGCAGTGGCGCAACAAAAGGGCAAAGCGCACAGGCGAAGAGGAATATGTTCCGCTTTACACGGTTGAGGATGTTGAAAAAACGCTTCCGCTGTTTGTTTCGGACGGCTACAACAAAGACATTGAAATAACCGAGGGTGTTTCAATACGATTTACAGACGCGGGTCACCTGCTGGGCTCGTCGAATATCCTTTTTTCGATAACCGAAAACGGAGTAACAAAAACCCTTCTGTTTTCGGGCGATTTAGGCAATGTCAGCCGTCCGCTTATTAAAAACCCGCAGACTCCGCCGCACGCCGATTATGTTGTGTGTGAATCCACTTACGGAGACAGGCTCCACACGAAGGAGCCGGATTACGCGAAAGACCTTGCCGATATAATCAGTGAAACGCTCGGCAAAGGCGGCAATGTAGTTATTCCCGCCTTTGCGGTTGGAAGAACGCAGGAACTGCTTTATCTTATCAGAATTATCAAAGAAAAAGGGCTCTCGCAGGCGGGAAATTTTCCCGTGTATGTTGACTCTCCGCTCGCTATTGAGGCAACGCACATATATTCCTCCGAAGTTTCGGATTTTTTTGATAACGAAACTGTGGACCTGCTCAGCAGAGGAATAAACCCGATTTCTTTTCCGAACCTTAAAACGGCTGTTACAAGCGCCGAGTCCGCCGCCATAAACAGCGACCCGGAGCCCAAGGTGATTATTTCGGCTTCCGGTATGTGCGAGGCAGGCAGAATCCGCCACCACCTGAAGCACAACCTCTGGCGTGATGAAAGCACCGTTCTTTTCGCAGGTTATCAGAGTGAGGGCACCCTTGGCAGAAAACTGCTTGACGGCGCTGAAATTGTCAGACTCTTCGGCGAGGAAATTCTTGTTAAAGCGCGTATAATGCGTATGGACGGCTTCAGTTCGCACGCCGACCGAAATATGCTTCTCAACTGGCTCAGAGATGTTGATGCGGGGCAGATTTTCATAAACCACGGTGAAGACGCCGTGGCGGATTATTTTGCGAATACCGCACAGACAGAACTCGGCACGCCTGCCTGTGCGCCCTACAGCGGCGATGTTTATGACCTTGCGCAGGGAGTCTGCGTTGAGAAAGCTGCCGTAAGACGGGTTGAGAGTAAAAAGAACCTCGCGAGCAAGAGGGCAAAAACCGTTTATGAACGCCTTATTGCGGCGGGCTACCGTATGCAGAAACTCATCGGAGCCGTCAAAGGTATGTCAAACAAGGATATCGCCAAACTTACAAGCCAGATAAACAATCTGTGCGAGAAATGGGAAGATTAGGTGTCAGGGATTAGGGTTTAGGGTTTAGGAGTCAGGGTATTTAATTATACTATATATAATAACCGGGGCTGTCCGAAAGGGCAGCCCCGGAAACATATATGCTTTTTTAATTATTTCTCATTCATTACTCTGCCGAAAATCTCGGTGTAGGCGTCTTCAACGCCGCCCATATCGCGGCGGAAACGGTCTTTGTCGAGCTTCTCGTTTGTTTTCGCGTCCCAGAAACGGCAGGTGTCGGGTGAGATTTCATCGGCGAGAACAATAGTGCCGTCTGCTGTTTTGCCGAACTCAAGTTTAAAGTCAACAAGTTTTACGCCGAGGTTGAGGAAATATGCCTTGAGCACTTCGTTTACCTTGAACGCCATCTGCTTGATGAGCGCAATTTCATCTTTTGTGGCGAGTTTGAGCGCGAGAGCGTGATACTCATTGAGAAGCGGGTCGTGAAGGTCGTCGTTCTTGTATGAGAACTCAATTGTGGGCTCATCAAAAACAATGCCCTCCTCAACGCCGTAGCGCTGAGCGAAATGACCTGCCGAAATGTTGCGTATAATAACCTCGAGAGGAACGATGGAGACCTTTTTAACAACAGTGTCTCTCTCGTTGATTTCTTTTACAAAATGGGTGGGAACTCCCTCTTTTTCGAGAATCTGCATAAGGAAGTTGCTCATCTGATTGTTGATAACGCCCTTGCCGGAGATAGTTCCTTTTTTAAGACCGTCGTTTGCGGTTGCGTCATCTTTGTAGGAAACGATTACATAGTTCTCATCCTCGGTGGCGAAAACCTTTTTTGCCTTGCCTTCATACATCTGAGCCTGCTTTGTAAGTTCCATATTTTTACTCTCCTTAAAAGATTTTATTTATTGATTAAACCGTAACGGTTGCGTCAACGCCGAGCAGTTCTTTGCGCTTCTCAAGCGCGGGTCTTACATAATTGCTGAGATAATCCTCTGTTTGCATAGAAGCACAGCCCGTGAATTTGCGGGGGTCAACTATTTCGTCAAGTTCCTCTTTTGTAATGCCGAAGCGGCTGTCATTGAGAATCCGCTCAAGCAGGTTGTTGTCGGCGCCGTTGAGTTTTATCTCTTTTGTTACGGCAACGGAATATTCTCTGATTGCCTCGTGCAGTTCCTGACGGTCGCCGCCCTTCTGCACGCAGTGCATAAGAATATTCTCGGTAGCCATATAAGGCAGTTCTTCAAGAAGATGCTTTTCGGCAACCTTCGGGTAGATTGTGCCGCCCGTGATTATATTGATATAAAGGCTGAGTATCGCGTCAACGGCAAGAAATGCCTCGGGGACTGATATTCTTTTGTTTGCCGAGTCGTCAAGTGTTCTCTCAAACCACTGCGCACTCGCCGTGATTGCGGGGTTGATTAAATCCGCCATAACATAGCGGGCAAGTGAGGCTATTCTCTCGCTGCGCATGGGGTTGCGCTTGTATGCCATTGCCGAGGAGCCGACCTGTTTTGACTCAAACGGCTCGTCAAATTCCTTAAGATGCGAGAGCAGGCGGGTGTCGTTGCTGAACTTTGTTGCGCTCTGCGCTATTCCGCTGAGAACCGAGAGAACATCGAAATCGTTCTTGCGCGTATAGGTCTGACCGGAAACCGGGAACACGGCGTCAAAACCCATTTTATGCGCAATAAGCATTTCAAGTTTTTTAACTTTTTCATAGTCGCCGTCAAACAAAGCAAGAAAACTCGCGCCTGTGCCGGTTGTGCCTTTGCATCCGAGCAGTTTAAGGTTGGAAAGGCGGAATTCAACGCTTTCAAGGTCAAGCATTAAATCCTGAAGCCAGAGCGTTGCCCGTTTGCCGACGGTTGTGGGCTGAGCCGCCTGAAAATGCGTGAAAGCAAGGCAGGGGGTGTCTTTGTGCTTTTCGGCAAAATCCGCAACCGCTTTAATGCAGTTGACAAGTTTTTTGCGTATGAGATCAAGCGCCGCCCTCATCTGAATAATGTCTGTGTTGTCGCCCACATAGCAGGAAGTGGCGCCCAGATGAATAATCGGCTTTGCCTTCGGGCAGATGTCGCCGTAGGCGTGAATGTGAGCCATAACATCGTGGCGAAGTTCGCTCTCATATTTTTTTGCCGCGTCGTAATCTATATCGTAAATATGAGCTTTCAGTTCGTCAATCTGCTCATCCGTGATATCAAGACCGAGTTCTTTCTCGCTCTGCGCAAGGGCAATCCAGAGTTTGCGCCAGGTGGAAAATTTGGTGTCATCCGAGAAAATCTTTTTCATCTCATCGCTTGAATAGCGAGAGCAAAGAGGGCTCTGATAAATGTCGTGTGCCATATTCCCGCTCCTTATTGAAATTGTAAAATCATTATATCATCCGGAGCCGGAAAAATAAAGGATTTTTATTGTAAAATCTTTTTATTTTATTACGCCCGCGTTTGTTTATAATGCTGTAAATGAAAAGGAGCCCCGAGAGGCTCCTTTGAAAAGCGGAACTTATTTTTTGAAAACGGAAAAAATGAGGTTGAAAAGCTGCCGGAAAAAGAGTTTGAACCTGTCAAGGAACGAAAGGTTGACAATAACACCGTCGTCGGGCTCAAGTTCAAGCGTCGCCGCATTGAAGTGAAGGAACCTCGGGTATTCCGGGAAGGTGTCAACGGTTGCCTGACCGTCATGGAACATAAGCGTATTTACAAATTCATAAATAGAGTCATACTGTTTGGTGTGCGAGGCGCTGCGGATAAACCAGGTTTGCTCGGGGAACAGGCAGGTTGAGGCGTCAACCTGACCGTTGGGCGAAACAAGTTCGTCTTTTTCGTCAAAAATGTGAAAGACATTGTAGTCGGAGCAGGTCGCGCCGAATGACGCCGATTCCGTGTCGAGCACGCCGTCTGTCATAGTCTGCCAGGTTGATGAAAGAGGAATTGACGAGTAGCCGTAACGGGCAATTACATACATATTGCAACTGTCGTTTATCCCGCCCAGAACCTCTTCGCGCTGATAGCGGATGCTTTCGTTATAGTGATCGATTTTTTCAATAATTCCGAAATAATCTTTGCCGGTTTCTGCGAGAACATCGTTGAAAATGTAGTCAAAGCCTTCGTCAAAATCCTTGTCGGGTATCATAGCCCAGATTGCGGGCCACAGACCGAAAAGGGGAACAATCGCATTTGCAAAAAGTTCATCTGAGGATTCAAGCATAAGTTTGTTGACAAAGTTTGAAATAAAGTCAACAAGCCCCGCTTTTTGCAACATTTCAATAACAACATCTATTATTTCATTATACTGATTGTTTGAAAAAGCGCCGAGAAGGTATGCCACGAGTGATTCCGCGCCCATACCGCTTAAATCAATATCGCCGCCCACAAAGAGCCTGCCCTTGATTATTTCTGAGGCGAAACCCGCGCCGTAAACCGCAGTTGAGTTGTAGCAAACACTGCGCACCGCGTCGCAGCCGAACTGCTCGAAATAGCAGGTGGTGACAATGCCGGCGTAACTGTGGCAGTCGAGCACAACCTGATCGCAGCCGGAGTTATCAATTATATAATTGATAAAATCATTGAGTTTTGAAGCCGCCTCAAACGGGTCGATTCTCCAGTCAAAAATAAAGGTGTATTCGCCGTCTTTTTTGACTTCATCAGGTTCCGGATAAACCATGCAGGGGCCGCTGCCGTTTGTGACTTCGCCGTTTTCATCAAGGAAAAGACCGTCAAAAACTTTGTATGCCTCATCCGCGAAAACAGCGGCGAATTTATCCCAGTCGCGGTCAATGCTGAGTTTCGCGAGCGGACCTACGATGTTTTTTACAAGTTCAAGAATCCTGTCTGTTGCGGGCGGCCAGAGCTGTTCGCTTGTATCGTCGTTTTCGACGGCGTAAATGTGTGCGTTCATAAACCCGCGCATATCAATAACGGGGCAGACCGCCGTGTATGAAGCCGCGAAAGTTCCGAGAAGGGGAACGGTAGCGAGAACGGCAGCGAGAACAACGGCAATTATGCTTTTTGTGAGCCTTTTTGTCATTTTCAATCTCCCATTTCCGAAAATAATCAAATTAAATTCTTAATTTGTTATTAAGATATAGATATTATATCACACTGTCTTTCTATTTTCAAACATTTTTATTTCTTATCGGACAAAAAATGGCACTGTCAAGATGTTGTATGAGCCGCCGCGTTCAACCCCATATATTATATATTTTATACATTCTATATATATGCATTTCTCTGCCGCGAAACACGAGGAGGCGTTTAAAAATCAAAAGCCTTGAAAAACAAGGAATTTCACCCGTCCGGAAAAATTGAAAAAAATCGAAAAAAACTCTTGCATTTTGAAAACGCTTGTGTTACTATACATAAGCACGCGTGCGGGCAGGGGTGAATTATGCCCACTGAAAACCGCTTAAAAACGCGTAATGATATGCGATGATGCGGGAGGTGGCCGTCCTTCGAGACGGGGAATTTCCGCGGAGTATGTCCGATTTAAAACCGGGCGAAATGTGCTGCCGAAGCAGTCTGCCGTTCCCGGGCAGAACTGTGCGGTGTGCACCAATTGCAAAATCACTCTATCCCGGAAATATGAAATTTCCGGTTTTAATAGCGAAAGGGTGGAAACACCCGGCTCGGTGTAGTGATTTTCAAAGCAAGCCCGCCAAATTTAAGGAGGCGTTCAAATGGCAGTCAAAGGGAAAATCAGAATCAGACTCAAGGGCTACGACCACAACCTTGTTGACAAGGCGGCGGAAACAATCGTAGAAACAGCAAAAAGAACAGGTGCTCAGGTATCAGGTCCCGTTCCTCTTCCCACAGAGAAAGAGATAGTCACCATTCTTCGCGCGGTCCACAAATACAAGGACTCCCGTGAGCAGTTCGAACAGCGCACACACAAAAGGCTTATCGACGTTATCAGACCCTCAGCCAAAACAGTTGAGGCAATGACAGGTCTTGAGCTTCCCGCAGGCGTTGAAGTTGAAATTAAACTTTAATTCGGCGTCGGCAGGTCAAGTTGGCACGACCAACCAATAACCTAAAGGAGGAAAGCATTAAATGCAGAAAGCAATCATCGGCAAAAAACTCGGCATGACCCAGATTTTCGATGACAAGGGCAACGCAGTTCCCGTAACGGTAATCGAAGCAGGTCCGTGCAACGTCGTTATGAAGAAGACTGAAGAAAACGACGGTTACGAAGCAGTTCAGCTCGGCTTCGGTGACATCAAGGTTCAGCGCGTAACAAAGCCCCTTGCAGGTCACTTCAAAAAGGCTGACACAGCACCCAAGAAAACACTCAAGGAGTTCAGACTCGACGACATTTCGGCTCTGAATCCCGGCGACACCATCAAGGCAGACATCTTCGCCGCAGGCGAAAAAGTTGATGTCACAGGCACGAGCAAAGGTAAAGGAACAGCCGGCTCAATCAAAAGATGGGGTTTCGCAAGGCTTAAAGAATCACACGGCACAGGTCCCGTTGCAAGACACGCCGGTTCACTCGGCGCCTGCTCAGACCCTTCAAGAGTTTACAAGGGAAAGAAACTTGCAGGTCACCTCGGCTGTGAAAGAGTTACCATCCAGAACCTTGATGTCATCAAGGTTGACGCGGAAAACAATCTTCTTGCCGTAAAGGGTGCCGTTCCCGGCCCCAAGGGCGGAATAGTTCTCATCCGCGACTCAGTCAAGAAAGCGTAAAGGAGGACAGGAAAATGCCTAATGTATCAGTATTCGACATGACAGGTAAAAAGCTTGACAGCATTGAACTTGCAGACAGCATATTCGGAATCACACCCAGCATTCCCGCTATGCACCTTTGCGTAGTCAGCTATCTTGCAAACAGACGCCAGGGCACACAGTCCACCCTCACGCGTTCCGAAGTCAGCGGCGGCGGCAAAAAGCCCTGGAGACAGAAAGGCACCGGCCGCGCAAGACAGGGTTCAACAAGAGCTCCCCAGTGGTATCACGGCGGCATAGCGCACGGCCCCAAGCCCCGCGATTATCAGAAATCGGTCAACAAGAAGGTCAGAAGACTTGCCATGAAATCCGCCCTTTCGGCAAAGCTTGCAGATGACGAACTCATCGTTCTCAGCGAACTCAAGCTTGACGAAATCAAAACAAAAGTTGTTGCGGATATGGTCAAGGCTCTCAACGTCGGCAAAAAGGTGCTTATTGTGCTTCCCGAAAAGAACGACGTTATTTACAGAAGCGCACGCAACATTGCAGGCGTAAAGACCACCCTTGTTAACACTCTTAATGTTTATGATATCCTCAACTGCGACACAGTCGTAGTTCTCAAGGATGCTGTCAGCAAGATTGAGGAGGTTTACGCATGAGTAAATTAGCACAGGATATTATTCTCCGCCCCATCATTTCAGAGGCGAGCATGGACGGCATGGCTGACAAGAAATACAGTTTTGAAGTCGCCAAAGACGCCAACAAAATCGAAATCGCGAAAGCGGTTGAAACCCTTTTCGGCGTTAAAGTCAAAAAGGTGAACACCGTAAACTGCAAAGGCAAACTCCGCAGATACGGTATGTATGAAGGTTACACAGCTTCCTGGAAAAAGGCAGTTGTCACCCTCACGGAAGATTCCAAGACAATCGAGTTCTTCGACGGTCTTATGTAATTAAACCGCTGCCCTGAGGGCAGAAGAAACGGCGGCAAGGTATGGAGAGCGACATGCTCCGCAAAGCTGCCGGACAGGAGGAAAAAATGTCAATAAGATTTTACAACCCGACCGGTAACGGCACCCGTAATATGTCCGTTACAGATTATTCCCTGCTTTCAAAGGTCGAGCCCGAAAGAAGTCTTCTTGCTCCTATCAAGAAGAACTCAGGCCGCAACAGCTACGGAAGAATCACGGTTCGTCACCGCGGCGGCGGAAACCGCAGGAAGTATCGTATCATCGACTTCAAACGTTCAAAGTTCGATGTTCCCGCAACAGTAAAGACCATCGAATACGACCCCAACCGTTCGGCATTCATCTCACTTATTGAATACACCGACGGCGAAAAGAGCTACATTCTTTACCCCGACGGTCTCAAAGTAGGCGACACGGTTATCGCGGGCACAACCGCAGATATCAAACCCGGCAACGCACTTCCGCTTACAAACATCCCGGTAGGTACTGTTGTTCACAACGTTGAACTTACCCCCGGCAGAGGCGGGCAGCTTGCAAGAGCCGCCGGCAACAGCGCTCAGCTTATGGCAAAAGAAGGCGTTTACGCTCTTCTTCGCCTTCCCTCCGGCGAACTTCGCAATGTTCCCGCAGGCTGCATGGCTACCATAGGCACAGTCGGCAACCTCGACCACGAAAACGTTAAAATCGGCAAAGCTGGCCGTAAACGCAATATGGGATGGAGACCTACAGTCCGCGGTTCAGTCATGAACCCCAACGACCACCCCCACGGCGGCGGCGAAGGCAAATCACCTGTCGGCCGTCCCGGCCCTGTTACCCCTTGGGGTAAGCCCGCACTCGGCTACAAGACGAGAAAGCACAAGAAGGCATCTGACAAACTTATTGTCAAGCGCCGCAACGACAAGTAATCGGGAAAGGAGAGAAGATAATGGGCAGAAGCGTTAAAAAAGGACCGTTCGTGCAGCCCAAGCTGCTCGAAAGAGTCGAAAAAATGAACGAAACCGGCGAGAAGATGGTTCTCAAAACCTGGAGCCGTTCCTCCACAATCTTCCCTGCTTTTGTCGGTCACACATTCGCTGTTCATGACGGGCGCAAACATGTTCCCGTTTATGTTACAGAAGATATGGTCGGTCACAAGCTCGGCGAGTTCGCGCCTACAAGAACCTTCAAAGGTCACGCAGGTTCAAAAACATCAAACACCAAATAATTCGGCGAAAGGAGTGTATCTAAATGTCAGAAGCAGCAATTAACGAAGTCCCCGTTGCAACAGCGAAGGCGACTTATTTAAGAATTGCTCCCCGCAAGGTTCAGATTGTTCTGGATTTAATCCGCAATCAGCCCGCAGATAAGGCTATGGCAATACTCAAGTACACGCCCAAGGCCGCGTGCGAACCTTTACTTAAACTTTTAAAATCCGCAATGGCTAACGCAGAAAACAACTTTGACATGGATGTTGACAAACTCTATGTTGCAGAGTGCTACGTAGGTCAGGGACCCACCCTCAAGCGCATAAGACCCAGAGCTCAGGGCAGGGCAAACCGCATAAACAAAAAAACATCACACATTACCCTTGTGCTCAAGGAAATGGAAGACTGAGAGAAGGAGGAGGTTAAACAATGGGACAGAAAATCAATCCTACCGGTTTAAGAATCGGCGTTGTTAAGAACTGGGAATCTCGTTGGTATGCAGACCCCAACAAGTTCGGCGATATTCTTATCGAAGATTATAATCTCCGCGAATATCTTCTCAAGCTTCTCAACCGCGCAGGCGTTCCCAAGGTAGAAATCGAACGCGACGCAAAGCGTGTTTACATCACAATCCACTGCGCCAAGCCCGGTATGGTTATCGGCAGAGGCGGCGACGAAATCGAAAAGCTCAAGAAAGTCTGCTCAGACAGACTCGGCGGCAAAGAGGTTTCCATTAATATTGTTGAAATCAAGAGCCCCGACCTCAACGCGCAGTTAGTTGCTGAGAACATCGCTTCTCAGCTTGAAAGAAGAATTTCATACCGCCGCGCAGTTAAGCAGGCTATCGGCCGCACAATGCAGCTCGGCGCAAAAGGTATCAAGATTCAGCTCTCCGGTCGTGTAGGCGGCGCTGAAATCGCGAGAACCGAAACAAGCCACGAAGGCACCGTGCCTCTTCAGACAATCAGAGCCGACATCGACTACGGCTTCACAGAGGCTAAAACAACTTACGGCCGCATCGGCGTTAAAGTATGGCTTTACAGAGGCGAAATCCTTCATGAGAGCCGCAACAGCGAACGCAGAAACGACCGTCCTCGCAGATTTAACCGCGACAACCGCAACGGTAACCGTCCCAACAACCGCGACAACCGCAACGGCGGCGCAAACGGCAACAGAGGCGGCTACAACAACAGACCTCGCAGGGAAGGGGGAGACAAATAATGCTGATGCCCAAACGCGTAAAATACCGCAGAGTCCAGAGAGGCAGACTCAAAGGTAAGGCTCATAAGGGCAACACCGTTACTTACGGTGATTACGGCCTTGTAGCTCTCGAACCCGCATGGATTACTTCCAACCAGATAGAAGCGGCCCGTGTTGCCATGACAAGATATATCAAGCGCGGCGGCCAGGTCTGGATCAAAATCTTCCCCGACAAACCCATCACCGAGAAACCGGCTGAAACCCGAATGGGTTCAGGTAAAGGTTCACCGGAATACTGGGTTGCAGTAGTTAAACCCGGCAGAGTTATGTTTGAAATCGCCGGCGTTGAAGAGAATCTTGCAGCGGAAGCTATGCGCCTTGCGGCGAACAAGCTCCCCATCAAATGCAAGTTCGTAAGAAAAGAAGAAACGGGTGGTGAGCAATAATGAAAGCCAGTGAAATAAGAAAACTTTCCGCTTCAGAGTTGGATGCTAAGCTTCTCGAATTAAAGGATGAGCTTTTCAAACTGCGCTTCCAGCAGACCGTCAACCAGCTCGATAACCCGATGAGAATAAGCGCCGTCAAAAAAGATATCGCTCGCATAAAGACAATTCAGAGAGATATCGAACTGCACGGTTCTGACTCGTAAGGAAAGGGAGGTTTATAATAATGAGTGAAAGAAACCTCAGAAAGACCAGAGTAGGTCTTGTAACAAGCGACAAGATGGATAAGACCGTAGTTGTCTCCGTTAAAGACAAGGTCCGTCATCCTCTTTACAAAAAAATCGTTAACCGCACATACAAGCTTAAGGCACATGATGAAAACAACGAATGCGGAATCGGCGACCGCGTGCTTGTAATGGAAACCCGTCCTATCTCAAAGGATAAGAGATGGCGCGTAGTCGAAATCATTGAGAAAGCCAAATAATTTGGTGCACAAAGGAGGAAAACACTGTGATACAGCAACAGAGTTACCTCAAGGTTGCCGATAACACCGGTGCTAAGGAGATAATGTGTATCCGAGTACTCGGCGGTTCCGGCAGGAGGTATGCCAATATCGGCGACGTCATAGTTGCTTCTGTCAAAAAAGCAGCTCCCGGCGGCGTTGTTAAAAAGGGCGAAGTTGTCAGAGCGGTTGTGGTCCGCACAGCCAAAGGCCTTCGCCGTGAAGACGGCACATACATTCGTTTTGATGAAAATGCAGCCGTTATAATCAAAGAAGACAAGAACCCCAGAGGCACCCGTATCTTCGGGCCCGTAGCCAGAGAGCTCCGTGAGAAGGATTACCTTAAAATCCTCTCCCTCGCTCCCGAAGTGCTTTAATCAGGAGGTGCGAAGAATATGAGTATCAAAAAGATTCATGTTAAAACAGGCGATACAGTCGTTGTCATCAACGGCAAATACCGCGGCGCAAAAGGCAAGGTAATGCAGGTAAGCCCCAAAGAGGGTAAGGTCATTGTTGAAGGCATCAACATTGTCAAAAAGCATGTCAAACCCAGACAGATGGGCGAAGCCGGCGGAATTATCGAAGCCGAAAGCGCACTTTACGCTGACAAAGTTCAGCTTGTCTGCCCCAAGTGCGGCAGACCCACAAGAGTAGGTCACAAAATTAACGCAGACGGCAAGAAAGTCCGCGTTTGCAAAAAGGCCGACTGCCTTGCGGAATTTTAATTGAAGGGAGAACATGACAATGGCAGCAAGATTAAAAGAAATGTATGTTAATGATGTTGCGCCCGCACTTATGAAGAAATTCGAATATAAGAGCGTCATGCAGATCCCCAAGCTTGACAAAGTGGTTATCAACGTAGGCTGCGGCGAAGCAAGAGATAACGCAAAGGTTCTCGATGCTATCGTAGCCGACCTCAAACAGATTACAGGCCAGCAGCCTGTTCTTTGCAAGGCGAAAAAATCCGTTGCTAACTTCAAGCTCCGTGAAGGTATGACAATCGGCGCAAAGGTCACCCTCAGAGGCGACAGAATGTATGAGTTTGTTGACAGATTCTTCAACCTCGCGCTCCCCAGAGTCCGCGACTTCAGAGGAATCAACCCCAACTCTTTCGACGGCAGGGGCAATTATTCGGTAGGCGTTAAAGAGCAGCTGATATTCCCCGAAATCGATTACGATAAGATTGACAAAGTCAGAGGTATGGACATCTGCTTTGTCACCACAGCAAAAACCGACGAAGAGGCCCGCGAGCTCCTCGCTCTTATGGGTGCTCCGTTCGCAAGATAAGGAGGGAAAACCGTGGCAAAAACATCAATGAAAGTCAAGCAGGCAAGACCCGCTAAGTATTCAACAAGAGCTTACAACAGATGTAAAATCTGCGGCAGACCCCATGCTTATCTTCGTAAATACGGAGTATGCCGTATTTGTTTCAGAGAGCTGGCGCACGCAGGTCAGATTCCCGGCGTTAAGAAAGCAAGCTGGTAATGAGCAGTTGCAAAGGAGGTTAACAGTATGCAGATTACTGATTCCATCGCTGACATGCTGACAAGAATCCGCAACGCAAATGCGGCTAAGCATGATACGGTGAAAGTCCCCGCATCAAACATGAAGAAAGCAATTGCTCAGATTCTTGTTGATGAGGGCTATATAAAAGGATATAAAGTAGAGGACGACGGCAAACAGGGTATGATTGAAATTACCCTCAAATACGGTCCCAACAAATCACAGGTCATCACAGGGCTCCGCAGAGTCTCAAAGCCCGGCCTGAGAATTTACACTAACTGTGAGGATATGCCCAGAGTTATGAAGGGCATCGGTATTGCAATCCTCTCCACATCAAAAGGCGTTATGACCGACAAGGATGCTCGCAAAGCCAATGTTGGCGGCGAAGTTCTTGCGTTTGTCTGGTAAGGAGGTGCTGTTGAATGTCACGTATAGGCAAAAAACCTGTTGAAATTCCCGCAGGCGTGGATGTTACGATTGACGGCAGCACAATCACCGTAAAGGGCTCAAAAGGCACCCTTACAAGAACAATCCACCAGAAAATGTCGGTTGAAAAGAAAGATAACGAAATCATCGTTTCCCGTCCCGACGACAGCAACGAGAGCAAGGCTCTTCACGGCCTTACAAGGTCTCTTATTCACAATATGGTTGTCGGTGCGAACGAGAACTTCAAGAAAGAGCTTGAGATTAACGGTATCGGTTACCGCGCAGAGCTTCAGGGCAAAAACCTCAACCTCAAGGTCGGCTATTCGCACGATGTTACAATGACTCCTCCCGAAGGAATCACAATAGAAGTTCCCGCGCCCAACAAAATCGTCATTTCAGGTGCCGATAAGCAGAAGGTCGGTCAGTTCGCGGCCAATGTTCGCGAAGTTCGTCCTCCCGAACCCTACAAGGGCAAAGGCATCAAGTATGTTGACGAGCACATCCGCCGCAAAGAAGGCAAAGCCGGCAAGGGCGGTAAATAAGAGATATTAAGGAGTGAAAAATTATGGTTAACAGACCGGACAGCAACAAGGCCAGAGCTACTCGCCATAAGAGAGTACGCGCAAAGATATCCGGCACTGCCGAATGTCCCCGCCTTAATGTGTTCCGCTCCCTCCAGCATATCTACGCTCAGTTAATAGATGACGTTAACGGCGTTACACTCGTTTCGGCATCAACTGTTGAAAAAGATTTCGAGGAATATGGCGGAAACAAAACTGCAGCTCACAAAGTGGGCGAAACATTAGCAAAACGCGCCGCTGACAAGGGAATAACGGAAGTTGTTTTCGACCGCGGCGGTTACATTTATCACGGCCGTGTTCAGGAACTGGCCGAAGGCGCCCGTGAGGGCGGCCTCAAGTTCTAAGAAGGGGAGGAAATAAATTTGGCTAAATTAGATGCATCAGCATATGAGCTTACCGAGCGCGTGGTAGCCATAAACCGTGTTTCCAAAACCGTTAAGGGCGGCCGTATCTCAAAATTCTCGGCTCTCGTAGTCGTAGGTGACGGAAACGGAATAATCGGTTTCGGTCTCGGCAAATCGGGCGAGGTTCCCGATGCCATCCGCAAAGGTATTGAAGACGCCAAGAAGAACCTTATTCAGGTTGCTCTCAAAGGCACAACAATCCCCCACGAGGTTATCGGCAAATACGGCGCAGGCGTAGTTCTTCTTAAGCCCGCCGCCCCCGGTACCGGCGTTATAGCCGGCGGCCCCGTTCGTGCGGTTGTTGAAACCGTAGGCATCAAGGATATCCGTTCCAAGGCGCTCAGATCAAACAATCCCTGCAATGTAGTCAGGGCAACAATACAGGGTCTTTCAGAGCTCCGTAATGTTGAGGAAGTTGCCGCTATCCGCGGTAAGTCCGCAAAAGAAATCTTAGGTTAAGGAGGGTGTTGAAGTATGATTCAGGTAAAGCTTGTAAAAAGCCTTATTGGAAGCACAAAGCCCCAGATTGACACCGTCCATTCACTTGGCCTTTACAGAATAGGCGATGTTTCGGTTCAGCCCGACATCCCCGCAACGCAGGGCAAGGTGAGAAAAGTAGCACATCTCATCGAAGTCAGCGAAGCCAAGCAAGGAGGTGCAGACTAATGAAGTTGCACGATCTTTCACCCGCAGCAGGCTCAACCAAGGCACGCAAGCGTATCGGCCGCGGCCCCGCATCAGGTCAGGGCAAAACGGCAGGTAAGGGCCATAAAGGTCAGCTCGCCCGTGCAGGCAGAGGTATGCGCGCAGGTTTTGAAGGCGGTCAGATGCCCCTTCAGAGACGAGTCCCCAAAAGAGGATTCAACAACATATTCCGCACAGAATATGCCATCGTAAACATTTCTGCACTTGACGCTTTCGACGACGGCGACACAGTCACTGTTGAAGCGCTTGTGGAAAAGGGAATTGTTAAAAAGACAATGGACGGCGTCAAGATTTTAGGCAATGGCGAAATTTCGAAGAAGCTCACCGTTCAGGTAAATGCTTTTTCAGATTCCGCAAAGTCCAAAATTGAAGCTGCCGGAGGAAAGGCAGAGGTAATCTGAGCATGCTTAAAACATTTGTTAACGCATGGAAGGTTGCCGACCTGCGCAAGAAAATGATATTCACCGCGATTATTGTTTTCATCTTCCGTCTCGGCTCGGCAATCCCCGTTCCGTTTACTGACATAGCGGAGTCCGGTATCATCTCAGACACAAACGCAGGCACGTTTATGAACTACCTCAATATGATGACCGGTTCTGCTTTCAACTACGGCACTATCTTCGCAATGTCAATCACGCCGTATATCAACAGTTCAATTATTATGCAACTGCTCGCAGTTGCAATTCCCGCCCTTGAAAGACTTCAGAACGAAGGCGCGGAAGGCCGCAAAAAGATAGCGTCAATCACAAGATATGTCACTATCGCATTAGGTCTTCTTCAGAGTACCGCCTACTACTTCTACCTCAGAAGCGGCGGCTACCTCACAAAGGCGGCCGACGGCAGCGCTTACACCGGTTTCTGGGCTTTCTTCCAGGCAATCGTAATTATCTCCTGCTTCACGGCAGGCACCGCAATCATTATGTGGCTCGGTGAACGTATTAATGAAAAAGGTATCGGCAACGGTATTTCAATCATACTTTTTGCAGGTATCGTTTCGCGTATGCCCACTCTTGTCACTCAGCTTTTCGGCCCCCAGAACGGTTATATTGCAAAGGGCGGCCCTTACTGGTTTCTTTCTCCGTTCGTAGCGATTGTTCTTATCCTTATGATTGCTTACATTGTATGGATGGACAACGCAGAGAGAAGAGTTCCCGTTCAGTATGCGAAGAGAGTTGTCGGCAGAAAGATGTATGGCGGCCAGAATACACATATTCCGATTAAGGTCAATATGTCAGGCGTTATGCCCATAATCTTCGCGTCATCCATTCTTTCACTGCCCCCGACCGTTGAAATGTTTATCTCAAACAAAACAAACGGCACCGGCTGGGAGAAATTCTTCGACCTGTTCAGCAACGACAACTGGTTCTATGCAATTATTTATTTTATTCTTATAATTGCGTTTGCATACTTCTATGCGACAATCCAGTATAATCCGATTGAAATGTCAAAGAACATCCGTGAAAACGGCGGTTCAATCCCCGGTATCCGTCCCGGCGACCCCACGGCGAATTACATTGCGAAGATTCTTTCGAGAATTACCCTTCTCGGCGCTCTTCTTCTGAGCGTTGTGGCTCTGTTCCCGATACTCTTCACAATCATCACCAACTGGGCTCTCGACAAGTTCTGGACCCCCGGCGCGACAATGAACATTTCACTCGGCGGCACATCAATCATCATCGTAGTAGGCGTTGCTCTTGAAACCTACAAGCAGTTAGAGAGCCAGATGATGATGCGTCACTATAAGGGCTTCCTTGATTAAGCCCGCGGAGGATAAGACATGGTAGTGCTCAAAACAAGCAGAGAACTGCGGCTTATGAAAGAAGCAGGCGCAATAGCTGCGGGAGCATTAAAGGCAGCGGGTGACGCCGTAGAACCCGGCATCACCACTTATGAACTCGACCGTATAGCGCACAAGTTCATAAAGGATGCGGGCGCGTATCCTACATTTTTAGGTTACAACGGTTACCCTGCTGCGGCATGTATTTCCATAAACGACGTGGTAATCCACGGCATTCCGAGCAAAAAGCAGACAGTTAAGGCGGGCGACATTGTCAGTATTGACATCGGAGCTACATTTAACGGTTATGTCGGCGACAATGCTGCCACTTTTGCGGCAGGTGGAATCTCACCAGAAGCAAAGCGGCTGAGCGACACCACCAGAGAGGCGCTTTATAAAGGCATCGAGGCGGCTGTCGCAGGCAACAGACTCGGCGACATCGGCTATGCTGTTCAGTCTTATTGTGAGGAAAGAGGCTACTCCGTAGTCCGCACTTTCACCGGTCACGGAGTCGGAACTCAGATGCATGAGGACCCCAGCGTACCGAATTTCGGAACCCCGGGAAGAGGTTTAAGACTGGTCCCCGGTATGACAATCGCCATTGAGCCCATGATAAATATGGGCACTCATGAAGTAAAGCAGTTGTCAGACGGCTGGACCATCAAGACAAAAGACGGCAAGCTGTCGGCGCATTTCGAACACACAATAGCCATTACGGCGGACGGTCCCGTAATTCTCACAAAGGTGTAAATTATGGAACCGCTTGAAAAAGGAACTCTTGTGCTCTCGCTCGCGGGGCGCGACAAAGGCAGGCTTCTGGCGGCAAACGGGAGCGATGACCGGAACCGCGTGCTTGTGTGCGACGGCAAAGAGAGAAAAATCGAAAGGCCGAAAAGCAAGAATATCCGCCATATAAAAGTGCTTGACGCAAAACTTGAGCAGGACGCTTTCAGAAGCAACAAGGCGCTGCGCAGAGCGCTTGCACTGGCGGGAACCGAAAACTCAGGAGGTAATTGAATGTCCAAACAGGATATGATCGAAATTGAAGGTACGGTAGTTGAATCCCTGCCCAACGCTACTTTCCAGGTTGAGCTGGAAAACGGGCACAGAATATTGGCTCACATCTCCGGCAAACTGAGAATGAACTATATAAAAATTCTCCCCGGTGATAAAGTAACGGTCGAAATGTCGCCATACGACCTTACCAAGGGCCGCATAACATGGCGTTCCAAGTAATAAGGAGGTATTCTATTATGAAAGTCAGACCTTCTGTCAAGAAAATGTGCGAAAAATGCAAAATAATCAAACGCAAGGGAAGAGTAATGGTAATCTGTGAAAATCCCAAGCACAAGCAGCGTCAGGGTTAATCCGACGCAAACCATTTATTGGAGGTGCAACTGACAAATGGCGCGTATATCAGGTGTTGACCTGCCCAGAGATAAAAGAATAGAAATCGCTCTTACTTATATCTACGGCATAGGTCGCAAAACCGCTACAGACATTATTACGGCAACCGGCGTCAATCCCGACACAAGAGTCAAGGATTTAACCGAGGACGATATTTCCAAAATCCGTGAATATATCGACCATAATGTCAAAGTTGAAGGTGACCTTCGCAGAGAAACTGCGTTTGACATCAAGAGACTTATTGAAATCGGATGCTACCGCGGTGTTCGTCACCGCAAAGGTCTCCCCGTAAGAGGCCAGCGTTCAAAGACCAACGCAAGAACACGCAAGGGTCCCAAGAAGACCATTGCCAATAAGAAGAAGTAACGCAAGGAGGATATTATGGCTAAAGTAGCAAAAAAAGCTGCCGGTTCACGCAAGCGCCGCGAGCGTAAGATGGTTGAACGCGGTTCAGCTCATATCCAGTCCACCTTTAACAACACAATAGTTACAATAACCGATACTCAGGGCAATGCAGTTTCATGGGCAAGCGCAGGCGAAATGGGCTTCAGAGGCTCAAAGAAGTCAACTCCCTTTGCAGCGCAGACCGCAGCGGAAGTTGCCGCAAAGGCAGCTATCGAGCACGGCATGAAGACTGTTGAAGTTTTCGTAAAAGGCCCCGGCCAGGGTCGTGAAGCGGCTATCAGAGCCCTTCAGACAGCAGGACTTGACGTAACGCTTATTAAAGACGTTACTCCCATTCCTCACAACGGCTGCCGCCCGCCCAAGAGAAGACGCGTGTAACCGTAAATTATTGGAGGTGTAACACAAATGGCAAGATATACCGGACCGGTATGTAAACTTTGTCGCCGTGAAGGCAAAAAGCTCTTCCTCAAGGGTGAGCGTTGCTACACAGGCAAATGCGCTTTAGAGCGCAGAGCATATGCTCCCGGCCACAACGGCCAGAGCCGCAGAAAGTCCTCTGAATACGGTCTGCAGCTTCGTGCAAAGCAGCAGTGCAGACGCTACTACGGTATTCAGGAAGGTCAGTTCCATAAGTATTTTATCGAGGCTGAGCGCAAGCAGGGCATCACCGGTGAAAATCTTCTCCGCATCTGCGAAAGCCGCCTTGACAACGTAGTTTATCTTCTCGGCTGGGCAAGCTCCCGCGCAGAAGCGAGACAGCTTGTTACCCACAACCACTTCAAGGTAAACGGCAAGAACGTCAACATCCCCTCTTATCTTCTCAAAGCAGGCGATGAAATCGCGCTTAAAGACAAGAGCAAGGCAAGCGAAAAGTTCAAGGCTGTTATTGAAGCAAACGCTTCACGCCCTGTTCCCCAGTGGCTTGACCTCAACGCTGACGCACTTACAGCAAAGGTAATCGCTCTTCCCACCCGCGAACAGATTGCTGTTCCCGTTGAAGAGCATCTCATCGTCGAGTTCTATTCAAAATAATAGCCTTATTGCTTGAAATTCTGAATTACTCACTTCAAACAGGCGCAAGCCTGCAAATAACCAAGGAGGGTTTTTAAATGATTGGTATCGAAAAGCCCAGAATAGATACTGCCGAACTTTCAGCTGACGGTTCATACGGCAAGTTTGTTGTAGAGCCCCTTGAGAGAGAATACGGAACCACATTAGGCAACTGCCTTCGCAGAGTTCTTCTTTCCTCACTCCCCGGCTACGCAATCACTTCTGTAAAAATTGACGGCGTTCAGCACGAATTTTCAACAATCCCCGGCGTCAAAGAAGATGTCACAGAGATAGTTCTCAATCTCAAGAGCGTAATCCTTAAGATTCACTCTGATATGCCCAAGACTCTTTATATCAACGCCAGCGGCGAAGGCGAAATCACAGCCGGCAGCATCCAGACTGATTCAGAAGTGGAGATTCTCAACCCCGATCTTCACATTGCAAGTCTCAATTCCGACGCCCACGTCAATATGGAACTCACCTGCGACACGGGCAGAGGCTATGTTTCCGCTGAAAGAAACAAGCAGATTCTGCAGCCTGCAATCGGTGTTATTGCAATAGACTCAATTTATACACCTGTTTATAAGGTTAACTACACAGTCGAGAACACGCGCGTAGGTCAGATTACCGACTATGATAAACTGACACTTGAGGTGTGGACGAACGGAACAATTTCAGCAGTAAATTCCGTTGCTCTCGCAGCCAAGATCCTCAACGAGCACCTCAGCCTCTTCGGTGACCTTTCCGGCGAAGCCTACGGCACCGATGTTATGGTGGTCAAAGATGACAGCGGCAAAGAAAAAGCGCTGGAGATGACTATTGAGGAGCTTGACCTTTCCGTGCGCTCATTCAACTGTCTGAAGAGAGCACAGATAAACACTGTGGAAGATTTGACAAACAAAACCGAGGAGGACATGATGAAAGTCCGCAATCTCGGCAGAAAGTCTCTTGACGAAGTGGTAGCAAAACTCCAGTCACTTGGATTCTCCCTTCGTAAAGACGACGAATAAGACCCATACGGTAAAGGAGTGTGAATTAAATGCCCGGTAGTAGAAAACTCGGCCGTGCAACCGACCATCGTATCTCAATGCTCAGAGGTCTTGTTACTTATCTCCTTGAGAACGGCAAGATCGAGACAACCGTTACAAGGGCCAAAGAGGTTCGCTCAATGGCGGAAAAGATGATAACCATCGCCAAAGACGATTCTCTTCAAGCAAAACGTCAGGTTATGGCATACGTCACAAAAGAGGATGTTGTTAAAAAACTCTTTGACGAAATCGCCCCCAAATACAAGGAAGTCAATGGCGGTTACTGCCGTATCATCAAGACAGGCCCTCGCAGAGGCGACGCAGCTGAGATGTGCATCATCGAGCTTGTTGACCCCAAAGCGAAATAATCAACAAAACATAATCCCCGCACCGTGAGGTGCGGGGATTTTTGTAACAGCCGGATTATTACTGTTTTGTCGGCTGATTGGGTAATTGAAGCAGGTTTGAAACCTCGTCAAACGTAAAGTCATAGCATTCTTCAATGCCGGAAAAGCCTGAAATGGAACTGTTGGTGAAATAGATGGTAAAACCGTCGGGAGTAAAAATAAAAGAAGTCAGGTCAAAAGACGAGCGGACAGCCGCAAGTTCCGGCGCGGAGCCGCCCGATTCGGATATTTTTGACATAAGCGCCTTTGCAAGCTGGGTCTGAAGGTAATCGGAACTCACTTTCGCGAACTGTGAGAGGCTGCACTGTTTGCAGTCGTCCAGCGCAAATGTAACCGGAGTATAGTTGGTGCTGACGCTGCCGGAAGACGCTTCTCTCTGAATCTCAATAAGAACGCTTACATATCGGTAAGACGCATAGGGCACGGTATAGCCGCCGGTTTCTTTCCACGGCTTGCCTTTTTCAAAAAGTTTGTTCGCTATTACTGTTTTTGCGTTTGACTGCGATTCCGATTCAATGGCGTCCATTATTCTGTTAAATGCAGAATAGCGCTGATTCTCTTTTTCGTCAAGTTCGGGCAGAATGTAATCGACTTTAAAAGCAACTTTACCGTCGGGGTCTTTGTATTTTTCTTCAATATGTCTGTCGGAAAAAAGTTTGCCGGAGATTTTCTCGGTCTGTTTTTCGGTTTTATCCTTACAGCCGGCAAATGCAATAGCAAGGGCTGTAACAAGAAAAACGCACAGCAGTGTTTTCAGTATTCTGAATTTATTACTCATAAATAACTTCCTTTCGGTCAACGGCTGATTTTAGTCAGTTTTGTGCCGCGGCGCAATTCAAAATTGAAGTGTAATTTCTTTTTTTTCTGCGCTTCGGAGGCTCTTGTAAGGGGCTCGTTTTCAAAAAGAGTTTTCAGCCCTTCGGCAAGCGCCTTGTTTTCAACCGAACCGATGCTTACCGCGGCGTATTTTTTCAGCAAATCGTCATAGGAGTCAACGCCTGTGTCAATGTTGCTCGGTTGAAGTGAGAAGAGAGCATTGCCTGTCGTTTTAAAAGGCTCAAATACCACGCTTTTGCCGTTTTCACAAGCAGCTTTGACAGCATCAATACGGGTTTCTTTTTCTGAGTAAATCAACGCTTTGTCGCCGGGGGTGCCGGAGTATGTGAATTTAACTCCCGAATTGACGGGGGCAATAATATCCTTTTCAAAATCCGTTTTGCGAATCGCCTTGACAGAAGCCGCACAGACACTTTGAATATCGCCGTCAAAACCGTTTGAGGCAAGGTCGTAAAGAGCGACAGCATTGTCGTTTTTGCAGTGTGCCGCTATGAGCCCACGAATTTTTATCAGAGCCTTTTGGGGCTTTTCTTTTTTTGCAAAAGTGCGGGCGTCGGTTAAGTTGAGAACAACATAAAGCCCGTTTTTACAGCATTTTTCTACAAGTTCGTCAAGGGCGGAGAAATCGGGCCTTTTGCCGATTTTACCGTTGGGGTAAATCAGCGTATATGAAAAACTTATACTGACGCAGTTGAATCCGATTGAGGCAATATACGCAAGGTCTTTATCGGAGAGCATCGCCTTTTCATATTCGCGGGCAAGCTGAGCCATACCGTAGGCACCGAACCTTGAAACGAGTTTTTCTCTCTCCTCAATGCTCAGAGTGTAATTCCTGACGGCGAGAATACGCAGTTTTATGTTTTCACCGTCTGAGGTTTGAAAGCCCTGACCGTCGCAACTGATTTTTTCGGGTCTCGGCGAAGGTTCCGGGTTTGCTTTTGACGACAGCATATTGACAGCCGCGGGAACAGAAGCCGCAACGGCTCCCGCGACTATGCCAGCCGCGACAAGTGCTTTGCCGGATTTTTTCATACTATGCACATCCTTACTTTTCAATAGCGCTGATAAAACTTATGTTATCACCCGTTACGGAGCATTTGATTGCGTCAACCGAATTGTGTGTGACAAAACAGCTTGTGCCCGTGAACATCGGGTAGAAAATCGCGTGTTTGATAAGGTAACTGTCGGCTGAAAAACTGCCATTGAGAACATCCTGCTGACTTTCCACATTGAGAGCGTCGCTTATCATTTTTTCATAGGTGTCATCTTCAAAGTTGAAAATGTTTGTGCTTCTTCCGGGAATGAATTCGGCAAGGTAACCGGCGGATGAAGAACTCTGCGAATGAAGCGGCGCAAAAGCAAACTGATAGTCGCCGTTTTTCAGCAGTTTTTCAATATTGTTTTCTGAGTCGGTAATAACATTGACGGCAAGGCCGACATCAAAAACCTGCTGCCAGACCTGGATCTGTGAACGGATTGCCGCAGAATATTTCTCTTCACACAAAAGCGAAACATTAACCGTTCTTACCCCGAGAACCTCCAACGCCGCATCCCAGTATTCGTGGGCTCTTTCTTCGTCATAGGTAACGGTCGGCATTTGCTTTGATACCTGCTTGTGGTAGTTCAGGTCGCCCGCTTTGCAGCAAAGAGGCACGCTTGTTCTTGTGAAAGAACAGCCTTCGGGCGGCTCAAAAAGGTCTTTTTTTATGCAGAACGAAAGTGCCAGGCGCAGGTATTCGTTTGAGAAAAATGTGTCGGCGCAGTTAAAACAGAAGCCGTAAACCGTGTCTTCAATGCTCCTGACATTTACGGATTCTGTCGGCACACTGTCTATATCGGTGAAAACCGCCGCACTGTAGGTGCCTATTGAAACATTACGCGCGATTCTGGAAGCGTCATTGTTGAAATAGAAAGTAACGGAGGCGGGCATAACCTTGTTTTCTCCGCTGTAACCGTGGTTTTTGCGCATTGTAAGGCTTGATGACGCATCCCAGGCAGAAACATAAAACGGACCGTTACACAGGAGATACTGTGTGTTAAGGCCGTATCTGCCGCCGCAGAAATTGAAGAACTCCTCGTTGCAGGGCATAAAAGCCGTGTCGGCAAGTCTGTCAAGAAAGTCGAGGCATTTATGCTCAAGTTCAATAACCAGCGTGTAGTCGTCGGGCGTGCTGACGCCGAGAGATGACACCGAAAGTTTGCCTTCATTTACCTGACGGGCATTTTTAATAATCAAAAATTTTGAAAATCCGGGGCAGTCGGTCTCTGCTTTTACGGCTCTGTTGAACGCGAAAGCAAAGTCGTATGCCGTAACATTTGTGTCAAAACTCTCCCAATCCTCGCCGACAGTGGATGTGTTTATTCCTTTTACCACACTCCACTCGCTGTCATCACGCAGGTGAAATATGTAGGTAAGGCCGTCGGGCGAAATCTCCCAGTTTTTCGCAACGCCGGGAGTTACATCGCCGTTTTCATCAAGGCGCACAAGCCCCTCAAAACAATTGTTGATAATTGTTTCGGCATCCTCTCCCTGAGTGTATTGCGGGTCGAGGGTGGAGGGTGAGAATGAAAGCGCGTATGAGAACGCGCCGCCGCTGCCGTCACCGCAGGAGGCGAGCGACAGCAACATAACAGTTGTTATAATGATGCTGACGAGTTTTTTCGTTTTCAAGAGTTTTCTTCCATCCATTTCGCAAGCTGGTCGGCAAGCGGATTGCTTGCGGGTTTTTTATTATTCCGTGAATTCATATATTTCGCAATGTCGCGTTTGCCTGCTCCGCTCTCCTGCTTTCTCTTTTCAAAATCGGAGAGTTTTTCACGGAAGCCGCACACGCAATAAAATGCTCTTTTGTCGCCCTCCCCGCGCATTTCAAGTTTTTTATGGCACTCGGGGCACCGGGCGTTTGTTATTACACTCAGGCTTTTTCTGTAACCGCATTCCCTGTCCTGACAAATAAGCATTCTGCCTTTTTTGCCGTTTACCTCAAGCATAAACTTGCCGCATTCCGGGCATTTTTCACGCGTCATATTGTCGTGGCGGTATTCCGCCGTGCCGGCAATAACACTTGAAACAAGCGAAGATGCGTATTTTCTCATTTCGGCAATAAACTGCCTGTCATTTGCCTTGCCTGCTGCAATAAGCGAAAGACGTTGCTCCCACTTTGCGGTAAGTTCGGCGGATTTTAGGTCGGCGGGCACAATGTTAACAAGCTGCCTGCCTTTTGATGTGGGAATAATCTCCCTGCCCCTGCGCTCAACGCAGAAGGAGTCAAACAGTTTTTCAATAATATCCGCTCTTGTTGCGGGAGTGCCGAGGCCTCCGCTTGTTTTGAGAACATCTCGCAGTTCACCGCTTTCAACCTGACCCGACGGATTCTCCATGGCAGTCAGAAGTGTTGCTTCGGTGTATCTGGCAGGCGGTTTAGTCTGCTTTGTCTGAACTTTGCAGTCTTTTGCAAATGCGGGAGCGCCCTGATTTATCTGCGGCAGAGCGCCTTCATATTCGTCGTCATCCTCATCATCGCCGGCATTGCTGTTGTAAACCGCCTTCCAGCCGGGGGAGCGGACAATCTGCCCTTTTGCATAAAAACTGTGTTTGCCGAAAGTCGCCTTTACCTGCACCTCGTCATACTCATAAGCGGGGCTCAGCACCGCAATAAAACGGCGCACAACAAGGTCATAGATGTTGCGTTCATCCCTCGTCAGACGGTTCAGGTCAACATACTGCTCGGTAGGTATAATCGCGTGATGGTCGGTAACTTTTGCGTCGTTTACAATATATTTCGTTTCAAAGTTTCTGCTTCTTATTATCGCGTTTGCCGCTTCTTTGTAAGGTCCGGTCGCTATGGCTTTCAAGCGTTCGGGCAGGGTCGGCACAACATCCTTTGTGATGTATCTTGAGTCGGTTCTGGGGTATGTAAGCAGTTTGTGTGTTTCATAAAGGCTCTGCATAAGCGAGAGAGTCTGTTTGGCGGAATAAGAATACCTTTTATTGGCGTCTCTTTGCAGTTCCGTCAAATCGTAAGCCGCGGGCGGGGCTTTGTGCTTAAAGACTTTTTTAACCTCGGTAAAAGTGCCTCGCGCGCCTTTGACCTCACCGGCAATTCTCTGCGCGGATTCAATGCTGCCTATGAACGCCTGACCTTTTGAATCCTTGTATAGCGCGCTGAATTCGCCTAAATCTACACGCACATTGTAATAATCTTTCGGTCTGAATTTAAGAATTTCATCTTCCCGTTTTACTATCATCGCGAGAGTCGGAGTCTGCACTCTGCCCGCTGAAAGCTGGGCGTTGTGTTTGCAGGTAAGGGCGCGGCTGACATTAAGCCCCACAAGCCAGTCCGCCTCGGCTCTGCATTGAGCGGAGCGGTAAAGACTGTCATACTGCGAGGAGGGTTTTAAATTTGCGAAGCCCTCTTTGATTGCTTTGTCGGTCTGCGATGAAATCCACAGCCTTTTCATCGGTTTTTTAAAGTGCGCTTTCTGAATAATCCAGCGTGCGACAAGTTCGCCTTCACGCCCCGCGTCTGTAGCGATGACAAGTTCACTGAACTCGTTTGAGTTAAGCAGGGCGCTTACCGCTTTGAACTGCTTTGAAGTCTGCGGAATAACCACAAGTTTCATTTTTTCCGGCAGCATCGGCAGGTCTTCCATACGCCAGGTTTTGTATTTATTGTCATAAACCTCCGGGTCGGCAAGCGTAACAAGATGACCCAGTGCCCAGGTGATAACATATTTGTCGCCGATAAGGCAGCCGTTGCCGTTCTTTTTGCAGCCCAGAACACGGGCTATATCTTTTGCCACGGAGGGCTTTTCGGTAAGAACAAGGGTTTTGCTCATTTTATTATCTCCGCAAATGAATTGTATTAATATATAATACCAAATAATATACTCAGTAATATTCTAAATCGAAAATATGAATTGAGAATTAACACTTTCCCGTTTGCCGTGTAAAAAATACAGAGCGGTTTTTGTGCAGTTCAAACAAAACATAATTTATATATATAAATATAATGTAAAAACCGATATTTTTTGTTGTAATGAAATATTATTTGTGTTAAAATTTTAATAATTATATTTGCTTTACAGGGAGGTGCCCCGCAACGGAACTTTACGCAATAATCGCACTCTCGGTAGTAATTATTATTCTTCTCATTGTTCTGATTGTTAAAAAAACAGCGCCGGACGGAGGGCTTTCAGAGAAACTTGCCGTCACGGATGAAAAAATAAAGGCGCTTACCGAAAATGTTGACGCTGAATTTGAACGCTCACGCAGAGAAAACCTTGCACTTGCGCAGGCACAGAGAAAAGAAACCGCGGAGAGTCTCCGCTCAATGAACGACAAACTCGAGCAGATGAATATCCGCAACACCGATTATCAGAACAGACTGATTATTTCGGTAGGCGAGAGCCTTGAAAAAATCAGCAGAAGCAACTCGGAGCAGGCGGAAAAAATGCGCGTGAGCAATGAGCAGAAACTGGAGCAGATGCGCCTGACGGTTGACGAAAAGCTGACTTCAACTCTTGCCTCAAGGCTTGACACCTCGTTCAAAGCCGTCTCTGACGGGCTCGAAAACGTCAACAAATCACTCGGCGAAATGAAAGAACTTTCAGGCTCGGTTACCGCAAATGTGAACTCGCTCAACAGAGTGCTTTCAAATGTCAAGGCGAGAGGCACATGGGCTGAGGTTCAACTCGGGGCCATACTTGACCAGACAATTCCGGGTATGTATGAGACGAATTTTGCGGCAGTTGAAGGTTCAAAAGACAGAGTCGAATTTGCCGTAAAAATCCCGTCATCCGGCGGTTCAACCGTTTACCTGCCCGTTGACTCAAAATTCCCGATGGAAGATTACATTAGGGTCTGCAACGCCGCTGATTCAGCCGATGCCGCTGCACTTGAAGCGGCAAGAAAGGCGCTTGAAAACAGTGTGCTCGCTCAGGCTAAAAAAGTCGCGAAATACATAAATGTTCCCAGAACAACGCCATACGCTATACTCTACCTCGCGACAGACGCTTTGTTTGCCGAGATTGTTTCAAGCGGCAGAGCGGTTGCCGAAAGAATACACACAGAGTGTAATGTAATGATTGCGGGACCGACCACAATCACGGCTTTGCTCAATTCTCTGTCGATGGGTTTCCGTGCCGTGGCAATTAACGAAAAAGCCAACGAGGTGCGCAAACTGCTCGCGGCAGCCCTTGACCAATATGAAAAATTCGGCGTGGTTCTCACCAAGGCGCGTCAGAAAATCGATGAGGCGGGTCAGACTGTTGATGAGGCGCGGCACCGTAACGAAATCATAAACAAAAAACTGAGATCGGTTAAAAACACCGGCTCAAATAAAATTGAAAAAGAAATCATAAATAATAAACTGGAGGATGTTCAATGAAAGACCCCAAAGAATTACTCGCTCAGATGACCCTTGAAGAAAAAGCCGCCATGTGCGACGGTAAAGATTTCTGGCACCTCAAGGGCATTGAAAGACTGGGTATTCCCGAAATTATGGTTTGCGACGGCCCTCACGGACTGCGCAAGAAGGATTATGAGAGAAAAGGCTCCAGCCTGAGCGCAAGCGTGCCTTCAATCTGCTTCCCCACAGCCGTTACCACAGCCTGCTCGTGGGACCCGAACCTGCTTGAAAAAATGGGCAAAGCACTCGGCGGCAAATGCCTTGAAGAAAAAGTCGGTGTGCTTCTGGGCCCCGGCGTCAATATGAAACGCTCACCTCTCTGCGGCCGCAACTTTGAATATTTCTCCGAAGACCCGCTGCTCGCGGGCGAACTTGCCGCGGCTTTCATTAACGGCGTTCAGTCAAGAGGAGTAGGCACATCGCTCAAGCACTTCTGCGCAAACGACCAGGAAACACGCCGTATGAACGGCGACAGCGTTGTTGATGAACGCGCCCTGCGTGAGATTTATCTGCCCGCATTTGAAATCGCGGTCAAAAAATCGCAGCCGTGGACGGTTATGAACTCATACAATAAAATCAACGGCACATTCGGCTCCGAAAACGCTCACACACAAACTGAAATTCTGCGTGACGAATGGGGCTTTGAGGGCGCGATAGTTACCGACTGGGGCGCCTGCAACGAGAGAGACGACGGTCTGCTCGCGGGTAACGATATTGAAATGCCCTCCTCAAGCGGTTCCGGTATGCGTAAAATTCTCAAAGCGATAGAATCGGGCAAAATCAGCGAGGAAATTCTTGATGAAAGAGTTCTCAAAATTCTCGAACTTATAAAGAAAGCCGCTGACGGAGCGGAAAAAGCCGCAAAAGAGGGCTTCGAATTTGACGAAGAAAAAGACCATGTTCTTGCAAAAGAGATAGCGGAGCAGTCAATGGTTCTGTTAAAGAACAACGGCATTCTTCCGCTTGACAAATCGAAGAAAGTCGCCGTCATAGGTGAAATGGCGAAAACGCCCAGATATCAGGGCGCGGGTTCATCGCAGATTAACCCCACTCACCTTGACAGCGCTTATGACATCCTTGTTGAGGCGGGCGTTGACGCCACATATTCACAGGGCTATGAGCGCACACTCGCCAAAGCGAAAAAGAACCCCGCTCATATTACACAGGCGGTTGAGGCTGCAAAAGCGGCAGACACAGTTCTTCTTTTCATCGGTCTTACCGAAGATTATGAATCGGAGGGCTTTGACCGCAGCCATATGAAACTGCCTGACGCTCACATTGAACTTGTCAAAGCCGTTTCAGCTGTAAACAAAAACATTGTTGTTGTTCTTTCCGGCGGTGCGCCTGTTGAGTTTGACTGGGATAATGACAGTGTGCGCGCAATTCTCAACTCCTATCTCGGCGGTCAGGCAGGCGCGGGAGCGGTTGTCAATATTGTTCTCGGTAATGTCAACCCCTGCGGCAAACTTGCCGAAACATACCCTGAAAAACTTGAAGACAACCCCTCAATCAACAACTTCCCCGGCAACCTCGCCACTGTTGAATACAGAGAGTCGGTTTATATCGGTTACAGATATTACGAAAAGGCTCAGCAACCCGTCCGCTACCCCTTCGGCTATGGCCTTTCATACACGACATTTGAATATTCGGGGCTTTATCTCGACAAGAGCGAAATGGATGAAAATGACACACTGAGCGTTTCATTCCGTGTAAAAAACACCGGGAATGTCGCGGGCAGCGAAATCGCCCAACTTTATGTCGGCGACAGAGAAAGCACAATTTTCCGCCCCGTAAAGGAACTCAAAGGTTTCAAGAAGATTTATCTTGAGCCCGGCGAAGAGCAGGCAATTACAATAACCCTCAATAAACGCGCCTTTGCTTTCTTTAATGTCAACACAAACGACTGGTGTGTTGAAAGCGGCGACTTTGATATTTATGTAGGTGCGTCAAGTGCGGATATAAAACTCACGGGCTCTGTTAAAGTTACCGCGGCGCCCGCCGAAATTCCGGATTACAGCGAATCGGCACCTGTTTACTACACCGGTAAGGTTCAGTCTGTTCCCGACGACCAGTTCACTGCCGTTCTCGGCAGACCGATTCCTCCCACTGAGAGAGACAGAAGCCTGCCTCTTACCGTTGTTGACAGTTTTGAAACTGCTTCATACACAAAATGGGGCGGCAGGTTTAACAACGCCATGCATAAACTGATTCCCGTCTTTGTAAAAGGCCCCGGCGCGGATTTTGCCATCGGCATCGCAACCCAGACGCCCATACGCGACTTTATGTCAATGTCGGGCGGCGTTTTCAGTGAAAAAATGGCAGACGGTCTTCTCCGCATCCTCAACGGCGACAAGCCCGGCAAGGGCCTTCGCATGATTCTCTCCGATATTCCCAGGGCTCTCAAGGGCATAGGTCCCCTTATGAAACAGATTTAACGTAAAATATTTTCCGAATGGAGATCTGATATGAAAAAATCAAAATGTTTCAAAGCGCTGTGTGTTTTTATGTCATTAACCGTGCTGGCGGTGACTGTGCCGGTTCTAAGAGCGAGAGCGGCAACCGCATCGGCAACATTTGCGGTTTTTTCGGATATGCATTACCTCGCCGATTCGCTTTATGATGTGAACAGCAAAGCTTGGGCTAACTACCTCGAAACAACCCACCGTGAGATGGAGCAGGCGGGCGTTCTTGTTGACCGCGCGCTTGAGGTTTCGGAGCATTATCTTGAAGAGGCAAAAGAGAACGGCAGCGCGTTCGTGCTGATTCCCGGCGACCTTACAAAAGACGGCGAATACGAATCGCATAAAGAATTGGCGCAGAAATTCACCGCTTTTGAAAAAGAAACGGGAATACCCGTGTTCGTCATTCCCGGCAACCACGACATCCGCAACAGCAACGCCACGGATTACACAGGCGAAACATCCGTGAAAGCCAAAAAGACTCAGCCGAAGGATTTTGAGAAAATCTACAAGAACTTCGGATACAATGAGAACGACCCCGACTGCGTTTCCCGTTTTCATCCCGAGGAAGGGAATTACGGCGGATACCTTTCATACTCATGGAAACTCAACGACAACTTTATGCTTATTGCCGTTGACTCAAACAAATATTCCACCGACAACGGTGCTCCCAAAAACGAGCACGTTACCGACGGTATGATAGGCGAAGACCTTATGGACTGGATTAAGGATCAGTGCGCCTATGCGAAAGAAAACGGGCTTGAAATAGTCTTTATGCAGCACCATAACATAGTTCAGCATATGGATATTGAAGAGGCGACTTTCTTTGCTTTTGTTATTGACAACTGGGAATATGTCTGTGACACCTATGCAGACGCCGGCATTCACTATGTTTTCACCGGTCATCTGCATTCGCATGACACGGCTTCCTATGTCAACGATAACGGCGAGAGAATAACCGACCTTCTGACCGCCACGCTCACGGGCTACCCCAACGAGATGAGAATTGCAAAATTCACATCGGCGGGCGGCGATTACAAAATGGAAATGACAAGCCATGATGTTGACGAATTAACTCCCATCTCTTATGAGCGCAACGGTGAAACGGTAACATACGAACAGCCCTTCAAATATAAAAATTCGTATGATCTCACATTCGGCAAGGATATCAACGAGTTTGCTTACAGTGCTATACTGGGCGTAATCAGAACTTACTTCCCGCAGATTCAGAAGGCGGGAGGACTTATCGGCTTCCTTAATGAAAAAGGAATCAACCTTGAAGAAATAATCATAAACGCGCTCGGCACAAACGGGTTGCAGTTAGGCAACACCGAGATTCTCACCGTCAGCCAGAACCTGATGGGCTTTATAAATGAACTCGGCAGTCAGATTGATGAAAAATACATAAACAACAGCGAATATACGCTCGGCGTTGTCAGAGAACTGCTTGACACTCTTCTGAGTTTTGAAGTCAGCGACAAGCCTTGCACGCTCTATTATGAGCAGAGCGGTCACGGCAACACGACGGGACCCACAACGCTTGACGAGTTTGCGCAGACGGCGCTTCTCTCATACTACGGCGGCGATGAGGATATATCAGCCGACCCGATGATTCAGGAAGTTCTTGACAATTTTGAAAGCGGTGAACTCGCGCAGAAATTCTTTACGCTGCTTCGAAAAACGGTGGTTGAAGACCTTGCGCTCAACGAGATTCTCGCTAACCTCGATTTCAATCCGGGTGAACTCTTCCCCGACGGCACTGCGCTCGCGTTGTTCGGCGATATTCTTCAGGGCATAACAAAAGCCCTTCTCGGCGGCGACAACAGTTTTCTGAATCTTGTTACATCTGTTCTCGGCATAGCCCTTGTGCCCGAAAAATACTCGTCGGTCAACAATATTATCGACACCCTCATCGGCGATGAGCACTTCACTTCCGCTCAGATGCAGGCGTGGGGTCACACAATCAACTGGATGATAAGCACGCTTCTTATAGACGAAAACCCTCTTGAAAAGGCGGACGGCAGTTTTGAAGCGACATACTCAGGTCCCGAAGAAGTGCCGCTCTCGGCAGACAATTACCGCCTGCCCTCCGACATAGCCGTAACACTGGGAGAGGATTCATCCACACAGGCGGAGTTTACCTGGCTAACAAAATACAGCGTTACCGCTTCCGATATTGAAATTGTGCCTTACAGCGATAACCCCTCTTTTGACAGAAACACAAATGACGGGCTTAAAATCAAGGCGAGCAGTAAAAAAGTTTCAATAGCTTACCCCGGAGCGGATCTCGGCATAATCGCATTCCTTGATTTCAGCAAGGATTATACCCGGCATTATGTAACGGTCTCAAATCTTGAGCCGGGCAAAAAATACAGTTACCGCATAGGCGACGCCTCCCGCGGGTGGTGGAGCGAAGCGGGAACGCTTCAGACAGCGGATAAATCGGAGAAAACCGCGTTTATAGCCCTTGCTGATATGCAGGGTCAGAACGACACACAATACGGAGCGTTCTCCGATGTTCTCAACGCGGCGTTCAAAACCGTGCCGGACGCGAAATTTGTTGTTTCGGCGGGCAGTCAGGTTACACTCGCGAAGAACTGTAAGCACTGGAAGAGCTTTTTCAACACCGCCGCTCAAAGCCTTATGAACACATTCTTTATGCCGGCTGCCGGCGTGAGAGAAAAAGCGGGCGGATATATCAGTCAGTATTTCACGCTTAACGGAGTTCCGAAGCAGAAAACCGACACCGGTATTTACTATTCATACGATTACAACAATATCCACTTTACTGTTCTCAACACAAACAACCTGGCAGACAAAAAACTCGGCGAACCTCAGTTCAACTGGATGAAGGAAGATATTTCATCAAGTAATGCCGATTGGAAGGTTGTTGTTATTCCGAAAGCGATTTATTCAAACGGAGCAAAATGCACCGCAAAAGAGAATAAAAATATCCGTTCACAGCTCAACGGACTTCTGCCCTACCTCGGCGTTGACCTTGTGCTTCAGGGTGAGGACCTTGTTTATTGGCGCACGGGAGCGCTCAGCGGCGGTCTGCCCGTAATCAGCGGCAAACAGAAGGTTACATATAATGGCGCCGAATACAGCGCTATGGTAAACCCGCAGGGCACGGTTTACGCTCTGCCCGGCACCGCGGGGGTCAAGAGAGCATACGCGGTCAACAGCACCGCAACCCTCTTCCCGGATGCCGAAACATCATTTGTGCCCGACGCCCCGATGTTTGCGGCGGTTCAGACCGACGGCGACACGCTTTATTACGACGCCTACAAGGTCGTTGACGGCAAAGCGGAAAAGGCTGACAGTTTTGCCATTAAGAAGACTGATTCATCGGGAGCAGGCTCATTCTTCAACCTGCTTGCTTCCAAAATGGATTTCTCGTTCCTGTGGAGTATAATCGGCATATTCTTTAACATTTTCTCAATATTTACAAAATAAAAAGCAATGAGGCTGTTATCACGGTTAATCTGCGGTAACAGCCTGATGATTTTCGTTAGGGAGTAATAACAATGACCAACTTTGACTTTGTCGAAAACGAAAAACTGAGAAATCAGCTTGATTTCATAATTGAATGCGACAAGGCGAAAAATGTCTTTCGCAGAACCGCGCTTACCGACTGCTCACGCCGCGAAAATGACGCGGAGCACTCATGGCACCTTGCCGTGTGCGCAATGACCCTTTTTGAATACGCGCCCGCCGGGGCGGATTTAGGCAGAACAGTGCAGATGGTAACCGTTCACGACCTTGTTGAAATTTACGCCGGCGACACCTTCGCCTATGACGAGCAGGGCAAAGCCACCAAGGCAGAGCGTGAAAACGAGGCGGCAGACCGCCTTTTCGGTATGCTCGGCGAACAGGGGGAGTATTTCCGCGCAATGTGGAACGAGTTTGAGGAGTGCGCAACTCCGACGGCGCTTTACGCACGCGCGCTTGACTGCCTGCAGCCTCTTTTGCACAACTATAAAACGGAGGGTTATACCTGGCGCGGCAACCACATAACAACACAGATGGTTCTTAACCGCAACGCCGCCTGCCGCGAGGCAATGCCCGAAGTGTGGAAGATTGTTGAAAAAATAGTCGAAGACTCACATGAGAAGGGCTTGCTTGAATAAAACAATTAATAAAGAAAAGGACTTGCAGGTAGTTTGCAAGTCCTTTAATATTACCCGTCTATTGTGGATATTGTCGGTATGGCGTCTTCAAGCACATCGAGCATTATGCGCACGGTGTCGAGCGAGGTGAAAACCGTAACTCCGTTTTGAATCGATGCTTTTCTTAACGCCGCGCCGGAGCCGAATTTTATGCCGTCCATAACCGACCTTGTGCTGATAACATAGCTTACATAGCCCGCACGCAGAACCTTGATTATATCCTCATCGCCGTCCGCTATTTTGTGACGCAGTCTTGTGCGGATTCCGTTCGCTTTCAGGTATTCCGCCGTGCCGCCCGTTGCCTCAATGTTGAAACCGAGGCGGTAAAAGCGCTTTATGAGCGGCAGAGCCTCTTCTTTGTCGTCATCGGCAATGCTTACAAGCACGGTGCCGTAGTATTTCATTTTGATTCCCGATGCCTGCATAGCCTTATACATAGCGCGGTTGAGTTGGTCGTCATAACCTATAGCCTCGCCGGTAGATTTCATTTCTGGCGAGAGGTATGTGTCCATACCGGTCAGTTTTTCAAATGAGAACGCAGGGGCTTTTACATACCATCGGCCTTTGTCAGGAGGCACCATATCGGTTATTCCCTGCTTTGCAAGCGTTTCGCCGAGCATTACTCTTGTTGCTATGTTTACAAGCCCGAAGCCGGCTGATTTGGAAAGGAAAGGCACGCTTCTTGACGCTCTTGGGTTAACCTCGATAATAAACACATCGTCGTTTTTATCAACAATGAACTGAATGTTGAAAAGACCGACTATGCCTATGCCCAAACCGAGCTTTGTTGTGTAATCGCATATTGTGTCGCGCACTTTCTGAGAAATGCTGAAGGGAGGGTAAACGCTTGTGCTGTCGCCCGAATGAACGCCGGTGCGTTCAACGAGTTCCATAATTCCGGGTATGAACACCTGCTCGCCGTCGCACACTGCGTCAACCTCAACCTCTTTGCCCATAATGTATTTATCGACAAGAACGGGTTTGTCTTCGTCAACCTTGACGGCGTTTGTCAGGTAGCGGCGCAGCATCTCCTCATTGGCAACAATCTCCATCGCTCTGCCGCCCAGAACAAACGAGGGGCGCACAAGCACGGGGTAGCCGATTCTTTCAGCCGCCTCAACGCCCGCTTCAATATTGGTAACGGCTTCGCCCTTCGGGTGCGGAATGCCGAGCGAGCGTATAAGACGGTCAAATGCGTCTCTGTCTTCCGCCTTGTCTATCGCCTCGCAGTCGGTGCCGATTATCTTCACCCCTCTCGCGGTGAGCGGAGCGGCAAGATTTACCGCAGTTTGACCGCCGAGCGTGGCAATTACGCCTTCGGGTTTTTCAAGGTGAATTACGTTCATTACATCTTCAACCGTCAGCGGCTCAAAATAGAGTTTGTCGGCGGTTGTGTAGTCGGTTGAAACCGTTTCGGGGTTGTTGTTTATTACAATAGCCTCAAAGCCTGCGTCGCGGATTGCCGAAACGGCGTGAACGGTGGAGTAGTCAAACTCAACTCCCTGACCGATTCTTATGGGACCGGAGCCCAGAACAATTATCTTTTTCTTATCCGAAACAATTGATTCGTTTTCGTCTTCATAAGTTGAATAGAAATAAGGAACATAACTGTCAAACTCGCTCGCGCAGGTGTCAATCATTTTATAGACCGGGAAAATTTCATCTTTCACCCTGCGTTCATAAATGTCATCCTCCATGGTTTTCCAGAGTTCCGCCACATAGGAGTCGGAGAAGCCCATCTTTTTTGCCATTTTAAGCAGTTCCGGCGAGTCAGGGTTTGCCTCCATCTCTTTTTCAAAATCAACAATGTTCTTGATTTTGTCGAGGAAGAACATATCTATCTGCGTTATGTTGCATATTCTCGAGTGGTCAACACCCATCCACATAAGCTGCGAAATGGCATAGATTCTGTCATCCGTGCCCTCGGCTATATATTCAAGCAGGTCGTCCGCTGTCATATGCGAGGAGTCGAATTTTTCCATATGAATATGGTTTTTGCCCATTTCGAGCGAGCGTATCGCTTTTAAAAGACTTTCTTCCATTGTGCGCCCGACGCTCATAACTTCGCCGGTTGCCTTCATCTGGGTTGAAAGGCGGTTGTTGGCGTCAGCAAATTTGTCAAAGGGAAAACGCGGCATTTTGGTAACAACATAGTCAAGCGCCGGCTCAAAACAGGCGGGTGTGTTCGCAAGCTGAATTTCGTCAAGATTCATACCGACGGCGATTTTTGCCGAAACACGGGCTATTGGGTAGCCGCTCGCCTTTGAAGCGAGGGCGGATGAACGCGAAACCCTGGGGTTTACTTCAATTACATAGTATCTGAACGACTGCGGGTCAAGCGCGAACTGAACATTACAGCCGCCTTTGACTTTGAGAGCGCGTATTATTTTAAGCGCGCTGTCACGAAGCATGTGGTATTCCTTGTTGGTGAGCGTCTGACTGGGCGCCACAACAATTGAGTCGCCCGTATGAATGCCGACCGGGTCGAGGTTCTCCATATTACATACGGTAATGGCGGTGTCGTTGGCGTCGCGCATTACTTCATATTCAATTTCTTTATAGCCCTTTATGCTTTTCTCGACCAGCACCTGATGAACCGGCGAAACAGCCAGCGCGTTTTTCATAAGAATACGGATTTCATCATCGTTTGCGGCAAATCCGCCGCCTGTGCCGCCGAGCGTGAAAGCGGGGCGCAGAATCACCGGGTAGCCGATTGCGTTTGCCGCTTCAATGGCCTCATCTATTGAATAAGTTATCTGCGACGGCACAACGGGTTCGCCGATTTTTTCGCAAAGTTCTTTGAAAAGTTCACGATCCTCCGCCATTTCAATACTCTCCGCCTCTGTGCCGAGCAGTTCGATTCCGCATTCGTCGAGAACGCCCTTTTTTGAAAGCCGCATTGCGAGATTGAGACCCGTCTGACCTCCCAAGCCGGGAATAATAGCGTCGGGACGCTCATAGCGGCAGATTCTTGCGAGATATTCAAGCGTCAGAGGCTCCATATAGACCTTATCCGCTATGGAGGTGTCTGTCATAATTGTTGCGGGGTTGGAGTTTGCGAGAACAACCTCATAACCCTCTTCTTTGAGGGCGAGGCACGCCTGAGTGCCGGCGTAGTCAAACTCCGCCGCCTGACCTATGACAATGGGTCCCGAGCCGATAACAAGCACCTTTTTTACGTCGGTTCTTTTAGGCATTCTCTTTCGCCTCCTTCATCGCGTCAAGGAATTTGTTGAAAAGGTAAAAGCTGTCTTGCGGGCCGGGGGCGCTTTCCGGGTGATACTGCACGCTGAACACCTTGTCTTTAAGGCATTCCTGACCTTCAACCGTGTTATCCAGAATGTTGAGGTGGGTTATCTCAAGGCCCGTGCCCTCAACGCTCTTTGCGTCAACGGCAAAGTTATGGTTCTGCGAGGTGATTTCTATTTTGCCCGTCTGCAGGTTCTTTACGGGGTGGTTGCCGCCGTGATGGCCGAATTTGAGCTTGTATGTTTTTCCGCCGTAAGCAAGGCCTATAATCTGATGACCGAGGCAGATTCCGAAAATCGGGTATTTGCCCTTGAGTTTTCTGACCGCTTCAATAACGGGGGTTACATCTTCCGGGTCGCCGGGTCCGTTTGACAGAAAGATTCCGTCGGGCTTCATAAATTCTATTTCCTCAGCCGTTGTGTCATAGGGGACTATTGTGACATTACAGCCGACTTTGTTGAGCGAGCGAATTATGTTGAGTTTTATTCCGCAGTCAACCGCGACTACATTGTAGAGGTGGTTGGAAGTGCGCGAATACCAGCGTTTTTTGCAGCTGACCTTTGAAACTGCGTCAGTGGGAACGGGAGTGTTCTTAATGATTTCAACACCCTCTTCGGCGGTGGTGTCAATGCCGGTTATCAGGGCGCGTCTTGCGCCGAAATCGCGTATTGACCTTGTAAGTTTTCTTGTGTCAATTCCGTAAATGCCGGGAATATCATTTTCTTCAAGCAGTTCGGAGAGGGTTTTGGTGTATCGGAAGTTTGACGGCATATCGTTGTAATCCCTTACTATCAGACCGCCGATAGTCAGATTTTTGCTTTCAAAATCTTCATCGGTAATTCCGTAGTTGCCGATGAGCGGATAGGTCATAACGACCGCCTGATATGTGTATGACGGGTCGGATATAATCTCCTGATAACCGACTACCGAAGTGTTGAAAACAACCTCGCAAACCCGTTGCGAACAACCGCCGAAACCGTAGCCGCAGTATTCAGCCCCGTCTTCAAGAATCAGCTTTCTGTCAAAATCTTTCATTTGCGTCTTCCTCTTTATACTGAATATGAATATATAAATATATAACCTTTAATGTATTATTATTTACTTTTTTGTGTATTTGTCAAGTGGTTTTGAGAATAAAAAGGTAAAAAGCTTATAAATATTCACTTTTTGACAAAAACCCGCGTAATATTGCATTATTTTTCATATGGTTGTATAATCTGATTAATATATATGTTCCGAAAGGAACCGTTGATGAAAAAGTTTTTTTCGATTATTCTTGCGCTGATTACCACGCTCGGTTTTACGGGGTGCAGAAAAACAATAACAAGAGAGTATTCAACTGCCGTAACGCAGGCAACAACCGTCGTTGAGACGGTAACACTGCCGGCGTTTCTGACAGAGGAAAGCACAGAGGTTATGTCAACGGCGCAAAATGAGACTTTAACTGCAAAAGAGAATACGAAAGCGCCTCCGTCAAAACAAAAAGCAGCCAAAGCGGAAACAACGGCGACAACCGTTGCCGGAAGCGCTGAAACCGAAGCGGCGGAGAAAAGCACTTTAGCTGAAAGAGAAACAGTTGCAAAGAATGTGTTCGACAGCCTGTTCGAATCCGCCTCCGTCCCCGTTCCCGGTCTGACAAAAGCAAAAGAGCCTTCGACTGCGAAGGAGGCCCGCGACAGTTCATCATTTGACGACTGCGCGTTTGTCGGCAATTCACGCATTATGGATTTTGCAACATACGGTCTTGCAAAAAATGTGTTTGCCGATGTTTCACTCACTGTTGACACGGTATTCACAAAGGTCCGGAGCGGTAAAAGCGTAACAATAATCAACGAGCTCAACGGCAGGCGTTTCAGTAAAATATATCTCTATTTCGGAGACAACGAGTGCGGCTGGGGGAGTCTCCCGACTTTTGAAGAGCATTACGGCAGAGTGGTTGACGCCGTCCGCGAAAGATGCCTGTCTGCCGAAATATATATTATGTCAATTATGCCGATAAGCAGAAGCGCGGACCGCGCGAACAACTATGGCTACAATATGGCGGCTTTAAACAGGGCAAATGAATATGTGATTGACCTTGCAAGGCAAAAGGGCGTCAACTACCTGAACACCCGGTCCGCGGTAAGCGACGCGCAGGGCTATCTGCCCGAGGAGGCGTCTCCCGACGGAGTTCATCTCGGAAGGCAATACTGCGTAAAATGGGCGGATTATGTATATTACAACTCCTGATCCGTTCGGTTATTAAATTGCATTAACACAGGCTTGATGTAAAAAAGTCGGTTAAAAAAATTATCTGTTAAACTGCACACAATATAAAACTGATATGAAGGGGAGTTTTAAATGGATTTCAGTCAGATTACTTCATTTTTTTCGCAGATAGGCGATTACATCAGAATCGGATTGAGCGTCGCTTTCGCGTTCATTATGTCGCTCGGTCAGATTATCGCTCCGCTTACCGCAAATCAGGCAAAATATTTTGAAAAATGGAGCGCGGATGACAAGTTTCAATCAAGTTACTGTGTCGAACTCAAAAAAGACCCCGAAAAAGATTTTGTTGTTCTCAATTTAGCCGATGTTCAGCTTAACGACGCCGAACTATACGACGGACAGTGGGATCTCGCAAAAGCAACTATCAGCAGTGCGATAAAACAGGCAAAGCCCGACCTTATCACTCTCACAGGCGACAATGCATGGGGTATGCTCGCTTATATTGAACTTTGCAAAGAGATTGATTCCTACGGTATTCCGTGGGCTCCCGTAATGGGCAACCACGACGGTCAGAGAACTCCTTCGGAATTCTGGTGCACTTATCAGTTTGCTTCAGCCGAAAACTGCCTGTTTAAATTCGGCCCCGAGGGTATGGGTTACGGCAACTATATTATTAATATTACCGAAAACGGCAAAATCATACACTCCCTGTTTATGATGGACACACACTCAAACGCCGATGACACAGACGCGGGTAAAATAAACCTCGGCGCAGACGGCAGCGCGGGTTATGACCACCTCTGGGCAAATCAGCTGAAATGGTATGAGTGGGCTGTCAACGGTATTACGGAATCGGCGGGCAGAACCGTTGAAAGTTCCATTTTTATGCATATTCCCGTTTATGAATACAGCACTTATTACGCAGAATACTATGACAAAGAAAATGACGGCTGGAAAGACGAATATGCGGACGAATGCTTCGGCGTAAACCACGAGGATGTCTGCTGCGCGCACGGCAACAACGGATTTTTTGAACTGTGCAAAAAACTCGGCAGCACAAAGAATATGATTGCCGGTCACGACCATGTCAACTCAAGTTCGATGCCTGTTGACGGAATCCGCCTTTCATACGGTCTCAAATGCGGCTCAGGCTGCTACTGGGAGCCTGAAATGAGCGGCGCCTCAACGCTGACGGTTTCATCCGACGGCACAGGCACATTTGAGCATATTTATATCAAAAGCGACAGTTAACAGAAAAACAGCATAGTCAAAAAGTAAACGGCGGGGAAATTTCCCCGCCGGATTTTTTAAATATTCATTTCAAAATAGGGTTTGCCGTCTTTTATCATAACGCTTTTGTTCCACCTGTTTGTGGAGGTAAAGCGCGGGCGGATGACAACTCTGTCATCATAAACCTCGAGCACAACGCCTATGCCCATTGAGTCAACCTCGCCGTGGTGGTTGCCGCAGGCAAGGCTGGGCAGATTTATAAGGCTGACGCCGTCTTCATATTCAAAACTCGAATAGCCTTCGGATTTTGCTTTGTTTTCGCCGCAAAGCCCCATGTGGGAATGACCGCTGAAATAAAAAACATTTTTATACTTTTTAAGTATGGCGGCAACTTCGTCGCTGCGTTTGCCAATTCCGCCCTCCATAGGGTCGCGGTCGGGCTTTTCTTCTCTGTCCCACGTGCGAGGCAGACCGTGCCTGCCGTTCAGGCTCTGGTGGCAGAAAACGAATACCGGTTTGCCGCTTTTGCCTGCCTTTTCCATTTTGGAGGCAAACCACGCCATCTGCTCATCGCTGAACTGCGCTTCGCACCCCGAATCGGAATCGGTGCCGAGAAAAACAAAATGGTAACCGTTTATGATGTGTGAAAAATAAGGGGTTTCTCTTTTGTTGCCTGTTATTGACTTGCTGTATTTGTAAAAATTCTTGACGGCGGCTTCAAAACCGTCGTCATTCCAGCAGTCGTGGTTACCTATGGCAAGAATCATTTTGTCAGCGGGATTTCTCTTTTTAAGAACCTGTGCGACCATCTGCCAGTTCTTTTCGCTCCCGCGAGAAGTTGTGTCGCCGACGGTGATGAAAGCGTCCATTCTGTGAACGGATTTTTCGGCATCCTTAGCGGCGCATCTCAGCCAGTATTTCGGCAGGGCGGGCAAAGGGTGCCTGCAGTCAATATGAGTGTCGCTGACAATCAGAGCGTTTAACCTTATACCGTTGTAAAGCGGTTTTAAACTACTCATCTTTTTCATCTCCGCTTATTTAAGTTTGTGAATAAACAGACCGCTCAGAAGTTTGGGCTCAAACCAGGTTGATTTGGGAGGCATAAGCAGCCCCGCGTCGGAAACAGCCATAAGTTCATCGAGCGTAACGGGGAACATAGCGAAAGCAAGGCACATATCTGTTGTGGCTCTGCGTTCAAGTTCTTTCAATCCTCTTATTCCGCCGACAAAGTCGATGCGTTTGTCATTGCGTAAATCTTTTATACCCAGAACGGGGTCAATAAGATTCTCCTGAAGAATTGAAACATCGAGCGATTCAACCGGGTCATCCGCGTTGTAGGTGCCTTTTTTTGCGGTAACTTTATACCACTTGCCTTCAAGGAACATTCCGAAAATGTGAGTGCCTTCGGGGCGGTAAGGAGATGACGGGGCAGGCTCAACGGTGAATTTTTCGCTCATCTTTTCAATGAACCGTTCGGGCGTGTTGCCGTTAAGGGTGTTTATTACCCTGTTGTAATCCATAATCGCGAGTTCGTCACTGCTGAAAAGAATCGCGAGGAAGTAGTTGAACTCCTCTTCACCCGTGTAACCGGGGTTCTGCCGTCTGCGCAGTTTGCCTACATTGATTGCCGAAGCCGCTCTGTGGTGACCGTCGGCTATATACATACTTTCAACGCCGCCGAACCATTTTGTCAGGTTTACTATGGCTTCATCGTCATCAACAACCCACACCGTGTTGCGCACTCTCTGGTCGGTCATAAAATCATATACTGGAGAATGCTCCGTTTTGTATTTTTCAATAAAAACGGAAATTTCTTCTTGTTTGCGGTATGTCAGAAATATGGGACCGGTGTTTGCGTCGCAGGTGTCAACATGGTGTATGCGGTCCGCTTCTTTGTCGGCGTGGGTGAGTTCGTGCTTTTTGACAACATTGTTTATGTAGTCATCAATCGAAACACAGCCGACGATGCCCGTCTGACTTCTGCCGTTCATTATCTGGCGGTAAATATAGTAGCCGGCTTTTTCATCCTGCCTGCTTACGCCTTCTGTTTCAAGCGCGGCAAGAGCGGATGCGGCTTTTTCGTAAATCTGCTCCGAATACGGGTCTGTTTCGGGCGGAAAATCAATTTCAGCCTTGTCAATATGGAGGAAGGAATACGGGTTGCCTTCAGCCATTTTTGCCGCTTCGTCACGGTTCATAACATCATAAGGCAGTGCCGCTACTCTGCCTGCGTATTCGGGAAGCGGCCGGACCGCTTTAAAAGGTTTTACTGTTGCCGTATATATCAATCCTTTCGGTGAAAATCAAAGGGTTTCCTATATAAAATCTTAATTAATATACAATAAAGATTATAAAAAATCAATTATTAAAACGCCCATAATTAGGGCGTCTTAAAAGGGCGGTGTTATGATATTTAACGAAGTGAAAAACGAAAGACTCCGCTTAATTAAGGCGGAGTCTCCGGCACTGTATAAAATTCCGGCATTATTTGTTTTTTCGGTGCCTGCCGACTGATACATTTTGATTATCGGCTTTTCAAAGCGGATTTCAGCACGGGCTCCAGCGCTTTTGCCATACAGTAAAAGCCTAAATCGTTCGGGTGGCAGTTATCCACCGTTCCGGAGTCACCTCCGAAGGCACCGAGCATCTGCGTTCCGTCAATAAAATACACATTACTGTCACCGCTTTCAACTGCCTTTTTCCAGGTCCGTTTTACAATATCACGGCGTAAAAGTTCTTCACTGTCGGGATTCGGCTGCGGCCGTGAAAGCAGTAATACCGGCAGCAACGGATTTTTTTCGCGTATTACCGAGAAAAACGCAAAGTGCGTTGCTTCAAGGTGTTCCGGAGTAGGCGCATTGTGGTCGTAATCAAGCACAAAGGCAGACATTTCAAGCCCTGCGATGTATTCGGCAATGCTGAGTTCACCTTTTGCACTGCCGGAAAAACCGAGATTTATATGGTCGCAGGAAAGCAGACGCGACAGAATGTTCTGATAAGCGTTGCCCGGGCGGGAGGCACACCCTCCCTGCGTTATGGATGAACCGTAATAAACTACCGGTTTCTCTGTGGCGTAAGGAGCGGCTTCCTCGACCCTGCTTCCGGGCGGAAAGCCGAGTTCAAGTCCGGTAACTCCGCTGTAAAGCGGAAAATGCAACGTGATTTCACACATACCGCCATCGCCGGAGTAAAGTTCTGCTGTGAAGCCGTTTTCAATATCTGCGGGAGGTATAAATGTTCCTTTGTAAACTCCGTCGGCATAGAGGTCAAACCCCGCTGAACCCGTAAGAGCGAAATGAGGCATTTTTGAAATGCAGCGCATTTTTGCGCGCAGAACAATTTTGCCTGCATCGGTGCAAAAACGGACGCGTCCGCCTGCCGTATGCAGATTCAGATCTTTCACACCGTCATTGGTATCATCAGCCACATCATAAGGTATGCGGTAATATCCGCTTTTATCAGAAAAAAGACCGTGAACCTTAAAAGGGGGCTGAGAAACATTTAAAAACACCGTCTGCGAGCCGTCCGGTGACTTTACCGTAAAATTATTATCAATTTCTTCAATACGCATAATTCAATTATTCTTCACTAATAAAATCATTTATTATTCTTCCGCATTCATCGGGTCTCTGCTCATAGATGCAGTGATCGCCGCCCAGCAGAACGACCTCACAGTTTCCCATTTTTTTGGCGTAAGGATAGATGATATCCTGCCTGAGTTTTTCCGTTTTTTCTACCTGCTCCTGCAGTTTTTCTTCCGTAACTCCGTCTGGGTCCGGGGTATTCTTATTGTTCTTTTTCATCAATGCGCTGAACCATTTCAGATACTCCCGGAACTCCTCTTTTGTCTGATATCCCCAGCTTGAGCATATATACAGTTTCGGAATATCGTTTGTGACAATGCTGTTCCACGCCGTCTGACGGTTACGGACAATCAGGGCACTTTCAGATACGGGCGCTATGGAATATTCCGACATCAGTTCAAGTGCATCGCAAAGCGCCTGTTCTTCTTTCGAATAATTGTCGGGCAGAAACAGATAATCCTTTCTCAGAGTATATCTGCCGAATCCCGGTTTTGCAAAAAATGCATATGCTTTATCGCCCCAACTAACGGAATCTGACGGCTCATCATTAAATACATCTTCGCTGAGCTGACTGCCGTCAACAAACACAACCGCCTCGATTTCATCGGGATATACGCTTGACCAGTAATTCGCATACGCACCGCCGACAGAATGTGCCATAAGGATATACGGCGCCTTGATGCCCGCGCTTTTCAGCGCTTTGCGATAATCCTCTACAATGTATTCAACCGTCATTTCGTTGTCTGTATCGTCACTCAGACCATATCCCGCACGGTCAATGAATACAACCAGATTATCTTTTTCAAGAACAGCAGTCATCTTTCTTTCGGTAACCGAATAATCGTTCATCCCCAGACCGGCAAGCGAAACAATTGTGTGCCTGCCGTTCTCATTGCCGAATTTGGCAACATTGAGTGAGTAGTCTCCGACAGAAACGGGATTGTAATATCCCTTTTCTTTCAGCAGTTCAAGTTCCTTATTTGTTTTCACACGATGAATAACGAATGTTAAAGATGTAAATAAAAGCAAAACGGCAAGCAGTAAAAGAAGAAGTTTGCCTGTTGTTCTCAGTGTTTTTTTCATTATCTGCACTCCTTTTTTTCAACAATCAGTTCTGCCGAACCGTCTTCGAGCGAGTTGTGTTCGTCATAATGAATATGACTGCCCGGGGGCTCCTCTGCAAGCGCGGTCAACTGATTTGCGAGAGACAGCAGACCCGCACTGTTTGCCGAGACAACTGCCGTTCCGTCAATAATTTTAACTTCAACATCGAATCCGTCAATCCACTTAATAACCATATTCCGCCTCCCTGCGTCAGACAACACTCTTATGCATCGGAACGCACTCGAAAACACCGTTCATTCCGCTTTCTCCGCCTGCTTTTTCATATCCGAGTTTTTCGTAAAATGGAACAGCGGAAACACGGCTGTCAATGTGAATCTCACGGTATCCGAGTTCTTTAATCCATTTTTCCGCTTCCTCAACAACTTTGCTGCCGATTGTTCTGCCCCTGTATTCGGGCAGAACAACAACTCTGCCGAGGGTTACGCTCTCCGAATCAAGTTCATAAAACCTGCAGGTCGCAACGGGATATCCGCCGTCCAGAACAACTATATATTTTGTTCCGTCGGTGTCGTGTTCATCAAATTCATCTCTCAGAGAGATTCCGTGCTGACGGTTCATTCCCTGAATTCTTACGCTATAAGCGCCCGCGCGCTGCCATTCGGCTTCCGCTCTTAAAATCTCAAAATCTTTCATATATGTTTCTGCCTTTCCTCCGGCAAGGAGCTGGAATACGAAGGGGATGTTCTCTGCCGGTTTTTTATACATTATCACGCGAGTGCGAAAAATTCAATAAAACACTTGATTTTTACAAAGAAGTCATATATAATATCGCTTGCAATTTAATAGATTTTGTTATTTGACAGAACACGGAGAGTTGTCCGAGCTGGTCGAAGGAGCACGATTGGAAATCGTGTAACCGTTAAAAGCGGTTCGAGGGTTCGAATCCCTTGCTCTCCGCCAAGCGATTGTAATCCGAACTTTTTGCTCAAAGCGGGCGAAACGTTCGGATTCGTCGTTTCTACTGACTGCTTGAAACGATATTCTCGTTGAGAAAAACAAAAAAACGCGCAGCCGTCGGCACATTAAAACCGGCGACTGCGCATATTTCAATTACGAGACTTTTGCAGCCTCTGCATTTCCACGTTTCCATTCTTCAAAAGCCTTTCTGTTGTCTTCGGACTGATAGAATCTGGATATTTCCGGTAAGAGAGTATATACAAACTCATCAATTACAGAATCGGGAATGCGATTGTCATTTACTTCATAATTATTATTTCCTTCCATTTAGATTTGCTTTGAATGATCTTAAACCGCAATCATTGTCATAAGCACTTACCTCCTTTCCTCGTTATTTTTGTTCGGCGCGGTAAGCTCAGATATTCAGTTGTAAAATCATAGCGGATGTTGGTTTATCACCTCATTTCTTTGTTTTAGATTTTTTGTCATCTTTCAAGAGAATGCGGTTTCGATTCTCTCGACATTGCCGAATACATTTTCAGAATTTCGGGAGGAATATTTGAAACGAGCGATTTAAGTTGTTCATATTCCTGCTTACGCTTGCCCATTTCAAGTCTTTCATTGACGCTGATCCGGCTTTTCTTCTTGAGATCTGCATTTTCTTCCCGCATTTGTCTCATAGTTTCATCATAAACAGCAAGCTTTGAAAGCAGATTGGCTCTGTCTTCCATATACTTTTTGATAAGATCCTCAGCATCGGTTTTGCCCTGTTTCATATTCAGAACGCCGATTCTCTCAATTGCATCCACAATCTTTTCAGCCTGTTTGTTCAGATTCTTCGCTCTTTTGTAAAGCTGAGTCGGAATATATGTTCTGCCCGTAATCTGACTGCTTGTGCCTCTTTCGAGTTCTGGATATTTCTTTGACATCCAGGCGTGATACATATCCTGCCAGTAGGTCAGTTTTTGTTTGTTGCCGACAATCTCTTTTGCGGACAGTCGGTGATCCTTCGTAATAGGGACAAAACACAGATGCATGTGCGGAGTGGTTTCGTCCAGATGAACAGCAGCGGAGATAATGGTTCCTTCGGTAAGATGCTTTTTGTAGAAATCCAGGGCGTGCTCAAAGAATTCTCTGATTTCCTTTTTGCTCTTTTTCTTAAAGAATTCGTTGCTTGCAGTTACAACAGTTTCCACCAGAACAACACTGTCTTTACGGGTGCGGCACTTATGAATTTTTAAAAGAGTGTTGATTGCATCCCTGTATCCGCAGTGAAGACCTACAAGATTGTAGTTATCCTTTGATTTGCTCAGATCAATATCGGGATTGCTTTTGTATTCAGATTTGGTTCTCTCGTTGTGCGCTTCTATTCCGCCGACAGCAGCAGACTTGTGTTTCTGAAAACGCATGATTGCATACTTCACGGTTAACACCTCCCTTCATTAAAATTTGGATTTGGTTTTCATTCACCTTCTCCGCTTATACTTATCAGGAATAATCGGAAAAAGCGAAAATTTGCGTGACACCGTCAAGAATGGGTTTGTGACATTTTCAATACGGAATCATTTTGAACATTTCTTCTTTCTTGATAAAATTAAAGACACCGCATAAGATAATGAGACATATTGACTCATCCTTCTCACACGATGCCGTTTAAACTGATTTATGTTCCTCTTCCTATAGAGGAGTCAAACGAAAAACCGCAAACCGCAGTTATTTAAGCGATTGTTGTAATTCGGCTTTGAGATAAAACCACGATTTACTCCGAAAATGAAACGGGTATATTGGTGCCGAATCCGGCACCAACGCATTTTTCCGGTGCCAATATTGGCACCGTTTTTGCATTTCCGCTACCATTTATGCGGCTAAAACTTTTCATAAAACTGTTGAAAACTCTGCTGCCGCGGATTTCATATTGTATCAATACCCTTGAAAATGCAAAAAATATTTGTTCTGCGGAACAGGGGTTTATACGCCCTTTGCCCTCCGAGCCGAAACACGGAATTATCAAAACCGGTATTTTCACGCTGAAAACCGATTTCTCAATTCCGCCGAAAAACAAAAATCCCGGTCTTGCCTTTTGACGGGCAAACCGAGATTTTTTCGCATTATGAGCGTAAACACTACGCTGTTTTTCGACTCTTTCGGGCAAAGGTCTAACACACTAGACTTTGCGGTGCGCAAAGTCGTGTGCCAAAGGGGAATGGCAAATATCCTCAAACTCCCGTTTTCGCATTTTTGCCTTTTCCGTTCCCCTTTTGGATTACCCCCGGCGATTGAAATCTTCAAAACCGCTGTTTTGATTTCAATCGTGAATTGTCGGCTGTTTCATATTGTATCATTTTCGATTGCCGACAATTTTATATTTTCCACTCATCCATCCAATGAATTTGCGGATAGTCATTTTCAAAAGAAATCGGCAGCCAGACATATCGGGCGACTGATGTATTTTCTCCGACATTGCCGGGCTTTGGTTTAGGGATGGAATTAA
>JAFRQM010000057.1 GCA_017428625.1 Clostridia bacterium
TATCAAAATGAAGTTTGCCTTCGCGAATAACGGTTCCCGAGTCATAATCCCAAATCTTATAGTAAACATTGCACTCCTCGTTTACGGGCTTGGAGAGTTCAACAGGCACCTGATTTCCCGCACCGCATCCGCTTGAGATCGAAGCTTTATCCCGGAAGCCTACCGTAACCGTGCCGGAGTTAATAAACGGATCTATCAACAGGTATTTTGAATTTTTATCACCTATCAGGGAGATAAGCTGTCTGAAGGTTAGCTCTTCATTATTTATCGCTTTATAGGATCTTTCGATAGCCAAGCCTCCCTTGACAAAGAAGCTGTTTCCGTCGGCATACAAATCATAGAATGAAGCATAGGGCGGAAGGTCAAATATGAAGAAGGATTCCCAGTTTTTTTCACAATAGAATATATTGTTTGTAATAACGGTGTTTTTCCATGAGAAAACCGGACCACGACTGCCGAAGCGATATTCATCGCCCCAGAAGTCGATCAACGGATTGCCATCGGCGAAAAAGATGTTGCTGTCAAGAATCGCACCCTCAGCACTTGCAAGGCGGACGCCGCCGTCGAGAACACTGTTTCTGACCCTGACACTCGGTATATCTATCTCTATATGAACCGCGATGCCGGAATCATTATCAAAGAATGCACAGTTATCAACATCAATGTTCCAGTTAAAATTGTCAAACCACAAGTCATTCGAGATATTGTGTGCAAAACAGCAGTCACGCCAGGTGATATTCTTGCAAACCATCATTTTTGTTGTGGCAGGGTCGGGAGAGTCATATTTGCCCCAGTCAATTTTTTTACCTATATTGGTAAAAACAGAGTCTTCAACTACAAAATTCATACTTCGGTATCCGGCGCTGATACCGCCGGTTCCGTCGTTATCAAAGGAACAGCGGCGGATAAGCACGTCTTCAACCGTCCTGTCATTGGAACCATGCTCGAAGCCCAATCCGGCAGTGCCTGCATTATTGAATACACAGTCTTCCACAAGAATGTGCTGAGGTTTTCCCATGTGCACCATAGATCTGTCCCAGATAAGCGAAGCACAATTCGTAAAAGTAAGTCCGCACAGAACAACATATTCACTGCTGTTAGTATCAAGGATATAAGCACCGGAGCCGTTCTCACCCGGCAAAGCGCGTTCAACCTCAAATTTGCCGGGTTCCTTCATTATTCTCAAATATATTTTGCCTGCGTCTTTATCGATAAAATAACAGTTGTTTTTAAGTTCTTTTTTGCTGAGGACGGGCTTTGCAGGCTCACCGTCAACAATAACAAGGTCGCTTCTGCCGATAATCTCATTTCCGGGAGTATCGGAACGGAAGGGATAGTCATATTTCCAGTCGTTTTCATAAATGAACAGAGAATTTGTCTGTTTCCAGCCGTCAAAGGGAACAGACGCGGAAATAACGGTTTCGCCGGGCTTTTCGGCTTCGATGATAACCGGTTGAAGTTCGGTTCCGCCTGCGTTCAGGTTTATGCCTGTTTCACGGTATAATCCCGGCGCGATTACAAGCTTAGTTCCCGGACCCGAGATTGACTCCACACCTTTTTTAACCGTAGCAAACGGGGCATCCGCCGTGCCTGAATTGGCGTCACTTCCGGATTCACAGTTGACATAGAGAACTGTACTGCTTTCCTCCCAATCGGATACTGTGCGATTGACCCACATATCCCGCTCATAGTCCGCGAGAATATCCATATCCTCCTGCGTCATAGCTTCGGAATAGAGCCGTATATCATCAACTATTCCTTCAAAATATTCGTTTTCCGCATATCCGGTACCGATGCGGACGCCGTTGAGAACGGGTTTAACAGCCGTGTCAAAATGCTTAACGGAATCGAACTTGCCGCAGTGATAAAAGGTCACATCGCCCTTTTGCGGCTCATAAACAACACCGATATGGAACCAGCAGTGCCCTTCCGGGTGAACAAGCCAGTCATTGACGCCTGAGCCGAATTCTTCCGCCATAGTGTATTCAAGATTGCAAAACTGCGTGTTGTTGAAGCACACGCCGTTGTTTTCATAGTCCCCACCGGAATTGCCTTCAACTGAAAAAACAAGCTTAGTGCAGTTTGTTCCCATTACAACCTCGCCGCTGTCCGGGTCGGCGTATGAAGGCGTGCCGGTATGCACGAATTTCAGCGTTATGCGCCCGTCTCCCGTTTCTGTATCAAGAAGCGTGCTCACACGCGGTCCATCTGTGTTTTCGCGGGTTTGCAGGTCGCGGATATTGACCCACATTGAAATTGTCAGCGCGTCCTGCTCTCCCATATCGGGAAGGGTAATATATGCGTCGGGAGAAAAAAACTCCAGCGCCCTGCGCAGACCGAATCTGCCGTCAACAAGCCGTGCGCCGCTTAGTTCAAATCCGCTTAAATCCCCGGCATCGTCAAATGAAATATCAGCAAGCGGCTCTGCCTCAACATCCGCAAAGCCGTAATCCGCATAGTTATCGATTGAGCGCACCTCTTCGCCGTATTTAGCACGAACATCCTCTGTCGTGAAATATGTCACGGGAGGCTCAAACAGTTTTTTAACATTTTCTGTAAGCCCGGTAATAAATCCGGTAATCATCATTATTAACGACGTGATTAAACTGATAATTTTCAAAGTCATGGAACAATCTCCTGATTCTTTGATTTTTCTTTATCTCTGCTTAAACTCCGCAAATCCGGTTTGCCCGCCTTTTTTTACCACATGTTATCCGAAAGTTCGCAGAAGGCGTCCATATCCTTTATCTCAACAACCGTGCCGTCGTCAAGCGTTACGGTGCCTTCCCATTTGCCGAAAACCTGATGGCAGATATTGCCCACAAGCCCCAGCACTCTGTTTGATGTGAAATTGTCAAAATACGGCGTCATTGTCATTTCGAATCTGCCGTCCTCGCAGGTGAAGTGCCAGGGCGCCAGCCAGTCGCTTTCATCCCTCGTCATTGTGATTTTACCCAACTTGTGCGCCTTGCCGTTATAGAAAAGCATATTTTCGGTAGCGGCGCTCATATCGCCGAAGCCCCATCCGATTTCAAAACCGAAAAGGTCGCCGTTTTCAAGCCTTGTTGTGCCGTTGCCCCAATACCACTGCTGCGCGTAGGGCCATACCCCTCTGCCCCAGTCAAGCAAGGCAAAAGCCCTGTCGGGAGTGAATTCAACCGTCAGGTCGCCGTAAGTCACCGTGCCTGTTACGGGCATGGAGTTTATTTTCTGGTTGAGATAAAACTGTTTGTCATTCCCCGTGAACGGAACAGCCATAACGAGCGATTCCAGACCGTCCATCATCGCAAGCGATAGGTCGGCTGTAACATTCTGCCCGTTCTTGACCGCCGCCAGTTTTATTGCCGTCTCATTCTTTGTAACATTTATGTCAAGGTCAAAATTTCTGCGGTGGCGCGAAAGCGTATGTTCGCTCATAGCGTCGCTCTCCATCCCCATACGCCCGAATGTCAGCAGTGAAATGTTCATAACCTCATACCTCTCACCCGTCCGCATATCAACAAGCGTAAAAATGGCAGCCCCGGCGAGCGAAATATCCGAAATTGTTATCTGCAGCATATACCTGCCGTCGGTAATCTGATAAAAATCCCACTCCTTGATTCTCGTGGGTCTCGCTTTTATTGCCTTGCGGTCGTATTCATAGAGGTTTTCCGTGCAGTAGCCCGGCTCCGTAAGTTTTCCGTTTTCATCAAGCAGCGGCGTCTTTTCCGTTATTCTGTGCTGCTCCGCAGCAAAAACCGAAACCGCGCCGGCGAACGCCAGCACAACGGCGGTAAACAATGCGGTGATTTTTATTATTCTTTTCATCCCGGGTTTCTCCCTGTTTTTAAGTTTTTTATTTTTCAATAGGATAATATCTCAGGTTGGTGTTGATGAAAAGCGGTCCCAGGTCAAAAGCGAGAATATACGGTTTCCCGTCTCTTACAACCACCGTCATTCCTTCACCCTCGCCGCCCGTCAGATTGCGGTCGGTGAATTTCTCAACCGCGCCCGTCTCCGTATTGACGGCGTATATCGCCTGTGTTTCATCATTTGTCGCGGCGTAAAGCAGTCCGCCGTAAAACTCCGCGCCCTGAATGCTTCCGACCGTCCGCGCGAGCGGAACCTCCCCGGCGGGCTTCATTTCATCATTAATATCATATATAAGTATTTTTTCGGGCTGTTTGGAGTGGTCAAAGGCGTAAAGGCACCCGTTTTCAGTGTTTACGCACACCCACGGCAGTCCGCGTGTGTGAACAGAACTGTCAAGCTCGTAATATTTCACAAGTTCAAGCGAATCGGGCGAAAAAACACCCACTACGGGATGTTCCCAGACTTTGCTGTCCTCCATACCGGCGTAAATATAACCGTCATAATAACTCATACCGCCTATATGCTTTATTCCGAGGTCCTTGAGTTCCGCGGGAATCGCCGAAAGATTAACCGCGGCATATTCTCTGCCCGTAATATCCGTTTTGTAAAGTGTGGTTTTTGAACTGAAATAAAGATTCTCTGAGTCAGTCGCCACTCCCTGCGAGCGGAAATACGCGCCTATACCCACAATATTGACGCTCATTTCATCCGTTCTTTTGTCAGCCGAAACAGCGTCGATTGCCGCCGTGAGCGCGTAAAGAGGAATCAGCACAACAGCCGCAATCACCGAAATAATACGAACAAACACTGTCATAAAATCACCTCAGTTATTTCTCCGCCAATGAAAAAGATACTGCTGGGCTATACCCGCCGTGCCCTGCGTGCAGGCAGGCATACCGCCGGGGTAGAGTTCTTCGAGAATCCTTTTAACCCACACGTCAACAGGGAAGGCGTCCGCCCTGCCCAGCCCGTAAAGAAGAGCGCAGGCGGCTACCTTGTCGCCCACCCCTTTGATTTTTTTGAGTTCCTCTGCCGCTTCGGCGAGCGGAAGCGTTTTTATTCTGCCAAAATCGATTTCTCCGCTCTGCGCTTTAAGCGCGGCGTCATAAATATATTTCGCGCGAAAGCCCGACCTTATCGGCGCGAGCCCCTCAACTCCAGCCTCAACAATTCTTCCGGGAGCGGGGAAAGTGTAATCACCGCTTTCAAGCCTGTCGCCAAGCAGAGCGCACAGCCTTGCCACTATTCCTTTAATTCTCGGTATATTGTTGTTCTGTGAAATAATAAAAGAGCACAGCGCCTCCCACGGCTCCTGGTTGAGTATGTGAATACCGCCGCAGAAATCAACCGCCTTTTTCAGACTTTCATCCGCGCTGTATGCGGTTTTCAGGCTTTCGTAATCTCTTTCAAGGTCAAAGTAGTTTTTCCATATTGTGTCAAACTCTTTTTTGTCAACATTGAAAAGCGTAATCCCGCCGTCTTTTTCTGCGAGAGTCAGCGCCTTCCCGAAAGCCACGCCGTGCCACAGACCGTTTTCATCCGCGCTCCAGCGGAACGCCTGGCCGCAGTCGAGGCTCAGCGCGGCGCTGAAACCGGGCGCTTTTATCACCGTGTTTTGTTTTTCGAAAATTGCAATAAAATTTTGTTGCATTTTTTCACCTTAAAGTTACAGAATTGTAATCAAATTGCTGCCGGAACGGTATAAAAACAGCGTTGTCATAAAGTTTTTATAACCATTTGTAAAGTTCCGAAAAAGAACAAAAATCAGCGTTTCCACACAAAAAAGGCGTGAAACCCTTGAAATTCCGCAAAGTTATTCACATTATCCACAGAGTTATCCACAATTAACATTGTCGGGTTGAATATACAGATTGTATATTACGCTTCCGAAACGGGCATAAGCAACTTTGAATAAAATCACGCTTTTCCGTTCTGGTTTTTTGAACTTCCGCAAAATTCCGACATACAGCATGAAGCGCAGTCAGGCCTTCTCGCAACGCAGACCGCTCTGCCGTGAAGCACACAGCGGTGGCAGAAATTGTTGCTCTCGGCAGGGTCAAGCAGTTTTCGCAGTTGTGTCTCAACCTTTTCGGGGTTCTTCGTGTTTACAAGTCCGAGCAGGTTGGTGATTCTTATCACGTGCGTGTCGGTAACAACCGCGGGCTTGCCGTAAATGTCGCCCACAACAAGGTTTGCGGTCTTTCTTCCCACTCCCGGCAGGGTAACCAGTTTCTCTATAGTTGAAGGCACCTCGCCGTCAAACCGCCCGATTATCTGCCTGCACATACCTATTATATCCGCCGCCTTCATACGGTAAAATCCGCAGGAGTGTATGATTTTTTCAACATCCTCCTGTTCCGCTGCCGCGAAAGCGTGAACATCGGGGTATTTTTCAAACAGCTCAGGCGTTACGAGATTAACCCTCGCGTCCGTGCACTGAGCCGAAAGGCGGGTGGCGATAAGCAGTTGGAGCGGACTTGCATAGTCCAGCGAGCACAGCGAATCCGGATATTCTTTTTTGAGAGCCGCAACGGCTGAATCCGCAATCTGTTTTTTTGTCATATTTTTCCTCCGAAGAAAACCGCAAACGAAAAATGTATTTTAATCCAATTTTTAATTTATTGTAAACTTTGTTAACTTATTTTTCAAGTCATTGATTTTAAATAATGCTTATGATAGGATAAAATCGCAGAAAACTCTAAAAGGGGAGGATAAAATGAATTCACACTTTCTCAGAGCGGCAAGTATTGTTATGTGCCTGGCTCTCATATTAACCGCTTTCACGGCCTGCAAAAAAGGCTCAAAAAGCGAAGAAGGTGTCACCGTTTCAGGCGATGCATGGTCGCAGGGCGTTCCCGCTTCCAGAGTTGACCTGACAGACGAAGAGATAATCGATCTCGTCAAAGAGGCTCTCGGCGACAAAATGCCCGCTGATTTCAACGGCGACCTCACAACTCTTTCTTCGGATGATATCGCCCTTGTCAGGGCGAAAGCGGAGGCGCTCGGCTATTATTTCACCAAAAACGCCGACGGCACCTTCACCGTTCAGAAATCCGTTTCACTCGTCAATGTTTCCGACGGCAGCGTCGTAGCCCTTGTTGAAGACGCGCTCGGCGAAGACGCGGCAAAAGATTTTGACGGCGACCTTGCCTCCCTTGACGAAAAAGAACTTGAAAAAGTCAAGGAATACGCCGAAGACAAAGATGTCTATATCGTCACGGATGAAAACGGCAAACCCGAAGCGAAGGTTGACGCCTCAAAATCATCCGACTCCGCAAACAAAAAATACCGCGATACCCCGACTACCACCACAACGGTTATCGACGTGGTAAACGGCACAACGGCAAAAACCGATAAAAACAACAATAAAGACAAAGGCGGCTCGGGCAACAGCGGAAGCGGAAGCGGCGGCAACAGCGGCGGCAGCGGCGAAAGCGGCGGCTTCACCACCGAGTCAACAACCTCCTCCATTGACGGCAGGCAAATCGTAACTGCCATAACAGCCGACTGGCTTGAGGGTTTTGAGAACAGCACCTCGTCCCTCTCCGCAGTCAAGGCAACCGGCGACGGCGGAATGGTTGCGGCAGGCTCCTCAACAAGCGGCACTTCAACCACGGCCTCAATAGCAAAATTCAATTCAAACGGCAAAAAGCAGTGGGATGACTCAATCAAAGGCAGCGAAAATGTCGGCTTCCAGGATGTCGCCGTGCTTTCAGACGGCTCGGTTATAGCCGTCGGTTATACATTTGACACCGATATTTCCGAAATCAAAGCGGATTATATGAACCCTCAGACCTCATCAGAGAAGGGTATGGGCGACTTCCTCATCGTCAAATACTCCTCCAAAGGCAAACAGGAGTGGTCAAGGGTGTTCGGCGGCACTCAGGGCGACCTTATCTATTGTGTGGCGGCGTGCCCGGGCGGCGGCTTCGTAATCGGAGGCATAGCCAAGTCAACCGACGGCGACTTCTCCGGCATCCCCAAAATCTCATCAAACGGTCAGTCCGCCGCGGTGGCGATTAAATTTGCCGACAACGACGCCTCCTCCATCTCCTGGATAAAACAGATGACCAGTTCAAAATACGCCTGCGTTGAGGGCGTTGCGGTAGCTGACAACGGCGATGTTTTCACTACCACGGATGTCAAGAGCCCCGACTTCGATTTCGCATCCATCCCCAACAGCGATATAGGCGGCGAAAAAACTCTCGTTGTCAAATACAACTCCTCCGGCGCTTATCAATGGCAACAGACCATCTGCTCCTCCGCGAGGGCGTATATGCCCTCAGTCACAGCCGACAATGAAGGCGGCTGTGTGGTCGCGGGCTATTACTCATCCGCTTCCCCCACAAACGAAAACAACCTCGGCTGTCTCGGCACATTCAGTCAGGTTTATAACGGCGGTAACGCCGGCAGCGCCGACGGGGCGGTTGTAGCCCTCGGCAGCGGCGGCGCGGTCAAATGGCTCTCTGTTCTTACAGGCTTCTATGCCGATTTTGTCACAGATATAGTTCCCGTTGCTACCGGATATGTTGTGGTCGGCTACTCCAATTCCACAAACCGCGACTTCTCCACAATGCCCGGCGCCGGCGACTATGATGTTTTTGTGTGCGCCATGAGCCACTACGGCACAAACCAAAAGATGCTCACTTTCGGCGGCAGCGACGCAGACAAGATTCTGGGCGCCTGCGCGCTCGGAGACGACACGGTCGGTTTCTGCGGTTCCACTTCGTCGGGCGACCAGGGTTTCGGCAGTATGTCTCCCTCCGGCTCCTCCACATCGGCTGCGTCATTCGTTTCAAAAGCAACCCTTACTTATTGAGTGAACAAAATTCATAATATAACCCATTTCAGACGGGGCAGACGAAAAGCTGCCCCGTTTTTATTATTTTTTCTGAAAACAGATTATTTGTTGAACAACAGCATTGAAATCGGCTTTATAAAATGATAGTATTAAACAAATTACTGTTAAACAGATAGTAACGAAGGCGGTTAAAATGAATCTTCAGGTTTTCATCGGCATTATGATTCCTCTCATCGGCACTACGCTCGGCACAGGCATAGTTTTCTTTATAAAAGAGGAAATGTCAGCAAAACTGCGCAAAATACTGACCGTCTTCGCAGGCGGCGGTATTATAGCCGCTTCGTTCTGGAGCCTGCTTGAGCCGTCGCTCGAAGAATCCTCTCACCTCGGCAAACTTTCGTTTATTCCCGCCGCGGCGGGCTTTCTTGTCGGGCGTTGTCGAACCAATAGCGGCTGTTGTCACAATAGGCGCCACAGCCATTTTCGTTCCCGTTCTCCCCTATTTTCTCGCATTTGCCGCAGGCGCTATGATTTATGTTGTCATTGAGGAACTCATACCCGAAATGGCTGAAGGTCCTCACTCCAACTCAGGCACAATATCCTTTGCCCTCGGCTTCGTGACAATGATGATTCTTGATGTAGCGCTCGGTTGATTATCTTTACACATACAGCACAGGCAGGTGTATAATGTTTACAATATTACTGAAAAGAGGAATTGTTTTTCTTATGTCGTTGATTTCACTCTTTACCGGCCCCGGCGGCAAAAATCCGGGTGACAGTTATGCGGCTCACGAATTTCCGCTTATTTCCGCCGAACAGCAGGCGCCCGGCACCGTTCGCGTAATGTCTTTCAACATCCGCTGCGCCGATGTCAACGGCGTCGATGTGCCTGACCGTCTGGATATCGGCGCGCGCCAGATTCTCGAGGTTATGCCCGATTCTCTCGGTATTCAGGAAGCCACCGCCGAGTGGATGAAAGCGCTTAAAACAAGGCTTTTTATGTATGGCTGGACAGGCATTGAAAGAGAAAAAGGCGAACCCGCCGACAAGTCGGGCGAATCCTGCCCGATATTCTATCTCAAAGCAAAATTCCGTCTGCTTGACAGCGGCAATTTCTGGCTCTCCGAAACACCTGACGAGCCTTCGTTCGGGTCGGGCGCCGCGTGCAGAAGAATCTGCACCTGGGCAAAACTTCAGGACCGTGAAACAGAAAAGGTTTATGTGCATATAAACACCCACTTTGACCATGTTTCGGAAGACGCGAGGGTTTTCGCCGCGGGTATGGTAAACCGTTTTGTCAAAAAGAATTTTGCCGATATCCCCGTTGTTTTCACCGCCGATATCAACACATTCGAGGGGCTTGAAGCCTACTCTGTGCTCACAGAAAACCTCGCCGACTCATGCAAGACGGCGCAGAACTCCGTCCCGTTCGGCACCTTCCACGCGTGCAGCCCCGAAACGCACTCCGACTACACCATAGATTTTCTTCTCTGCTCAAAAGATATAACGGTAAAAACCTACCGCACCGTCACCATAGGGGTTGACGGAAGATTCGTCTCCGACCACTTCCCGATTTACGCCGACATTCTCCTCCCCTGACCTCCACCATTCAAAATCTGCCATCTGAAAAAACGCGGCGGTGTCACCCGACACCACCGCTTCTTTTACTTTCTCATTTCAGTTCCTTCGCCGCGTCATACGCGGTTGAGGTGGCGTTGTGTATTCTGCCGACCTTCGCCTCGTCGCCGATAAGGAACACATTTTTAAACTGCGCCCTGACTTCATCAGCGAGAGATGTGTCGCTCGCGCTGCCCAGAGCGAGCACAACGGCGTCAACCTCTATTGTCTGCTTTTCGCCCGATTTGACATTTTTAATGACTATGTTGCCGGGGTTGATTTCGCAGAGCTGTTCGCCGATGAGAATCTCCGTGCCCTTTTCTTTAAGGCGGGGCAGAATGTCGTCGGTGTGCTGCATCCAGGTTCCGGGCGCAACAACGGGAGCCATCTCCACAACAACGGTTTTGCAGCCCCGCTCGTTGAGGTAATCGGTGGTTTCAAGCCCCGTCATTCCCGAACCGATAACCGCGACCTTCTGATTTTTGAGTTCAACTTTTCCGCTCAGCACATCTGCGAACGTGATTAAATCCTCAAACTTGTAATTGCCGCCGAAGAACGGTTTTATCGGTTTTGAGCCCATTGCAAGAAATACCGCGTAAGGGCTGTATTTTTTGATTTCTTCCGCGTTTGCCTCAACGCCGTATTTTATGACAACTCCGTTTTCGGTGCAGAGTTTGACAATATCCTCAATAAACCAGCCGATTTTCGCCTTGTGAGGCGGAGCCGAAGCAAGCCTCAACTGACCGCCGGGGGTGCTGTCTTTTTCAAGCACGGTTACTTTAAAGCCGCGCAAGGCGAGAATATAAGCCGCCGTCAGACCAGACGCGCCGGCGCCGACCACCACAACGCTTCTGTTATTGTCGTCACGGGGAATTTTATCCGTTTCATGCCCCACAAAGGGGTTGACTGCGCATTCGCCGTGGCCGCCGGAATAGGCGTTTGTCTGCATGGATTCAATGCAGTTCAGGCAGCAGATGCAGCGGCGGATTGTTTCGCCTCTCTGCGCCTTGCCCGCCCAGCACGGGTCTGCAATATGCGGTCTGCCGAGCGACACAAAATCCTGCGTGCCCTCTTCAATCTGAGCCGCCGCCTGTTCGGGCGAACGGATGAGATTCGCGGCTATAACGGGAATGTTCACCGCCTCTTTGACCGCTTTTGCCATATATTTGCGCCAGCCCGGCTCAAACGAAACGGGCTCAAGCCAGTAGTTGAAAGTGTCATAACCCGCGCTTGAAACATCTATTGCGTCAATGCCGAGCGCCTCAAGAGCCTTCGCGATTTTAACACCCTCTTCAAGGCCGTAGCCTTTGCCCGGTCTGCCGATTCTGTCATAACACTCGTCAACGGTAAGCCGAACAACAAGGGGGTAGTCTTTACCGCATTTTTCGCGTATGCCGTTGATTATATTTGTAATGAAGCGCAGTCTGTTTTCAAAACTTCCGCCGTATTCGTCGGCGCGCTGGTTGGTAACGGGCGAGAGGAACTGCTGAAGAAGATAGCCGTGAGAAGCGTGCAGCATAACGCCGTCAACGCCGGCAAGTTTGCACCTGAAAGCCGCGTCAATAAAGTTCTGTTCAAGTTCCTTTATCTCCTCGTATTTAAGAGCGCGGACTCTGCCGCCCGCAAAATAGGCGGGCTCGCAGGCGGAAGGCGCCACGGATGAAGGAACAATATTCCTTTCAAGCAGTTTCGGACCCACCGCGGGTGTGAGTTTGTAGAGAATTTTGCCATAGATACCCGCTGTGTATTTCTGCATTTTGATGCTCAGCGGAACAGTGCCCACAAGCAGACCCACATTCTGCCTGCCCGGGTGGTGAAGCTGAACAAAAAGTTTCGTGCCGTGGCTCTGAATTTTTTTCGCAAACTGAGCCATAGGGGCAATGTTTTCATCACTGCTCATTGAAAGCTGGGCGAACGCGCCGGCTCCCGTTTTGTCATTAACGCGGGTGATTTCGGTTACAATAAGCCCCGTGCCGCCCCTTGCCCTTGCTTCATAGTAGTCGGTAAGCGCCTTTGTCGGTTTGCCGTCAAAACCGGCAAATCCCATAAGCATGGGCGACATTACGATTCTGTTCTTGATTTCGCAGTTTCCGATTTTCATCGGCGTGAAAAGAATATCGGTGTTACTCATCCCATTTCACTCCCGTTCCGTTTTTTATGTTCTCTTTGAATTCATTGAATTTCTTTTTTTCAAGCGCCCAATATACCGTTCGCACAGGCGGGCATATTCCCATAAGCACTTTTGAAAGCCCGAAAAGGAAGCAGGGGCTGACTTTGCTTTTCCCGCTCTCTATGCCTTCAACCATCTTTTTCGCCACAACGGCGGGTTCCTGCACGGGGAACGGTTTTTTGAAAACAATCTCATTTGCCGTGCGGAAGAAGTTTGTGTTTGTCGCTACCGGATAAAGGCAGGTGAGCTGAACATTTTCGGGCATTTCAAGGCGCACACCCTGTTGAAAACCGTGCATCGCAAATTTTGAAGCGCTGTAGATTGTGAAGCCGGGCATTGCCATTTCACCGATTGCCGAAACGGTGATTGCCATTATTCCTTTTCTGCCGTTTAAGTGTTTCACATATTTCTGGTAAGAGTAAATCGGCGAGAACACGTTTGTTTCAAACATCGCCTGCACCCTGTTCCAGTCGGTGTAGTTCATCTCCTCATAGTAGGGGTAGCCCGCGTTGGCATAGAAGATGTCAATCATCTGGAAGATGCTCTCCGCCTTCTCAAACACGGCGTCAACAGCCTGTTCGCTTGAAACGTCAATCTGAAAGATTTCAACCTTTTCGGGGTCGAATTTTTCAAGGTTCTCCCTGTCTTTGTCAACCGCGAGAATCTTGTTGCTGCCTTTTACAAGAATCTTGAGCACCTCAAGCCCGATGCCGCTGTTACAGCCCGTGAGAACAATGTTTTTGCCGTTAATCATAATTACTTCTCCTCTTTGTGCGCGTTGCGGTAAATGATTTTATACGGCGTGCCGTCCTCATTTACCATATGTATTTTTTCTATGTTGTATGTGTCAAGCACTTTCTCCCATCTCTCCTGCATTCCCTCGTCATATTCAACGGGCAGAAAACCCGCCGTGAGATATGACTTTACAGCCGAAACCCTCCACTCGTTTGTGGTGAGCGAAACAAAGGGCGCGCCTCTGTCTTTGAGAGTTTTCTGAACAATCAGGCTGAGATATTTCGCAAGCCCCCTGCCGCGGAAGCCTTCTTTTATACCGACCCAGTGCATATCGCCTATGCCCGTTTCACCGAAGATGAACGAGGTTGCCGTGCCTATATGCTCGCCTTTGTAATCAAGAAACCACACATCCTCTTCGGGAACAATGTCTTTAAAATTGAAAATCTCGTTTGTAAAGCGCTGTTCGTCTGTTATGTCGCTCTCATCCCACGTCTTTATGCACTCGTTCCAGTCCCTGATATCCCTCTCCCTGTTCTTTTCACTGTAATGCGAAAAAGAATAGCCTTCGGGCAGAACAATGTCTTCAAGCGGGTTGTCGGTAAACCAATACATTTTAAGCTGTGCCATCGTCTCATCTCCTGAAAAGTTTGTCGTTATATTTGTAAATGATTTTGCCTCTGTCTGAAATCACCTTTTCATACCCATGGGCGTTTTCGTGGCAGCCCAGAGCCGCCGCCCTTATTCTCGCGTAGCCCGAATCCGCCTTTCCTCGCTCAATGCCGAGCCGGTAGTTTCCGCTTTGCGGCACGGTGAATTCAATAAGTTTTTCGCACCAGTCGGTGTTGTTGAAATCAAGCGAGGCGGCTGTTTCGCCCGTTGCGGAGTTTCTTACAAACATTCTGCAGTTTCCGCCCGACGACATAACTTCCGCCTTGAAAAGGCAGGGTTTGCCGGCCTCAATATAAACGCCCTGAAAAATCGCGGCGTCGCCCAGCGACAGGTTGTTTATGTAGCCGTAAGAGTTATCTTCTTCCCGGTGAACTCCGGCGGAGTTTTCGCTGTGGTTCTTCTTCATATTCCAGAAGCATCTGCCCTGCGAAAAATCGCCGTTAATCATTTTGCGCATTGACGCAAAACCCGTCATATCGCTTATCTGCGTTTCAAAAAAATTCTCTTCAATACCGTCAATTATATTATTTTCAAACCTGACGCCCGTAACAGGCGGAAAACCCGCCCTGTCGGTGTATGGGTTCCACAGCCAGTTGCCCATTGTTTCAAAATGGTTGTCGTGAACATAAACATTGCGCACTTCAACCTTTTCCGGGTCTTCGCAGTTGAGCCCCCAGAGAATCATCCCGAACGCCTTGCAGTGGTTGGATTTCAGGTCATTATGGTCAATTTCGATGTTTTCGCTCGGCTGCGGTGAATCGCTGTTCCACCACTCGCTTTTTCTCGGGTCGCGGCAGGATGAAAAAATATATACCGAGTCGTCGCCCGTAAACATTTCGCAGCCCGTTATGCGTATGTTTCTGCAGTTCATAAGGCATATTCCGTCGCCGTTGCCGTGCGACCAGTTGTTGATTTTAACATTTTCAATAAGCCCGTTTTCGCTTGTGAACGGCATCATCGCGTAACCGTGGTAATTGGTTATTGTTATACCGCTGATTTCAAAATCCCTGCAACGGTAAAAACCTACCGGGCACAGTTTGATGAGTTTTGCCGCATCCTTCACATCCGCCATTCTCACAGTGCCGCCGCCCGTTATTTTAAAGCCGCTCGCGCCTTCGGGAGCGAAAATGAACGGGTAGTTTTTATACCAGCAGTGGCTCCATTTTATGTTATCGTCAAAGTTCTGCCCGTGCAGAGGCGTGTAATACGCGTATCCGTTCTTCACGGGTTTCACAAAACCCTCCGCAAAAGGTGTCTGCTGAAGAACGGCGCCGTCGCCGAAATGAAGATTAACCCCGCTCTTTAAGATGATTCCGCCCGACAGAAATGTTCTGCCCGCGTCGAGCGTAACCGTTCCTCCGCCGTTTTTAAAAGCGAAGTCGATTGCCTCCTGTATAGCCGCGCGGTCATTTGCCGTGCCGTCGCCTTTCGCGCCGAAAGCGGGCGAACACACGCTGATTTCAACGCCCATACAGAACACCTCCCCGACATTTTTTTAAATAACTGTATAACAAAAATATAATATCACTGATTACCGGTCTTTTCAATGACAAGATAACAGGACATCAAAAAAGTTCACCTGCGGTGTTTTTACAGGTGAACCGTAAATTATATTTCACTTATTTGTCAAGCGACACAAGTTCGCGGTGCAGCCTTGCGACCGGCAGACCCACAACATTGAAATAGTCGCCGTTTATGCTTTCAACAAGCACACAGCCGAGCCCCTGAATGCCGTATGCGCCGGCTTTGTCAAGCGGTTCGCCGCTTAAAATGTAAGAGTCAATCTGCTCTTCGGTAAGGTCATAGAATTTGACTTCCGTTTTCTGAACAAAAGACCTTTCCTGATGGTTATAGAGAACGCATACCCCTGTCATAACCGTGTGCGTTCTGCCGGAGAGCATTTTAAGCATACGGTAGGCGTCGCCCTCGTCTTTGGGTTTGCCGAGCACTTCGCCGTCAACAACAACTATTGTGTCCGCTCCGATTACGCAGGAATCGGGGCGTTTTTCAAGCACGGCGCGCGCCTTGGTTTTTGCCAGTTCAACAGTCGCCTCGGCAGGGTCCATACCCGCCGGCACCGTTTCATCCACATCTGAGGCAATCTGCTCAAAGTTTATGCCGAGATTCACCAGGATATCCCGTCTTCTTGAAGAAGCCGAAGCAAGAACATAAGAGTAAATCATAATATTGAATGCGGCGCAGCCCGCCCTTTCGTAATATTTACCAAATTATTTGGCAGTTTAATTATATTACAAAAGATATGATTTGTCAAATTGAATATTTTTTGTTATGTCTTTTAAAGATATTTTGTGAGATTTTGCATTTTTTCGGCTGTTACGCTCGCCCTTATTCCCGATTTTTCATACATTTCGGAGGTCGTTACTCCGCTGAAAACAAGGGCGCAGGGTATCGAGTGGTTGCAACCTATCGCAATATCCGTTTCAAGCCTGTCGCCGATGAAGGCTATCTCATCCGCCTCACAGCCTAAAAATGATGTTATGTAGTCAACCGTAGCGGTCATCGGCTTGCCGAGCACTTCGGGGTATCTGCCCGTTGAAGCGGCAAACATCTCAATCATCGAGCCCGTATCGGGCTTGTATCCGTCCGCCGTCGGGCAGTTTCTGTCGGGGTGCGTGGCGTAGTAGAGAGCGCCCGCGTCAAGAAATCTGACAGCGTCCCATATTTTCTGATAAGTCAGCGTTGTGTCAAAACCGAGCAGAACTATGTCGGGGTCGCTGTCAACAAGGTTTAAGCCCGCGTCAAGGCAGTCTTTTGTCAGCCGTTCGTTGCCCAAAAGAAAAATGCGTTTGCCCGGGTGGTTGCGGTTCATATAATCCGCGGCAACGTGCGACGAAATAATAACCCTCTTTTCATCAACGGGAAAACCCATTTTTTCAAGTTTCGCCCTGCACACCTCAACATTGTTTGAGGAGTTGTTTGTAAAAAAGTAAAAATCCCTGCCGCTCTGCCTGACGGCGTTAAGAAAGTCATCCGAGCCGGGAATTATTCCGCCGTCAAGGTAAAATGTGCCGTCCATATCGACAATGAAATATTTTGTTCTGTCAAATACGCCCATATCTCTGACCTCTTAAATAAAACTACCCGAAAAGTATAACATATTTATTCCCGCGATACAAGAAAAAACAGCCCGTTTTTTCGGGCTGTCTTCAGATTATTTCACAACTTCAACAAGATTCTCAATCTGCTCCCTGCTCATACCCGCTTCGGCGTTTATGCAGTAGGCGTAACCGTCCTGGAACCAGAACGCGTTATAGACAAGACCGTTGTCGCCCCTGACGGTGACATCGACTCCGTGCATCGTTACAACTTCGTTTTCGCCGTATTCGTTGTAATCGCCCGAAATGTCCTCGCTGCCCGTTCCTTTTCTGATAAGCACGGTTTTTGATTTATCCGGGTCAAACTGCTCATTGACATAGTAAACCTGGCTCATGCTGTTTTCAGCCGCCTGAATGACAATGTAGGGATAACCCTCTATCCTGTCGGGAACAGCCATCTCAAAGCCCGCGATTTTCGCGGCGTCCTCAAGCGTGTCACAGTCCTGCCAGGGGTTCGCCATTCCCGCGTATCCCTGTTCGCTTTCCGTCTCCGTCAACGGTTCCGTCACGGGTTCGGGAGTTTTTCCGCAGGCGGTAACGCAGACCGCGGTCACAAGTGCGAGAGCAATAACAAAAAGTTTTTTCATAACAGTCTCCTTTTCATATCCGTAATAAATATATTTTATTACACAATGCCGTCTTCTGTCAACAGATACATCGCTTATCCGCGCCGCCCCGCCGGTGCGATTATCAAACAATTATAATGTTATAAAATAATTATTGTTAAACACTCAACTGTGTGTTATAATTTCTTTATTCTTAATATGGGGGTCTTTTATGAGCGACAAGACCGTAGCGCCCGAAAATGAAAACGCGGGTCTGCAATTAAACAAAAAATCGGTAATCGGCATCTGCGTTCTGCTCGTTGTCATTATGGCTTTTGCGGGCGTTCTGACCCAGTTGCTTCCCAGGGGCGAATACTACGCCTATCCCGAAAACTGCTTTAAAACAGCGTCGGGTGAGATAATCGCCCTTTCCGACAGCGAGGCTTCCTACAAAGTCGGCGGCACCGAAGAACTCGGTTTCAATGAGTATATTGCCCTGCTGGCTCAGAACTCAACGGTTATTAAACCGGTTGATGACCTCGGCGGCATAAGCGCCGAAAACGCCGAAGAACTCAGCGGCAAAATAATCGACGGCACCTACCACAAAATAGATTACAAAATGGCAATATGGAAAATTCCTCTGTCAATAATACTTGTGTTTGCCAGCGAGCACATCACAACGGGCCTTGCCATTATCATAATGATTGTTCTCATCGGCGGCACCTTCCTTATTCTTGATGAGCGCGGAATACTCAAATACATTATGGCGGTTGTCATAAAAAAATTCTCAAACAAAAAATATCTTCTTCTGTGCATAATGATATTCATCTGTATGCTGCTCGCGTCAACAGCCGGCATTCTTGAAGAGTCCGTCACCCTTGTTCCCATAGCGGCGGCAATCGCTCTCGCGCTCGGATGGGACTCTCTGGTAGGTCTTTCCATAAGCCTTATCGCCGTCGCTTTCGGCTTTACGGCGGCAACCTTCAACCCTTTCAATGTTGTCACAGTCCAGAAGCTCGCGGGCATTCCCGTTTTTTCGGGGCTGTGGTTCCGGTTGCTTCTGTTCGTTCTCGTTTATGCGGTGCTGACAATCTTCACCGTCATCTATGCCAAACGCATTGAGAAAAACCCCGAAAAATCAATCTGTTATGAAACGGATAAAGCGCTGCGCAACAAATACAACACCGACGAATGTATGGCTCTTCTGGGCGATGAAAAAGTCCGCAAGGCAACAAAGGCGTTTGCCGCCTGCCTGTGCGGTGTGCTGGTCTGCATTGTTCTTGACTTCGCTCTGGATATGGGCGGATATATCTCCCTGCCCGGTATGGCTCTGCTTTTCACAGCCGGCGGTCTGCTCGCGGGCAAAATATCGGGGCTTAAAGGCAAGGCTCTTTTAGGCGGATTTCTCAAAGGCGTCAAAACAATAGCCCCCGCCATACCGCTCATTTTCTTTATTCTCGCTATAACTTACATTCTTAATGAGGGTATGATTATCCATACAATTTTAAACTATGTTTACGGGCTTGTTCAGGGAATGTCAAAATATTCGGCAATTCTTCTGCTGTTCGCGTTCATTGTTGTGCTGGAGTTCTTCATCGGCTCGGGAACAGCCAAAGCCTTTCTCATTATGCCTATTGTCGCTCCGCTGTCGCACCTTATCGGCATTTCGGGCAACAGCGTTGTCGTTACCTTCTGTATGGGTGACGGCTTCACCAACCTTCTTTACCCCACAAGCGGAATAATGATTATAGCCATCGGCCTTCTCAATATCTCATACAGCAAATGGCTGCGTTACACCTGGAAACTCTTTGTCGCGGAAGGTTTGCTTGCCGTCGCGATGATGCACTTCGCTTTATTTATCAACTACGCCTGAGGTGTATTATGCTTAAATTCAACTCCGACAAAAAATTTACAATTATGTGCTTCGGCGACCTGCACGAGAGCGCGGATTACGCCGGCGCGGGCAAAAAAAGATATGAAGATATGCTTGCCCTTCACAATGCGGCTCTTGACGAGTTCAGACCCGACCTGTGCGTTTATATGGGCGACAACTGCTATGTCGGCAAACTCGACACTCCGCAGAAGATTGCGTCCTTCCGCCTTAATGTGGCGGCGTTCACAAAACCCGTGCGCGAAAGGGGAATCCCGTTCACGTCCGTTTTCGGCAACCACTGCCACGATAACGGCTATGAAGATCTGCAGCTTGAAATATACCGGAGTTTTGAAAACTGTATAATGCGTAACGACGCGCCCGGGATTTCGGGCAACTCCAACTTCAACGAGTTCGTTTATTCATCCGACGGCAAAAAGCCCGTTTTCAACCTGTGGTTTATAGACTCAAACAACCTTTACTCAACCGAATTTGTTTCAAAATATGACTGGGTGCATACCGACCAGATAAAATGGTATGAAAAACGCGCCGCACAAATAAAAGAGATGAACGGCGGCAGGGTTATGCCCGCAATGCTGTTTCAGCATCAGCCCGTTCCCGAAGAATATGACCTGCTCCGCAAGGCAAAACTTTGGGAACTTCCCGTCTCCGTGCGCGGCTGCAATCTTAAATCAAAAAACTTCTATGTCAAAAAGAAGGGTGTTGAAGGCTACCTCGGCGAAGGTCCCTGTTCGCCCGACTACAACAACGGCCAGTTCGAAAGCTGGAAAAAGACCGGTGATATTATCGGCGCTGTTTTCGGTCACGACCACCTGAATGAATTTACCGGTATGGTTGACGGAATAACGCTTATGCAGACTCAGACCGCCGGCTTCGGCGCCTACACAAACGGCTGCCGTTCGGCGGTGAGAGTCATCACACTTTATGAAAACGACCCGTGGCATTTCGAAACACAGCTTAAACATTTCAAGGAGTTCGGTCTTAAATCGCAATGTCTCGGTCCCGTCTTCCGCACCCTTACCGACAGGCAGAGCATAAACCTGCATATAGCAAGAGACACAGCCCTCGCCCTTGCGGGAGCGGCGGGCATCGGTTATATAATCAAAAAACACGGAGGGAGATAAATTGGAAAAATCAAACAAACTCGGCAAAAACATTCTCTTTAACCTCATCATTTTCGGCTTTATGGGGCAGGTTGCCTGGGCGGTCGAAAACAACTATTTCAACACTTTCCTTTATAACAGAATCGGCGGCACTCCGCAGGATATCGCCCGAATGGTCGCCTGGAGCGCGTTTTTCGCCGTTCTTACCACCCTTGTTATGGGAACCCTGAGCGACAAACTCAACAGGCGCAAAATTTTCATAAGTCTCGGCTATATCTTCTGGGGTCTTACCGTAATGGCTTTCGCCGTCATCAGCCGTGAAAATGTCGCAAACCTGCTTCATATCACCGATGAGGCAAGGGTAAAGATTATGACGGTCAATATTGTTATCGTTATGGACTGCCTTATGACTTTTATGGGCTCAACGAGCAACGACGCCGCGTTCAACGCCTGGGTTACCGATGTCACAAACGAGAACAACAGGGCTAAAACAGAGAGCATCATTTCGCTCCTCTCTGTTTTCGCGATGGTTGCCGTTACCGTCGCCTTCGGCGCCCTCGCCACTAATTACGGCTACTCCGCCTGCTTCCTCGGTCTGGGCGCGGTGGTTCTTCTCTGCGGTATTATCGGCATTTTCACAATAAAAGATTCCAGAGACGGAATAGTGCAGACAAACAGCTACTGGAGCGGGCTCATTTACGGCTTCCGCCCCTCGGTTGTCAGAAGCAACCGCTCTCTCTACCTCGCGCTCGCCTCCTGCTGCTTCTACGCGATAGCGACGCAGGTTTTCTTCCCCTACATTTTCATTTATCTTCAGCACCGTCTCGGCTTCGATTTCAACAATCTCAACATCACTCCCAAAGCAGGCGCCATAGCGGGTGTAATTGTTATTGCCGCTGTTGTCGGGCTTATAAAAATCGGCGGGCTTATTGACAAAGTCGGCAAAAGCGTGTTTGTCTTCCCCTCCGTTGCGCTGTTTGTCGCGGGTCTTGTCGGCTGTTCCTTCGCAACACGCCTCGGCGCCTTCGGCATCTGCGCCGTTCCCACGCTCGCGGGCTACGGTCTGCTTATGATTATTCTCAACGCCGCAATAAGAGACTTCACCCCCGAAGACAAAGTCGGTCAGTTCCAGGGCATCAGAATGATTTTCTATGTGCTTCTGCCCATGGTTATCGGCCCCCGCATCGGCTCATTTGTCACATCAAAATACGCCGACGGTTTCTATACAAACGATTACGGCGAACTTGTCGAAATCCCCGTTTCGAAGATTTATCTCGCCGCGGCGGCTGTCGCCCTGTTTATCATCATCCCCGCCGTTTTCCTTTTCAAAGAGTGGAAAGCGAAAGAAAAAGCGGCAAAACTGCCTGACGCAGCCTCCGGCGCAGAAAACGAAGCCGTGAGCGAACAGGCGCAATAAAACTCAATACGCAACAGCCAAGCGGGCGGAGAGTTCATCTCCGCCCGCTTTTGATTGTTGGCTCTTAAGAGACAAGAAACCACCGGCTATGCCGGTGGCATTAAAACGCTTACAGCGAAAAAGCCTCCTGTGGTAGAATAGAGCAGGTTCGCCAACCGCGCTAACTATCAAAGGAGGTATCATCATGAAAGATGA
>JAFRQM010000058.1 GCA_017428625.1 Clostridia bacterium
CCATAAGAATATGCGGGTCAATATCCTTAACATTGACATTTCCCACCTCAACGGCTCCGTCTGTAATATCCCAGAATCGCGGAATCAGGCTTGCCGCCGTTGTTTTGCCGCCGCCGGACGGGCCGACGAGCGCGACGGTCTGACCCGGCAGAACCTTGAAAGAAACATGTTCAAGCGCCGGAATATCCGCTCCGTCATAAGTAAAGGTAACGTCCCTGAATTCAACGCCGTTGTCTTTCGGAACTTGAGGATTTTTTGTAATTTCAAGCGTCGGTGCTTTCATAACCGTATCGATACGCGCGAGCGCCGTCTGGGCAAGCATAAGACCGGAAGCTGCAAACATAATTCTTGCAAGAGCTGTTGAAATAATCGCGGAAAACACCGCGTAAAACGCAAAATCTGTCACAAATTCAGAAAAATTGCCGCTTTTGAGTGCCGACGGGGCGATTATCAGCGCCGCGGGGATCAGGAATATGAATACGCCCTCCGTTGCGGTGAGATTTATCGACTGAGGAACGCGGCAGACTCTGCCGGTATAATTTTCCGCTTTGCTGCTGTAATCTTCAATCGCCGCCTTAAAAGCTCTGAATGAATAGACGGTCTGCTGAAACACTTTTACAACCGGGATACCGCGGACATATTCGGTACCCGCTTTGCTCATTACATCCTGCGCCATCTGATATTCCATCATCAGTTTTTTGTTTTTGCCGCCCATCATCGCAAACATTGACAGCATAGAGATTACCGCCGCGAGCAGGCAGGCGCAGCCCATTCTCCAATCAAACACAAACATTAAAACAATCATAGCGATAAACATTGCCGCGGTTCCGACAATATCCGCAAGATTGTGCGCGAGCAGTGTTTCTGTCTCCGCCGCGCCTCCGACAAGGCGGTTGCGGAGAAGCCCCGATGCATTGTTGTCAAAGAAACCGAGAGGCGTTTTCATCACATGAGCAACACCCTGCTTGCGTATATTTGAGGCAGTCCTGAACGCAGCGAGGTGAGTGCACATCAGAGCGCAGAAATAAACGATGATTCCGCCGAAAGCAAAGCCGAACGCTATTCGGCCGTATTTCGCAATCTCGGTTGCTTCGTTCCAGTTCGGAGCGACTCTGATTAAATCTCTCGCAACAAGCCAGATACAGATATACGGAATCATTCCCATAACCATAGCAACGGCTGAAAGCGCGAGACCGAGAAATGTCAGCGTTTTATATTTCCCTGCGTATCCGAGCAGGATGGCAATTTCATTCTGCTTTTTTTCTTTCATATCAAAACTCCATTCTTACAGATTTTGATTTTTCAGCGCTTCGCCCATAGGCACTTTTCTTATTTTAAGGAACATAAGAGTTGCCACGGCGGCATAACTCAGGATTCCCATAATAAACAGTTTTACAAAACACATATCCGAAATAATATACGGAATATATCCGGACATTTTCATATAAAGATAGTATCTGAACGCCCATTGCAGAAGAAGGTTTATAATCGGAATTGAAACAAGCAATGAAGCAACAACCGCGGCCGATGTTGCCGGCAGATAGAGTTTTGCAATTTCCCCGTTTTCAAAGCCGAGTATTTTTGTCATGGCGATTGAACGGCTGTTCTTTTCTATAACCTGCTTTGTCAGCAGGAACATAAGCAGAAGGAATATGATTACGCCGAAATACATAAAGATATCCATAAATCCGATGAGCGAGGAAAGCTGGTCAACAATTTTTGTGGCATCCTGCAGCATAATTGTTGCATAAATATCTTCTTCGTTGATATCCTTCAGTTCTCTGTTGCTGAAATATCCGGTGAAGTAATCGTCGTCTTTTTCAAACACATCAAGGTAATCTTCGCGCGGCATATAGACGGCGAGGGATGCAAGATAAGGGTAATCGCCCGCAATTGTGAATGAATATGTTTTAGTGGAATAAGGTTCTTTAAGTGTCAGTTTATCGCCAACCGTATAGCCGAACTTTTTCATAATGCCTTCCGAGACAAGAACCTCGCCTGCGGGAATATCAGCTTTGATATACTTGCTGCCGTCTTTAATCCCGTAAACCGATACGCCGTCTTTTACAAAACCTTTGACATTTGTATCAAGTGTAGTCAAACAGAATTTTTCCGCTTGCTCATCTGCTGTCATAACAGAATCGGATTTGACAATATACTGGTAATCGGAAACCATTGTTTCTTTTGCCAGAACCGAATAATCCTCAAACATCGGACCGAACAGCATACCGAAAACCGCCAGCGTTCCGCCAAACAGAATTCCGAAAAACAAAACTGTATATGAGCCGATATTCTGAAAGAATATGCGCATGCCGAACCTCTGTAAAAACGGCATTTTTGTGTTCAGGCAGATCGCTCTGCTTCTTTTGTGCCCTGCGGTTTCACCTCGCAGAAAGTCAAGCGGGCGGATTTTAAGTTTGCGCAAAAGCACGAGCGTGTTGATAACAAGCATAAGCACAACCGAACTTACCGTTGTCAGCAGAAACGCTTCGCCGTTCATCAGCGTTTTGTAAGTGACAAGTGAATAACTTGTGTAATATATCTTCACAAACATATTCTCAAACACGGTGTAGCCGAGTATGTTGCCTGTAATTACAGCCAGAGCGGTAACAATTAAGGGAAGAACAAGATAGTGTCCGACAAGCTCACGTTTGCTGTATCCCGAAGCTCTGAGCGTTCCGATTGAGCCCGCTTCTTTTGAGATTGTGTTTGAGATTGTTACTGCAAAAACAAACGCCAGAATCACCAGCATTATGTAAAGCATAAGGATTACGGTCGCCTTATCCGAGCCCATATCATCGCCCGTAAAGGTGATTGCCATATTCTGATATTGCGGAATATAGTCTTTTATATCAATCAGATCGCTGTCATCCGTTTTTACATCAAGCAGTTTTTCAAGTTTGCCGAGAGTTTTGCGGATATCAGAAGTGTCATATATTCCCGTTGCGTCAACCTTGTCAATGATTGAATAGATTTCATCAAAAGAAAAATCAAGACCGGATTCTATATCGCTGTTTTTTTCAAGCTTGTCAAAATCAATTTTCGGAGCCTCTTTTTTATTCATATCAAGGTCGCCCATCATATTTTCGGCGTCCTCAAACGCGTTCTGCATATCTTTGACAGCTTTTTCGGTTGTGCCGAGACGCGCGGCGGTAATCGCTTCAACAGAGGTGTTGTTCTTTTTGCAGTAGTAATCCAGCAGAGCCTGCGCCGCCTCTTCCTGAGTCAGACCGGAAATCTCAAGCGCCATTGCGGCAAGGTCATCCTGTGTAAGTCCGGTCATTTCAAGAGCTTCATCAAGAAGCTCCTCATCGTTGAGTTTGGTTGAATCCGACGCAAGTTTCAGCTTCTGGGCGGAGGAGAGTCCTGCTTTTTCGAGCATCGCCGAATACATCTGTTCGCGGGTCATTCCCGATTTTTCAAGCAGAACGTCTAATGATTCCTCCTGTGAAACGGATGCTATCGCGTTCTTTACCGCGCTTTCGCCTGCCGCGCTTATCTTTTTTTCGATTTCCCGTGCGGCATCGGTAAACATTTTTTCAAGTTCGGATGAAAGAGCGGCGGTGTCATTCCATACTGAGTCAACTTGCGTCTGAATCAGTTTTTCGTCATACTTTTTGATGATGTTCTCAAGTGATTCGATAAGCTTTTCGGAGCGGTCATTCTGTTCGCTTTCGTCTTTAAACGGAGTATTGTATTTCCAGGCGTAGTTATAAAATAAATGAGCGTCTCCGAGTTTATCAAATCCTTCATTTGTTGTAATCGCTACACCGAAATTAACGGCGCTGAACATCATATCCGTGTTGTTTTCATACAGGCAGCTGTAGTCCGGAAGAGCGACAAAACCCGTAATTCTGTAATCGCCATTTAAAAAACTGAGTTTGTCGCCGATTTTAATACCGTTGGTTACCGCAAAAAGTCTGTCAACGGCCATTTCATCGGCGTCGGAAGGCATTTCGCCTTCCATAAGGCAGACTGTGTTGACTGTTCGTCTTTCGGTATAAACGCGCACGGTCTTTACCGTGTCGGCGTCAAAATCCGCAAGCTTTTCATTTTTGTAATACAGATTGTGAAACCTGAGGTCACCTGCTTCTTCAATCTGAGAGAGAATTTCAGCGGGCGGCTCGGAAGCGAAAGTGATGTGCCCGTCCTCAATATTATATTTTTCAAAGCCCTCGTGATAAGCGGCGGCAACGCTGTTGTCGGCAACCAGAAATCCCGAAATAACACCGATAAACAGCACAATAAAAAGAAAAATCGCAATGTATTTGCTTGCATCACTTTTCAGTTCGCGTTTGAATCTTTTGTTAAGTGGATTTTTCATATTGCCGCCTCACCAGTCAAGCTCAGCCGCGGATATTTTCTGCTCATTCGCATAGCTTTTGCGAATCACACCGTCACGCAGTTTGAATACCTTATCTGCCATATTCTTAATGGCATCGTTATGGGTTACCATAATTATTGTGTTGCCGTATTTTTTATTTATGTCTTCAATGAGTTTGAGTATCTCTTTTGATGTGCTGTAGTCAAGCGCTCCGGTAGGCTCATCGCAAAGAAGAATGTCAGGGTTTTTGACTATCGCTCTGCCTATGGATGTTCTTTGTTGCTGACCGCCCGAAAGCCGGTTGGGCAGCTTGTTTTTCTGGTCGGCAATGCCGAGTATTTCCATAAGCTCGTCGATATCAAGCGGGCTTTTGCTGAGATACGCCCCGACTTCAATGTTTTCGCGCACGGTCAGATTGGGTATTAAATTGTATGTCTGAAAAACATAACCGAGATGATGGCGCCTGTATTGAGTAAGTGCCTTTTCGCTCATGTCGGCGATTGTTTCCCCGTTTACGCTGACTGTGCCCGAATCAGCGGTTTCAATACCGCCGATTATATTGAGAAGCGTGGATTTGCCCGAACCCGACGGGCCGAGCAGCACGCACACCTCGCTTTTTTCTATATCAAGGTCAATGCCTTTAAGCACATCTACACGGCTGTCGCCCTGACCGAAACTCTTTCTGACGCCTTTAACTTCAACAAAACTCATAATTATTACCTCTTATACATTAACAATCAATTTATCAACGGAATAACCTTCGGCATATTTACGGCAGTAAACTTCGCGGCACTTACCGAGTTTGCGAAAAGTTTTCATTGCGTTGTCTTCATCAAAATAGACCTTCCAGCAGCCGGAGCATTTGCAGCATTTTGCTCCCTGCTCGATAAATCCTTTAACATCTTCGGGAGGATAGCCCAGAAAAAGCCCGATTTCGTGAGGAAAAGAGTCACAATTCATAAGTTTTTCCCGCAGGCAGAAAATACATCTGCCGGGAAGATCCGGGTTATACCCGTTGTTTTTAAGAATGCTCCGCGCAGTTTCGTGCTTGAGATCTCTCGCAAGATGGGCGGGGCGGTAAATATAGATCAATGCCTTGCCGTTTCTGAATCTGAGAGAAAGAAAGAGGATGCCTTTATGTGAATACCTGCGGTTGAAATCTCTGACGGTGTTACGCAGAGCATCCTCGTTTTCAAAAGAGCAGGTAAACATATTTCCCGTTTTCAACCCCGCAAGAGTAGGTGAACAGTATTGAATAATCATTTCTTCCGACACAGGAACACTCCTTTGATTCCAAATGAGTTAGACGCATCTGACTGCAAAGCCTTAATTAAAGCCGCCACGATAGTTAGCAGCGGCTAACCGTAAGGTTGAAACAATAGCCACCGCTGAACAATTTGCGAGTTAGCAGTGGCTAACCAATACTATTATACCACCGGATTGTCTGTTGTCAACCCCGGTTTTTCAGAATTAATGAATATGTTGAGTTTTACAATCAATGCAATAGGATTTTAACGCCTGTTGCATTGATTTTTTATTGGCTCTTAAGAGACAAGAAACCACCGGCTATGCCGGTGGCATTAAAACGCTTACAGCGAAAAAGCCTCCTGTGGTAGAATAGAGCAGGTTCGCCAACCGCGCTAACTATCAAAGGAGGTATCATCATGAAAG
>JAFRQM010000059.1 GCA_017428625.1 Clostridia bacterium
ACGGCGGCGTCAAGCAATGCGAGACTTTCGGCAGTATAAAGGTTTCTGTTTATTGAATTTGCCCTCTGAATCGCCGATTCAACATTCGAATAATCTGCGGGTTTGGCGACAAGCGCGCTTATTGCGTAATTAATGCCTTCTGCAAAAGCGTTTACCTTCGCCTGGTAAGTGATGTCAAGCCCGTATTCAACATTACGCAAGGCTATTTCGAGATTTGCGAAACTCTGCTCGGTATATTGAGTTCTGTCAACCGCCAGAGCGTTTGAAACGGCAATATTGACCGCGGAATAATCGGCATCCCTGTAAACAAGCGAGTTGACAGCAGCGATTATATCGGCTGCATAACTGTCAACATCCGACTGCTGTGTGATATTCAGACTGTAATCCACATTCAAAACAAGATAATCAAGGGAAAGCAAACTGTCTGCCGTGTATAATGAACGGTTCAAGGAATTTGCTGCCGCAAGAGCCTCGCTTATTGCTGTGTAATCGGCGGGTAGATATTCAAGCGCGGAAAGAGCGGAATAGATAGCTTCGACCCATTCGTCAAGCTGTTCTTCCGTGAGATTTTCCATATTCAGATCAACCTGCGAAACGGTTGAGTCGAGATTGTTGAGAGAAGCGCTTGTGTAAAGACTTCTGTCAATCGCGTTTGCGGCATCTAAAGCGGCGTTGATATTGACAAACATCGGATTGTCATCCAGAAGTTCATAGTTAATGCCGTTTGTTTCGCACCAAGTTTGCATCGCGGAATTAGGATAGCACCTGACAGCAAACTGCGGATACAGTTTTGAATTATCCAAACTCTTTTCAGGGAATGTAAGAGTCATAGAGCGAACCGTAATAGATTCAAGATTACTGACGGTTGTCCATAAGCCTCCGAAAACAAATTGTGTCATTTCCGGCTCAGAATATCCGAAATCAATGCTTTTCGCTTTAGAACCGCTGAATGCGTTATTAGATATTTTTTGAAGGTCATCAGGCAGTTCAATGTTTTTTGCCCCTAACGAAAAAGCATAAGCGAGTATGGTTTTTACGGTTTCGGGAACCGTATAATCCACACAATAAGGAACATGAACCAGTGTTTCTTTGGATTTGTCATACACGGTTCCGTCATCATCGGAAAAATAGTTCTGATTGTCGGAAGAGATAACGAATTTAAAGTTAAAATCGCTTTGTGAGCTGTTTAAATAACAAAGGTCTTTCCCAAAATAAATAACCCCATTCAGCTTATGGCGACCTGTGAATGCGCCATAACTTAAATATTGAATATCAGGCAGTGATATATCATGTTCCTGCATTATATATCTTGAACAGTAAAACGCTTTGTTACCGATATATACAGCCTTTGAATTATTTTCAAAAATAACATCAGTAATATTTGATTCTGCGAAGGCGGAATCACCGATATATTCAACACTTTGAGGAATCGTTACGGAATCAATCGGGACTTTAAAGGATGCGGCAGCTCCGGCTATTGAAACGGTGCCTGCACGAATAACAAAATCACGCTCATCCAAACCGAATTCGCCGATATATCTGTAAAAGCACTTACCTATATACAAGGGTCCGTAATCTTGATTTGCAAGCCACGGAATATTAGAATAATAATCAATAGCAAAGGCATCATTTCCGACATATTCTATGGTATCCGGGAACACAATTTCAGACAAATTCTGCTGTCCTTTCAGTGCTTCCGGAGCGATCCCAAGAGTTCCTTCGTTTATTATCAGAGGAACGTTCTCGGCTATTGTACCTTTATATCCAACAAACACTTTGCCTAAATAGACCGCTCCGTTCGCTTTGTTTGAATACCATTTTGTTTTATTCAGAGCAAAATACCCGTCTTGCGTAACAAATGTCAGTGAATTATCGTCGGGAATCCTGATAGTTGTAAAGCTTTTGCTCAAAGCTCCGAGATAACGGAGAGTTGAAGGCAGTTTTAAAGTAACCGCGTTCGGAAGTGTACGAAGCGTAAACTGTCCGAGCCTTGTTATCCCCTCTTCAATTTCAACCGTCTTTATATATTCTTTATAATCAATCCATGGCACATTGTTATTAATGACTTCATATTCATAAGTGCTTCCTGTTCCCGATATTGTCAGAGTATATGTATTGACATCGTAACTCCATGTTGCATTATCGCCGCATTTGAAATCAAATGCAGCATTTACCCGCGGAGACAATCCCGGTATGAAAACAGTGCCGGAAAGTAATATAATTATCAGTGTTATCGACAAGAATTTTTTCATATCTGCTCCCTTCATATCAATTCATATTCAATAGAATTTTCAACAGCATATTCATGTGCCGCCGAACCTTCGGAACATTTTATTATTAAATCATCACAGCCGTCAAAAGCGTCATCTCCGATGCTTGTAACGCTGTCGGGTATGGCGATGCTTTTCAGAGACGAGCACCCATCGAAAGCACAGTCATCTATGACAGTAAGTGTTGAGGGCAGGCTGATGCTTGAAAGAGAGGTGCAACCTGAAAACGCCATCTGACCTATTTGGGCTATTCCGGGCGAAATACTGACCGATGAAACGCCGGAGCCTTTAAACGCAGAAGCACCGATGGAAGAAATCTTCTGATTGTTCAGTTCAGTCGGTATAGTTACTGTATTGCCGTCTCCCGAATAGCCGGTCAGAACCCCGTTTAAAACTGACATACCAGCATAGGGATTTGCCGTTGTTTCACTTTGTTTTTCGGTTGTATTTGCCGGCAAATCGCTTATCTGCTTCGACTGAGTTGTTTTTTCGGTTGCTTTTTCGGTGGGCTTTTCGGTTGTAGTTTCCCTGCTCGTCGCCTCAGTTGTCTGTGTCGCAGAGGATGCAGCCGTTGTTGTTTTGGAACGTGTTGTTCTTTTCTCGTGTTTGGATGTCATATTGCCGGACTGCTTGCGGTTTTCGGAATTTCCGGAAATTACGGCGGTCTGTTTTGCTGTAGTAACCGGTTCTGTTTTTTGCTCCGTTTGCGTTAGAGTGGTTTTATCAGCGTGATTTTCGTCATTGTTCGCAGATTCAAAAATGTAAATCTTTGTTGTTGCGGTGCTTACGGAAGTAACGGGCAGACTTTCTTCCGGATAAGAAACCGCTGTTTCCGCAGCGGACTCTTTGCTGTTCTTAATTACAGCCTTTGCTGCGGCTCCGCCGCCTACCGCTACGGATGTTGCCAAAGCCACAGCTGCCGCTTTAACGGCAATTGACGAGCCGACTCCCGCTGTTGCTGTTCCGATTCCCGCAGTTCCTGCCGATGTCGCTGTAACGGCCGCCCCGGAGGTTGAGACCGTCCCCGCAGAAACCGTTGCCGCACTAACAGAAATCTGCGCGGCAGACGCAACAGAAACGTGAGCTTTCACATTGTATGAAAGTATTGCGGCAACCAAAGGCAAAACAGGCAGACTCCACAGAATTGTGCCGTTTTTTTGGAGCTCTTTGATCTTTTTCTCAAGTTCTTTTTTTGCACTATGAAGTCGGCTCATTACCGTTCCGATTGGTATTCCCAGTTTTTCGGAAATTTCAGAATAAGTCATTTGGTCATAGAAATAAAGAACGATTATTTCTTTTTTTTTCGGAGACAATTTGTCTATTAATAAATGAATCGTCTCTGTAATATCCAGTTTATCAATATAGTAGTATTCGTCATTTACAGATTGTTTCATTTGCAGGCGTTTCTTTTCTGCGTCGATTGTTTTTCGGTGTCT
>JAFRQM010000060.1 GCA_017428625.1 Clostridia bacterium
ACTCGGAACAGTAACGCTTGTAAGTCCTATACAACCGGAGAAGGCAGAACTACCAATATATGTGACGCTGTTCGGAATAGTTATGCTTGTAAGTCCAGAACAGCCCCAGAATGTGCCAACATTTATGCTTGTGACACTGTTGGGGATGGTTATGCTTGTAAGCCCAGTGCAACCTTCAAATGCCCAATTGCCTATGTTTGTGACACTGTCGGGAATAGTTATGTTTGTAAGTCCGGTGCAACCGATAAATGCATTAGCGCTTATTGTTATAACACTACTTGGAATAACTATGCTTGTCAGACCGGTGCATCCGTAAAATGCGCCAATACCAATGCTTTTAACACCATCGGGAATGGTTGTTTCTGTAAGTTTACTGCAATAACTGAAGGCAACATCACCTATACTCGTAACCGGATAACCTTCTATTGTGTCCGGTATTACCAGTTCTCCGCTTATAGTTTCATCACAGTCGGTAATAGTTACTTCACCGTTGCTGATTTCATAACTCAGAGGTCCGTAAGTGCCGCCTACGGGCTCATCGTTGAGGAAGTGCAAAGCGGCGGCGCTAAGTTCTTCGTTGGCGTCATCCGGATTGTACAAAGCGTTAAACTGCGACCCCGAGCCGCTGTAATAAACATCACGCAAGGTGGCGTAAGCCGGGTCAAATCCGTTTTCGCCGTAATAATCGGAGTCTAAAGAAGTATATCCGCAGGCAAACGCACCCGTTCCGATATGTTTAACAGAAGCGGGTATGCGGACAACTTCAAGTTCACTGCCGGTAAAAGCGTAATCCGAAACAGTCTGAGTTCCCTCGGGAATGCTGTAGTCTTTTATACTCTTTTTGCCCTCCGGGTATTTTACAAGGGTTTTACCGTCTGCGGTGAACAACACGCCGTCAACGCTTTTATATGAGCTGTTTAACGCATCAACATCTATTGCACCGAGCTTCTGAGAAAATAGAAAACATATGCCTTCAATCGTTTCAACGCTTGCGGGGATGCTGATATTTGTCAGTTCAGGCAATATTCCCAGTATCCCAGAAGGGATAACCTTTACTCCGGTACCGATATTTATTGAACTGATTGACGACATCGTCGTCTCATCAGAATCAAATGCGATCATACACCCGTAAAGCGCCTTTGACACATCATCAAGAACACCAATGTCATCCGGAATGATTATTTGAGCATTTACAGCGTTGTAATTGACAGTTTTAACATTACACAGGTTAAAGGCGAACATTGCTATTCTTTCCACCCCTTCGGGGATGGTGATTTCATCTATACCAGTGCATTCATAGCACAACGACGGTATATATTTGACGTTTTCGCCGATGTTAACGCTGCTGCAGCTGCAGTTATATAATAAAATTGAGTCGGTTGATGCGTTTACGGCATTGTAATTAACGGTTTCCAGATACTTTAAATCTTCAAAAATAGGTAATACGGAAACATTTTCGCCGATATTTATCGTTTTCAGTGATTTTGAGCCGAAACCGACATCCTCTGCAGACTCGGCAAAGCAAAACCAGTTATTCTCAAGTTCAGCATTAACCGCATTGTATGTCAATGTTTCAACCGAATTGCAGTTTAAAAAAGCAAATTCACCGATTGATGTTACGCTTTCTGGTATTGTTATTTGTTTTAATTGTGAAAAACCGTAAAGCAAAAACGGTGAAATACTGCTGACCCTGCTGCCGAAATTGACCGTTGTTACAGTGTTATTGCCTGTATAATTCCCAGTGCCTATCATGCTCTCCCCGAAACCGATAGGGACAGCATCGTCACCGAGACAGCCTTCGCAATCAACAGCGTTAAAGTTAATTGTTTGCAGGTTGCTGCAGCCTGCAAACGGAGACGAGTCGATTGCCTGAACGCTTTCTCCTATTGTTATTTCTGTTATGCCTGAGCAGTTCATAAAGGCGCCTCCGCCTATACCTGAAACAGGATATCCCTCAATTGTGTCGGGCACGACTATATGACCGCTTGCCGAAGTATCACAGCCCACTATTGAAAGAGTGCCGCCATCCACGGAATAATTTATCATATAATGGAATATTCCGTAATCACCGTATGTTATGTCCGCTGCTGACACGCCGACGGCGACGGTGCTGAGAAGGAGAACCGAACAAAGCAGTATGGAGATAAGGTTTTTAAAAATTTTTGACATAAACAATCCCTCTGAGTATATAATTATTATCTTTCCTTTAAAAAAACAAAACAAAGCAAAAAAGAAACAATGACAAAAGATTATTCCTTTTCGAAAACTCGGGCACAGAATGCGTTATGAGTTGTTCTGTACCCGAGCAGGAAGTTTTGATTTAATCAGAAAGTAAGTGTTACCTTTTTCCACTTGAACAGATTGAAGAGGAAGTTCACAAAGAACGAAACAAGTTTTGCGAAGAAATTAGAGTTGACATTTACGGTAAGGCTTGAAGAATCAAGAACTCTGCTGCCCTGTTTAACTTCAATTTTAACATTTCTTGTTTCCTTTACCTGACCGATGTCTGCGGAATACTTGTTGCCGCTAACTGTTGCTTCTTTACCGTCAATGTAAACCTTTGCGCCGGACGGGACATCTTTAAGGGTGACATTTATGGTGACATAGGTCTTATAAGCCGCGCTCTGTTCTTTAAAGTTTGAAGGAAGTTTGTATTCCGACTCAAGTTTTGTTCCCGCTGCGGTTCTTGTATTTCCGGTTGCACCGCAGTGCGAGCAGACTTCGGTTTCCGTGCCGTCCTTCTTTGTTGTTGCATCATTGTTGTAAAC
>JAFRQM010000003.1 GCA_017428625.1 Clostridia bacterium
GGCATAATAGAAGGCCGCTTTAGCGGCGGCCTGAAAAACATGTGCGATTGGCGGACTTTTCATACATCTTGAGATGTAGCAGGTAAAAGGCCCTTATAGGGCCTCATCAAACCACCAGTTCAACTGGTGGTTTTGATTTTCTTGACGGGAACTTTATTCATAAAGTATAATACTGTATATTATGCTTTACGCAGGAGGTCAGAATGAGTTTTCTCAGCGTTTTTTCGGCTTTGTTTGTTGTTATGGCGTCGCTTTTCAATGCCGTTGCGCCTGCGCCGCAGCCTGCCGCTCCCGAAGACGGCGTTGAGGTTGCCGTGCCGCTGGGCGGGGGGTGCGACCCCTGGTTCTGCGAACATGAAGGCAGATTTTACTATTGCTATTCTCTCGGCAACGGCGTCGGTGTCAAAAGCGCCGACAGCCTCGCTCAATTGTTTGACGCTCCCGGCAGAAGGGTTTATACCGCGCCTGAAAACTGTGAGTATTCATCCGATTACTGGGCACCCGAACTGCATTTTATTGACGGCAGGTGCTACATTTATGTCTGCGCCGATGACGGAGCCAATGAGAATCACCGTATGTTCGTTCTTTCCTGCGACACGCCCGAAGGCGACTATGTTATGCAGGGCAAAATCACCGATAAAACCGACAGATGGGCTATTGACGGCACAGTGCTTGAATATGACGGCGAACTCTGGCTAATCTGGTCCGGCTGGGAGGGCGACACTGACGGCGGGCAGAATCTTTACATTGCGCATATGAGTGACCCGCTTCATATTGACGGCGAACGCGTTTTGATTTCAGCCCCCTCGTTTTCCTGGGAGAAAAAGGGTATGCCGATTAACGAAGGTCCCGCTGTTCTTTACCACGGCGACAGCGTTTTTCTTATTTATTCCGCAAGCGGAAGCTGGACTGACGACTACTGCCTCGGTATGCTTACTCTTGTCGGTAACCCCGGCAGCAGACAGGGCTGGGCAAAAAGTCCGCTGCCCGTGATGAAAAAAACAGAAACAGCCTTCGGGCCGGGGCATTGCAGTTTTGTGAAAAACGGCGGCATTGATTATATTGTTTATCACGCCAATCTTGAATCGGGCACGGGCTGGAACGCGAGAAGCGTCCGCATTCAGCCGTTTGACTACCGTTTCGACCTTCCCGTTTTCGGCGCTCCGGCAAAAGAAGGCGACACGGTTTTTATCGCCGGCTGAATATTTTTTATGCTTGATATTTCTGCTCGTTTGCGGTAAAATAATTATATTGTGAATAAAAAATCAATTAATCTTTTCCGGAGGGTTTTCGAGTGAAATCAGATGTGATTCATGTTTCAAGCACCGGCGCCGGCATTTCAGACGCGGTCAGGCAGACCGAAGCCGTCGCAGCGTTCAAATCCCTTTCAAAAAATGATTCCCTTCACCTTCTGCTCCTTACAGAAGAAATGATGGGTATGATGAAGGCTCTCACGGGCGAGCATGAAGCCGATTTCTGGATTGAGGATGAAAACGGCTGCTTTATGCTTCACCTTATGACCGAAACTTCAATGACTGCCGATATGCGCGAAAAACTGCTTTCCGCCTCAACAAGCGGCGCCAATGTTGCCGCGAAAGGTGTTATGGGCAAAATCCGCGACATATTCGAACGCATTATCGAACCCACAGACGCAGGCCTGCCGGGCGGCTTTTCAGCGGGCTGGAATTTCAGTGAGAGCGGGCAGATTGTCAATGTCTGGTCACTCAGCGCGTTCAAAGCAAACGCCCCCGAAGACGCGAAAGAAGAATGGGATGAACTCGAAAAATCCGTAATTGCCAACATTGCCGATGAAATTGAAATCGGAATTACCGGCAATAAAGTGGAAATGATTGTTTATAAAAAGATATAACGGAGGGAATCAGATATGACAATAAAAAAGATTGAGAACGGTTCAGCCGTCACATACGCCCTGTCAGGCAGGCTTGACACATCATCGGCGCCCGAACTTGAAAAGATTATCAAAACCGGGCTTGACGGCTTGACAGAACTTGTGTTTGATTTTTCCGGGCTTGATTATATTTCGTCGGCAGGTCTCAGAATCCTTCTCACAGCCCAGAAAAAGATGAACTCGCAGCAGGGCTCAATGAAGGTAACAGGCGCAAACGAGATAGTTCTTGAAATCTTCGATGTAACGGGCTTTTCTGATTTTCTTACAATCGAATAATTCAAAAAAATCACAGCCATCCGCAAGGATGGCTGTGTTATGCTTTTCAGGGTTAAATACCGTCAGGCGTTTCCCGAGAGAATACCGTCAATTATCTTAAGGCTTTCTTCTTCAAGTTCTTTGCGGTAATAGCAGTGAATGTAATAAAAAGTCCGTCCGCTCTTTACAACAAACGACCGCCCGAGCATATTTATCCCCTGCGCATCATAGGAGTAGCCGTAGCCGTCTGCCGTGAACGCTCCCGCTTTTTGCGTAATGAATCCGTTCGGTCTGAAGTTAAACTCCTTCATAAGGGCGGCTGTTTTTTTGCTCATGCTTTTCACAACTCCCTTCCGGTTAGAAAGGGCGGCCGCGAGCGCACCGTATTTTTTGTATGCTATCGAAACGGTAATGTGTTTTTCGGGGTCGTTTATACACAAATCGGGAATACTGCCGTAAAAATTCATACCCGATTTTTCTTTTTCGGTTTTTTCGACAAAACCGTCGGGGTATGTTATTTTCAGTTCATTGTTTATTGTTACCGTTTTCAAGTTTCCGCCTCCGTAATGGTTATTGCGCTTTTATTATACATTATTTCCGCAAACAATTCAATGACAACAAAACACAAAAAAGGGCGGTCATTCATAAACCGATATCGGTCTGTGAAGGGCCGCCCTTAAAAACAGACTTTCGCTTTTATCCGAACAAAAGCCTTAGCGCGTAGATTACGGTGTATGTAATGTTATTGAGCAGATATCTGAATGCCGAAACGGTGTAGGGGAAGGTGAAATTCCACTCCGACGGTTTCAGAAGCGCACCTGCAAAAGAATCGTCATAAGTGATTTCCGGGTGAAGAAAAGCCCTCGTGCGCATTTTGCCTTTGCACAGTTCTTTGCACCTCTCGCGAAGAGCGGTTCCGAAGCCCACCGGGTCTTTTCTGTATTGGCTTTTCACAGCGGCTATGTGACCGGGCAGAAAAACTCCTCTTATGCCCGTCAGCATTGTGTCGTTGCCGTTATAGACCGCAAGAAGCGGTCCCATATATCCGCTGCCGGTAATGTTTGAGGTAAAATCCGAAACAACAAAGCCGTCAAATCCCCACTCCGTTCGCAGCAGGTCAATAAGAAGCGCAGATTTTCCGCCGCTCCAGTCCGCTCCGACACGGCTGTATGTAGTCATAATTCCCGCGCAGTCGCTTTCTTTTAACGCGATTTCAAATGCTTTGAGGTAGAGTTCGCGCATTGTTTGTTCATTTGCCCATACAAACAGCCCGGTGCGGTGCGTTTCCTGGTCATAAAGTGCGAAATGTTTAAGCGTAACAACAAGCCCCTGACTGCTGCAGCCGTTGATAATTGCCGCCGCCATCTTTCCGCTGATGAGCGGGTCTTCTGAAAAGTATTCGTGATTTCTGCCGCCTCTGGGGTTTCGGTGAAGGTTAACCGCCGGGGCATACAGAATATCCGTGCCCATATCCACCGATTCCTTGCCGAACGCCTCGCCTATAGCATAAGCGATTTCAACATTCCAGGTGCAGGCGATTGCGGTCTCGCTCGGGAAGGCTACGCCGCTGTCGGTGTAGAGGAGGCCGTTTCTGCCTTTGAGACTTGAAGGGCCGTCATTGTCCATGGTTGCCGGTATTCCGAGCCTTTCAATACCCGCCGTGCCGTAACCGCCGTCGGAGACAAGCAGAGCCATCTCGTCAAGTGTCAGTTGGTCAAGAAAGGCGTCCCACAGGCTTTCATCTTCATAAACATCTTTGAGGGTTATGGTTTTGTCATATTTTACGCCTGTTTTCGGCGCTGTTCCGTTCCTTACGGGTTCAGGCAGAGCATCGGCGTTTTTAACCGCGTCTGTCCGCGTTCTGCTTTCGGCTTCGGGGTAGGTTGCTTGCGCGTCCGCTCTTGAAAGCACGGTAAAGCCGTTGTAACAGTCATCAAAAAGATTCTTTATCTCATTACCCGTTTTGCTGTCATTTTTGATTATTTTGTCTTCGCTTACAGTATATGTGAATGCTTCAATAAATTCACCCGCGTTTTCGGCAAAAATTATTTTATAATCGCCGGCTTCAAGCAGCCACGCCTCATTTTTCTCACTGTCATAAGAAGCCATATCGTATGTTCTGAAAACAATGTCAACCGTCTGAGATTCACCGGGCGCAAGCATATCGGTTTTCGCAAAACCGCCCAGGCACACGGCGCTTTTTTCAATTCCGCCTTCTTTATAGGGAGCGGAATAATAAACCTGAACCGTTTCTTTGCCTTTTGTATTGCCGGTGTTTGTGACTCTGACGCTGGTTTTTATTTCTTCTTCATCAAATGAAGTCGAGGTTACTTCCTTTTCAAATTCCGTGTATGAAAGGCCGTAGCCGAACGGGAACTGCACCTTGTTTTTTGCAAATGTTTCAAAATATCTGTAGCCTACATAAATGCCTTCACGGTATTCAACATAGTGTTTGCCCGATGCGTCGGCGTATGAAAAACTGCCGAAGCATTTACCCGATGGGTGGTCTTCGGGGTTGTATGCTATTGTGTCGGCAAGTCTGCCCGACGGGTTAACCTTGCCGTTGAGCATCCGCGCGACTGAAATAAAACCGAATTCGCCCGGAATCCAGACTATTGCCGCCGCTCTTATATTGTCATATTTTTCAAGCCAATCCATCTGCATAACATTGCCGATGTTGAAAAGCACAATAACATTCTCAAACCTGCCCGTTACCAGTTCAATCAGAGCCTTTTCCTCGTCATTGAGCCTAAGCGTGTCATAGCCGAGGTCAGAGCCTTCCTCGTTGGTGCGGCTTATCATTATCAGCGCCGTGTCGGAGTATGCCGCCGCGTTTTCCATTATTTTTCCGCTGAGTTTGCTCACCGGCATCTCTTTGAGAGATTTTATGGAGAGCGCCACCTGCAAAAGATTGTTAATAACCGTGTTGTCGGTTCTCGGCATCTGATTTGTGCCTATGTTCTTTTCATAAAGTTCACGCAGTTCGGCGTTGTATTCAATGCCTTCCTCATCAAGCGCGTCATAAAATGTCACCGGGTCGTCTGAGGTTATCGCGCCCGAACCGGCTCCGCCCATAAATGGGTAAACGGAGCCCGTGCCGAATATGTTGAGTTTTCTGCCTTTAAGCGGCAGAAAACCGCCGTCGTTTTTCAGCAGAACAATGCCTTCCGCCTCCGCGTCTGTAGCGGCTTTAACGGAGTTTTCAACAACAGAAGCGTCAATTCTGCCGCTGAGCGCAAGCGCTGAAACACCCGCGCCGAAAACAAGAAGAACCGTGAGTAATACAGATGTTATTTTTTTCATTTGTCATCACCGCCGACAATTATTTTTCTTGAGAGTTCAGAGCAGTAGCCTGCCATTTCTTCCGGCGTCTCCTTCATCCCTCTTTTATACCATTCTATTATTATTTTTTTGAGCGCCGATTCCGTGGCAAGGTAGTTATAAACATCATATTTGTTTTTTACCGGCATAACGCTGTCAAGAACGGTCCCGCCGCCGAGTATTTCATAAATAATCTGTTTCGAGCCGAAAAGCAGTTTCGCCCTTTCGGGGTTCTGCTTTATGGTGTTGAAAACATCAAGCAGAAGGGTTCTGCCGTCGCCGTCATATCTTTCGCCCGAAAAAAAACTGCTCAGTTCCGCAATAACATTTTTGCCGAATTCTTTTACAACTTCTTCTTTGTTTTCAAAATTGCTGTAAAACGCAGTTCTTGAAACACCTGCCTTTTTCGCAATATCGGTAACCGTGATTTTGTCGTATGGTTTCTCCGCAAACAGCAGCACAAGGGCGGTTACAATGCTGTCTCTTGTCAGTTTTTTAGACTGCTCATTGTTGAGCCTGAACAGTTCGTCATGCGTAATGTTTCTGACCGTTTCCATTTTTATTTATCCTTTCGCGAGGTTACAGGTGTAACGGGTTTACATTTGTAATGTCGCAATTATTATATAATCAGACAGCCTTTTTGTCAATAAAAAAACTCCGCCGCAAGGGCGGAGTTTGCTTTTACAGCATGTCCGAAAAATATACAGCCGCTACGGTAATAACAATCAGAACCGAAAGCGTCGCTATCAGTTTAATATGCTTTTTTCTTTGTGAATAAAGGGTGGCAATAAACTCTCTTATAAAGGCGTTTATCCAGAAATATGTCTTTGTGCGGCTGCCGGTTCCCTCGGCGTTTATGCCCTGCTGCGCCGCGATTATTCCGGAGCGGAAAACATGGTATTTCGTTGTTGAAAAAGCGATTTTCGCGTCATCGCCGCCGGAGTTTTCGCAAATGATTTCGTAAGAGTTTCTGAAATTCTCAAATGTATCGGTCGATTTGTCTTCAACAAGAATCGACTTTTCATCAACTCCGCGGCTCAGAAGATAATTCTTTATTGCCTGAGCCTCCGCTGTAACCTCGTTGTGGCCCTGACCGCCCGAAGGAACAAAAACAATGTCTTTTCCCGTCTTTTCTTTTTGCATTTTTGCAAATGCAAGCGCCTTGTCAGCCCTGCCTTTAAGCAGGTTTGTAAGCGTGCCGTCCTTTTTGATTTTGCAACCGAGAATTATAATATAATCCCTGTCGGGCGCAGGGGTGTGACGCGCCGCTTTTATCCCCTCAATTATTGTGCCGAGCAGAATACACTCTATGTATGCAATCACGGTTGTCACAATGCACTCAACAGCCTTCTCAATATGAACGGCTGGGGCGGTTTCGTTATATATGTTCACATTTGTTTTGTATCGCAGAATATAATCAATAATATTCGGGAAGAAAGAGCCGGTGCAAAGCGCGGCGCCGAAAAACAGCCCCAGCATATTTTTTAAGTTTATTCCCTCTTTATACATAAGGTTGATGCTGCTCAGAGCCACAAGCAGAGAAACAATAACGGCGGGCGGCAGAAGAATAAATGTGAAATTACCGGCGGAACTCAGCGCGTCCCGAACTGTGCCGATAAATCCGGTGTAACTGTTGCGGGTTAATTCAATAAACTGAAGGGCAAACACAGGCACAAAAAACAGCACAAGCGCAAGGTTGCTCACATTTTCATATCTGTAAAGCCCGAGCCTGCGCCCCGAACGGTATTTCATAATCAGATAAACTATAATCAGCGCAAGGTAAACAATTACGCACACGGGAATAACAAAATCTCCGCTGCACCTGCCTATAAAATGGTTTTCGGTGATTATTCCGAAACGGTGAACATATAACACAATCAGGTATATTTCATCACCGCCGTCGGTTATTGTCACATAATCCTTACCGCGGCTCACGGATTTAACGGAAACAGTCAGTTTCCCGTCTTTAATCTGCTTGCCGGTAATTTCAACATAACCGTTTTCAACCGTTACGCTGTAATCATCGGCGGAGCGGCTGCCTGCGTTTACGGAATAAGCAAAGTTATCGCCTTTCAGCAGAATAACCGCTAAGCAGAATACCGCAAGAATTATTCCCGTAATAAACAAAAACTTTTTTGACATTTTTAAACTCCGAAAGGTTGTTCAAGTTCAATTTCAAGGCAGACTATCTGCTTTCTCTTGTGCGTGTAAGTTGCAAAAAGTCGGTTGCCCTGCGCTGTAATGAACGGGTATGAAAACTCGCCGAAACCCGGTTCGGGATTAAAAATCTGCGTGAAATGTTTTCCGTTGTCAGTCGAAACACTCAGCACAAGCGGATGCCTTACGCCCCAGTTGACATCAACGGGGTTATACATAAGCCACAGCCTGCCGTAACAGTCTTTCACGCAGTCAATGCCGCTGTTGTTGTTCGGCAGCCTCGTGCGGCGCGGTTTGCTCCAGCTCAGACCGCAGTCGGCTGAGTCACTCCTGTAAATTGCGCCCGAATCTGAGCGCATAAAGCAGTGAACGCCGCCGTTTTCACTCTCCCATAAAGCGGGCTGAATAAGCCACACGCGCCTGCCATTGTGCTTAGGCGTCTGCATATAACCGCACGCATGCCAGGTAACGCCGTCGTCTTCCGAACGGTCGATGAAACATCTTGCAAAACCTTTTTCTGTCGAAGCGGGTGCAAGCAGAACTCCGTTTGAAAGTTTAAGGCAGCCGTTCTTTACGGGTCCTCTTCCGCCGGATGTGTCGCCTTCAACAAGCACACGGGGAGCGCTCCAGGTTTTTCCGCCGTCAGCGGAGGTTACATATTTCGTAATCCAGTCCGGTATTTCATATCCGTATTTGTAATAAAGTATTATTTCGCCGTTTTCACGCATATAAAGCACGGGGTTCCAGTGCGGAACGCCGTCATTTTCGCTTACAATAACAGGCTTGCTCCACACTCCGTCTGTGTTGCGTATTGAAATATAAACTTCAACATCGGCACTTTTTTCGTGTTTGCCGCCGAACCACGCTGCAATAACTCTTCCGTCTGCGAGCGGCAGAACGGTTGACGCGTGACACGCCGGCGTGACGGAATCTTTTTCAAATATAAACTCTTTTTTTATACTCTTAATCATAAAACGCTCCGTAAGTTGTTTAATGCAGATAAATCATATCACATTTTTGCTTTTCTTTCAATAACCGGGTTTTGTCTGCCTGCAGCCGGCCGCCGAAGTCGGTGTCAACATCGTTGCCCGCAACATAGTTGAAAATGTTTGTCAGACGGCTTTTGAGCGTTTCGGTGCTCATTGTGCTGTTCGTTTCCTTAATCAGTCGCTTTGCAAACATTTCAAGGCTTCTGTCTTTAAGAATGCGCTTGTCTTTAAACCTCGTTATGCCCGCAATGTCGCTCAACTGCTTCTGCAATGCGTTTATGAGCTTCTGCTGTGAAGCGACAACACGCCTGTATTCCGCGTTCTGTTCCTTCACGGCGCGCAACTTTTCAGCGCTCTTGCTCCATAACAGCTCGCGCGGCGTGGAAGAAGGGTTGCTGTTTTTTTTATTCCCTTGAACCTTTCCCCTTGACAAATTGAAAATACC
>JAFRQM010000004.1 GCA_017428625.1 Clostridia bacterium
CTTTCATGATGATACCTCCTTTGATAGTTAGCGCGGTTGGCGAACCTGCTCTATTCTACCACAGGAGGCTTTTTCGCTGTAAGCGTTTTAATGCCACCGGCATAGCCGGTGGTTGTTTGTCTCTTAAGAGCCAATCCAAAACGGCACGGAATCCTCCGTGCCGTTTTTCATTTATAATATTTCTTAAAATGCTCTTGTTAAATCTTCTTTCAACAACAACCCAAACTCAAAAATACAATTTCTCCGTCACGGGCACAAGGTCGCACAGCGTGTTTTTGCAGAACTCAATCATTCTCGCCTTGTAATCCTCGTCTTCCTTCGCCTTGCGTATGGTTCTGCGCAGAATACGCGCGTAGCAGATTATCGCCGACATATTCTCAATTTCCCTGAACTTTTCTTCGTCATCCGTGCCGAAATACTCCCTGACTGTCGTGCGCCAGAAAAGGGCAGCGTATTCGCGCTTGATGCCGAGGAATTTTTCAACATTTTCGGGGTCTATGCAGCTGAAGCCCACATAAGCTGCGAAAATCGCGGAAAACTCAAACACGGGGTGCCCCATGGCAAGCGTGTCCATATCAATCAGCAGGTTTTCACCGTTCTGCCTCATAATGTTTTTAATGTGATAGTCGCCGTGCAGCATATTAAGCGTGTCGGGAATCTCTTTGAAAAGCGCAACAAGTTTTTCGCCCACGTCGGCGGGCAGATAGTCGCGGCAGAACTCCGCCCACACAAGCGCCTCCGCCTTTTTGTCGGGCAGTTCGCCGGGCTTTAAGTGCGTGGAGTGAATTGTTTTCAGAATTTCAACGCTCTGTTTCGCGAGTTCCTCCGTCTGCAAGGGGTCGGCAATCATAAGTTTCGCAAACGATTTCGCGTTGAGCAGTTCAAACACCGAGCCGTAAAGGTCGCCCACCTGAACAACATCATAGGGAATCGCCGTCGGCACGCCCATTACAAAAGCCTTGCGCGCAAGTTCGCGCTCGTTCTTGATTTCGGCAAGCGCGTCATGGTTCTTGTAAACCTTCACAACCGTGTCTTCGTCAATGCGGTAAACCTTGCCGTTCGCGCCCTCGCCTATAACCTCGCAGCCGTCAATGCTGAGCCTGCGGTATGCCTTGGCAATATCCATCATTTCGGTAAAGCCCGTCATATCGAAAATGTCATAAACCTCCGGCGAGCAGTTGATGATTTTCGCGGTGGAGTTTTCTTTTTTCAGGCGCAAAACAATGCGCAGACCCGCGCTTGAAATGTATTCGAGTTCCGACGCGTCAAGGGTAAGGTCTCCGTCGAAACCGGCGGTTTCCTTTTTAAGCCGCTCTTCTACATCCGCGGCGTTGGCGGAACTGATTCTGCCTGTAAGTTTAACGGTTAATCCTTCGCTCATTTCAATTCTCCCATCTTAAACATTTTCAAAAACAAAGCGGAAAAGCCTCTCATACTCCCTGTATGCGGGAAAGTTCTTCAATTCCGATGTGTAATCAAGCACGGTCCGGTGATACCATTTCTGCTCGGCGGGGTCGGTAACATTGAATTTGTCAAACGCCGCCGCGCCTTTTATTTCATAATCCGCCGCCAGAGCCCTCATATTGGAGAGCTTGTCGGCAACCCAGAGAATTTTGGTTTTTGTTCCCGCCGTTCTCAGCACCTCAAGGCTTTCCTCCTTGCGGATTTTCCAGCTTTGCGAAGGCGGCATATCGGGGCGCTTGTTCTCCGTTTCGTGTTCAACAAGCAGGGCTATGTCGCTCCCGAAGTTTTCAAGAATATCCTGCGCGGTAACGGGCGTGTCCTCAACCGTGTCGTGAAGCAGCGCCGCGCACAAAACATCTTCGTCAAAGGTCATTGACCCCGCAATGGCGGCAACCTCAAACGGGTGCAGAATGTAAATTCCGCCGCTTTTTCTTTTTTGCCCCGAATGCGCTTTCATCGCGAATTCGGCGGCTTTTTCAAACATGGTCATCCGAAACGGTCCCCCCTCGTTTATTACATTTATTTTTATTATATTTAATACAGTTGAAATGTCAACAAAAACCGGCGTTTTTTTACCCTCTTTTTCCGGGCCGTTCCGCCCTCAAAACACAAAAATTTATCGAAAAACAATAAAATATTTATTGACAAACGATAAAACAGATGCTATATTGATGTCAGCAAAATAAAAAAACACCCTGCCAAAGGAGGTATTATCCCGTGATAAAACGAAATGTCTCTGCGTCGATTTCACTGGCTGTGTGCATAGTGTCGTCGCTTGCTCTTTTCGCCCTTGTTTTCACAATGCCGTCTGCTTTTTCGTGGTTTTATACCGCTTTCAACGGCGAAACGGCGTCGGCAAAAGCGGTCATAAAAACCGTTGTCACGGCTTTTTACATCTGTGCGCCCTTCGCCGCCGCGGCCCTTTTTATGATGATAAAAATTCTCGTCAACATTTTAAACGAAAAAGTCTTTATAATGCAAAACGCCGTTCTTTTCCGTTTTCTCTCGTGGTGCTGTTACGCCGTGCTGATAATCACTGCTGTTTTCGGGCTTCGCTACATTCCGCTTTTTGTCATTTCTTTCGCGATGGGCGTTGTCGGCACGCTTCTTCGGGTAATCAAAAACATAATGCAGTCCGCCGTGGAACTGCGTGAAGAAAACGATCTTACAATCTGAGGTGGCGTTATGATTGCGGTAAATCTTGATGTTGCCCTCGCAAAAAATAAAATGACTTCGGGCGAACTTGCCGAAAGAATCGGCATTACACAGGCAAATCTTTCAATTCTCAAAACGGGCAAGGCAAAGGCGGTCCGCTTCTCCACTCTGGAGGCTATCTGCCGCGAACTCGGCTGCCAGCCCGGCGACATTCTCGAATACAGAGAGTAAGTAAAGGAGCAGTTATGCAACAGAATATAAATGAAAACAGCGGTTATTATTTCGCACCGCAAAAGCCCGTAAAAACCGGCTTCAGCCCCGACCGCGCGGATTTCGCCGCGGCAGTTTCGGCTCTTGTAAGCGTGGCGCTTACCGTATTTTTCGGGTTGTGGGGCGGCTTCAACCTCGGCTGGGCTATCGCATACGCCTTCTTTTTTGTTTCTTTGAGCGTTTACCTTTTCAGACAGGTTTTTCTTAAAAGCGAAAACCGTTCTTTTTCACCCTTCGCCGCCGTCTGCGGCGTCCTCTCGTTCGCTTTGTGCCTTAATTTCGTGCTGAGCGCCGACAATCTCATTCACTTTTTAAGTTTTGTCGTTATGCTCGCGCTCGGCAGCGTTTATTTTTCATCCCTTTCGGGCAGAAAAATTCCCGGCGGAGACCTCGGCGTTGTCAGTTTCACTCTTTTCTCGCCGCTTTCTTCCGTGCAGGAACTACCCGACAATATGCGCTCCCTTTTTTCAAACGGTGAAGAAAAAACAAAGAAAACGCAGAAAGCCCTGCTCGGCATAGTCTGCGCCGTGCCCGTGCTTTTTGCCGTCATCCCTCTGCTCGTCCGTTCCGATGCCGCTTTCGAGGGGCTCGTCGGCAGTTTTTTCGCCAATCCCGGCGAAACCGCCTTCAAAGCCGTGCTCACCGTAATCGTCGCGCCGTTTCTCATCTCTTTCTGCCTTTTCCTGCGCAGAGGCGCAAAAAAAGAAAACGGCGCAAAACCTTTAAAAGGCTTTGACACCGTGTTTATTTCGGCGTTTATGTTCACGCTCAACGCCTGCTATCTCGTTTATCTTTTCTCGCAAACCGCCTACTTTTTCAGCGCGTTTTCGGGCATTCTGCCCGATGGCGCGGCAACTTACGCAAAATACGCAAGGCGCGGATTTTTCGAGCTTTGCGGAGTGTGCGCGATTAACCTGTGCGTGTTCTTTTTAATGATTGTTCTCTCTCGCTCACGAGGCGGCAAAATGCCTTCGGTTTTAAGAGCTCACGGCGTTTTTCTCAGCCTGTTCACCCTTGTTCTGACAGCTACGGCAATTTCCAAAATGGTTATGTATATATCCCGTTTCGGTATGACCGTTGACCGCGTTTTCTCCGCCGCCTTTATGGTCTTCGCCGCCGTTGTTTTTATCTCAATGCTTCTGCGCTGTTTTTCCGAAAAGGTTAAAATTCTTCACATCGCGTTCATCGCGGCAGGCGTTGTTCTGCTTGTTCTCGGCGCGGGCAACGCGAACGCCCTTACCGCGAAATACAATGTCGCCGCCTATTATGACGGCAGGCTGAAAACCGTTGACACAGAATATCTTGAATCGCTCGGCGAAGACGGCGTTCCTCTGCTTATCGACCTTGCGAACGATGAAAACAAAGCCCTCGCAAAAAAGGCGCAAATCTCGCTTGCCAACGCTCTTTCGTATTACTATACCGGCGAATACAGCGCCGATGATGAAGACTTTGTTGTTTATGATGAAAACGCCGGCTATTCCCTCGGTTACGGCACACTGCCGTATTTCATCCCCGACGGCGGCAAAGCCGACGCGGAGTTTTACAAAATGAACCTTCCCCGATACAGAATGTATAAACTCGCCGATGTTTTCATAAAACACAACCCCGACTTTTTCAAATTAGCAGAAAACTGAGGGTCAGGTGTTAGGCATCAGGAGTTAGGAAGCAGGAAGTAGAAATCAGATTAAACATATACGGCACGGATACATCCGTGCCGTTTTTTAATTCCAAATGCCGAATTCCAAATTATCGGCGGGCTCTGCCCGCACCCGTTTTAAAACAATCTCCAACTTTCTTGTCTGCCGTCTGACATCCAACATCCGCCTTTTAGCAAATGCACCACCTGAAAATCCCGACAAACTGCAGCGCGCTGCCGAGCAGAATGAAAATGTGAAAAATGCTGTGAAACCAGCGTTTATGTTTTCCTTTCGCGTAAAAAATCATACCGAATGTGTAAAAACATCCGCCCGCAAGAATCCACAGAAAAAACGGCAGCCCGAACGCGCGTATAATGTATTTCACCGCAAAAACCGCGCACCAGCCCACAATAAAATAACAGGAGTGCGATATTATTTTGTAGCGCTGAAAATCTATCGCCGTAAATGTCACGCCGACTGCCGTGCCGACGGTGATACAGCAAAGAATAATAAGAGCGGCTTTCGGGTAATAATCGAGCAGATTCGTCAGCAGAATCGGAACATAAGTGCCGTAAATCAGCGCGTAAATCGTGCAGTGGTCAAGCACCTGCATAACCTTTTTCGCCTTTACGGCTGTAAGCCCGTGGTAAACGCTCGAAATTGTGTATAAAAGAACCATCGAAACGCCGTAGATTATTCCGCCCGCCATGGCAAAACTGTCGTGACGCACCGCGGGAACAACGGTGCAAAGCACAAGCACAACAAGGCCGAAGGCTCCGCCCGCAATGTGCGTAACCATATTGAATATTTCTTCGCCCCTTGTGTAATCGGGCAGTTTTCGTTCGTTCAGCGGTGTTCTCACAACCGTCACCTCCCGGTAAAATATGTTTGAACTTATTTTACCCACCCCGCCCGGCAAAAGTAAACCTACTGATTAAATCGCGGCTCTACCGTTTTGTTTTCCGCTCTACCCACAGTAGAATCCCTTGAGTTTCAAGCCTTTCCCTCTCACTCCTGAAAAACCGAAAGCAGTGTTCATCCGAACACTGCTTTTAAAAATGTTTTCTTTGCTTACCCGCCTTTATTTTAAAATACTGACGGGCTGCACCTTAATTACGGGTACGGTCTTTGTGCCGAGACCGAGTTTTTTAAGGAATTTCAGCATATATTCCGCAATGGCAATGTTGCCCTTTGCGTTCGGGTGAATCGTGTCAACAGCGATGTATTCGGGATGCCCGCTTATAACAGCGCCCACATCGGCGATTTCAAATCCTCCCGTCGCCTTTCTGACCGCCTTTACAGCGGCGTTCATCCGGTCAACCCCCTGCTGAAACGCGTTTGTCCAGATGTCATTGTGCGGGTTGTAAATCGTCTGCACAATAACCGTCGCCTTCGGGTTGATTTTCTTAATCGTTTTGATTATCGAGGTAAGATTTTTCTTATATTTCGCAACTATCGGGTCAAGGTCCGAGTAGTTCCCCGTCGCAATACCCTTGAGCCCCATTCCAACCCAGTTTCTGGTTAAAAAATCGTTGCCCCCGGTCGATATCGTAATAATATCGGCTTTTTTCACATCTTTGATGATTTCGCTGTCCTTCAGCATTACCATAAGCGCTCCGCTTGTTGTGCCGCTTACGGCGTCGTTCGCGTAGTTGTAGTTGTTCGTGTTTGCGACTATTCTGCCGTAGCAGGCGTCTTTGCTGTTGATTATTCCCTGCCCGTAGGCAATGGAATCGCCCAGGAGCAGATAATTCGGTCTTTTTGCCGCCGAAGCCCCGAAAGCGCACATCGGAACCAGCATAACCGCCGCAAGAATTACTGCAAGTGTTTTTTTATTTCTTTTCATTTTTTGCTCCTTTCTTTTTTTCATCGTTTTTTTACCGTTTAAACTTTATACTATTTCAACGGTCTGCTCATTCCATTTGAATCCGTTGAAAATAAAGCCGAAAAATGAGGAGATTTTGCCGAAAAACGAGGTGTCCACCTCAATGCTCGCCGCTTTTTCACCCTTCAGATTGCCCGCCGCGTCATAAACCCGGATAAAAACAAGCCGGCTGTCGGCAAGCTGGCCGAGATAATCGGAAGCGGTGAAGTCCGTTTCACCCTGCGAAACGGTTGTTGTGTCGTCAACAACAACCTTGTAGCCGTTGGGAACATTCTCAAAATAAGCTTCTGCGGTTACATAGTTTTTGTAACGGGCGGCGGCGTTGTTCTCAGGCAGCTTCATAATGCCCACATACTTTGCCATAACATAGGCGGGGCTGCCTGCGTAATTGATTTTATACCATTCGCCTTCGGCGGTTGTGGATTTTTCAAAAATATAAACCTCATGCCCGAAGGTAAGTTCGCCTACTCTTGAAGCGGAGGTCGAGGCGGCCTGACGCACCTGTAGCGCGCCCGCCGTAACCATGCCTATATCAATAACCAGGTTGCAGAAAGTTGCCATAACATAGCCCGTCATGGCTGAGCCGTCTGCTGTTGTGAAGTTGAAATGATACCACCGGTTGCCCTCGTCATCCTGTGTTTCGCCGAGCACGAATATTTCTTTGCCGAGTGTTATTTCGGAAATTTGCGCGGAGCTTTTTATCGGCAGTTCACGTATTACCAGCGCGCCGACGGCAACAATTGCGGGTTTTTGAATTACCTTGTATTCCGAAGCGTCGGGAGATATTTCGTTTTCAGCGCGAACCGCCGCGGAGCATAAAGAGAACAGAACGGTCAGTGCGAGCAGCAAAGCAAAAACTTTTTTCATAACAAACTCCTTCCTTCGGGCAAAAACCCGTTTTTTATTTATTATACCACCCTGCGGGTATTTTTTCAACAACAAAACCCCGCTGTTGACTCAGACGCGTATAATTGGTATATTCTGTATATATCACATTTAAGACGGAGGCAGTTATGAACCGTGTCGAACGCATAACATATTATGAGAATCTTATGAGTAACGCGCAGAAAACCCTCGCAGATTTTGAAACTGCTCTGCAGGAGTTTTCATCCGCGCAAAAAAGTCTCTCCGAACTCGGCTCCTACCTGAAAAGCCGGCAGTGGATGAACGATTTTGAGGCTTATGAAAACGGAAAACTTCCTTCGGACCTTGCCTGCGGAGTGCTCAGCGAAGACGGCATTTTCAACCTTCTTGAAAAAAATACGCAACTCCTGCATACGGCTTGTAATATTTGCGCAAATCCGTTATAATGTCAGGTGCGTAATTCTCCCGAAAGCGAGTGTGTAAATGAAGAATTATTTTAAAAACTATTTCAAAAGGATTTTCTCCGAGGTCAAAAAAAGCGAACTTGTCTATTGGTGGACAATGCGCGGGCTTATGATTTTCGCGCTCATTGACACAATCATTAACGGCAAGGATTACAACGGCAGCAACCCGCCCATACAAATTGCCGCCAACCTCGTCGGTATGTTCGCCTATGAGATTATTCAGTTCTTCCCCGAAAAAAGCACGCTGAGAAAACTGAGCCCCCGTTTTCAGAACATAACGGCGCTCGGCTTTCTGCTCGGCTCATTCGGCGGAGCCTACCTCAATTTTTATTACTCAATTCCGATGTATGACAAAATCCTGCACGCGACAGGCACCGCGGAGGGCGTTTACATCGGTTATGAATACACAAGCGCCCTGCAGCTCAAATATAAAAAGACCTGTCCGCCTCAGATAGCGAGCCTCTGCGGTCTCGGTTTCGGCTTTATTCTCGCCAGCGCGTGGGAACTTTTCGAGTTCATTTACGACCAGTTCTTCGGCGGCGACGCCCAGCACTGGAACCTCGCCAACGCCCTTAAAGAAGCGGGCGGCGACTGGCAAAATGTTTTTCTGATGTTCCCGCTTAAAGATTACGAGGTTTTCCTCTCCCGTTTCGCGCTTATGGATACAATGAGCGATATTGTAATGAATTTCGCCGGCGGGCTGATTATGTATGCCGTTTTGTTCTTCTTCCCATACCGCCACAGGGGCAGGGGAGACATAAACGCGCAGATTGAATCCGAAAACAGGGGGAGCGCACAATGAATTTAAACGAAATGCGGATTAATCCGTTCAAAGAAATCGGCTCGGATTGGGCTCTCGTAACCGCCGGCACAAAAAACGGCGCGAATATGATGACCGTCAGCTGGGGCGCCGTCGGCGTTATGTGGGGCAAAAATGTTGTTTTCGTTTTTGTGCGCGGCTCCAGATATACAAAGGAATTTCTTGACTCCGGCGACACGTTTTCACTCTCGTTCTTTGATGAAAAATACAAACCCGCCCTCTCGCTGTGCGGCTCGAAAAGCGGGCGCGATATTGATAAATGGGCAGCCTCAGGGCTCACCCCCTGCGAAAAAGACGGCGCAGTATATCCCGAAGAAGCAAAACGCTCCTTCCTCTGCAAAAAACTCGCCGCCGTTCCCGTAACAAAAGAGCATATCCTTGACCCCTCCGTCGCCCCCGAATGGTATCCCTCAAACGATTACCACACTATGTATGTCGGCGAAATAATCGAAGTCAGGGGTTAGGATGTAGGAATCAGAAATTAAAAAATGCAGGGCACGGATACATCCGTGCCGTTTTTTATTCCAAATGACAAATTCCGAATTTCAAATTGTCGGCGGGCTCCGCCCGCACCCGTTTTAAATACTGTCGCAATTCCCCACAGCCCCGTCTGAAATCCAACATCTGAAATCCGAAATCCAATCTCCGAAATCTAAATGGGCGCCCCTATCAGGGGTCGAACAGCCGAAACGCCGCCGGTGGCGGGTAAAGTGAGGCTGTGAGATGGTTGGCAATGTTGCGCTGCCTGTGGCAGATACAGCAACATTGGGAACAGGAAGAAATAGGGAGTATCACGAAGCGCTCCA
>JAFRQM010000011.1 GCA_017428625.1 Clostridia bacterium
AACAGATTTCAAACGCTCAATTTACATTGGTCGGTAAAGGCGCATACCGAGCGGAAGAAGTTGATGCATTTCTCAAAAACGCAGCTGATTCTTATGAGCAACTTTCCGCGCAAAATGCAGATCTTATGAAAAAAATGGGTATTCTTGCACAGAAAATTGAAGAATACCGTGCCGAAGAAGATACAATCAAATCAACACTTCTTATAGCAGAACGAACTGCAAAAGCAGTTCGTCAGGAAGCAGAAGATGAAAAGGCGGCAACTATAGCCGCCGCAAAGGCTGAAGGCTCCGAGATTATCGAAGCCGCAAGAAAGAATGCCAAAGATTTTGTTGATAAAACCAAACAGACTGTTCAGGCTTATATTGAAAAAGCTAAAGCCGACGGTCAGTCTGCAGTATCTGCCGCGAATAAATCAGCAGAATCAATTATTGCAGAGGCAAAGAAAAAAGCTTCTGAGATAATCGGCGACAGCGAAAAAAGACTTGCATTTTACACTTCTCAGGCTGCGAGACTTAAAGATGAAGTCGGTAAATATAAAGCATCAGTGGGAGATGTTTGTGAAAAACAGTTGTCATTACTTGATGATATTGCTGATGAACCCGATATTAAAGACCTTGAACTAAATGCTGACGATGTTTCAGAAGAAATATCTGTTGAAGAAGTTGAAGTTCCCGTTGTTTCAACTGAAGAACTTGAATCGCAGGTTGATGCTGTTGCCGAAGATGTAGAAAACTTCGATTTAACAGATGAGACGGTTGAAATTCCGGTCGAAGATACCGCAGAAGATACAGATGAAACAGAAGATGCAGAAGAAACGGAATCTGAAGATCTGAATGATTCTGACGAAACAGAAGAAGATGTTTCTGTTCAAGATGAAGACGAAGATGTAATTGAAGAAACTGAAACTGTTTCTGAAGTTGCAGAAGAAGATTCGATTGATAGTATTCAGGAAAACGATGAAAAAGATGATGAAGATGATTTTTCAGGATTCAAAATCAATCTTGATGATATTGCTGATGACGATGACGATCAGCAGTCAATTTTCAGCGGATTTTTCGATGACTGATTATTAAATGTTTCAACTGATTTCATTGATTTCAATCATTGCCCTTGCCGGATTTGATCAAATAATAAAAAGAATAGTGTCAGACTATTTGTCGGAAAACGGAAGCAAAGAGTTTTTATTCGGTTTATTTCGTCTTAATTATGTTGAAAATACCGGTGCAGCGTTCAGCTCGTTTTCAAACAGCATTGTAGTTTTATCGGTTTTGACATCGGTAATAATCTTTGCTTGTCTTATATATCTTATGATGAGAAAATCACCGAGTATAATTGTTACCGTTTCGCTTATTCTTGTTATATCCGGCGGAATCGGGAATATGATTGACAGAGTTTTAAGAGGCTATGTTATTGATTTTATTGAACCTTTGTTTATGAATTTTGCCGTATTTAATATTGCCGACTGTTTTATTACCGTAGGTGCTTTTATGCTTGCGGGATATGAATTATTAATCGGATTTAAAAAGCCCGGCAAAAAAAGCAGAGGTGATAAAAATGCCTGAAAACGGTATTGTGATAGGCATTGAAGAACCGATTACTATAATTGTTTCTGCTGATGAGTCCGGGCAAAGAATTGATAAAATAATTGTTTCTTCAGTTCCTTCGTTATCCAGGTCATTTATTCAATCGCTTCTTTCGTCATCCTGTGTATTTGTTGACGGAAAAACCGTTTCAAAAAATTACAGACCCAATGAAGGAGCAGTTATACAGTTTATTGTTCCTTCTCCCCGTGAACTTGAAGCAGTTCCGCAGAACATTCCTTTGGATGTGAGATACGAAGACAATGATTTATTGGTTGTAAACAAGCCCAGAGGAATGGTTGTTCATCCCGCTGCAGGTAATCCCGACGGAACACTTGTAAATGCACTGCTTTTTCACTGCGCTGACAATTTATCCGGCATAAACGGCGTTATAAGACCCGGTATTGTTCACAGAATAGACAAAGACACAAGCGGGCTTTTGCTTGTTGCAAAAAATGATTTTTCCCATATTTCCCTTGCCGAGCAAATAAAGAATCATACCTTGGACCGCGAATACCGTGCTGTAGTTCACGGTAAATTGAAAGAAAAATCAGGAGTAATTGACGCGCCGATAGGCAGAAGCACCAAAAACCGTAAAATGATGTGCGTTACCGAGCATTATTCACGTCCGGCTGTTACACATTATGAAGTTCTTGATGAAACATCAGATTTTTCTTTTGTTCGACTGAAACTTGAAACAGGCAGAACACATCAGATAAGAGTTCATATGGCTTATATCGGTCATCCTGTTGCAGGAGACCCTGTTTACGGTCCATCAAACGGAATTAAAAGTCTGAACGGTCAATGTCTTCACGCAGGTCTTCTCGGTTTTACTCATCCTGTCAGCGGTGAAAGAACTGTTATTAAATCCGAATTGCCTGAATATTTTACGGATTTTTTGAAAAAATCCGGACTGAATATTAAATAACAGAATATGCGGATTATTCCGCTTATATTAAAATGGAGGTGTCCTCATAGTGGATGCAGTTGTAAAAAAACAATTAAAAATCAAAGCCTGCAATGCCAGAATCGGAATAATTGAAGGTGTATTCAATGCCAAGTCCGGTCATCCGGGCGGTTCGCTGTCTTGTGTTGACATTATCACTTATTTGTATTTTCATCAAATGAATGTTGACCCTAAAAATCCTCAGTGGGAAGACAGAGACAGATTTGTTCTTTCAAAAGGTCATTGCGCGCCCGCGCTTTATGCTGTTCTTGCTCTTAAAGGCTTTTTCCCGGTTGAAGACTTGAAAACACTCAGAAAACCCGATTCTTACCTTCAGGGCCATCCCAGTATGAGATACACTCCCGGTGTAGATATGAGCACCGGCTCATTAGGTCAGGGTATTTCGGTTGCTTGCGGAATGGCGCTCGGCGGTAAACTTTCGGGCAAACCTTTCAGAGTATATACAGTTCTCGGTGACGGTGAAATTCAGGAAGGTCAGGTTTGGGAAGCTGCAATGTATGCCTCCGCAAAGGGTCTTGACAATCTTTGCGCTGTTGTTGACTTGAACGGTCTTCAGATTGACGGTTCAATAGCGGATGTCAACTCTCCGTATCCCGTTCCTGAAAAATTCAAAGCGTTCGGATGGAATGTTATTGAGATTTGCGCACACAGTTTTGATGAAATTGATGCCGCTTTTAAGCAGGCATCCGAATTCAAAGGCAAGCCCTCTGTTATTATTGCAAACAGCGTTAAGGGCAAAGGTGTTTCATTTATGGAAAATCAGGTGAATTGGCACGGTGCCGCTCCCAATGCCGAACAGTATGAACAGGCTATGAGCGAACTCAAAGCGCAGCTTGCCGATTTAGAAGCATAATCTTAAGGGAAAGGAAGTAAACAAAATGGCTGAAGTAGTAAAAATGGCAACTCGCGAAGCATACGGCAAAGCGCTTGTTGAACTTGGCGAGAAAAATGATAAAGTAGTTGTTCTTGATGCCGATCTTGCGGCAGCAACAAAAACAGGTATGTTTAAAAAAGCTTTTCCCGACAGATTTATTGATACAGGAATTGCCGAAGGCAATATGATGTGCGTCGCTGCCGGTCTTTCCACAACCGGCCATATTGTATTTGCCAGTTCATTTGCGATGTTTGCAGCCGGTCGCGCTTTTGAACAGGTAAGGAATTCTATCGGATATCCTCACCTTAATGTTAAAATCGGCGCAACACACGCAGGCATTTCCGTAGGTGAAGACGGAGCCAGCCATCAGTGCTGTGAAGATATTGCACTGATGCGTTCAATTCCCGGTATGACAATCATCAACCCTGCCGATGATGTCGAGGCAAGAGCCGCAGTAATAGCAGCTGCCGAGATGGACGGTCCCGTTTATCTTAGATTCGGCAGACTTGCTGTTGAAAGATTCAATGACCCTGATAATTATGAATTCAAAATCGGAAAAGCCGTTAAACTCTGTGACGGATCCGATGTTACAATCTGTGCTACGGGTCTTATGGTTAAAGAAGCTCTTATTGCAAAAGATATTCTTTCATCGGAAGGCATTTCCGCTTCGGTGATTAATTTTCATACTATTAAACCTATTGATGAAGAAGCGATTATTGAAGCTTCAAAATCAACGGGTGCAATTGTAACTGCTGAAGAACATAATATTGTCGGCGGTTTCGGCTCTGCCGTTACAGAAGTTGTTTGCAAAACAGTTCCTGTTCCTGTTCTCAGGGTCGGCGTAGAAGATAAGTTCGGTAAATCCGGTCCTGCAGTTGAAATGCTTCACATTTACGGTCTTGACGCAGCTAATATTGTTGCTAAGGCAAAAGCGGCAATTTCTATGAAACAATAATTTTTTCATACGGTGATATTATGGCATCCGGTCAGATACTCAGACGCGCTTTTTTCGGCGGATTCAAAAGAGAAGACGTAATTGATTATGTAGAAAAACTTCAAATTAAACTGTCTGACTCTCAGAAAACGGCAGAATCATTGAGATTAAAAGCAGATAATGTAGATAAAAATGAATCGGTTATCTGCTCCCTGAACAATGAAATTGAAAAACTGAGAATAGAAAATGATACAAATCAGAACACAATTCAATCGTTAAATGAACGGATTATTTCAGAGCAGGCTGTTTTTGACAATATCCGAAACATTTGCGATGAATTTGAAAAAAATAGAAGTGACTTTGAAAATCTTATCAATTCAACTAATCTTAAAAAAACCGATAAACTGACCGATGCTTTGAAATCTTTAATTGTTTATCTTGATTCCGTTTCTTCAAATTTTGACACGGATTATTTTGACAATGACCAGTTCAGATTTGATGTTGACGGTCTGACAAAAGTTGAAGAAGAATTCCTCAGCAAAAAGTTTTCTGAAGAATAAGGTATAACAAATGGCTGAATTCTCAATTAAAACAGAAGAAATAAAAGATTACAGCAGTATTCTCAATGCAGGCGATACAGTAAAACTTTCCGGCGTTGTTTACACATCGAGAGATGCCGCACATAAAAGGATATTTGAAATTCTTGAAAACGGCGGTGAACTGCCATTTGATTTATCCGGTGCTTCGATTTACTATGCAGGCCCGACACCTACACCCGAAGGCGGAATAATCGGCAGTTGCGGCCCCACAACTTCTGGAAGAATGGATAAATTTGCACCGAAACTTCTTGATTTAGGTCTTGCGTCTATGATAGGCAAAGGTCCACGCAGCAAAGAAGTTTGTGATGCAATAGTTCGTAATAATGCCGTTTATTTCTGCGCTATCGGCGGTGCAGGGGCTCTGTGCTCAAAAAGTATTGAATCCTGCGAAGAAATTGCCTTTTTTGATTTGGGCTGTGAGAGCGTAAAAAAACTCGTATTTAAAGATTTTCCGGTAATTGTCGGCATTGATTGTCACGGCGGCAATTTGTTTTAAAACAGCAGGAGCAATTATCAATCAATAATTGCTCCTTATTATTATTCTATTCTGTTATTCGTTTTTTCTTTATATTTATTATTTTATAACCTGCACTGATAAAAGCTGCAATAACAATTCCTGTTTCCGGGTTTATAACCATAATAATTGTAATGACGCAAATAAATGCGATTATGCCGGTTATGCCTGATGTAAATGCAGATTTTAAATAACTCCAGATGTTTTGCTGCCACATACCGATTATCAGTATTACGGCGCACGTAGAAACAGGCGTTCTGCCAATCGGTTTATTTAAAAATACTATTATTAATGAACATAATATCGAGCATGAAACAGCAGTTATTATTTTTGTAATAATGCTGTTTTCTTGCTTTTTTGAAGGGTAGGGCGCTACACAACCTGCAATTGAGCACGCACAAACAAATGCAGATGATAATAATATATTTTTTTTATTTGCCGGAACATCATCAACAGTAAATCTGTATAAATAAACAAACAGCAACGAAAAACCGCAAATAATACCGCCGAAAATATTTATATTTGAAAAATCAATTAAACCTGAATAATAATCGTATGTTCCGATTTCGTTTATGGGCGAAATTATGTTTCCGGGAATAAGAATTATATTCAACGGTATTGTAATTACAAAGCACCAGAATGCGGCGGGAATTTTTTTACTTAAGTTTTTAAACTTTCTTCTGTAAACAATCATTACAACCAAAACTATTGTGCCGTAAAGAACCCCGCGCCAGTTGCCGTGAAAACCAAGTGAACGGTAAGATTTTAACATTTCAACAACATTTTTGCCGACCGCGCCGATTCCGAAATAATCTGTGGTCTGCATAACTGTCATATATAGAGTAAATCCCAGCATTACTGCCGCTGTTACCGGTGTATATACTGCCGATTTCAGTTTTTCGGTTTTAAGAAAAGATAAAACAACAAGAAGAACTGCGCATAATAAAACTCCTGCCAAAGCAGTGTTTAAACCGTAAAAAGCCGATACACTGTATAAAACAACAAATAATGAAAATGAAGGCAAAAGGCCGGTAAAAGGATATGCTAAACTGCAGATTACAGCCGAAAACAAACTTGCATTCATTGAAAAAGTAGAACATACGCACATTGATATAACAAGCGGAAGAATGCGTGTCATATTAAAAAAACCATCCGTAAAACCGGAAAATATCTCTTTTGATTTGTCTGTCATAATCTACCTCTAAGTAAAAACTGCAAATAGTTTACAATAAATTTCAGAAATATACAAGCAAAGAATAAAATAACTCTTAAAAATGTAGAAAAAAACATAAATATATGTTAATATATTTTTACTTTATTATCGGAGAATACAATGAACAGTAAAAAAGCTAAAAAAATCGCTACATGGATTATTGTGCCCCTTATGGCACTGATTTTTATTCTTGATATTTCTACAGTTGTTTTATTCAATAAATACTGTAAAAGAATAAATATTGAAAAAGAACAGTTTGATTATTCAAACGGCGATGACCGTATTCATTTTCTTAACACAGCCAACTCAGACGCAATTCTGATTGAAAGCAACGGAAAGTTTGCATTGATTGACTCCGGCGAAGGCAATAATAACCCCAGAAGAAAAACCGAATACAAAGGTTATGAAGAAGAAACCGTTGATTACATTTTAAAAACCTGTATGGATGAAAGCGGAACAGCCCGTCTCTCTTTTATTCTCGGTACACATTGCCACTATGATCACATAGGCTCATTTCACGCAATTATCACCAATGAGAATATTAAAATAGATAAAGCATATTTTAAAGGCTGCGATGAGAATATGTTCAGCAAATATGATTTTAAATGGGGCCTTACCGAAACTTATAATCAGATTATTGAAGACCTGAATGACAAAAATGTCCCGGTTATTCACAATCTTCCCGATGAGCCTTTTATATTCGGAGATTTTACAATTCAGTTTTTTAACACTGTTAATTCTCCGGATTTGGCAGGCAAAGGTGAGAACTCTGAAAGTGTCGGGGTAAAAGTAACAAAAGGCAAAAAAGTAGCTTTTCTTGCCGCAGACATAACAAGACCGAGCGGAGTTGAAGATTTGGTAGCCGATAAAGTCGGCGATATAGACTTGTTAAAAATCGGTCATCACGGTTATTACGGTTCTTCTTCAATGAAATTTCTTAAAGTATTAAAGCCTGAAATTGCAATAGTTACAAATCATCTCGGTAAAGTTTATCCGAATGTTAAGTGGAATCTTGTAATGGTTGCAAAATGCCCGTTTTTTGCAACTTATGATAATAACGGAATTATTGCCTCATTTACGGATTCTGACAAAATAGTTCTTACAAATCAAATATACTGAAAGGAAATATAAAATGAGTAAACAGATTAGAAAACCTGTTAAAGGTGATATCACTGCGGTTATGAAAACAAACAAAGGAGATATTAAAATCGTCTTTTTCCCCGACGCTGCAGAAAAAACAGTTGAGAATTTTGTTACCCACGCAAAAAACGGTTATTATGACGGCGTTGTTTTTCACAGAGTTATTAATGACTTTATGATTCAGGGCGGTGATCCCACCGCAACCGGCAGAGGCGGTGAAAGCATCTGGGGCAGACCGTTTGAAGATGAGTTCAGCGTAGATTACCATAATATACGCGGCGCTTTGTCAATGGCTAACGCCGGTCCTGATACAAACGGCAGTCAGTTTTTTATTGTTCAGGCAAAAACAGTTAATTCCTCATTATTGCAGCAAATGAAACAATACCCCGAAAGTTTTCCCGAAGATACAGTTAACGATTATGAAAAACTCGGCGGAACACCGCACCTTGATTTCAGACACACCGTTTTCGGTCAGGTTTATGAAGGCTTGGATGTTGTTGATAAAATTGCCTCTGTTCAAACAGATTCAAGAGACAAACCGCTTGATGATGTTGTTATTCTCGGCGTTGATATTGAAGAAGTATAAAAGCCACCCAGAATAATCCGAATGGCATATTTGTTAATATTTAAAATGTATGTCGCTGTTTTTCAAAAGAGGAGCAGCGGCATCTTTGTCTGAAATTACAGGGTTTTCAACAGGCCATTCAACGCCTATATCGGGGTCATGGTAGCAAACGCTCCTGTCATTTTCAGGTGAGTAAAACGCGTCTGCCTTATAAAGAACTTCAACATCCGGGGTAAGCGTAACAAATCCGTGAAGAAAACCGCGTGGAATAAAAAACTGTTTTTTGTTATCTTCGCTCAATTCAATACCATACCATTTTAAATATGTAGGCGAACACTCACGGATATCTACAGCAACATCAAATATTTTTCCCCTTGTGCATGTTAGCAGTTTTGCCTGAGCATCAGGGTTTTTCTGGCAGTGAAGCCCTCTTAATGTGCCTTTCTGAGAGGAATAAGAACGGTTATCCTGCACAAAGTCTGCTGTTATTCCGAATTCTTCAAGAGTTCTTTTTGAATATGATTCATAAAACCATCCTCGGTTGTCGCCGAAAACCTTCGGCTCAAGTATAATTAAACCGTCAATTCCGGTTTTTATAAGATTCATACCTCTTCGTCATCCTCTCTGCCCCAGTGAGGTCTTTCGCCAGGTTTGCTGCCGTAAAGAATTGTTCCGTTTGCAACTCTTTGAAGATGCCTGCCGTAAGAAGATTTATCATATTTTTCAGCGGATTCAAGAAGAGATTTTTTACTTATCCACCTGTTGTTATATGCTATTTCCTCGGGTGCGGAAATTTTGATTCCCTGAAGTCTTTCAACCGTTCCGATAAAGTTTGAAGCTTCATAGAGCGCTTCAACGGTTCCTGTGTCAAGCCAGGCGTAACCTCTGCCGAGAAGTTGAACATCAAGCGTGCCCGCTTCAAGATACATCTGGTTTATGTCGGTTATTTCAAGTTCGCCGCGTTTGGAAGGTTTTAAAGCCTTGGCATAATCTATAACTTTGTTGTCATAAATATAAAGCCCGGTAACGGCATAATGTGATTTCGGGTGTTCCGGCTTTTCGACTATTGAAACGGGAATTCCTTTTGAGTTGAATTCAACAACGCCGAACGCCTGCGCATTCTCAACATTATAGCCGAAAATTGTGGCGCCTTCCTCTTTTTTTACCGCCTGTCTGAGCATATGGCCGAGGCCGCTGCCGTAAAAAATATTGTCGCCGAGAATCATTGCAACATGTTCTTTGCCGATAAATTTTTCGCCGATAATAAAAGCCTGAGCAAGACCGGCGGGATGTTCCTGAACGGCGTAAGAAAGTTTTAACCCGAACTGTTTGCCTGTTCCGAGCAGTCTTTCAAATTTAGGTGTGTCGTCAGGTGTTGAAATAATAAGAATCTCTCTTATACCCGCAAGCATAAGAGTTGACAAAGGATAATATATCATAGGTTTGTCATAAACAGGCAAAAGCTGTTTGCTGGTAACCATTGTGAGCGGATAAAGTCTTGAACCGGTTCCGCCGGCAAGAATAATTCCTTTCATTATAAATACTCCTTAAAGTTTTATAATTTTATATAATTTTATCACTTTATAGAAAAAGTGTCAAATAAATACGGCAACTGCTTTATAAACCTAATAATTATACAACTGTCTTATACTCAGAACAAATACATTGAAAAGGCAAAGAGTTATTGAAAGAAGAATAAATGTTTTTTATTAAAACGGTAAAAAAAGAACTCGCCGAATTGATAAGAGCAATCAGCGAGTTAATTTAAAAGGCGGACACGCCTTTAAGGGAAGCAGGGCTTACCACCCTGCCGACCTCGAAAAAATTATATCACATAAATACTAAAAGTCAACAGCGAAGGAGTAGAAAAATGTCAACAAGGTACTCGGCACAGTAACTGAAAAGGAACGCAAAGCGACAATCCGCAACACAAGAACGCTGATGAACGGAGCGCACAATGCCGGTGGATATGAAGCAATGCAACAGGCGGCTTCTGACGGTATTATCCTTGACAAGCAGTGGTTGGCAACACACGATGAAAGAACCCGTGACTCTCACGCATATCTTGACGGTGAAACGGTGCATTATAACGAGCGTTTCAGCAACGGTTTACGCTATCCGCAAGACCCGCAGGGCGAAGCAGCAGAGGTTTACAACTGCCGTTGCGCTATGCGAGAAATAACAAGAGGGTTTTATAACAAATACACAGGCAAAACCGAAATGCTGCCTGACGCACCGCAAGAAAAATATGCAGAAGAGTCAAAGAAATATTGGGATAAATACTTTGCGGAAAAGAAACAAAAAGAGGCTGATTTAGCGGCGGCAGAAAACCCGAATTATAGCAATAAACTGTTGCAAAATAAGGAAAAATATGGTAAAATTAATAAAACAGAAGAAACCGATTTTTATGTAGGAGAAAATGGGAAAGCACTACCGGCAAAGTATAAAGATTGGATAGGCGACAGTAAACGGGAAGAACTGCTTGCAAAGGCAGACAACGCAAAATTATATAATGCGATAGACCAATTATATCGCCCGAAAAGTTTTATCGGTGACGGTGGCACAGCGGACGCATTAAGATTTGAAAAAAGCACAGGTTTAAATATAAGTCGAAACAATGGAAATCATTATAACAAAGCGATTGAATTGAAACGAAACCTTTCAAACAAAGTAATGAAAGAGCCTTTAACACCTGATGAAAGGACTATTGCAGAAAAACTAATAAATGACCTTAACAAAGCAATTAAAGAATGGGAGGAATAAATGAAATACGAGGAGTTATACAAAGATTTCATTTCGCTGTTTCCTGATGACAAACCGTTTTTTGACGAGTTGTGTGAAAAGAATGCAGTTGATGAAACAGACGGAACACATATACAGTTTGCATTTGTTGTTATTCCTTTCATAAAAAGAATTATAAAAGAGTCTCCCGAAAAAACAAAAAGAGCGTTTGACTTTTTCGAGGAAATGGAAAAGACAGGGATAACAGACATTCAAGAAGTGGTTGATTTTACTGTTTTAGAAACATTACTCAATGACGAACCCTACGACTTTGATATTTATGTGCCGTATTTAGGCAAAGAAACAAAAGAGGCAGCACACGCAGTCGCACGGTGGTTTGATGTTCCGTATTAAAATAAACCCTGCTTAACGGCAGGGTTTTAATATTGCAAAAGGAGATAAAAATGACAATTGGAAACAAAGAAGCAGACCAAATATGCGTAGTTGACAGTGAAACAAGAGAAGTTCTTGCTGTAATTAGCGACACCGAGATAATTGAGCACACAGGCGTAGCCGTAGAAATAGATTTTGAGGATTAACCTAAGTTGTTTTTCTTGCTCTTATCTGGATTTGAGCAGGGTGTTTCAACTCCGTTAATCTTTCTGATATGAAAATCATCGGAGTATTGACCGCTTTTTATTTTGCTAACAAATTGACTGCGGTTCATTGTTTTACCTGTGTTTAAATCTTTGAATGTCTCGTTTCTGCCAGTTTTAGTTTGCGAGATGGTTTTAACTTTGCTTATAGTGTTCTCCTTCCTCTACGGCTACGAGATTATTATTTCACAATTCATATCAACACTCTACACCTGTAGGGTGTTTTTTTATACCCGAAAGGCAGGATTATGGAAGATAACATTGAAATTGAGGTTGACCTGACGGAATTTACAAAAGGCATAAAGAAAGTGTCAGAGGCGGAGGTTTACGCACTTATGCAAGCGGCACGGTCAATAGGCGGCGAAGCGGCGGGCTTTGCAAAAGAAAACTGCCCTGTTGACACGGGTCTTTTACGAAACAGCATTGTGTTCGCATTGTCGGGCGGCGGAAAAAAGAAGGCTTGCAAATAATTAAATCTGCAAGCCCTTAAGGTTTATTTTGTTTTTTCAACGCCGAGAGTAACTTTAATGCCGTTTATATCCCATTCTTTGCAATATGCGCCGCATGATGAATTGATTATTTCTTCTGCAAGAACATCGTGCATTATGCTTTCGCCGGATTTTTCAAAAACACCGGTGATTACATCGCAGTTTTCTCCGCTGAAATAAACTCTGATGTGGTCCATAACTTCAAAACCGGCTTCTTTGCGCATTGTCTGAATTTTGGAAATTAGTTCATTTACATAACCTTCCGAAATCAGTTCATCGTCAAGAACGGTGTCAAGAACAACATTTACGCCGTAATCCGAAACAGAATACAAACCGTCTTTCTGAACGGAACTGATGAGCAGGTCTTCTTCGGTAAGTTCAACGGGTTCGCCGTTGACTTCAAATTTAACGGCGCCTTCGCTGTCAAGCTGTGCTTTCGCAGCAGACCCGTCAACATTTGCAAGGTAATCTTTTATTCCGTTAAGGAGTTTTCCGTATTTTGGGCCTACGGTTTTAAGCTGCGGTTTAAAAGCATAAGATACAAAGCCGGATGCGTCTGTGACAAATTCAACAGATTTGACATTCAACTCATCTCTGATTATTGAAGACAGTTCTTCATTCAGCGATTTGTCAGCTTGAACAAACATTTTTGAAAGAGGCTGCCTGTTTTTGATGTTGGCACCGTTTCTTGCCGCTCTGCCGAGAACAACAATGTCAAGAACTTCCTGCATTGATGATTCAAGTTGTTTGTCAATTTTGCTTTCGTCAGCAACAGGGTAATCGCAGAGGTGAACGCTTTCGGGAGCATTTTTATCAATATTGCAGACAAGGTTTCTGTAAATCTGCTCTGACATATAAGGAATCATCGGTGCCGAAAGTTTTGCAACGGTAACAAGAGCGGTGTAAAGGGTCATATAAGCGTTAATCTTATCCTGACTCATCTCCTGTGCCCAGTAGCGTTCTCTGCCGCGGCGCACATACCAGTTGCTTAAATCGTCAACAAAACTCTGTAATGCCTTTGCGGCTTCGGGAATACAGTATTTTTCGAGGTAACCGTCAACTGTAAGAATAAGCGTATTGAGTTTTGAAACAAGCCATTTATCCATTACAGAGAGTTTGTCATACTTAAGCGAATATTTTGTTGCGTCAAAACTGTCAATGTTGGCATAAAGAACAAAGAAAGCATAAGTGTTCCACAATGTGCCCATAAATTTTCTCTGGCCTTCAACAACCGCTTTGTCATAAAAACGGTTGGGAAGCCATGGCGCGGAATTGGTATAGAAATACCATCTTATTGCGTCTGCGCCGAATTTTGCAAGTGCATCAAACGGATCGACAGCATTGCCTTTGGATTTTGACATTTTCTGACCGTTTTCATCCTGAACAAGACCGAGAACAATAACATTTTTGTAAGGGGATTTATCAAAAAGAATTGTTGAAATAGCAAGCAGTGAGTAGAACCATCCTCTTGTCTGGTCAACTGCTTCGGAAATGAATTCCGCGGGGAACTGGTCTTCAAACAGTTCTTTGTTCTCAAAAGGATAATGGTGCTGCGCAAAAGGCATTGAGCCGGAGTCGAACCAGCAGTCAATAACTTCGGGAACACGCTTCATCTGTTTGCCGCATTCAGGGCAGGTGATGGTAACGGCATCTATATAAGGGCGGTGAAGTTCGATGTCATCCGGGCAGTTGTCAGACATAGATTTGAGTTCTTCAATGGAGCCTATAACGTGCCTGTGACCGCATTCGCATTCCCAAATGTTAAGCGGAGTGCCCCAGTAGCGGTTGCGTGAAAGACCCCAATCCTGAACATTATTGAGCCAGTCGCCGAATCTGCCGGTGCCTATGCTTTCGGGAATCCAGTTGATTGTATTATTATTTTTTACAAGGTCGTCGCGAACCTCTGTCATTTTTATAAACCAGGATTCTCTTGCATAATAAAGAAGAGGAGTGGAGCAACGCCAGCAATGAGGATAATCATGTTCCATTTTGGGAGCGCTGAAAAGTATTCCTCTTGAATCGAGTTCTTTCAAAACCTCGGGGTCGCAGCTGACAGCGCCCATGTCAATTTCAGCCTGAGTGGGTTTTGCGCGCATACCGGCAAAAGGCGTTTCTTCTTTCATAACACCGTGTTCGTCAACCATCTGAACAAACGGCGCGTCATATTTTCTGCCGACTCTTGCGTCGTCTTCGCCGAAAGCGGGAGCAATGTGAACAATTCCCGTGCCGTCTGACATAGTTACATAATTGTCGCAATAAATAAAGAAAGCTTTTTTATGTTGTTTGTCGGCAGCATCTTTTGCGCACTGGTAAAGTGGCTCATACTCTTTATATTCAAGGTCTTTGCCGGTGTATGTTTCAAGAATTTCATATATTGAGCCGAGAACACTGTCAAGAAGCGCTTTCGCGAGAATATAAGTATAACCGTCGGCGGCTTTGACTTTAGCATATATTTCATCGGGATTTACGCAAAGGCCGATGTTTGAGGCAAGGGTCCACGGTGTTGTAGTCCAGGCAAGGAAATAAGCGTCTTCACCTTTAATCTTGAAGCGGACTACAGCGGTGCGTTCTTTTAATGTTTTATAGCCCTGAGCAACCTCGTGTGATGAAAGAGGGGTGCCGCAGCGCGGGCAGTAGGGAACAATTTTGAAACCTTTATAAAGAAGGTTTTTGTTCCAGATTTCTTTAAGAGCCCACCATTCGCTTTCAATATAATCGTTGTGATAGGTTACATAGGGGTTTTCCATATCCGCCCAGAATCCGACAGTTTCGGAGAAATCCTCCCACATGCCTTTATATTTCCAGACGCTTTCTTTGCACAGTTTAATAAACGGTTCAAGACCGTATGCTTCAATCTGGTCTTTGCCGTTTATTCCGAGCAACTTTTCAACCTCAAGTTCAACCGGAAGGCCGTGAGTGTCCCATCCGGCTTTACGGGGCACCATATAGCCCTTCATAGTTCTGTAACGGGGAATCATATCTTTGATTACACGGGTAAGAACATGACCGATATGAGGTTTGCCGTTGGCGGTAGGGGGGCCGTCATAAAAAGTATATGTGGGGTTCCCTTCGCGTATTTTTATGCTTTTTTCAAAAATGTCATTCTTTTTCCAGAAATCGAGAACTTCTTTTTCGTTCTTTACAAAATCAAGGCTTGTTGACACTTTGTCATACATATTTTTTACCTCCACAAATAAAATAACTCCGCCCATACAGGACGGAGTTAATAATCCGTTAACCACCTGATATGCATACATGATTTTATGCTTCCCCGCTAACGGTGGGACTCCGTCAAAGCCTACTTGTGAACTTTCGGTTTGAAACTCGGGAGTGATGTTCGTTCATTGCAGTAAATACCGGCATCTCACCGTCGCCGGCTCTCTTTGATTTACTCAGCAAAGACTACTGTCTCCGTCAATGTTTTTAAGGTGTTTTTAATTTCGATAAAGTATATCATAAGCATTTTGTAATGTCAATAAATTAAAGTTAAAACATTGATTTTAAATTTTAATATGATAAAATAAAAATATTAATTTTACTAAAAATGGAGAATATCTATGTATAACGGCAACGAACCGGTTGTTTTTGTAACCGGAATCGGTCAGACCTGGTCAACACTTAATAACAGCGACGGCTACAGTTGGAATCTTGTTCCTCAGAAAAAAGAAATCGTTTTCAAAGATTTCAACTTGAAAATGTATTTTAAACTTGCCGGTGTTTTACTGCGCGGGTTGGTTACTCTTACCTCTGATTCCGATTTTACAAAGGCGGAGCCCGTGCGGGATCTTTTTGCGGCTCTGCTTTCGTGCTGTGTTGTTGATGAAAACGGAAATCTGCCCGAAAAAGTTAACGTCAGAATTTACGGAGCGAGATCTTTTGCGGAACTCAGGAACATTAATTTGATTACAGGTGAAAAATGCAGCGACTTTGAAAAAAGTATGCTCAGAAGAATTTACCATGATATTCCCTGTAAAGAACTCGCTGAAAAAATTGGGGAAGAAAACCTTTATTGTTTCAATTATTCTCCGTTTTCAGACATATATGCCGATGCAGACGCATTGCATGAAATGATAAAAAAGATTATTGCCAAACACGAAGGCTGTAAAAAAGTTGTTCTTGTGCCTATGAGCATGGGAGCATCTGTTGTTAACGCTTATATTGACAAATATTACTCAGATGAATCGGGAGCCATTGACGGTAATTATATAAGCAAAATCATCAGCATAGTCGGCGCATGGAACGGAAGCGACGGGCTTTCAGATTTAATCACTTTTAATATAGGAGATGATTTCACTGAACGGCTCGGCACTCTGATTAACGAAAAATACGCAAAACATCTCTCAAAATTCAAAGAAAAACAAATTGAAAAAGTTTTCGCAAGCCTTATTGACGGCGTTGTTCACTCCGTTATTCTTCGCAACACATCTTTTATGGCTCTGGTGCCTAAAGAAAGATATAATGAGGTTGTTAAAAAACTGTTTTCCGGCACAAAAGACAAACAGCTGCTCAGCGTTTTGGAAAAATCCGAAAGATACTATAAAGCTCAGTGTAATCTGATTAACAGATTGCTTTCACTCAGATATAAGTGCTCGGTAGGCGTTTATTTCATTTGCGGATATAATAAAAAATTCGGTCAGGACAGCCGTGATTTTGATTTTTTATCTCTTTTTAAAAGCGCAAAAAGCGTAAATTCAGATTCTGTAATTCAGATAACCTCTACCGCACCGGGCGCGTGGGCAGTGCCCTTTGGGGAGGCTTTAAAAAAAGAAGGCAGATATATTTCGCCCGACAGAACAGTTGATGTTTCGGGAAGTCCGTTTCGCGACACAATCTGGCTTTTTGAAGGGCAGTATCACGAGATAGGCAGTAATAACACAGCATTACGGCTTGCGGGCGATATTGTTACCGGCGAGGTTGAAAACATTGATGATATTTATCCGCAGTTCAATAAATCAAGAGATATCAGCGGAGTAAATGAACTGTTACAAAAAGCAAAGCAGACAGACGACATGATTTCTCTGCCTCTGAAAAAAAGAGAGGCTGTAAAAACAGCAGCCTCAAATGTAATAAAAATGCTTGATTGTGTCGAAAACAATCCTGAATATGACAATGCGGTTATTCAGGCATTAAAAAATGAATTGTCAGATATTTTGATTTAAAAATACGGCTTGCAATTTTATGCAAGCCGTATTTTTTTATCTCTTTATAAGAACTTTTTTTTCATATTTTTCTATTTCATCATAATAGCTGTTTGTCAGATTCTGTCGTTCAAGATATTCGTTCCAGACATCTCCGAATGGTGCTGTTTTTATTTCTTCTGAAAGCGCCATAAGCTGTGTGAATTTTGCCATATTCTGCAGTTCTTTCATTTTTTCAACCGGCTGAAGCATAGCATAAAGCAAAGCTTTGTGAACGCTACGAACTCCGGTAACCCAAGCGGAAATACGGTTAATTGAGGCATCAAAATAATCTGTTGCTATAAACACGCGGTCAAGTGCGTTATTACGAACTATTTCTTTAGCGATTTCTTTTGTTTCATCGTCGAGAATAACAACATGGTCTGAGTCCCAGCGGACGCCCCTCGTAACATGAAGCGCTATTTTTTCATTAAAAAGAAGAAGCGATGAAATTTTGTCGGATACAAGTTCTGTCGGATGATAATGACCGTTGTCCATAAGAGGAGTTATACCGGCCTTTGTTGCGTATGAAAGGCAGAATTCCGCGCTGCCGACAGTGTAACTTTCAAGACCTATTCCGAACACTTTAGACTCAAGTGTAACATAAACCTTTGATTTGTCATAAGGCTCTGCAAGAACCTCATCCATTGAATCCTTGAATCTTTTTCTCGGTGAAAGTCTGTCTGCAGGAATATCTTTGTAACCGTCGGGAATCCAAAAGTTAATAACGCATGGAACACCTGTTTCATCAGCGAAATATTCCGCGATTTTTATGCAGGCTTTTCCATGTTTTATCCAGTATGCGCGAACTTCATCATCGGGAGACGAAAGAGTGAGATTTTCTTTTACCATAGGGTGTGAGAAAAAGGTGGGATTAAAATCTATGCCTATGTTTCTTGCTTTTGCAAATTCAACCCATTTCGTAAAGTGTTCCGGTTTAATTTCGTCTCTGCCGACAGGTTCTCCTTCAAATATGGCGTAACTGGCATGCAGGTTCAATTTTTTTTTGCCTGGAATAAGAGAAAATGCTTTGTCAATATCCGCCATCAATTCTTCGGGTGTTGTTGCTTTGCCGAGGTAGTTGCCGGTAGTTTGAATACCGCCCGAAAGAACTTCTTTGTTATCAAAACCCGTAACATCGTCACCCTGCCAGCAATGAATGCTGACTGTAACATCTTTTAGTTTTTCAATTGCTTTTTCGGTATCAATTCCGTATGAAGCATAAATCTCTTTTGCTGATAAATACCTTGTCATAATATCCTCCGTTTATGATTTATTCTGGTTTTATTGATGAATCTCTGAATTTTTTCCACTTACCGAATGCTGCAGCACAACAAAGAAAACCAAGAGCACTTATAACAGACCAAATAAGGAAATTAATCTTCCAATTGTTAAACATTTCTGCTATTGCCGCAATAGCGTAAATGGAAATTGCACTGCCTATGTATGTGAATGAATTAAGTATTCCTGAAACTGTTGAAACCTTATTGAATTTTGCAAAGTAATTGGGAACCTCGCATACAAGCATCAGGTTAATTCCGTGCATACAAGCAGTAATTACAGCCATCAAAAAAATAGATAAAATAACACTGGTTTTATTAAAAACAGTAAGAAAAGCAGCGCTTATAAATGATATAACAAACAACAGAGCGGCGCTTGAAACCTCATTTTTAAATTTTCGCTGAATAGCAGAAGCAGCTGTTGAACTGAAAATAGCGAGCAGAGGCAGAGCGACTGTTGAAAGAATTGAAACCGACGTGTTGAGATTGTATGTTTCCGAAATAATTGAAGGCATCCAGGTAGTTACGCCGTCACGAAGTGTTCCTTGGAGAATAATACCGACAGCGATAGGAATAAGCCCGGTTATGAAAATGTATTTTTTGTCAAGTTTCAGTGCTTTTTCGGTTTCGTATTTGCATTCTGTTTCTGTTTTGGAATGACTGACGCATTTTTCAAAGAATCTGATTCCGAAAATCCAGATTACACATATTATAACGGCTGCGGCACAGCTGATGAAAAATGCAGTCTGCCATTTTGAAAATTTAATGCAGAGCGGAACAAGAATATAAACTGTGATTGTCGAAAGTGAACTGGCAATTGTAACATACAAAACAGCTTTTTTGTAATTTTTATTGTCAAGTAGGTCGCTCATAATGCGAACAATCGGCGGCCACATCATTGCCTGAGCAAGACCGTTAACGCACCAGACTGCAATCATCAGATATATATTGTAACTGACAATCGGAATGGTAAAATTACAAACAGCGGTGATTAGCAGACCGGTTACGATAATGTATTTTGCCTTGAACCTGTCGCCGAGAACACCGCTTAAAAGCTGCCCGGCACCGTAAGTCATAACGGCACCTGTGCTTGCAAGCCCTGCAAGTGTTTTGGAAATATTGAGCGAAGTATAAATCTCAACAAGCGCGGCATCGTAATTCTTGCGTGTTAAATAACTGATGAAATACACAATGCTGCAAAGTGTTATAAAAAAAAATATATATTTTTTGTTTGTTATTTTTTCTGACATTTATTTTCTTCCGTTTTAACAAGGCGGCAGACACTCAATTAAAGTAAAACCGTTCGAGGTTCTGAAATCAATGCTGTTTATGCAGGCGGGCATAAACATACTTTCGCCTTTTTTAATTTCAATATTGTTAACGGCACCTTCACCATCAATGCAAACCAGAGCGGAAGGAAGGCACTCTGGGTTTATTCTTACAAAATCTTTTTTTATATCAAGTTTTCTCAATGAAAAACACGGCGTATTGTTATAACTTATAAGTTGAGTGAGAATAAAATCCTTATTTGAATCAATGATTTGGGGCTTAATCTTGTATTTTTTTACCACTTCATCATATGAATACTTAATATAATTGAAGCAGTTAAACATTTTATCAAATCCCAAACCCATATGACATAAAAAATCAGGCATTTTTTCACCAAGCGTGTTGTGTTTTTCAAGGCTGATAGTGTAATCCGTCGGCTCCTGAATCTCGATCAGAAAACAGCCGGGTCCTATAGCATGCGGTGTTCCGCCTTCTATAAGAAAAACATCGCCCGGTTTTACGGTAATCTTATTCATAAGAGCAGATATTGTGTCGATATCCTGCCTGTCAAACAGTTCTTTGAGTTTATCTTTTGTTACATCTTCTTTAAATCCGAGAAGGATGTATGGCTCTTCGCCGTTTATCTTTCTTCCGTTGAGAATATACCAGGCTTCTGTTTTACCGTAATCGGAATGAAACAGAGTTTCAGCAGCAGTTTTGTCAGGGTGAACCTGAATGGGAAGACGCTCCGCTGAATCAAGAAACTTTGTAAGAACACCGAAATTCTCGCCGTGTTTTTCAATATGCTTTTTACTCAGATACATTTCAGGGGCGGAGTTTATTATATCCCGGAGATATTCGCCGTTTTCCGTCTTACTCAAGCCCTCGTTTTCGGGTTTGTTTTCTCTTTCGGGGTTGTTGGCGGTAACAACGGAGGCAATCCAGTCTTCGGGAAAATTGCCGTCAAAGCCGTTGACGCCCCTGAATTCATCAAGCAATTTTCCGCCGAAATACAGACGCCAAACTCTGTTGTCTGAGAGTTTAACAGGTTTGCGGTCAATCATTACAGACCTCCTGATAAGCTTTTATTTAATAATACTATCGAAAAGTAAAAAAATCAACACAAAAAACATAACAATAAATATGTAATAAAATCTTGAAAACTACAATATATTGTAGTATTATAAAAGTATCAAACTGCAAAGGATGTTCTGATGCGTTTTGTAATTATGGATCTTGAATGGAATAACACCTATTCCCGTAAGAAAAAAGGTTTTTTCAACGAGATAATTGAAATCGGCGCCGTTATGCTTGATGAAAATTTTAATGAAACAGATACATATTCGCAGGTTATTAAATCGCAAGTCGGCAAAAAACTCAGAAGCAGTGTCAAAAGACTTACGAATATAACCAACGAGGATGTGCGATCAGGTGAACTCTTTACAAAAACTTTTTCGGATTTCCGAAAATGGCTCGGCAAAGAAACAAACACTTTTTTCACCTGGGGCGACACCGATATAAGAGTTCTTACAGACAATTTCAAATATCTGAACGGAATTGATACTATTCCATTTATGAATAATTACTGCGATTTGCAGAAATGCTACCAAAGAATTTCCGGCACAGGTCAGCAGACAGGTCTTCATATTGCTGCGGAACAACTGGGAATTGACACAGAAAGTTACAATTTTCACAGGGCTCTTGACGACAGTCTTTTAACAGCAGAGATTCTCAGAAAAATATATAATAAAGCAGTTTTTGACGGTTTTACATCAGAATGTTCCGATGAGTTTTATAAAAAATTATTTTTCAAAGCAAAGGTTATAACTAATATTGATAACCCTATTGTAGATAAATCAATGTTTAATTATAACTGTGAAAAATGCGGCAGAAAGTGCACGGTTGTTCAGGATTGGAAATATTATAATCAGTTTTTCAGAGCAGTTTATTATTGCAGAAACTGTAAGACATATTATAAAGTGGGCGTCCGTTTCAAAAAACTATATGACCGAGTGGATATTCGCAAAATCGCAACCCCTTTTGACCCTGAAGAAGAAAAGAAAAAGAAGGAATTTAAAGAAAACGGAGGCGCAGAGAATTGAAAATTCTTGTTACTGGCGGCGCAGGTTTTATCGGCAGTAATTTTATTTATTATCTGCTTGATAACCGTCCTGAGTACGAAATAGTCTGTCTTGACAAACTTACTTACGCCGGCAATCTTAAAACTCTGAAAAAAGCCTTAAACAATGACCGTTTCACTTTTACAAAGGGAGATATTGCCGACAGGGATTTTGTTGATAAACTGTTTCAAAACAATCAGTTCGATATTGTCGTTAATTTCGCAGCCGAAAGTCATGTTGACCGCTCAATTGAACATCCTGACATTTTTTTAAGAACCAATATTATTGGCACGGCAAGTCTTCTTGACGCTTCAAAAAAATACGGGGTAAAAAGATTTCATCAGGTTTCGACAGATGAGGTTTACGGCGACCTTCCTCTTGACAGAACGGATTTATTCTTTACAGAAGAAACGCCCATTCATACTTCAAGCCCTTATTCTGCCTCAAAAGCCTCAGCCGACCTTCTGACTCTTGCTTATTTCAGAACTTATAAACTTCCCGTTACAGTTTCAAGGTGTTCAAATAATTACGGTCCATACCATTTTCCGGAAAAACTTATTCCTTTGATTATTACGAGAGCGCTCAATGATGAGAGCATTCCTGTTTACGGTCAGGGGCTTAATGTTCGCGACTGGCTGTATGTGGAAGACCACTGCAAAGCGATAACGATGATTATTGATAAAGGCAGAGAAGGCGAGATTTACAACATCGGAGGTCATAATGAAAAAACAAACATTGATGTTGTTAAAACGGTTTTGTCAATTCTCAATAAACCTGAATCACTTATAACTTATGTCAAAGACAGGGCCGGGCACGATTTAAGATATGCTATTGACCCGTCTAAAATCAGCCGCGAACTCGGTTGGATACCTGAAACACGGTTTGATTCCGGCATTAAAAAAACTGTTGAATGGTATCTTGAGAACCGCACATGGTGGCAAGATATTATCAACGGTGAATATAAAGACTACTACAACAAAATGTATATTAACAGGTGATTGAAAAGGCTGTGCCAACAGGCACAGCCTTAAAATATTTAAAGAGGAATAACGGTGAATGAGAATTCAAGCCCTTTGCTGGCATCAACATCATAAGACGGCAATGTGTCGGGACCGCAACTTGATGTTCCGGTTCCGCGTAGAAAACCGTCAATGTTAATAACCGATGTTTTTTCATCAGACAAATCTTCAGGGTGTTTTGCATTTAAAAGGGTGTTAAGGCAATAGTTTCTTGCATTGAATGAGAACGGTTTTTCATTAAAACAGAATTTTAGTCCGTTGCCTTTTCTGTTTGTGACAAGCAATTCTTTTACTTCCGTTCTGTTACCGGAATCCTGCGGTTTGATGTAAGCTTCCTGCATTGATGGAATATCGGTTTTATATCTGCCTGTTATGCATTGAGCGTTAAAATCACACATATTTTCTTTTTCGCCGAGACCGTAATACTCTATATATTTATACTCTTTGGGCATTTCGAGCGTCAGTCCGAATCTCGGGAAATGCTTTGCTGCAGTTTTGTTTGTGAGGGGCATAATTGAAGCGGAAACATTTACAGCGCCACTGTTTGAAACAAGACAGACAATATCTCCTTTTGCGATTTTTTTGCTGCCGTTTACAAGAATGAATTCAGTATCAACATAAACTTTATTGCCTTTTTGTGTGGCGCTCATTGCAGAAAGTTCAGTTTTGTAATCTGCGTAGCCCGCCTTTTTCCAGTTATCGCGTTGTGCAGCGTCGTTGTCAAGCAATGCGCGGAAAATATTGGGATAAAAACCTTTGCAGAAAGAAGGCTTTTTATTGATTAATTCTTTGCTGCCGAAAAGGAAACTTTCTATAAAACCGGTTTTGCTGTTAAAAGTGATTTTGCCGTTTTTAAAAGAAACTGTGATAATTGAATCGTCAACATTCAGTTTTGCTTTGCCTTTACCTGCCGGAACATTGCAGATATAGTCATTTTTAAGAACAATCTGTTCTTTTGCGATGAATCTATCTTTTTCTTTATATAAAATATTTATAAAAGCATCGCATTTTGTTTTCGGAATATTTACGGGGTAATCAATCCTTATTTCAGAACAAGGCTCAATATCAAGGTTGATAATATCAGTTCTTACTGTTTTTTCTCCATTCAAAACAACAGAGCATTCGGCGTTAATATAAGAAGAATTTCTGAAACGGTTTGTGTTTGTGAAAACGAGTTTCCCGTCACTGAAAGATGCTCTGACAGGGCGGTAAACAGCCTGCATTTCGTATGCGCCGGTGTGAGGAGTTCTGTCGGGATAAACCAGACCGTCAACACAGAAATTACCGTCATGCCTCTTCTCACCGTGGTCGCCGCCGTATGTATATTTCAATTTGCCGTTTGCGTGGTAAACTGCATGGTCAGCCCATTCCCAAATGCAGCCTCCCATTAAATTGTCATAATTATAAAGGTGCTTCCAGTAATCTTCAAGTCCGCCGGGGCCGACACCCATAGCGTGAGCATATTCGCAAAGGAAGAAAGGTTTTTTAGTGTATTTGTCGCCTCTCTTGTATTTGCCGATTTTTTCAACATCATTCTGATGAGTATACATTTCTGAAATAACATCATAGGCGAATCTCTTACCGCGCACAACACCTTCATAATGCACGGGAATCTGCGGACAGACCTTATGAAGAAATTTATAACAAGCGTCCTGGTTGCAGTAACCTCCGGCTTCGTTTCCGAGCGACCACATTGTAACGCAGGTGCGGTTTCTGTCACGGTAATACATTCTGCTTACCCGGTCAATGTAGCGCGCCTCCCATGCGGGGTTGTGGCTGATAAGGTCAATGTTATCATAAAAACTGCAACCGCAGCCATGAGTTTCAATATCTGCCTCATCAACAACATATAATCCGTAAATATCACAAAGAATAAGGAACAGATGGTCGGGAGGGTAGTGTGAAGTTCTGACTGCATTCACATTGAGTGATTTCATAAGTTTTATATCGTTTTCCAGGTCTTTGAAACTCATTGCATAGCCGGTTTTAGGATTTGTGTCGTGATGATTGACACCCTTGAATTTAATTTTTTGACCATTGAAAAAGAAAATATTTTTCTTAATTTCAACTTTCTTGAATCCGGTGTAGTTTCTGAGTGACATTATTTCGCCGTTCTTATTCAACAGAGTGACATATAAATCATAGACCTTCGGAATTTCGGCGTTCCAACTTTCAACCTCCAGACCGGAAAATGATAAAACGCTTTGTGCTTCGGCTTTGTTTTCGGTCGATTTTATAAGTTTTTTGCCGTCATAAAGTTCAGCGCAAAGAATATATCCGGTTGTTCTCCCTTTTAATTCAACTTTTATATCAAGGTTCCACTTGCCTTTTAACATTTTTCTTTCAAGGCAAAAATCATTTATATATGTGTCGGGCATTTCATAAAGAAGAACATCTCTGAAAATGCCGTTTTCCCTGAACATATCCTGACATTCAAGAAAAGTTCCGTTGGACCATTTGTGAATAACGGCAAGAATTTCGTTTTCGCCGTCAACAGTATATTTTTTCAGATCAAATTCTGCTGTGTTGTGCGCTCCTTCGCTGTAGCCGACAAAACTGCCGTTCATATATAAATCAAGTCCACCGGCAACACCGAGAAAACTGATTATATATTTTTTCTCTTTTTTAAGTTCGATTTTCTTTCTGTATATGCCTACAGAACACTCGTCGGGAACATTCGGGAGCGGATTGTCAAACTCATACTGACAGTTAATATAAACAGGATTTTCGTAACCTGTTCTTTGCCAAGTAGAAGGAACATTGACAGGTTTGAATTTTATTATAGAAGTGTCAATAACATCGGGGATTTCGGTATTTTTTCTGAAATATGCAAAATCCCATTTTCCTGATAATACCGTAACTAAATCAGAAGAGGAGCGCTCTTTGGCAAGCTTAGTTTTCTGAAGAACGGATTTTGAAGTGTAGGGGATGAAATATGCTCTCGCAGGCAATTTGTTGATTTCATAAACTTTGAAATTGTTGAAATTGGTTCTGTTAAAAGTGTATTTCATACTTTCAGTTCCTTTCGCTTTTTTCGTGTAGCATTTTTATCATTATTTTTGCTGCTTTATAAATATCACCGCAGCCGAGCGTGATAACAAAATCACCTTTTTGCGCATGGTCAACAACATAACGGGAAACTTCCTCAAATGAGTTGAACCATACACTGCCTGGAATTTTATCGGCAAGGTCGGCGGTGCATATTCCGTATGTATTAACTTCTCTTGAACCCATTATTTCGGTCATTACAACTTTATCGGGGATTTTCAGAACATTAACGAAGTCGTCAAAAAGAATTTTTGTTCGAGAGTATGTAAAAGGCTGAAATACAGCCCAGACATTATTATAATTCATACCCATAGCCGCTTTGAGAGTAACCTCAAGTTCTTTCGGGTGATGAGCATAGTCATCGGCAATTGTTATGCCGTCAATAACATCAAGTATTTCAAATCTTCTGCCTGCACCTTTGAAATGACTGATTACTTCAATAATTTCATCCGGTTGCGCTCCTGTATGCTCAGCGCAGGCAAAAGCTGCCAGAGCATTATAAATATTGTGTTTTCCGGGAATTGACAAATGCACTCTTCCGAGACATTGTGATTTATGAATAACATCAAAATCGGCGTATTCATTAATTATTTCAATGTTGTCGGCATAGTAATCATTGCTATTGTTAAGACCAAAAGAAATAAGGGGTTTGTCGTTTGTTGTTCTGACCTTTTCAATTACGCTGACTGTGTTTTCATCATCACCGTTGAATATTATTTTTTTAGTAGCGAATCTGGCAAACTCCATAAATGATTTTTTAATGTTTTCAAGGTTCTTGAAATATTCAAGATGGTCTTCATCTACATTTAAAATAACTGCGACATCCGGTGTGAGTTTAAGAAAATGGTCGCAGTATTCACAACACTCGCACACCATGTGTTCACTTGTGCCGACTATTCCGCTTGTTCCTGTAAGAGGTAACTTGCCGCCGATTACAGCGGAAGGATTTTTGCCGCATTCAATAAGAATCTGTGTCAGCAGAGCGCTTGTTGTTGTTTTACCGTGTGTTCCGCTTATACCGATGCAGTCGGTGAAAATTCTTGTAATCGCGCCCAGTATATCGTTTCTTTCAAAAAGAGGAATCCCGGATGCTTTTGCCGCCTCAAGTTCAGGGTTGCCGGGAAGTATTGCGGATGTGTAAATAATCAGTTCGGCGCCTTCAATATTTTCGGCTTTCTGCCCTAAAGTGATTTTTGCGCCAAGTGCGCGCACTCTTGCGAGCGTGTCGGTTTCGTTATTGTCGGAACCGGATATTTCATATCCTTTTTCGTGAAGAATCTCAGCTATAGGGCACATCCCCGAACCGCCTATTCCGATAAAATGAACTCTTTTAACTTTTTTAAGTAATTCATCTATTTCAAACATAACAAATCTCCTGAATTTATTTAAAATTATTATAAAACAAATCAATAGAAAAATAAACGTCATTTTATATAAATTTTAAATTAATTTATTTTATTTTATTACAAATAAATACTTGAATTATTGTTTTGTGTCCGATATAATTATAATATCTGTAAATATGCTCAATCCGGAGGCATAATGAAAGGTAAACTAATTGTTATTGAAGGGCTTGACGGCAGCGGTAAATCCACACAACTTGATCTGCTCAATAAACGCCTTGTTGATGACGGCGTTGCTGTTAAGCAGATTAAATTGCCTAATTATGAAGATAAGTCAAGCGAACTGGTGAAGATGTATCTCGGCGGCAGATTCGGCAGTGAACCCGATTCCGTAAATGCTTACGCCGCTTCTTCATTTTATGCAGTTGACAGGTATGTCAGTTACAACTGTTTCTGGAAAGAAGACTATCTTTCCGGCAAAACGATTCTTGCCGATAGATATACCACATCCAACGCTTACCATCAGCTTACCAAAGTTAATGAAAACGAATATGACTCTTTCCTTGACTGGTTGGATGATTATGAATATAACAAACTCGGTATTCCTTCACCTGACTGTGTTATATACCTTGATATGCCTGTTGAGGCATCTCAGAAACTGATGACGGGAAGATATAACGGTAATGAAGAAAAGAAAGACATCCATGAAATAAATACGGATTATCTTTCACAGTGCAGAGCGACGGCTGATTACTCCTGCAAAAAACTCGGCTGGAAAAGAATAATCTGTGCTGATGAAGTAAGAATCAAAAGCATTAATGAGATTTCCGATGAAATCTTTGAATTTGTAAAATCTGTTTTATGATAAGCACAGCAGAAAAAAGTAACATTGACAATCTTAAAGATCTCTGGCGAGTGTGCTTTTACGACGAACCCAGATACATTGATTTTTTCTTTGATTACAGATTTGTTCCGTCAAACACACTTGTTTATACACTGAATAATAAAACTGTTGCACAGTTGTTTCTTCTTGAAGGCGGATTCAGTGTCAAGGGCAATATTTATCCTTCATATTATCTTTATGCCGCGTGTACTCATCCTGATTTCAGACGGAAAGGCATTATGAAAGAACTTCTGCTTTACGCTGAGGAAATTTCTAAAAAGCGAGACATTGATTTTATTTGCCTTGTTCCTGCTGAAAAATCGCTTTTTGATTATTATTCTAAGTTTTCTTATAAATCTGTTTTTTCAAAAACAAGAATTACTGTAGCCAAACCGGACAGTTTTGCTCCGAAATTATCTATAAATGCTTTTTCGCTCTCTTCTGATAATATTTCTTTATTCAGAAACAATTACCTGACTAAGCATGATTGTTTTGTCTGGAGCGACAAAGCAATCAATTATGCTATTAAAGAAAACATGTTTTCCGATGGTTCGTTTTATGTTTCGGATTATGGATACGCTTTACTCAGACAGATTGACAAAAACACAGGATATGTTATTGAAATCTGTTCATCAGACGGAAATCAAAACAAAATCATTGAAGATTTGTTTACTGAATTTCAATTTGAAAAACTTGTTATTGATGCACCCTGCGACTTTATTCATAACAAATGTGCATTTGAAAAGGTTGAGAACGCAATGGCGCTCGCTGTAAGTGACAAAGCAAAAAAAATAATTGATAATATAAGCGGTGCATATTTTGGCTTGTCGCTTGAATAAGGTGATAATATGTTTTATTTGTTTATGGCCGACGGAACTGAGGAAGTTGAAGCAATTGCAACACTGGATGTTTTGCGCAGGGCCGGTATAGAAACCCTTACGGCAGGTATCGGTTCAGCTTATATTACCAGTTCACACAATGTTACAATTAAATGCGATATTGAAGCAAAAGATATTATTCTTGATTCACGTCTTGAAGGAATTATCCTCCCCGGTGGAATGCCGGGAACATTAAACCTTGAAAAAGATGCGAATGTTCAGCGTGCAATTAAGTTTTGTGGTGAAAAATCGCTTTATCTCTGTGCGATATGCGCAGCACCTTCTGTTTTAGGTCGTGCAGGTGTTCTTCGTGGCAGAAAAGCAGTATGCTTCCCCGGCTTTGAAAATGACCTTACAGGAGCAGAAACACCGGATTGTTTTGTTTGTTCGGACGGAAATGTAATAACCGGCAGGGGTATGGGCTGCGCTATTCTTTTCGGGCTTGAAATTGTTAAAGCCGTCAAAGGTGAAGATACAGCAAGCAAACTTAAAGCAACACTTCAATGTGCAATCTGATTATGAGTATTTATGAAAAAAAGAAAAAACTGAGAAGTGAAATTTTAACAAAACGCAAAAGTATTTCGTCAACTTTAAAAAAGCAACTTGACAACCGTATATTTGATCGTTTAATTGCTTATCCGCCATTTATTAGCAGCAACACTGTTTTGGTTTATTATTCGGTTAATGATGAAATTAACACTGAAAAAATTATTGATTATTGCCTTCGGAACGGTAAAAAAGTCGCTTTGCCTGTCTGCGTTCGGAACAGAGTTATGGTTTTTTATAACATCCAATCATTTTCCGATCTCAAAGAGGGTAAATATAATATTCCCGCACCAGACACAAATATTTGCTCTCCTGTTGAAGATTTTTCAGATTCAATTTGTATTGTGCCGGGATTATGCTTCGGTAAAAAAGGAGAAAGACTGGGCTACGGCGGCGGTTATTATGACAGTTTTTTAAATGAAAACAAATTATTAAGCATCGGTCTATGCTATGACAGATTTGTTTTTGATAGTATTCCGTGTGAAAAACACGACATAAGATTAAATACGATTATTACCGAGACAAGCACAATTGAAATATGATAGTAACAGTTTATAGGTTTTGTTTACAAAGATACACACTGTTTTACAGAAGAACAACTTAAAATCTGTTTCTTTCTGTTGACAGGTCTTTTGAGCATTTCTCTGAGCGTTTATTGCTTTTAATTAAGAACCGGATTTTTATGAAAACTTCGATTTTGTAATGAGCAATGATGCTTTTCCGATGTTTATAATGGAATTATGGACCTGATTTTTTATATAATCCGAGGAATATATTGTTATGGATGAAAACAAGAACAAACAGAATAATCCTTTTGAACAGGGTGATTATTTCGGGCTCGGTGATATAGACGGGTTTAAAATTAATCTTGATGAAACAACTATAGCTTTTGACGGTGATTCATTTTTTGAGGAAACTGAGATTTCTTTTGAAGAGCCTAAAACAAACGCTCCGAAATCTTTTTCTCTGGGTCCTATTAACACAAAAGATGAAGAACCGAAAAAGAAAAAGTTTGTTGTTACATTTGATGACAGTGAAGATATTGTTCCGCCCGTCGAAACAGAGAGAAATAATCCGAGAAGCAGGGGAGGAGTATATTTTTCAAACGGAGTTCCTGCCGGTGATACAGACAAAATGGAATTACCTAAGAAAAAAACTGCTCCTGTCAGGCAGACGGTCAGGAAAAACACCGTAAAATCAAAACCCGTAAAAAAAGCACAGCCGAAGAAAAAGAAAAAGCCGGTTTCTCAGGGCAGTTTTGCACTCAGATTTTTAAGCACTGTTCTGGCGATTTCTCTTTTTATATCTTTTCTCGGTATTTCCTGCATAAACGATGTTCTTGCCATTACAAGGTCAGACGAGTCTGTTGTTGTTACAATTCCCAATGACTGCACTGCCGACGATATTATTGATATACTTGCTGAAAACAAACTTATTCATCAGAAATGGTTCTGTAAGTTTTTCTTTAACCTTAAAAATAAAGTTTTCAATGATAACCCCGAAGAGATGGTCTTTTTAAGCGGGGTTTATTATGTTAAAAAGAATCTCGGATTTGAAGCATATCTTATGGAATTTCAGGAGGTTCAGGAAACTGAAAAAACTGTAAACGTTTTCTTCCAGGAGGGCTGGACAACTTTCCAGATGTTCGATAAACTTGAAAACTTTGAAATATGCAAAAAAGAAGAATTGATTGCTGCGTTAAGAGGCGCTGATTATGATTATGATTTTATAAAAAATATTCCAAACAGCACAAACCGGGTATTTAAACTTGAAGGTTATCTGTTCCCCGACACCTATGAATTCTATGAGAAATGTGATGCAAACACTATTATCAGAAAAATGCTCGCGAATTTTGAATCAAAATGGAACAATGAATATTCCAAACGCGCAGCAGAACTCGGCCTTTCTATGGACGAAGTAATGACAATTGCTTCAATTATTCAGCGTGAAGCCGGCAGTAAGGAACAGATGCCGCTTGTTTCTTCAGTAATCCATAATCGTCTGAACCACTCAATTTCATATCCCACTTTAGGGTGTGATGCTACTGCGAATTATATTGAAAAATATGTTAAACCCAATGTTACAAGTGTTCAGGCTCAGGCTTATCTGGCATACTATGACACATCATCAATAAAAGGTCTCCCCGAAGGTCCCATTTGCAATCCGGGCATTGACGCAATTGAAGCGGCGTTATACCCCGAAGAAACAAATTATTTTTATTTCTGTCACGACAATTCAGGTCAGATTTATCTTGCAACAACAAATGCTGAACACGACAAAAACCTTCTTGAGGTTCTTCGTAAAAACAATGGTTAGTTATGAATAATATGATTAAAAAGCCGGAAATTCTTTCACCCGCAGGTGATTTTGAAAGACTTCAGGGGGCTGTTAATTTCGGTGCTGATGCAGTTTATCTCGGAGCAACATCATTCGGGATGAGAAGCGCCCCTGCAAACTTCAATTATGATGAACTGAAAAAGGCCTGCGTTTTTGCTCACAGTAAAAATGTAAAAGTCTATCTTACCTGTAACACTGTTCCGAGGAACTTTGAAATTGACGTTTTGCCTGAATTTATTGAAAAAACAGTCGATGCCGGAATAGATGCTTACATTGTTACGGATATCGGTGTTTTACAATATATAAAAAAATATGCTCCAAATGTTGAAATACATATTTCAACTCAGGCAGGCATTACAAATTATGCCGCTGCAAACGCTTTTTATGAACTGGGCGCAAAACGCGTAGTTCTTGCAAGGGAATTATCACTTGAAGATATAGCGGAAATCAGAGCGAAAACGCCCGATAACCTTGATATTGAGTGTTTTGTTCACGGTGCAATGTGTGTTTCTTTTTCTGGCAGATGCTTGCTTTCAAATTATATGACGGGCAGAGACTCAAACCGGGGCGACTGCGCTCAACCCTGCAGATGGAAATACGCACTTTGCGAAGAAACAAGGCCCGGTCAGTATTTTACTGTTGAAGATGACAGTACGGGAACATATATTATAAATTCTAAAGATATGTGTATGATTGAGCATATTCCTGAGCTTTTTGAAGCAGGCATTTCAAGTTTTAAAATTGAAGGAAGGGCAAAATCGGCTTATTATACATCGGCTGTAACAAACGCTTATAAATGCGCTCTTGATGAATTTGAAAATTCAGGTTATTCAAATAATTTCAAACCGTCTCAGTGGATTGTTGATGAACTTAAAAAAATCAGCTACAGAGATTATTGCACAGGTTTTTATTTTGATAATCCACAAAACGAAGCCAACATATCTTTCAAAGGCGGTTATAACCGTGAATGGACTGTTGCCGCTATTGTCGAAAAATATGAAAACGGAAGACTTTATGCTTCACAAAGAAACAGATTTTTTGAAAATGACGTGATCGAAGTAATGGAAAAAGGTGTTGAACCTTTTGAAATAAAAGTTACCGATTTAAGAAATGAAGATGGTGAGCACATTGACAGCGCTCCGCACCCGACTATGAAGTTAAGTTTTTCCTGTGAAAAACCTATTGATGCCGGCGCTTATCTGAGAATCAAAACAAATGAATGAAAGGATATTAGATTATGCCTGTTTCGGTAAATGATAACGGAAACAGAATTACTTCGTTTGAAGATAAAACCATTGCGTTTTATTCATATTCTTTACACTCGTCTGTATCTGCAAAGTCTCTGGCATCTCTTATGAACGGATTATCTGACAGTGGATATAAAATTCATCTCATAACATACGGTTCTCCTGCAGGCGTTGATTATATTGATTATAAAACAGCTGATGATGTTGAGCGCCATGTTCTTGCCGATCTCGAAAATGACGGTATGCCTTCATCGGTTTCTTTTTTGCGAGTCTTAGGTTCAATTCCCGCAAAAACTGTAGTTCTTTGGGGAACATTTACAAAAAGAATGTATCAATGCTATCTTGCTGCCAAATCTCTCGGAAGAGCGGTAATTTTATATCAGACATCCACGCCTTTTCAATTTGTCTCATCCGGTTCACATAATCTTTCGATTATGTTCGCAAATACTGTCAAAGGCTGTGACGCTGTCGTTACTCCTTGTAAAAAAGATACTGTACTCTTCAGCGGTATAGGTTCGGAAAACTGCAGAGTTGTTCCATTTTATTTTCCTTATGATGAGAACGAAGTTACGCCTTTGAGCGTTGAAAACAGAGAAATTATATTTTTCTCTGATTACACCGGGCATAATGTTCGCAATATTATCACCGCTTTCGCTTTAATTCATAATAATTATCCCGATTCAAAAATGCGGATTATTCTTATGAATCCTGCTAAGTCATCAAAATCAAAAGATAAACTTATTGAATATGTTGAAAAAAGTGGTCTCGGCGATTCTCTGACTATTGAGAATTATAAAAACCCTTTAAACGCTTTATTTACTGCCGGAATCAGCATTACTTATTCTAATTATAATCACATTCCCGTAACTGTAATTGAATCCATTTCAAAAGGAATTCCCGCTGTTCTTGCTTTTGATTACGAATACGGCGATTGTTCTGATAATATGCCTGCGGAATATGTAAACTCTTTTAATATTCAAGATATTTATCATCTGTTTGAAAAGTTTATGAATAAAGCGGAAAGAGAACATTTAAGCGAAAAGGCAAGACTTAATCTTTCACAAAAAGTGCGTTCTTCAATAATTGAAGATTGGAAAAATCTTTTTATCGAAGCAGAAAAAAGATTTGAAAACAAAGTCACTGTTGCCAACACTAATCTTACATTATTAAGTAAAGCACTTCCTTTTGATTGCAGAAAAACAAAGCGCTTTTTTTCTGAAAAACTGTCAGAAGGTTATTCATACGCAGAAATATTCGGCGCAATGCTTTTAAAAGGCTATTCAGTTAAAAATGTTCTTGATGGTTTTAAAAGCGCCGGTGTTTACAGTGGTAACGGAAATATTGCCCTTGCAAAAAAATTTCAATTCATAAATGTTATTGAAAAATCATTAAAAAAAGGGCTTTCTCCCGAAGAAGCTGTCAAATCTGTTAAAAAGGGGATACATACCGGGTTTGAAATAACCGCAATGCTTTTGTTCAGCGGAATCAGTCCGGATAGAATTGAATATATTCTCGGTATTCCTCAGAGAAAATACTTTAATTATGCTTTGAGTGAATCTTATTATCTTTTAAACAGCCTCTATAATAATGAAATCAGGATTGATTCAAGAGTAAAAAAATCCGCTATAAATAATGATATTTCCGATTTATATGGTGCAATGAAACGGTTTGAAGATCACAATCATTATGTTCTTAAATACCGTAATCATTTCTTTGTTAGAAAAGCCGTCATTGTTCATAAATGGATAACATCGCCTTGGGATTTCAAAACTATTATTGAAAAAATTGTTTGTGCACCGATATACGCCAGAACACTGCTTAAAAGAAAACTTCTTCTTATCGGCAAAAGAAGACTTAATAAGCGTAAGGTAACAGAAATTGATGCTTCTGATATCAGAAAAATACAACTTCTTGTTCTGATGATTTTACTTGAACTTGACAGAATATGTAAAAAATATAATCTTACATATTATCTTGCAGGCGGTTCAATTCTCGGTGCTGTCAGACATAAAGGGTTTATCCCGTGGGATGATGATATTGACATTACAATGCCGAGACCTGATTATGACAGATTTATAGAAATTGCACAAAAGGAACTATCCGACGAATACTATCTTGATAAAGACTGTGTTCCGTTTTGCCATAACAGAATTGAAATAAGAGGAACAGATTTTTCAACATATCGTCGTAACGGTTCGGTGTTTCTTGATATTCTTGCGCTTGAAGGCAGTCCGAATGACATAAAAAAACGTAAAAACCATGAACGTATGTGTAAATTCTGGCGTTCATGTATGCTTGAAAAATCCAATCCGTTTCCTGTTTTTGATTTTTCAACAAAAAAGAAGGCTGCTCATTATTTCAGCAGTTTGATTTTGAAATTTGTTCCGAGATGGTTCATAAAAAAGAATTGGGAACGGTGGGCTAAAAAGTATTCAACCGAAGAAACATCCGATTGGGTATGTCTTCCCGCGAGCATTTACTCCTATGAACAGGAAAGATTTCCTAAAGAATATTGGGGCGAGCCCGTTTATCTTGAATTTGAAGGTATGATGTTACCCACAATGTCTCATTGGGAAGATTATCTTAAATGTCACTTCGGGGATTATATGAAAATACCACCTGTTACTGAAAGACAATCTCATCATTTCATTTACAGTTATAATCTCGGAAAATATGCAGATATGACAGTTGATGAATTAGAAAAAATGTTTATTGAAAAGAAAGAAAAATATATGAATGACTCTTTGAAATAAACAGAATAACAAAATTACAAAGGAGGAAAGGCATATTAATTATTTGCCTTATTAATTAATGAAAAAAATAGGTAAAATATATTGCGCCATTCTCGCAGGTGGAACAGGAACAAGACTGAATTCACCTGTTCCAAAACAGTTTCTTGAAGTTTGCGGAGAACCTATTTTAATCAGAAGCATAAAAGCAATGTTTGCCGACAGCAGAATTGAAGAACTTTGGATTGGCGCAAACGGCGACTGGTATGACCTTGCTCTTAATCAGATTAAAGAATTTATCGGAAACGATGAAAGGCTGCATATTTGCCGCGGCGGCGAAGACAGAGAAGGAACTCTGCTTAACATACTTGATTCCATTAAAAGCAATAACAATATTGATAATGATGACATTGTTCTTATTCATGATGCGGTAAGACCGTTTGCCACTAAAAGAATTATTAATGATGTTATTAACGAAATGCAGTTCTGTGATGTTTGCAATACGGTTATCCCAGTCAATGACACTATCATCAGGTCAGACGACAAAAAAACTGTTTCCGGAATGCCTGACAGAAGTGTTCTTTTTGCGGGGCAGAGCCCGCAAGGATTCAGAATAAAAACACTTATAAACGCTTTTGACTCTCTTGATTCCGAAACAAGAAAAAAACTTACCGAAACAACAAAAGTCTGTTTTGTTCAGGATATTCCGATTCATATTGTTCAGGGTGAATTTTTCAATTTCAAAATCACCACTCCTTATGATATGCAACTTGCAGAAAGTGTTGTCATATATAAAGAAGCTGCCGGTATTGAATAAAAAACAACCTCTGTCAGGGATTCATTCTCAGACAGAGGTTTTGTTATTCTATGATAATATTTTTAAATTTTTTTGAAATACTGAGGCAGATATTGTCTGTGAGCTTCTTTCATTTCTTCAAAACAGTTATGAGCCGCTTCCCAATCACCGACAAGAGGATGTATCAAAAGGGCATTGAGAGCTGCTTCCTCATCTCCGTCTCTGCCGGCTTTAACGGTGTAATTCTCATATTCTTTAACTACTCTCATAAGACCGATTATGTGTCGGTTTGTTATTTCACCAACCGGAATCGCCTTGGCACCGTCTTTTCCGACTCTTGCGGCAACCTCAATAACATCATCGGGTTTAAGGAAGGGTAGGGTGTTTCCGTTTTTGATGTTAACAACCTGAACATCATTGATATCGTTTGCTATTGCGTTTATCAGATTAACGGCTACAAGCGAATATTTATGACCGCCTCTTTCATCAAGAAGAGCAGGCTTTATGTAAAGCCCTTCGTCTGAATACATTTCGAGAAGTTGCTCTTCAATTTCCATACAAACCTGTGCTCTGCTTTTTTCACCTTCAAGCAAGTGACTCAGTTTTGCATTTCTGCAGTAATAATACTGAAGATATGAAGACGGAACAGCATGAATTGCGCGCAGAGTTTCAAGTGAAAAACCGTCGTCTTTGATATTAGCCATCACTTTCGGCGTAAATCCTTCTGAAAGAAGTTGCTCAATTTTTTCTTCACCGTTAACACGCACGCTTGTCATCCAACTTAAATGGTTAAGTCCGACATATGTGTATTCAATTTCCTCACCTAAATCTTCTTTTGTGTCGTCTATCATATCGATTGGAACATTGCAAAGCCCTATGCATTTGACATTTGTGTTGTTAAGAACAAATTCTGTGATGATTCCGGAAGGATTTGTGAAATTGATGAGCCAGGCATCGGGGCAGATTGACTCGATTTTGTCACAAATATTTTTAATAATGGGTATTGTTCTCTGAGCTTTGAAAAATCCGCCGATGCCTGTTGTTTCCTGACCGATGAGATTATATTTCAGAGGTATTGTCTCGTCAAGGTGTCTGGCAGGCAGTTTGCCTACTCTTATTTGAGTGACAACAAAATCAGCGCCTTGAAGAGCTGTGTCAAGGTCATCGGTAATCACGGTTTCACAATCAATTCCTGCGTGTTTGAGCATACGGATACAAAGATTGCCGACTATTGTTCTTTTTCGGTCATCAATATCCATAAAAGATATTCTTTTTAATTTAAGGCTGTCCTGAACTTTGAGGAATCCGTCGATAAGTTCGGGGCAGTATGTGCTTCCGGAGCCGATAATTGCTACATTAATTTCTTTCATTTTATTAAACCCTTTTCTTAAACATATTCTTGTAATATCCAGTTTATACAACCGGTAACGGGTGCCGATTTAAGTTCGGTGAATTTTAGCTTTTTCGGGCTCATCTGCTGTGCTTTTTCTTTAAGAAGATTGAGATAAAGCGGAGAAGCAAGTTTAACATTTATTGAGCCGGATAAAACAACTTCGATTTCATCCTCTTCGAAATTCATCTGTTTTGCAAGTGCTGAAATAAAAAGAGCACCTCTGTCAGTCATAAACTCTACAAGTTCAACTGCCGGATTATCCTTTTTTTCAACCGCCTCAAAGAAGATGTCAAGAAATGTTCTGATATATTTGTCACTGTCATCGGATTCAAATTCAGAAACAATGTCAAGAAAATCTTCGCGTTTATTCAGATGAAAACTTTTAAAAGCAAAGTCAGACATAATGGTTTTTGCACCGTTAAGATATATGTCATCATATATAAGACGGAAAGTTTGTTCCGCAATCCATACGCCGCCGCAAAAGTCGCCTGTAAAATTCCCGAGACCGGCAAGTTGAAGCATTCTGCCTTTTGAATCCACGGCATTGCAGCAAACTCCGGTGCCGCAGTTATAACCGATTGCCGCGCCTGAAAGAGAACCGGCTTTTACAACAAGAAACCCGTCGTTGAAAACAGAAAAGTTTTTTAATCCCTTTGCACTTAATTCTTTCACCATTTCATCATGCTGATATTTATGGTCAATTCCGGCAAGGCCCATAAGAGTATAATTAACATTTTCTTTTGTGATTCCTGCTTTTGAGCAAAGACTGTTTATTCCATCAATGATTATATCGGAAGCGCCGTCAAAAGAAGACTCCATATTTTCGTGATTGCTTCCGGGACCTTTATGTTCGCAAATAATGTTTTTGTTTTCATCAAAAAGGGCAAACGCGGTTTTTGTGCCGCCTCCGTCAACACCGATATAATAATTCATTTAATTGTTACCTTTCTTTTCAAAAAAATCGTTGCAGACTTCTTCAAGGCAATACATTCCTCTGCGGTAAGGTTCGCGGTCAATCCACATTCCGTTTGTAAAATCGGGAATCGGAACAGGATGACCTCCCATTGCAATTGATTGTTCCGACAGGCAGGTGACCGCCATCCATGTTGCTGTGTCATAAACATCAATGGGAGGTTTACCGCCTTCTTTAACAGCCTCGACAAAAGCGTTGAGAACAAGAAAATCCATTCCGCCATGACCGCCGTGAACACCCTCGGTTGTGTATTTCTGCCAAAGAGGATGCTCAAATTTATTACGGTATTTTCCGAAATCTTCCCACGAATGCATCCAACCGTCTTCTGATGTGTTTTCAGTTAATCCTTCAAGGTGAACGCGGTTTCCGTCTTCCATATATATTCCTTTTGTGCCCTGAATGCGGTAAGCGCGTGAATACGCTCTGGGCAGTGAACAGTCATGAGTTAAAACAACTGTTTCACCGCCTGCGCATTTAATCATTGTCGTAACAATGTCGCCTTGATTGAAAGGATAAAACGCAAGGTCATAATCTTCGCCTTTGTTTTCTTTTATCCATTCATTAAGTCCCCGTGATTTTGAAGCCATTGAAACAAGTGTAAGAAAACGGTTGCCTCTGTTAATTGAAAGCGCTTTTGAAATAGGGCCGAGTTGATGAGTGGGGTAGAGTTCGCCGTTTCGATGCTGAAAATTAAAGAGTCTGCCGTGCCTGTTTTCTCTGCCGAGGCTGATTTCATCACGAAGATCGTGCTGATATCCGCCTTCCATATGGACTATTTCACCGAAAAGGTTTTGTTTAATCATATTGAACAAAGCCATTTCATTACGGTCATAACAGCAATTTTCAAGCAACATACAGAACTTGCCTGTTTCTTCGGATGTTCTGACAAGCTGCCAGCATTCCTCAAGTGATGCCGCACCGCCGACTTCTATTGCCGCATGTTTTCCTGCACGCATTGCGTCAACGGCAATTCGCGAGTGCGTAATCCAGGTTGTGGAAATCATTACGGCATCAATATCATCTCTTAAAAGAAGTTCTTTGTAATCGGTGTATGCATCGGCATCATATCCGGCTTTTTCACCGATTATTTTTTTGCCGTTCTGTGCTCTGTCTTCGTATTTATCACACACAGCAGGCACTATAACGCCTTTAACATCAAGCAATTCGTCGAGCATTCCGCTGCCCCTGCCGCTTAATCCGATAACGCCGATTCGTATGTTTTCCATAAGAAAATCACTCCCGGTTGCATATTTAGATATTAATTATATATCTGTTATTATTTAATTACAATCATTATTTAAAGTAAAGGTGAAAATATTTTTTCCATTTCAGATTATAAATTATAATTAGTCTGGAAAGAACAAAATCATAAAAGATAAAAGCTACAAGTCCCATACCTATAAGTATAGGAACGGCAAGCATACCGAATTTTTCAAGTTCATTTATTTCAAGCCCCATTAGTTTTATCATAAGATAATATGAAACAAGCATTGTTATAATAAACAGCACAGCTTTTAAAAAAAAAGCAACAGATTTCGGAAGGTGATTTTCGAATATTTTTTTGACAATCGGATAATAGCCGAAAAAAGCGGCATACATCACGGCGACTTCTTTGTCAGCGACAAGCAGTATTGACAGTATTGAGATTGTCAAATAAACGCCGAACGCCCATTTGTTATCAATTTCAATTACAACAAGAACAATAAGTATTCCGGCAGCAGCAGGCAGAGCATATGTCAGAAAAGGAATTATAGCAACTGAAATCATCATAACCAGTGAAAGAGCGGCAACTATACCGCCGATTGCGCATTTTGAACTCTGTTTCAAAACAAATCCTCCATGCATAAAGCCTTTTTTTAACATTTTTCATTTTATAACATTTATTACATAAATACTTTAAATTAATGTAAATTTTTCAGAAAATATACCTTAATTTTATTCTTGACATAGTATTATCCTTTTGTTATAATATCGTTTGCTATGCGGGTGTAGTTCAATGGCAGAATCCCAGCCTTCCAAGCTGGTTGTGTGGGTTCGATTCCCATCACCCGCTCCAATTTATGCGCTTGTAGCTCAGTTGGATAGAGCAACTGCCTTCTAAGCAGTGGGTCGGGGGTTCGAGTCCCTCCAAGCGCGCCATTTATGGTGGTTATAGCTCAGTTGGTTAGAGTGCCAGGTTGTGGCCCTGGAGGTCGTGGGTTCGAATCCCACTAACCACCCCATTTAAAAATTACGCAAGGTTATGCCCTGCGTTTTTTATTTATATATTGGGGTGTCGCCAAGCGGTAAGGCAAAGGACTTTGACTCCTTCATTCGTGCGTTCGAATCGCGCCACCCCAGCCAAAAAAAGAGTATGCTTTGGCATGCTCTTTATTTTTCAACTGAATTTGCCCCGTCTGAGACGGGGCAGAATTTTAAAGTAAATATATTCCTGTTTTTAAAACAGCATATTCAGATTCACCCGAGCGGAAATAAGATTTGATTTCTTCATTAAATACACGATAATCTTCTACTTTATAATTTCCGAGAGTAATTGACCTTATTTTATAAGAATACTCGTTGCATATATAAAGTTTATTATTATATATTTTCAAATCAACCGGATGTGTAAAAGATTTATAAGTCGGACCGCCAATGCGCAATTCTATTCTGTTATGTTCAATTGAATAATTAATTACAGCGTTTGCGTCGGGAACTGTCAACCAAACGTCTCTTCCGTATGCAACAGGAGAACACGCCGGAGCGTCCTGATAAAACAGTTCATCAACATCAGTAAGTTTGCCGTCGCGGACTATTTTATAACTCCCGTCAGGATATACAGCTAAAAGCGAGCCGTCAAATAATGTTGTTACTTTACAAGTTGCAAAATCACCGAGTTGAGAAGCTATATTTCTTCCGTCAGGACCGAATTTTTCATCAATATATTCAAAAACATCTGATTGAAAAATTTTTTCTTCATCTTGTTTATATCTGTGAAATACGCCGGATTGTTCTCCGTTTGAATTTTTTTCTCTTGCAAGATATATAAAACCGTTGTCTGTAGGAAAAATATCTATCAGATCGGCTTTGATTATTTTTCTCAAAACAGTTTCCTCCGAAAAATCGCCCCGCCAAGCCGATGCGGTGCCTGTAACCTGCTCTCTTGCAGGTGGGTGCCTCCCGGTGATTTCGCGCTCCCTTCGTCCGTTAAACGGGAGGTCTGCAGTCCGGCACCGGAGTCCGGCTCCCTATTATTACGTGTTGGGTTACATTGTTTCCGCATTTCTCGCACAAGGCAGGGTTTTTATTGAATTGATAATTCTATTCTTCCGTTTCGTCTTCAAATTCAAAAATGTCAGAAAGTCTTTCTTCAAAAATCTGACCTATTTCTTCAAATTCATCCTCATCCTCAATAGGTTCAAGATATGTTTCACCTTTTTCTTCAATTACTCTTAAAATAATGAGTTCTCCGTCATCTTCAAGAATCTGTTTTTTATCGTCATAAAGCGGCAGAAGAGCAACATATCTGCCGTCGTCTGTTTCGATTCTGTCAAGTTCTTCAAATATATGTTCTTTGCCTTCTTCATCAACAACACTGACTATATCGGGATTATATTCATCTTCCATAACATATAAATCCTTTCGCTTTTTTCAATTATATTTTAACCTTTTTGGCAGATTTAGTCAATGATAATTGAGAATTTTTAATAAATGATTTGTTGACATATTTAAACTTTCATTTATAATTTATTTATCAAAATATAAAAGGTGTTTTTATGAAGAATTACAGTGTTGAAAGTCTGATTGCAAAAGGTTCGTTTACCTGTGAGTGCGGCAAAACTCATTCCGCTCATCTGAAGTATGCTCTTATCTGCGAAAAAGCTGTTGAGAAACTGTCGCAATACATTGAAAAACTGGGTGGCTCCAAAGCATATGTGCTTGCGGATGAAAACACTGTCAAGGCAGGCAAGGCAGCGTTAGATAATCTTGAACAAAGCGGAATTGATTACTGTATATACATTTATGAATCAGGCATTGAACCAGATGACAAAACCGTCGGCAGGGCGTTTCTTAATTTTGATTACTCCTGTGACATTGTTTTCGGAATTGGTTCGGGCGTCATTAATGATATTTGCAAAATTGTTTCACGCACAGCAAATCTGCCTTATATAATATTTGCGACTGCACCGTCGATGGACGGTTTCGCATCTTCAACTTCCTCAGTAATTCGAGACGGTCTGAAAGTTTCAGTTGACAGCAAATGCCCCGATGTGGTTATAGGTGACCTTGATATTTTATGCAAAGCTCCAAAGATTATGGCTGCTGCGGGTCTTGGCGATATGCTTGCAAAATATATCAGTATATGCGAGTGGAAAATCGGCAGCATTGTCACCGGAGAATATTACTGTGAAGAGGTTGCAGATATTATCAGATTTGCGCTCGGCAAATGTGTTGAGAACGCAGATAAAATTCTTTCAGGCAATAAAGAAGCTGTTAAAAGCGTAATGGAAGGACTTGTTATTTCAGGAATTGCCGCCGATTATGCCGGCGTAAGCAGACCCGTTTCGGGCGTTGAACACTATTTTTCGCATATATGGGATATGCGCGCTGTTGAGTTCGGAACACCTGCTAACCTTCACGGAATACAGTGCGGCATCGGCACTCTTCTTGCTGTCAGATGTTATGAACTATTAAAAGATTTCAGACCTGACAAAGATTATGCTTTAAGTCAGTTTGTTAATTATAATAAAGAATCTTGGCTTCATAAAATATCAGAATATCTCGGCTCTGCCGGGGATGTAATGATTAAAAACGCCGTTAAAAGTAAGCTTTATAACCCCGAATATTTTATAAAAAGACTAGATAACATCTGTAATAACTGGAATAATATTATTGATACTGTAAATGTAGAACTTCCATCATCCGATTATATTTCAGAAATTCTGAAAATTACAGACGCTCCTGTTACAAGCGATGAAATAGGAATTGACTCCGGAACAAACGCGCTGACTTTCAAAATGACTAAAGACATAAGAGATAAATACATTCTTTCGGCATTGCTTTTTGATATGGGCGTTCTTGATAATTTTGCCGATAAAGCATATAATAATAAAATAATCATTAAGGAGGTCGGCTTATGAGCGCTATTAACCTTAAGGCATACAGAGCAAAGGAAATAAATTTTGTAAACAAGGTCGAAAACGGCACAAAAATCGAATTTGAAAACAAGTTTTCATACAATGTAAATTACTCAAAGCAGAACATCTGCAAGGGCGAAATGAATGTCAGCGCAATTTCAAAACAATTCCCAGAAAAATTTTTTGTCAAAATCGTAATTGAAGGGTTGTTTGATTATGACCCCACAGTTCCGAAAGAGAAAATACATGTTGAATCATTTAAACAACTCTTTCCATACGCCAAAGCGCTTGTTTCAAGTGTTACTGCAAATGCGGGCATACCCGCGCTGTTTATTCCTGCTATTGACATAGAAAAATCAAGCATTTATAAATTTGATGTCAATAAAAACGGGTTTATGCCTCCGAGAAATCCCGGTGACAATGAGGATGACGGCTGAGGTGAAAAAATGAAATTACTTGACACCGCTTCAAAAACAATAAATATAATAAGTGAAAAACAGGCGCTTAAAACCGCGGGAAAAATGCCTGAATTTATATCCGAACAAAATGATTATATTCTGGAAGGCACCGGATTCCAATGTGGATTTGCAGGGACACAAATTATGCCCGATGACATTGATACCTCATCATACTGGGTTGCAGGTTTTAAAACCGGCAATAAAGTCGGCGGTGTCATTGACCCGCTTACGGTAAATGTAATGTGGCTTGATTGCGGAAAAAACGAGGGTATTGTATTTATCAGTGCTGACCTTATCGGTCTTACGGGCTATGATGTCAGTCAGATTAGAGGTCAGCTCGGTGATTTTCGAGTCGGAACCGGCTGTAAAGAAATAATTATCTCCTGCACTCACACTCACGCGGGAATAGACACAGTCGGCTACTGGGGCAGGCTTCCGTCAACCGGAAAAAACAAAGAGTTTATGCTTCAGCTTACCGCAACAATAAAACTGCTGTGCTACTACGCTTACAATTCAAGAAAAAAGGGAAGACTTTATTCCGGCTTTATCAATGTGCCTGAACTTGTCGTTGACGGCAGAGAGCCCTGCTTTTTTGACGACAGACTTACAAGACTGCGCTTTGTTCCCGATGACGGCGGAAATGAAACCTGGTATCTCAATTATTGCGCACACCCGAACACACTCGGTAAAAATAATAACCTTGTGAGCGCCGATTACCCTTGCTATATCAGAAAAAGAATCAAAGAATCAATAAACGCTGACATCCTTTTCAGCGTCGGAGCCACTGCCTCAATCAGCATTAAAAACATTGTTTCCGACCCGCTTGAAAACACAATTAAAGCCGGAGTACTTCTGGGTGAAAAGGCTCTTGAAATCAACAACGACAAGGAGCTTGAACCAAAACTGCTTTTTTCGCAGAAGTTTTATTCAGCTCCTGTTGACAACACCGTTCTTTACCTTATGAAACTGTTTAATGTTGTCAACGCAAAGGTTGTCAAATCTAAATCTTCACTCGGCGTCGGTCTGCTTTGCGAAATTGATTATATCAGAGCAGGTGATTTTTCTGTTCTCACTGTTCCGGGAGAGATTTTTCCTGAACTTGTTTATCCCGGTCATTTTTTAAATGAGGAAAACTCCTCAACGGGCGACCCGTCATCTGTAAATCCGAAGACTCTTTCTGAAATCGCCGGTGATAAAAATATTGTTATATTTGGCGTTACAAACGATATGACGGGCTATATTGTTCCGCCAAATGATTTTATTCTCAATATTTCTCAACCTTATCTCAGCACTGTTCGAGACAGGTTTGGCCATAACCATTACAATGAAACAAACTCTCTCGGCCCGAACGCGGCATATGCTCTTGCAAAAGCGTTCAGACAGCAGATTGAAAAACTTAAGAATAAAAATTTAATTTGAAAGGAATATAAAAATGGGAAATATCTGGCATGACATAAGCCCGAAGAGAATTGCTCCGGATGATTTTATTGCGGTAATCGAAATACCGAAGGGGAGTAAGAAAAAATATGAACTTGATAAAGAGACAGGACATATTATACTTGACAGAATTCTATATACAGCAACTCATTATCCCGCAAATTACGGTTTGATTCCGCGCACTCTCGGTGATGACGGCGACCCTCTTGATGTTATGGTGGTTTGCAGTGAAATGCTTGAGACTATGACCCTTGTCAGGTGCTACCCGATCGGAGTAATCACAATGATTGACCAGGGAAAAAATGATGAAAAAATCATAACCATCCCTTTCAATGATCCCACTTACAATTCATATCGCGACATTTCCGAACTGCCTCACCATATTTTTGATGAAATGCAGCACTTTTTTACGGTTTATAAAAACCTTGAAGGCAAGGAAACTGCAGTTGATGATGTAAAAAACAGACAGACTGCTCTTAGCATTATTGAAAAAGGTATAGATCAGTATATAGAAAATTATTGCCGCTGATACGACTAAAGCAACTACATCTTGTGCAAAGGTGTAGTTGCTTTGTTTGTTAATAATCAACAAATAGATTTAATAATTTTATAAATAAATTTATATATTAATTTTATAAAATCTAATTGACTGAATAACTTGTTTTGTGTTAAAATTTTTAATAGAAAAACTGCTGAAAAAAAGAGGTGTGTTTAATGAAAAAAATAGCGGTAATTATGGGCAGTGACAGCGACATGCCCGTTGTTCAAAAAGCTATTGATGTTCTTGACGAATACGGAGTTCCTTACGAAGTTCATGTTTATTCCGCTCACAGAACGCCGGAACAATCAAGAGAGTTTTCTTTAAACGCGCGTCAAAATGGTTTTGGCGCAATAATTGCAGCGGCAGGTAAGGCTGCACATTTGGCAGGTGCTCTTGCAGCAAATACAACTCTTCCTGTTATCGGCATTCCGGTCAAGTCATCAACGCTTGACGGTCTTGACGCTCTTCTTTCAACTGTTCAGATGCCGTCCGGCATTCCTGTTGCAACAGTCACGATAGACGGGGCTGCAAACGCTGCGCTGCTCGCGATTCAGATTTTATCTGTCAGCGATGCTGAACTTGCTGCAAGGCTTGACCGTTCAAGAGTTTCCGCATCAATGAAAGTTCTTGAAAAAGATAAAGCTATTTCCGAAAAGTTTTCCTGAAATACATTTGTGAGGTGGTTATAATGAGCAGATTTGTTTCTGATGTTTTAATTCTTTGTAACAGTGCGCTCATTTGCGCCTCCACGCACAAAAGTGTCAATTATCAGGCTGGTTATTCTGCTTAAAAGCAGATGTAATCAGCCTTTTACTTTATTTACCGGAGGTTTTTATTATGGGCGGATTTTTCGGTGCCGTTTCAAACAAAGATGTTATTCTTGATGTTTTTTTTGGCACAGACTACCATTCACATCTCGGCACGCTTCGCGGAGGAATTGCAGCTTTGACCGAAAATGGATTTGACAGGCATATTCACAACATTGAAAACACGCCTTTCAGAACCAAGTTTGAAAGCGACATTGCTGATATCAGCGGTAAAGCATGCATCGGTTGCATAAGTGACACAGACCCTCAGCCGATTCTCATTTATTCACATCTCGGAACTTATGCCATCAGCATTATCGGCATAATTAATAATCTGACAGAACTGACGGATGAGATTATTCACAATTCGTCAAGTCATTTCGGAGGAATGAGCGGCGGCAGAATCAACACATCCGAACTTACGGCTGCCCTTATTAATTCAAAAAAAGATTTTGTTGAAGGAATTAAATACGCTCACGAAAAAATCGACGGTTCCGTTTCTATTCTTATTCTTACTGACAAACACGAGATAATTGCCGCGAGGGATAAATTCGGCAGATTACCGATTCTGATAGGTAAAGATAATGACGGTTTCTGTGTTTCTTTTGAATCCTTCGCTTATGAAAAACTGGGATATAAAGACGACTATGAGCTTTCGTGTGGTGAAATTGTCAGAATCACTGCTGATAAATACGAAACTTTATATAAACCTGAAAAGACTAAAAAACGTGTATGTGCGTTCCTTTGGACTTATTACGGATACCCAAATTCACATTATGAAGGTGTTAATGTTGAGGTTATGCGCTACCGCAACGGCGAAATAATTGCAAAAACCGACAGGCAAAACGGAGTAGCGCAGGATATTGACTATGTTTGCGGTGTGCCGGATTCAGGCCTTCCCCACGCCATAGGCTACGCGAATGAAAGCCATATCCCGTTCGCGAGGCCGTTTGTCAAATATACACCCACCTGGCCGAGAAGCTTTATGCCCACAAACCAGAATGTCCGCAACCAGGTTGCTAAAATGAAACTTATTCCAGTCACCGAACTCATAAACGGCAAAAAACTCCTTTTTGTTGATGACAGTATTGTAAGAGGAACACAACTGAGAGAAACTGTTGAGTTCCTCTATGACAACGGAGCGAAAGAGGTTCATATGCGTTCCGCTTGCCCGCCGATTATGTTCGGCTGCAAATATCTCAATTTTTCTGCTTCCACATCCGCCCTTGAACTTATCGCAAGAAGAACAATAATCGAACTGGAAGGGCAGGAGGGTGAAAAATATATTGACGAATATATCAACCCCGAAACACTACGCGGAAAAAAACTGCGCGATACAATAGCAGAAAAACTTAAACTTGATTCGCTTGAATATCAGACTCTTGACGGTCTGATTGAAGCCATAGGGCTTGATGAAGATGAAATATGCACTTACTGCTGGAACGGGAGGGAGTAAAAAATGAATACAAATTCAAAATCTGACAGTTACGCTGCGGCCGGTGTTGACATTACAGCCGGTTACAAGGCGGTTGAACTTATGAAAAAACATATTGCCCGCACAATCTCCGGCGGCGCGCTATCTGACATCGGCGGTTTCGGCGGATTGTTTGAACTTGACATTGAAAATATAAAGAAGCCTGTTCTTGTCAGCGGAACTGACGGTGTCGGCACTAAACTCAAACTTGCTTTTCTAATGGATAAACATGATACCGTTGGTATTGATTGCGTCGCCATGTGTGTCAATGACATAATCTGCTGCGGTGCAAAACCGATGTTTTTCCTCGATTATATTGCCTGCGGCAAGAATTACCCTGAAAAAATCGCTTCAATAGTTTCTGGTGTGTGTGAGGGCTGCGTTCAGTCCGGCTGCTCACTGATAGGTGGAGAAACTGCAGAAATGCCGGGGTTTTACCCTGTTGACGAATATGACCTTGCCGGTTTCTCAGTAGGTGTTGTTGATAAAGAAAAAATCATTAATAACAAATCAATGATTCCGGGTGATATATTAATTGCTTTGCCTTCAAGCGGCATTCACTCAAACGGTTTTTCACTTGTAAGAAAAGTATTTGATGTTGAAAATAAAGACATCAAATCTCCTGTTGATTCTCTTGGCGGAAAATCAATAGGCGAAACTCTTCTTACTCCTACAAAAATTTATGTAAAACCTGTTCTGGCTTTGCTTGAGACAATTACTGTAAAGGGCATTTCGCATATTACAGGCGGCGGATTTTATGAGAATATTCCGAGAAGCATACCCGACGGTCTCGGAGCTGTTATCAATAAAGAATCAATCAGAATTCTTCCCATTTTTGACCTCATTTCAAAAATCGGCAATATTATCGAACACGATATGTTCAACACATTCAATATGGGTGTCGGGATGAGCATTGTTGTTGCAAAAGAGGATGCACACAACGCTGTTGATATTCTCAAAGCAAACGGAGAAGACGCTTACATCATCGGCGAAATTGTTTCATCCGACGAAAAAATCAGAATAGTCTGACAGGTGGCATGTATGGCAAAAGCAAGAATAGCCGTTATGGTATCGGGCGGCGGAACAAACCTCCAGGCTTTGATTGACGCACAGATTTCGGGAATAATCAAAAGCGGTGAAATTGTGCTTGTGATTTCAAACAGCCACACGGCATTCGCTCTGGAAAGAGCAAAAAACGCAGGCATAAAAACATTCAGCATTACAAAAAAAGAATGCGGTTCACAGCAATCTTTTGAAAAAGCGCTTATAGATGAACTTGAAAAAGAAAATATCGACCTTATTATTCTTGCAGGTTTTTTAAGTATTCTCAACAAGAGCTTTACAGACAGATTCGCAAAAAGAATCATCAATATTCATCCTTCGCTTATTCCATCATTCTGCGGCGAGGGATATTACGGACTTAAAGTTCATGAGGCAGCACTTCATAAAGGCGTCAAGGTTACGGGAGCTACCGTGCATTATGTAAACGAAATACCCGACGGCGGAGAAATCATTTTGCAGAAGGCTGTTTACATACGCAAAAACGACACTCCCGAAACATTACAGCGCAGGGTAATGGAGCAGGCGGAATGGAAAATTCTTCCTGCGGCTGCCGAAATCTGTTCAAGAAAAATTATTGAAAACAAGGAGATATAATTATGGGAATCTATGACATCAACATTATTTCAGATCTTCTGAGCCAAAACACATATCCGGGCAGGGGAATAGTAATCGGCAAAACCTCCGATGGTAATAAAGCTGTTTTTGCATATTTCATTATGGGCAGAAGCGAAAATAGCCGCAACAGAGTTTTTACCGTTAAAGACAACGCTGTTTTCACAGAACCTTTTGACGCTTCAAAAGTTGAAGACCCCAGCCTTATCATTTACGCCGCCGTTCGCAAAACCGACAACAGCATAATTGTAACAAACGGCAACCAGACTGACACAATTTTTGATTTCATAAAAGAAGGCAAATCTTTTGAACAAGCACTTGAAACAAGATGTTTTGAACCCGACTCTCCCAACTGGACTCCGAGAATCAGCGGTCTTCTTGATTTTACAGGCAACGATTTTACTTATAAAATGAGTATTCTCAAGAGCGCAGACGCTGAAGGCTCGGCATGCAACAGATTCACTTATAATTATACCCCAATAAACGGTTTAGGTCATTTTATTCACACATACAACTGTGACGGCAATCCGATTCCCACTTTTTCAAATGAACCCGAAAGAGTTGCTGTTACGGATGACATTGACGAATACACAAATGAAATCTGGAATTCTCTTAATGAAGCCAACAAGATTTCACTTTATGTAAGTTATATTGACATTGCAACGGGTGCTGCTGAAAACAGAATGATCAACAAGAATAAATAAAGGAGACAGAGCGATGAAAGAATTTGAACTCAAATACGGCTGTAATCCAAATCAGAAGCCTTCAAAGATTTATATGAAAAACGGCGGCGACCTTCCCATTGAGATTTTAAGCGGAAGGCCGGGATATATCAATTTTCTCGACGCATTCAATTCATGGCAGCTTGTTAAGGAACTCAAAGAAGCTCTCGGACTTCCCGCCGTAACTTCTTTCAAGCATGTAAGCCCCACATCAGCCGCTGTAGGGGTAAAACTTTCAGACACACTCAAAAAAGCCTGTTTCGTGGATGACATTGAAGGGCTTGACGATTCTCCTCTTGCCTGCGCTTACGCCAGAGCGAGAGGTACCGACAGAATGTGCTCGTTCGGCGACTGGGTTGCCCTTTCGGATATTTGCGATGTTACAACGGCTCTTCTTATCAAGCGTGAGGTATCCGACGGAATTATAGCCCCGGGTTATGAGCCCGAAGCGCTTGAGATTCTTAAAACAAAACGCAACGGCAATTATAATATTGTTAAAATCGACCCCGATTATGTTCCCGAGGAGCAGGAAACAAAGCAGGTTTTCGGCATTACATTCGAGCAGGGGAGAAACAATTTCAAAATCAACAGGGAATTGCTTTCAAATGTAGTTACCGCGAACAAAGAACTCCCCGAAAGCGCTGTCAGAGACTTGATTATTTCGCTTATCACTCTTAAATACACGCAGTCCAATTCCGTCTGCTACGCGGTTGACGGTCAGGCAATAGGTGTGGGCGCGGGCCAGCAGTCAAGAATTCACTGCACAAGGCTTGCCGGCACCAAGGCCGACACCTGGTTTTTACGCCAGCACGAAAAGGTTCTGAATCTTCCGTTCCGTGATGACATCAAACGCCCCGACAGAGACAATGTTATTGACGGTTACATCAATAAAAATGAAGAGGATGTTTGCGCTGACGGTATCTGGCAAAAATATTTCAATGTTCAGCCCTCTCCTCTCACCGATGAAGAGGCAAAGGCGTTCCTTGCCACCCGTGACGGAGTAGCTCTCGGCAGCGACGCGTTCTTCCCGTTCAGCGACAATATAGAACGCGCACATAAGAGCGGTGTCAAATACATAGCCGAGCCCGGCGGCTCAATCAGGGATGACGCCGTTATTGAGTGCTGTGACAAATACGGCATTGCGATGGCATTTACCGGTATGAGACTTTTCCACCATTGATTTTCGGGAGTATTGATATGAATATTATTGTTGTAGGCGGCGGAGGCAGAGAACACGCCATTATAAAATCACTTAAAAAGAATAAAACAATCAACAAAATTTACGCTTTGCCCGGCAACGGCGGAATGGCGGATGACGCCGAATGTGTTGACATAGGCGCGAAAGATATTGACGCAATAGTTGATTTCGCCGTTAAAAACAATATTGATTTTGCGGTTGTGGCACCGGATGATCCTCTTGTTCTCGGCGCGGTTGACGCACTTACTGCAAAGGGGATACCCTGCTTTGGCCCCGATAAAAGAGCGGCAATTATTGAAGGCAGCAAGGTCTTTTCAAAAAATCTTATGAAGAAATACTCCATTCCCACAGCGGAATATGAGGTTTTTTCGGATATAGAAAAAGCTCTTGATTATGTTAAAACCGCTCCGGTTCCCGTTGTTATAAAAGCTGACGGTCTCGCGCTGGGCAAAGGGGTTCTTATCTGCAACACAAGGGATGAAGCTGAAAAAGCGGTTAAAACCATTATGGAAGATAAAATCTTCGGCGAAAGCGGCAACAGTGTTGTTATTGAGGAATTTCTGACAGGACCGGAGGTTTCGGTTCTCTCATTTACCGACGGAAAAACCGTTGTACCGATGATTTCATCAATGGATCATAAACGCGCGCGTGACAATGACGAAGGCTTAAACACCGGCGGTATGGGCACGGTAGCGCCCAATCCGCACTACACACCGGAAATTGCCCGCAGGTGTATGGATGAAATTTTCATTCCCACAGTAAAGGCGATGAACAGCGAGGGCAGAACATTCAAAGGCTGCCTGTATTTCGGGCTTATGCTAACACCCAAGGGCCCGAAAGTCATTGAATACAACTGCCGTTTCGGTGACCCGGAAACTCAGGTTGTTCTGCCGCTCCTCAAAACCGATTTGTTTGAGATTATGAAGGCTGTCTCCGAAGAAAGGCTTTCCGATATTTCCGTTGAGTTCAGCGATAAATCCGCCTGCTGTGTTATTATGGCGTCTGACGGATACCCCGAAAAATATGAAAAAGGCTTTGAAATCAAAGTAAACGGCGAGCTTGACGGCGATATGTTCATTGCGGGCGCTAAAATGAGTGACGGCAAACTGCTTACAAACGGAGGCAGGGTTCTCGGCGTTACCGCTGTTGCCGATGACCTGAAATCGGCGGTTGACAAGGCGTACCGTGAAATTGAAAAGGTCAGTTTTGAAAATGCTTATTACCGTAAAGATATTGGCAAAAGGGCGCTTGAAGCCGTAAAGGAGGCATAGTATGGTTTACAGAGTTTATGTTGAAAAAAAGCCGGGCCTTGATAATGAGGCAAGGGCTCTGAAAAACGATATCAACGCTTTTCTTCAGATTGACTCGCTTGAAAAAGTGCGTGTAATCAATCGCTATGATGTTGAAAACATAACAAAAGAGCTTTTTGATTACTCCATAAAAACGGTTTTTTCGGAACCTCAGCTTGACAACGCGACTTCAACCATTGATTATGATAAAGACGCTTCTGTTTTCGCGGTTGAGTATCTGCCCGGTCAGTTTGACCAGAGAGCGGATTCCGCCTCGCAGTGCATTCAGATTATTTCACAGGGTGAAAGGCCTCTTGTAAAGACCGCGAAGGTTTATATTCTTTACGGAAATCTCGAGGCCGAACAGCTCGCCTCAATAAAAAAATATGTTATAAATCCCGTTGAGAGCAGAGAAGCTTCTCTTGCCGAGTTTGAAACGCTTAAAACAGATTATGATATTCCCGTAAGCGTTGACACACTTGACGGTTTTTGCAGCCTTGACGAAAACGGACTTAAGAATTTTATGGCAAAATACGGGCTCGCGATGGATCTCGGCGACATAACCTTCTGCCGTGATTATTTCAGAAAAGAACAGCGAGACCCTACGATTACGGAAATCCGTATGATTGACACATATTGGTCCGACCATTGCCGCCACACAACATTTTTAACCATTATTGACAATGTTGAGTTTGAAGATGAAACTCTTCAGCAGGCTTACAACGAATATCTTGAAGCCAGAAAAGAAATCGGCAGAACAAAGCCGATTAACCTAATGGATATAGGCACAATTGCCGCAAAGGTACTCAAAAAACGCAGTATGCTTGACAAGCTTGATGAATCGGATGAAATCAACGCTTGCACCGTTAAAATCAAGGTTGATATTGACGGAAAAACAGAAGACTGGCTTCTTCTTTTCAAAAATGAAACTCATAATCATCCTACTGAAATTGAGCCTTTCGGCGGCGCGGCAACCTGTATCGGCGGCGCAATACGCGACCCGCTCTCCGGGCGCTCCTATGTTTATGCCGCAATGAGAGTTACAGGCGCGGCAGACCCGCTTAAACCCGTTAACGAGACTATACCCGGCAAACTTCCGCAACGAAAACTGGTTACAACAGCAGCGGCAGGCTACAGCTCATACGGCAACCAGATAGGCCTCGCGACGGGTCAGGTTGATGAACTGTATCACGACGGCTATGTCGCGAAACGAATGGAAATCGGCGCGGTTATTGCCGCCGCTCCCGAAGAGAATGTCAGACGGGAATGCCCCGTTGACGGTGATGTTGTAATTCTTCTCGGCGGCAGAACGGGCAGAGACGGTTGCGGAGGCGCTACCGGGTCCTCCAAGTCGCACACACTTGAATCACTTGAAACCTGCGGCGCGGAGGTTCAGAAGGGCAACGCTCCCGAAGAAAGAAAACTGCAGAGACTTTTCAGAAACAAAGAGGCGTCTTTACTCATTAAACGCTGCAACGATTTCGGCGCGGGCGGCGTTTCTGTTGCGATAGGCGAGCTCGCTGACGGCCTTGAAATTGACCTTAATGCTGTTCCGCGCAAATATGACGGCCTTGACGGAACGGAACTCGCAATAAGCGAATCGCAGGAAAGAATGGCTGTTGTTGTCGCTCCTGAAGACGCCGAAAGATTTATAGAACTCGCTTTTGCCGAAAACCTTGAAGCTACTCAGGTGGCTGTTGTTAAGAGTGAGCCGAGACTTCGTATGAAATGGAACGGCAAATATATTGTTGATATTTCCAGAGATTTTTTAAACACCAACGGCGCTGATAAGCATATTACAATAAAGCCTGCAAAACCGCAGGATTTTTCAAAAAAGATAAGCGGCGGATTTGAAGAAGAATACCTCAAACTCGCGGGTGACCTCAATGTTTGCTCAAAACGCGGACTCTCGGAGAGATTTGACTCAACAATCGGCGCGGGCACTGTTATAATGCCCTTCGGCGGAAAAAACCAGATTACTCCGTCGCAGGCAATGGTTAACAAGATTTCTTCTGAAAAAAGCAACGCACAGACTGTTTCTTTTATGAGCTGGGGCTTCAACCCGTTTATCTCAGAAAAAAGCCCTTATCACTCCGCGTATTTAGCCGTTACAGAGTCAATTTGCAAACTTATTGCTTCCGGCGCGCAGTTCAAAGATGTTTACCTTACCTTCCAGGAATATTTTGAAAAACCTATGCAGTCGCCCGAACGCTGGGGCAAACCGTTATCTGCTTTGCTCGGCGCGTTTAAAGCTCAGATGCAGTTCGGAGTTGCGGCAATCGGCGGTAAGGATTCCATGAGCGGCACATTTGAAAACATTGATGTTCCGCCCACGCTTGTTTCTTTTGCCGTTACAACAGGTGACAATAAAGATGTTATTTCTCCCGAATTCAAAGGGGAGGGTCACAAGGTTATCTGGCTTAAACCCGATTACGACAAAAACGGTCTTCCCGTTGCCGAAAGCGTCAAATCAATATTTGCAAAAGTAACCGCTCTTATGAGGCAGGGCAAGGTTCTTGCCGCTTGCACACCCGGCTTCGGCGGCGCGGCTGAAGCGGTAATGAAGGCCTGCTTCGGCAATTCTTTGGGATTTGAATTTGACAGCGCGATAACTTTAAAAGAAATCTTCGGTTATTCATACGGTTCATTTATTCTTGAACTTAACTGCGATGAAAACGACGGTATTCTTTTAGGCCGCACAAAGGCTGAAAAAACATTAAGCTTAAACGGTGCTTCCGTAGAGCTTGACAGGCTTCTTGAAGTTTATGAAAACAAGCTTGAAAGTGTTTATGCCTGCAACATAAAGCAGAGTGATAAAGAAATACCCGCTTTTGAGTATAAAGCGGAACAAAGAAAAGCGCCGGCAATCAAAACCGCGAAGCCTAAAGTTCTTATTCCCGTTTTTCCCGGCACAAACTGCGAATATGACACAGCTAAAGCGTTTTCGGCGGCAGGGGCGGAGCCCGAAATAATTGTAATTAACAATCTGACCGCGACCGGTATTTCGGATTCTGTTAAGTATTTTGCCGAAAAAATAAAACAGGCAAACATCATTTTTATTCCCGGCGGATTTTCGGGCGGTGATGAGCCGGACGGCTCGGGTAAATTCATAACCGCTTTCTTCCGCAATTCCTCAATAAAAGACGGCGTTCACGAACTGCTCAATAACCGTGACGGCCTTATGGGCGGCATTTGCAACGGCTTCCAGGCGCTTATTAAATTAGGTCTTGTTCCTTACGGTGAAATTACAGATACAGATGAAAACTGCCCGACGCTTACCTTTAACACAATCGGCAGGCATCAGTCAAGAATTGTGAGAACAAGAATTGCCTCAAACAAATCACCGTGGCTTATGAATACTCAGCCCGGCGATATTTACAGCGTTCCCATTTCTCACGGCGAAGGCAAATTCCTCGCCTCTGATGAGCTTATTTTAAAACTTGCTCAGAACGGCCAGATAGCGACACAGTATGTTGACCTTGACGGCAGACCCACATCGGATGTCAGGTTTAATCCGAATGATTCCCGTTTCGCGATTGAGGGCATTACATCACCCGACGGCAGGGTGTTCGGCAAAATGGGGCATTCGGAACGTTATACAGACGGCCTGTATATGAATGTTCAGGGCAATTACAATATCGGAATTTTTGATTCAGCAGTAAAATACTTTAAATAAGGAGAGGATGAAAAATGGCTATTTATTTTGAAGAACCTTCAAGAACTTTCAGCGAGTATCTTCTTATTCCCGGTTACACATCGGAAGAGAATATCCCCGCTAATGTTTCTCTGAGAACACCTCTTGTAAAATACCGCAAAGGCAAGGAAGAACCGGCAATCAGTCTTAACATTCCGATGGTTTCTTCCATAATGCAGTCCGTTTCAAACGACACTATGGCTATAGCTCTCGCCCGTGAAGGCGGAATGTCATTCATTTACGGTTCTCAGTCTATAGAAGACGAGGCTGATATGGTAGCGAGGGTAAAGGCATACAAATCAGGTTTTGTAGTCAGCGACAGCAACCTTAACGCGGAGTCAACGCTTGCCGATGTTCTTAACCTTTTTGAGGAAAAAGGTCATAACACTATGGCCGTTACCGAAGACGGCACAGCGAACGGCAAACTGATAGGCATTGTTACAAGCCGCGATTACCGGGTGAGCCGTATGCCTCTTGACCTCAAGGTAACAGAGTTTATGACTCCGCTGGAGAAACTTATCTGCGCTTCTGAAAATACCACTCTTAAAGAGGCTAACGATATTATCTGGGAGCATAAACTCAACTCTCTGCCCATTGTTGACAAAAACGGCAATCTTATGTATCTCGTTTTCCGCAAGGATTATTCGCAGCATAAAGAAAACCCGCAGGAGCTTCTTGACGCGAATAAAAGCTATATGGTCGGCGCCGGCATAAACTCAATCGACTATGAGAAAAGAGTTCCCGCTCTTGTTGAAGCGGGCGCGGATGTTCTTTGCATAGACTCATCCGAAGGTTATTCCTGCTGGCAGAAAAAGACTATTGATTTTATCAGAAGCAAATACGGTGACTCGGTAAAGGTCGGCGCGGGCAATGTTGTTGACCGTGACGGTTTTATGTTCCTTGCCGAAGCGGGCGCGGATTTTGTTAAGGTTGGTATCGGCGGCGGCTCAATCTGCATAACACGCGAAACAAAAGGTATAGGCAGAGGTCAGGCTACCGCTGTTATTGAGGTTGCGGCGGCAAGAGACGAGTATTTTGAAAAAACTGGAATATATGTTCCCATTTGCTCAGACGGCGGAATAGTTCACGACTACCATATGACTCTCGCTCTCGCTATGGGTGCTGATTTTCTGATGCTCGGCAGATACTTTGCAAGGTTTGACGAAAGCCCCACACCCAAAATAAACATTAACGGCACTTATGTTAAAGAATATTGGGGTGAAGGCTCGAACAGAGCGCGCAACTGGCAGAGATATGATCTCGGCGGTAAATCCAAGCTTTCGTTTGAAGAGGGTGTTGATTCCTATGTTACATACGCGGGCCCCCTTCATGACAATGTTCTTAAAAGCCTTTATAAAGTAAAATCAACTATGTGCAACTGCGGTGTTCTCAATATACCGGAGCTGCAAAAAAATGCCAAGCTCACCCTTGTTTCCTCAACAAGTATTATCGAGGGCGGCTATCACGATGTTACACTCAAAACAACCGCAAATCAGGGTTAAACAATATAATCGGAGGTAATCAAATGTTATCAAGAACACCGCCTATGGGCTTTAACACATGGAACACATTCGGTGAAAACATCAGCGATAAAGTCATTCGCGAAACAGCGGATGTAATGGTTGAAACCGGACTTCTTGACGCAGGCTACAATTACCTTGTTATTGACGATTGCTGGTCTTTGCGTGAACGCGACCCCGAAACAAACAAAATCGTTCCCGACCCCGTTAAATTCCCTGATGGAATGAAAGCGGTAAGCGATTATGTACACTCTAAAGGCCTTAAATTCGGTATGTATTCCTGCGCGGGAACAAGAACCTGCGCTGATTACCCCGGCAGTTTTGACCACGAGTTTCTTGATGCGAAAACATTTGCCGAATACGGAGCCGATTTTCTTAAATACGATTTCTGCTACAAACCGCAAAGCGCCAACGGCCCTCTTCTTTACAGAAAAATGGGCATGGCTCTTAAAGCCTGCGGCCGTGAGATTCTTTTCTCGGCCTGTAACTGGGGCTGTGATGAAGTAAGCACATGGATCCGCTCAACCGGAGCCCATATGTTCCGCTCAACCGGTGACATTAACGACAATTTCCGTTCGTTCAAGGATATTGCGATGAGTCAGATTGACAATCTCGCTTATTCAGGCGTCGGTTGCTTTAATGACATTGATATGCTTATCTGCGGTATGTACGGTGACGGCAATGTGGCCAACGGCGGCTGCACCGATGAAGAATATAAAACGCATTTTGCCCTTTGGTGTATGTTCTCATCACCGCTTATGCTCGGTTCGGATTTAAGAAAACTCAAAGATCAGCCGTTCATTCTTAACCTTATTAAGAATAAAAACTTAATCCGTATCAATCAGGACGAGGAGTCAAGGCCCGCTTTTGCCGTAAACGGAGTTAAAGAAAGAATTACTTTTGCCAAACATCTTTCAAACAATGAGATCGCGATTATGTTTGCCAATCTTTCAGACAGTGACGGCTGCTGCGAACTGTTTTTTGATGAACTCGGTGTTCCCGCATCAAGCGGCTACGGTCTTGAAATGAAAGATTGTTTCACAAATCAAACAATGGTTAAAAAAGAATATTTCCGTCATTTCCTTAAAGCACACAGTTGCGAAGTATATATCTGCAAATTGGTAAAATAAAATGGATTACTGTCTTACTTGCGGCAAAGAATTAAAACGCGACGATGTCGGCTTTTACAAAAAGATGGTCAATCGCGGTGCTGCTGAGTATTTATGCATTGAATGTCTCAGTGAATACTACGGCATCACAACAGAAAAAGCTCGCGATATGATAGAAAGATTCCGTGAGCAGGGTTGCACATTATTCACATAAAATTAAGGCTGAACTATTTACGGTTCAGCCTTTTAATCTATATTTCTTTAAACGGCGTGCTAATGTTTCTTACCCTGAAGTTTACCGGGCTGCGTTCACTGCACCGTCTGAAAACGCTCATAGCAACTCCTATACCGAAATAAACACACATATTTGATGTTCCGCCGCTGCTGATAAACGGTAAAGTAATACCTATACAAGGCAGCAAACTCAAACACATTCCGATATTGATTATTGCCTGGGCAGCTACCATAAAGGCAACGCCGCTGCAAAGCAGATAACCTGAAATATTTGTAGATTTTCTGCCGTCTTTTGCGAGCCTGAAAACAATAAATGTCAGAATGGCAAGAACGGCAATGCAACCGATAAAACCCAGCTCCTCACCGATAACCGTTATAATCATATCGCTTTCAGTTACAGGCACATATCCGCTCTGGGTTAGAGCGCCTTTTAAATAGCCTTGACCGGTTATCATCCCCGAGCCGATCGCTTTTAGACCTCTTGCCTGCTGATATATAACATCGTCATAGGTTTCCTGAGTAAGAGCGGATGGGTAATAGACAGCAAGAAGTCTGTTTTTCTGAAAAGCTGAGAAAAATTTTATCCAGAGTATAGGTGCGGCAACTGTTACAGCGACAATTCCGGCGAGAAAATATCTAAGCTGAACGCCGGCAAGAAACATCATACCGAGAAAAATTACAACAAAAACAAGCGCTGAACCGAGGTCACCCGTAAGAATAACAAGGGCAATGGGTATTATACCGTGAAGACCGAGAAGAAGTATGTTCTTAAAACTGTTTATATTATCTTTTATTGCGTCTATGTGAGTTGTGAAACTTATAATAAATCCGATTTTAAGCAATTCCGAAGGCTGAAAACTAATTTTAAAACTGCCTATTTTAAAATATAACCAGCAAATAGCGTCGCTTCTGTTTGAAGGGGACTGACCGAATTTAAAAAGAGATATCATAAACAAAAGACATACAGCCATAATAAAAGGCGTAAGTCTCATTATTACTTCATAATCAAACAGAGAAATGATATAACATATAATAATACCGAGTAATGAGCCGATAACGGTTGAAAGGCATTCTCCTGCTACAACGCTGCCTTCCGGAATAGTATGGTATGTAGCGCTGTAAACCATAAACGCGCCGAAAACAGATGTCAAAATACAGGCAAGATAAAGAATCCAGTCTGTTTCTTTAAAAAGGTATTTAATTTCGCCGCTTGGTTTCAATATCTCACCGCCTTTCTTATATAATATTATATATTGATTTGATTATTTATTCAAGTAAATCATTGATATTTATATTTGATATGATATAATTATATAAAATGATTCAAACGGAGACAATATGAAAATTATTAATTCATTTTCCGGCAGCGATACAGAATCTGCAGGGGAGGAGCTCGGCAAAATAACCAAAGATAACACCGTAATCGCTTTGTTCGGAGAACTCGGCGCAGGCAAAACAGCCTTCACAAGAGGTTTTGTCAGAGGTTACGGAATTAAATGCAGGGTTTTCAGTCCGACATTTGCCATTGTAAACGAATATAATGATAACGGTAAAACAGTCTATCATTTTGATATGTATCGTATTTCGGGAATTGATGACCTTTATTCGACAGGGTATTTTGATTACTTAGACAGCGGTGCTGTTCTTGTTATTGAATGGAGCGAAAACATAGAGGCTGTTTTACCCGAAAACTGTGTAAGGGTTCATATCGGCAAATCAAATAAAGAAAACGAAAGAATAATAAAAATAGGAATTGGTGAAGCCTATGAAGATATTAGCGATTGATTCATCGGCAAAATCTGCAAGTGTTGCTGTTGCCGAAGACGGCAGACTGCTTTCAGATTCTTTTGTCAATATCGGTCTTACTCACAGTGAAACACTTATGCCGATGATTGACTCTGTATTAAATAATGCAAAAATCGGAATAAAAGATATTGACAGTTTCTGTGTTACAGTCGGTCCCGGTTCTTTTACAGGTATCAGAATCGGTATATCAGCAGTAAAAGGCCTGGCTCAACCCTTCGATAAGCCCTGCATCGGAATATCAACACTTGATGCGATGGCTTATTATAATGAAGATTTCAATGGCATTATTTGTTGCGTTATGGATGCCAGATGCTCACAGGTTTATTGCGCTGTTTATTCATGTTTTAATAAACAAATCAAAAGATTAACACAGGATATTGCAATTTCGATTGATGAGTTATACAATAAATTAAAGGAATATAATTGCAGCATTTTGCTTGTCGGCGACGGGGCTCAGTTTTGTTGTGAACGGCTTGTAAACAATCTGCCCAATGTTGTTCTTGCCGCTGAACAGACAAGGTATCAACGGGCATACGGAGCCGTTCTGGCGGCAGTCAGACAAAACATCTGCCCTGTTACGGCACAGGAGCTTACTCCTGTTTATTTAAGACTTTCTCAGGCTGAAAGAGAATTAAAAAAGAAAAAGGAGAACAATGTATGATAGCTGTTGGATGCGATCATGGCGGATATGAACTTAAAGTCGCCGTTCTTAAGCACCTTGACGAAAAAGGAGTTCAATACAAAGACTTCGGAACATACAGTTCCGAATCCGTTGATTACCCTGTTTATGCTGAAAAGGTTGCAGAAGCAGTTACCTGCGGCGGGTATGAACTCGGATTGCTTTTTTGCGGAACGGGTATAGGTATTTCTATTGCCGCAAACAAGGTGAAAGGCGTTCGCGCAGCATGCTGTTCCGATAGCTTCTCAGTCGAAATGACAAGACTTCACAACAACTCAAATATTCTTTGCCTCGGCGGCCGGGTTGTTTCAGTCGAAAAAGGAATTGAACTGGTTGATTTGTTTCTTTCAACACCGTTCAGTGGTGATGAAAGGCATCAGAGAAGAATTGACCTTGTTACCGCTCTTGAAGAAAAAAATAAATAACGGAGGGTTATTAATTTGAATAACAATATTATTATTATGGAGCATCCGCTCATAAAACACAAAATCTCTTTACTCAGAGATAAAAGAACCGGCACAAACGAGTTCCGTCAGATTGTTGAAGAAATCGCTATGCTTGAAGGTTATGAAGCGCTTTCAGACCTTCCTCTTGAAGATGTTGAGATTGACACACCGATTGAAACCTGTATTACACCTATGATTTCCGGTAGAAAAATAGCAATTGTTCCGATACTACGTGCCGGTCTTGGTATGGTTCCCGGAATCCTTTCGCTTTGCCCTACGGCAAAAGTCGGTCATATAGGTATGTATCGCGATGAAACTACACATGAACCGGTTCCCTATTACTGTAAACTTCCGAGACCCATTGAAGAGAGAACAATTATTCTTCTTGACCCAATGCTTGCAACCGGCGGATCTGCAGTTGATGCCGTGAATCAAATTAAAAAACTCGGCGGCAAAAACATTAAATTTATGTGCATTATCGCTGCACCTGAAGGTCTCGAAAAACTTTCAACAGCTCACCCTGATGTTCAGATTTATGTCGGTAACCTTGACAGAGAACTTAACTCTGACGCTTATATCTGCCCAGGTCTCGGCGATGCAGGTGACAGAATTTTCGGAACAAAATAAGAATTACAGATATAATTATAACCGGGAGGCGGAATGCTTCCCGGTTGATTGTTTAAAGGATAATTAAAACCTCCCGATTTTTAACGGGAGGTTAATGTTGCAAGTTTATACGCCGTAGTTAGTAAGAACAACCGCATATTTTACAGGTTCTGCACCTTCTTTGGTGTATTTGTAAACACTGCCTGTGCTACCGACTTTGCTGATTGTGAAATCAAGTTTTTTGGCGCCCCAGAGAAGCATTTCAACAAATGTAATATGTGGGAAACCGAGGTGGATAATTTTTCTGGGGGAGCAAATGTTCCAGATAGTTGTGGCAAACATACTGCAGTTGCAGAAAACATAATCCCAATGGTTCATTAATTTCATAGCGTTTCCGCATCTTCTGAGTTCAGACGCCGTAACGCTTGTTTTAAGATAGTATGACCTTTCATAAGTCGCAGGTTTAACCCAATATCTTTCAAGATTGTAGTGTATACCTGCGCCGCTGCCTCTGTCATGGAAGTTGCCAACCGAAACACAACCGCCTGCAGGAACAGTGTAATGACCAAACTCAAGAGGACTGTCGGAATTGTTGACCATATAAATCCAAACATGTGGTTCACGCTTGTTTGCGGGAGAATAGATGATATACATTGTAGCGACATTGCCGCTTGTAACAGCAGGTGCTTCTTCTTCAACAATTTCGTCATCAGCAAAAGCAAATACGGGAATTGCGAGAATCATCAAAACCGCAAGTAATAATGCTGTAATCTTTCTTAGTTTTTCCACTCTTAATACCTCCAATATAATTAATTTATATTGATTACTTTTATAATTTAACACCATTGTAAAAAAAAATCAATACATATTGTAAAAATATTTTATTAAAATACAATATATTCTTTATAAATATTGAAATTAAAGTATTTATTAAATATAATATAGATAAAAATTGATGTATAAGAGGTAGAAAAATGGTTTGTTCTTGCAAACAGTGCGGTAAAGATTTTACTCTGAGTGAAGGCGAAATTGCATTTTTTAAAAGCAAAGGTCTCAGTTTACCTAAAAGATGTAAAGATTGCAGAAAAAAAAATTCAAGTAAAAATTCAAAAAAATCAAATATAAACAATTTTGAAAACAAACCTGTTGATACTGTTTTTTCATATTCCAGCAAAAAGAATGCCCAAACAGTATTCACGCCCTCGCAAAAATGCGGTATCGGAACAAAACCAGTTATTATATCTTCTTGTTTGATTATCATTGCATTAATCGGTTTGTTTGCTGTTAAACATTTTAAATCTAATAATTACAATCATAATGAACCTTTTCAAATAATAAATACTTCTGAATACTTTATTCAATATGAGAGTGAAACGGAACCTAAAACAGAACCGCCGGAAACATCAACCTATTCTCAGCCAACAACGACAATTACCGTTTATACTGAACAATTCAACACATCGACACAGAATAATTACAGATTCCGCAACAATAAACTATTGACATCTCATTATCAAAAACACGGTATTGAAATGGGATTCAATTCAAAAGAGTCATATGAAGCGGCGGCTTCAGCTGTTATCTCAAACCCAAACGCTGTGAGTAAACCTGAAAGTGATGACAATGACGGGGATATGGTTTATTATATAAAATCAACCGGCGAGATTGTTTTTTTATCTTCGGATGGTTATATCAGAACCTATTTTATTGCGACGGAAGATTATTTTAACAGACAATAAACTAAAACAGAGTTTACAGGAACAAAATCCCGTAAACTCTGTTATTTTAAATATCTGCTGAACCGGTTGTTCTCGGGAATGGGAGAACATCTCTGATATTCGAAATACCTGTAAGATACATTACAAGCCTCTCAAAACCAAGACCGTAACCGCTGTGTTTAACACCGCCGAATCTACGCAGGTCAAGATACCATTCATAACTCTCTTTTTCAAGACCGAGTTCTTCAATTCTCTTTTCAAGCAACTCAAGACGTTCTTCTCTCTGGCTGCCGCCGATTATTTCCCCTATGCCCATAACAAGGCAATCCATTGCTGCTACTGTTTTGCCGTCATCATTAAGGCGCATATAAAAAGCCTTGATTTCTTTTGGATAATTAGTTACAAAAACAGGGCGTTTAAAAACCTGTTCGGTAAGATATCTTTCGTGTTCTGTCTGAAGATCACAACCCCAACTGACTTTATAATCGAAGTTTTCGTTGTTTTCTTCAAGAATTTTAACAGCGTCGGTATAAGTAATTTTACCGAATTCGGAATTAACAACAGAATTAAGCCGCTCAATCAGACCATTGTCAACAAACTGATTAAAAAACGCCAATTCCTGCGGGCAGGTGTCCATAACATATTTAATGACATATTTAATCATTGCTTCGGCGTTTTCCATATCGCCTTCAAGATCCGTAAATGCCATTTCAGGTTCAACCATCCAGAATTCCGCTGCATGTCGTTGGGTATATGATTTTTCTGCACGGAAAGTAGGTCCGAATGTATATACATTGCCGAACGCGAGAGCCATAGCCTCAGCCTGCAATTGTCCCGATACTGTTAAAAAAGCCTGCTTCTGGAAGAAATCCTGAGAATAATCTATTTCTCCCGAATCATTTTTCGGAACATTTTCAAGGTCGAGAGTTGTAACCTTGAACATTTCGCCGGCACCTTCACAGTCGCTGCACGAAATCAGGGGAGTGTGCGCATAAACGAATCCTTTGGAATTAAAAAACTGATGAATGGCAAAAGCGGCTTGTGAACGAACGCGGAATGCAGCACTGTAAATATTTGCTCGAGGTCTTATATGTGAGATTGTGCGAAGATATTCAAGAGAGTGCCTTTTTTTCTGAAGGGGATAATCAGGTGAAGAAGGCGCGGCAACAGTAATTTCATCAGCGTTTATTTCAAAAGGTTGACCGGCTTGCGGAGTTAAAATAAATTTTCCTGTAACATAAAGAGCCGCTCCGACATTTTGCTTTGAAATGTCTTTATAGTTTTCTATTTTATCAATTTCAAATACAATCTGAACGTTGTTAAAACACGAACCGTCATTCAGTGCAATAAAGCCGATATTTTTTGAGTCACGGATGGTTTTGACCCAACCGCAGACTGTTATTGTCTTGTTTTCAAAATCTTCAGGTGTTTTGTAAAGTTGTGAAAACTTTGTTAATTCCAATTATAATCATTCCTTTCATTTAATAAACAGAAATATAATCTCTGATTTCTTCAAGCGTGTTTTCACCAATACCGTAAATATTTGTTATTTCTTCAACGCTGTCAAAATCGCCGAATTGCTCACGGTATTCTATAATCGCATTTGCGCGTTCAAGTCCGATGTTGTTAATTCCGGTCAATTCCTCAACAGTTGCAGTGTTTATATTTATCAATGTATGAAAATCGCTGCTCTTTTCAACACTTTTTACTGTGGTTGATTCTTCTGATTCATAATTGTTCTCATTTGTATTACTCTTTTTGACTGCGGTCGTGATTACAATTACATTTTTTTCGTTTCCGAAATCTGTATCAGCAAAAAGACCGGGTATATCAAATGCTGCGGTAATAATAATAACTCCGACAAGAATCAATCCCAGAGTAGCTAAAATAAATTCATGCTTTTTTTCACTCATAAATCAGAAATTCGAACCGTTCCAGCCCCAATAAGAGTTTTCTTCGTATTTTATATAAACAAAGTCAGGAGCAATACCGAGCTCTTCACCGAGAATCTTTGTTATTTCGGCAGTCAATGCCTGATAATTCTGCGAAGATGCTTTTCCGAATATGCTTACCTCAACAAAAGCCATATTATCTTCGTCTCCGTGAAAATACATTTTAACATCAGGGTTAATTGAAAGCATAAGCCATCTTTCACTTTTTCCCGGAATTATCTCAATAGCTTTTCCGAGTTTCTGCTTAATGATTTTTTCTTTATCGGCACTGACTCCGACATTTGTAGTTGTTTTGATATACGGCATATAATCCTCCTGCGTTTAATTAATTCTTTCAAAATCTTTAGAACCGATGACTACACCGGAAACAGTATAATCTTTGTCGGTATAATTTACATAAATCATTGAGCCGTTTTCATATTGTGTAAGAAATACTCCATCGTCAATCATAGAGTGTTCTGTAATTCTGACACTTCTCAAATCAGATAAAACTTCATTTGCCTTTTCATAGTATTCGGAAGCGGTATTAATCCATGCGTCATAATAATAATCATGGTCATTTTTATTAAATTGATTATATCCCCATTCAAAATACGGGCAAGCACCGTATTCAATGTATTTCAGCATCGCTGACTCTTTATCATTGCTTAGATTGATAGGTTCTCCTGAATAATCAGCATTACCGTGAATCAACATTTGCAAAAAAGGAACCGCTTCATATGCACCGGTGCAGGTTACATCTGTTGAAAGGGGAATATCAATTATAATATCCGCAATTTTAAGCATATATATGTTACCGAAACTGACCATGGTTTTTTTATTTGTTGTTAACGGAATAACAGAATTTGTAATATATTTTTGAGAGGATACTCTGTCATAATTATCAGATGAAAAATCCGAATAAAGCAATGAACCGATATCGTTCATGCAAAAGCCTGAAAAATACAAATATCTTGTGTTGACAAGTATTTTTTCAACTGCTTTTTCAAGAGCGGAAGGGGAGCGGAATTCTTTTTTTGTAAATTTGACAGAACTGAATTTTGAAAAAGGATTATTTATATAATAATTCAACGGTTTTCCGTGAATTGAAACTGCTTTTTCTGCTTGAGAAAGTCCGTCTGAGTCTTCAAGCAAATTGACATCAAAAAACAAATTCATATTTTGTGTGTCAATATAAGTATAGAGTTCAGAAAAATCTTTATGTGTGCCGAGGCGAAGAAGTAATGAAGCGCTGGAAATATCTCTTTGATTGCTGCCACCTTCAAAGGTTCCTCTATAACGAAGATTGATGTTATTAATACCCTTGTTTTTCATTCTGGTAACCATATCGGAGGCCTGTTCGGTGTTTGTTATTACCCGCAAACCATTGAACAACTCTTTGTATGAATCAAAAACGGTTCCGATAACAGACAGATTAAAAGGTAAAACGTTTTCTGCTTTTATGCTTCTTGTTGAAAGCACTGAATTCCTGATAAGTTGCTCTCTGCAAGCAGATGCCATTCCGGAATAAGTAGCATTATTACCCGAGAGAAATCTGTAACAAAGTTCTATTCCGTTTTTTTCCGAATAACTGTTTTGCGAAACAGTTAATGTTTTTCCGTCATAAATATACGGTGTTATATTAAATCCGGCATTTACGGTATTATACTCACTGTTATTTGTTGCTTTATCTGCAAAAACTGTAGCGATGGCATCTCCCTTGGTAATCAGCGCCACAAAGGCCCGAGAATAATGCTTAACGCCGAAAGCAGGAACAAGAGCTACACCGTCTCCTTCTTCACCGGATACGGAAATATCTTTACCGTAAACAGGAAACATCAATTCTTCAAATGAATCGTCTTTAACAAATGTTTTTATAACTGCCCCGCACCCGTCGGGAACAAAAATAAAATCATTATTATCTGAAAAATTATATGCTCCGAACCAATTTAAAAGATTGATATTTACTATTTTTGCATTTTTATTGCCGGAAAGATTCTTATGCTCACAGTTAACATACATGCTGCCGTCAGACAATGTTACGGTCAGTTTTACAGAAAAAGCAATGTCATTCTGGTTAAGAGATGGTTTTTCGGCTGTCTCTTTATCAGGATAAATATTATATGTAAAAACTGCGCCATTATCAATTAAATCATAAAATGCTTTTTTATACTCAACAGAATTATCCTGTGAATTCAGAGAGTATTTATCTGTTCCCCCCAATACTTCAATGCTTACAACACTTGCGTCTCTTGTATCTTTGCCGGCATATTTACCTTCCGGCAAAACAGGCAACGCACTCCACAGAGAATTATCATCTGAATTCGATTCACTTTTTTGTTGAATGGAAAAAGAGCAGTTTTCAGTATCAACAAGCAGTTCAATAAAACCGGAGGTTAAAACAGGATGTGATTTCAGATTATCTTCTCTTGAACAATGAATTTCATAGTTGTCAGAAACATTGGAAATTGTATTAAGTGTTACCACTGTTTTACTGTCGGTCATTTTGCATCCGCTGAAAAAAATCAGTAAAAAAGTTGATATAAATAAGATGATAAGAGTTTTAATCAAGCAATATTCAGTTTTTCCGGAATATGACAATTTCATTTTAATCTCCTGAAATACTGTCTGCTTTTTGAACTTCAAAATCAAAAGTAACACCGTTAGCCTCATTGTGAACCGAACAACCCATTCCGTGGTTATCCGCAATAGCTTTAACTATTGAAAGACCGAGTCCGAAGCGGTTTTCGTTTCTTGAATGTGCTTTATCCGCCCTGTAAAAACTCTCCCATATTCTGTTAAGGTCGGATTCTTCAATATTGTCACCTGTATTAAAAACTCTGACAATCCATCTGTCATCTGTCTCTTCACAATTAAGTTCAATTAACATTTCATTTTTACAATGAGATATTGCATTAGAAATGTAATTTTTTATAATAATTTCAATTTTGTCTTTTTGAGCGTAACAAAAAACATTGTCTTGAATATTATTTGTGATTTTGATTCCTTTGTCGGATATAAGAAGGGAAAAATGAGAAATAACATCTTTTATTTGTTCGCTGAGGTTGTATTTAACGGGATTAAATGATTCTGAAATGTTTTCAAGTTTTGAAAGCTCAAGCAGTTCAACAACAAGTCCGTTCATTTTTTTACTCTCTTCGCTTATTATCTCACAGTATTCCTGAATAACTTTGGGATCATCGCTGATTCCGGAAGATAAACCTTCGGCATAACCTGAAATAATGGCAATCGGAGTTTTCAATTCATGTGAAACATTGCTGATAAATTCACGGCGATGTTCAATGTCGGCTTCAAGTTGCAGATTTTTTTGTCTTAAATCATATAATGTTGAATCAAGCGTGGTTGATAAAATGTTTATACTGTCTCCGAGTTCACCTATTTCATCTTTACTGTATGGCTTGCATTTTCTTGCAAAATTCAGGTTAGCCATATCTTTTGTAACATCATTCATCTCTTCAAGAGGTTTGGTGAATCTTGAAACATATCTGTAAACGAAAAGAAGCATCAAAAAAGCAATAAAAACACATATCAAAATAAAAACACGGGTTGCAACTGCAACATTACTGTCTATAATTGCAACAGAAGAGAAAATGTGCAGTTTCTCATTTGATGAAAGTTCTCTTGTGTAAACAAGGTATTCTGCCTTTGTCGCTATTTTTTTTCTTCGTTCATATAAGCCGGATCTGTTTTTATAACTGTATGTCGTAACATTTTCAGTCTGCTGATATTCTGAATCTGAAGCACCGGAAGAATAAGTGTGCGCACTGCTTTGAGCAGAATAACCGTCGGATGATTGATAAGCAATAGTGTTGTCGGGATTGATAAGTTCAAAACTGATATTATTATTGACAGCGATTGAATACAGGTCAAAATAATATGTAGAACTACCGGGTAAAACTGAATCAATATCTTCGGATATTTGTGCTAAGTTATTATATGTTCTGTAAATAAGAACCGTTGACAGGGAAGGACCCGCAACAAAGCATATCAAACCAAAAAACACTGTTAAAATCACAAACAACGATATAAACATTTTGGTTCTTATTCTGTTTAATACTGGTCGTCGGTCAGAAGTTTTTTTCAATTTTTATTTACCTCAATTTTATATCCTATTCCGTAAATTGTTTTTAAATGCAACTCGCCCCAGTCACCGAGTTTTGTTCTTATTCTGGCAACGTGTGAATCCACAGTTCTTGCGTCACCTATAAAATCAATTCCCCATATATCATCAAGCAACTGCTCTCTGGAATATGTTCTTCCGGGAGCATCGGCAAGTTTAACAAGAATATTATATTCTTTGTTTGTAAAATCAATCGAAACATTATTTAAAAAAACTTCATGTGCTGGTTTATTGATTCTCAATGAATCAATAATAATAATATCATCGGAAGATTCGATAGAAGACTTGTTGTATCTTTTAAGTAAAGCTTCAATTCTTTTTACAAGAACACCCGGGCTGAACGGTTTTGTTACATATTCATCACAGCCGGCTTCGAATCCGTTTAACTGATCAAATTCCTGACTTCTTGCCGTAAGCATAATAATAGGGATATCTGATTTTCTTCGGATTGTTCTGCATACTTCCCATCCGTCTGTGTCAGGCATCATAATATCAAGAACGGCAAGATCTATATCATTTGTGTTATTAAACAGCTCAATAGCCTTTGAGCCGTTTTCAGCCTGAACGGTTTCATAACCGTTCTTATGAAGAAAATCACATATCAGTCTTCTTATCAATGCTTCGTCATCAGCTACAAGAATTTTACTCATATATTAACACTTCCAAAAATATTCAATATATAATAACATATTTATTTATAATAAATCAATATTTTTTTAGTTTATAAATTTTTGCAAATAATTTAAGTCAGGTTGCACAATTTTAATTAAAAAGAACTGCATTTTATGTTATAAATTAAAAATTTTGCAAGTTGATAATAAAAAACTTGCAAAAAACGGTGTTTTATCATAATATATTTATTGAATTATTGATACTTTTGGAGGAAATCCGTAATGGATATGCATAATCTCAGTGATAATGAATTAAAAGAACATCTCAGTGCCCTTTATGATGAGTATGAAACTTTTAAATCAATGAACCGTCATCTTGATATGTCAAGAGGCAAGCCCGGCGCAATGCAGTTAAAATTATCCGGTGAAATTCTTGAGCAAAAATATATGGGTAATTTTCTCAGCAAAAGCGGAATAGACTGCCGAAGTTACGGATTACTTGACGGAATTGATGAATGTAAATCCATATTTTCCGAGTTGCTTGATGTTCCGAAAAGTAATATAATAATTTTCGGTAACTCAAGTCTTAATGTAATGTTTGATTACATTTCTCAGTGCATGCTTTTCGGCGCATCAGGTAAAACACCGTGGTGCAAACTTGACAAGGTAAAATTCCTTTGTCCGGTTCCAGGATATGACAGGCATTTTTCAATTTGCGAACTCTTCGGGATTGAAATGATCAATATTCCGATGAACGACGAAGGTCCCGATATGGATCTTATTGAGGAATATATAAAAGATGAAAGTGTCAAAGGAGTTTTCTGCGTTCCTAAATATTCAAACCCCAACGGTATTACTTACAGCGACAATATTGTCAGACGATTTGCTTCTCTGAAGCCGGCTGCCGAAGACTTCAGAGTAATATGGGATAACGCTTATTTTGTTCACCCTCTTTATGATGATGACGATAAGTTGCAGAATATTTTTGATGTATGCAAAGAGTTCGGAACCGAAGACCATTTTATTGAAGTTGTTTCTACTTCAAAAATAACATTTCCCGGATCCGGCGTAGCTGTTCTTGCAGCATCTGATGAGAATATTTCAGAAATTAAAACCAGAATGACAATTCAGACAATCGGTCATGACAAAATGAATATGCTCCGCCACGCACATTTTTTCAAAGATGCAGACGGCGTTTATGGTCATATGAAAAAACACGCAGATATTATCAGACCGAAATTTGAGTTGATTCTTGATGCGTTTGAAAAGTATCTCGGCGGCAAAGGCATAAGTGACTGGACTTCTCCCAGGGGAGGCTATTTTATCAGTCTGAATGTTTTGAACGGATGTGCCAAAAGAGTTGTCAGCCTTTGTTCAGAAGCGGGAGTAAAACTTACAGACGCCGGGGCAACATTTCCTTACGGAACAGATCCGGATGACAGAAATATCCGAATTGCACCGACATATCCGTCTGTTGATGATTTATCTCTTGCGGTTGAGATTCTGTGTGTATGCATAAAAATAGCATGTTATGAAAAAATACTTAAAGATAAAAAAGAAATGTAAATTATTTATTAAAAAGCCGCTGTATGCGGCTTTTTAATTTGACAAAACCGAATTTAAAAAGTAAAATATATATTAATAATAATAACAGGAGCATTAATTATGGCTAAGCAGGAATATAAAAGCGCTATAAGATCAAAATCATTTATAAAGCATGCTCTTATTAAATTGCTTTCCGAAAAAGATTTTGACAGAATAACGGTTACAGAAGTAATTGAAACTTCAGGCATCAGCAGAGGAACGTTCTATTCACATTATAAATCACTAGATGATGTTATAGATCAGATAGTTGATGATGAATACAACAAAATCGTCGGGCTCATCGGTGAAAATTGCGAAATTTATTTCAATCCCGATAATGTTCTTATGATTGTTTCTACCATTTTTGATTATATAGAAGACGACAAAGAATATTACACCGGAATCATCAATTATAAACCGATTTTCGATTCAGTAATGTGTAAAATCTCCGAAAAGTATAAAAATGAGGCATTCAGGGTAATTAAAGAAAAATGTATTATTCAAAATGATGATGAAGCTAATTATATTCTGGTCTATACTGTTGGCGGCATTATTTATGAAATACTTAAATGGTCTAAGGATGACACAAAACTTAACGCCAATATGGTAGTAAACATATTAAGTTCCATGTTCAGAAATTACATAAAATAATAAAAGAAGGCAACAAGCCTTCTTTTTTAATCTGTATTTTCAGACAATAGAGCCCAATATTCCATAAATCAATCCGCCCATAATCAGGTCGGCAATAAAAACGCCGAAAGCAATTACAGGGAATGATACTCTTATTCTCATCTCAAGCAACGCAGCAATCAGCGAACCAGTCCATCCTCCTGTTCCCGGTATGGGAATTGCAACAAACAAGAGAAGCCCGAGACCTTTCCAGCGAAGCGCTTTTTCACTTCTTAAATATGTTTTATCTTCAAGTTTTTTAACTATTTCCGAAAAGATTTTTTTGTTTTTTAAAAAACGGAATACCCTTCTGATAAAAAGAAGAATAAAAGGGACAGGCAGCATGTTTCCGGCATAGCAAATCAAAAACGCTTTCAGATAGCCAATTTCAAAAAGTTTTGCCGCAAACATTCCGCCTCTTAATTCAACAATCGGAAGCATTGATATTAAAAATACAATCAGTTCATTCGGAACTATGCCGCCGAATGTTGAAATTACAACATCGGCAATGTGTTCTGCCAATCACATTCCCACCTTTCTGAATGCGATACGCAGCCTTGTCAAATATTTACAAGATTGTGGTGCGCAATAAATTCATCAGCATTTCGAAGAATATTTTTGTCATTAATAAACTTCAGCGTTTCCATCGCTTTATCATAGTTCAGCCAGATATAATCTTCTATTTCTTCTTTTTGAATCACGGTTTGAGTATCATCGGTTGAAGCAAGAAATATAATGACTGATTTTTCGATTTTGCCCTGAATGGAATACTCGGATTTTAAAGCAAACCGGGGAATAATCTTAATATGAATTCCGGTTTCTTCGAGAACTTCACGAATGGCTGTCTGTTCGGAAGTTTCACCCTTCTCATTATGACCTTTCGGAAATCCCCAATGTGTGCTTCTGCGGTTTTTAATTAACAGATAGCGAAGTTCACCATTGATTATTCGATAAATGACCGCTCCGCAGGAGCGTTCATAAAGGCATTCAAGTTTATAAGTTTCCGCGTTTTCGGCAAATGAAACAGCATCTGCTATCTGATGAAAAACAAATTTCATATTTTTCGGAGAAACAATGTAAACAGATGTGCCGTCTTTGCGCTTCAGAACAGCCACAACCCTGCCGTCAAATGTGCGAACAGGATGCGTAACGCCCATAATATAGGCACAGGCAGGTGAAGAACCGAAAACTTTTTTGCCTTCAATGGTGCCATAGTTAAGTTTGTAATCAAATCCGAATTGATTATTCAGGGAATGAATCGGGTTTGTAACCTTTACTCTGACATAAGTGCCGAGCATTATTCACTCCGCCTTCTTTCGGAAGAATAAAACAGATTTTTATTCCGCATTATTCCAGATTAAATACAAAAATATTATAATTGCAATCTATGATAATTACAAGCACAAATTCGATTTTTGTTGAAAAATTATTTTTGTAAACTAACAAAATTATTTTTGTAAAATAAAAATGTTCTTGCAATACATAATAAATATGGTATAATAATTTTTAAATAACGCAATAAGTTGCGTATTCAACTTGAAAGGGTGATTTGGTTTGAAATGTCCGTTTTGCGGTTTTGAAGAAAGTAAAGTAATTGATTCACGTCCTACGGATGAAGGTGAGCGCATACGCCGCCGCAGAGAATGCATCAGTTGCGGTAAAAGATTTACTACTTATGAAATAATTGAAAGTGTTCCTGTAATTGTTGTTAAAAAAGATAAATCAAGAGAAGTTTTTGACAGAAATAAACTCTTTAACGGTATGCTTAAATCCTGTGAAAAGCGTCCTGTTTCACTTGAAACTCTTGAAACGGCGGTTAACGATATTGAAGCTGTTCTTCAAAACTCGCTTGACCGTGAAGTTACTTCCGACCGTATCGGTGAACTCGCAATGGAAAAACTTAAAAATATTGATGAAGTTGCATATGTGCGTTTTGCTTCCGTTTACAGACAGTTCAAAGATATTAATACTTTTATGGAAGAACTTGCAAAACTTCTCAGCGATAAATAATATTATTAATATAGCAGGCGTGTCTTACGGCATTCCTGCTTGTTTGATGTTTTGACAATATTAATTTAAAAAAGAGGTTTTTATGCAAAAGTTTAATTCATATTCAGGTGTTTATTCTTTACTTCTCACTCCGTTCAATGAAGATAAAAGCATTGACTTTAAAGTATATGAACAATATGTTGAGTGGCAGGCCTCAAAAAATCCGCAGCATCTTTTCGCCGTGTGCGGCTCATCTGAAATGTCATCGCTTACACTTGATGAAAGGGAAAAGCTCGCGAAACTCGCCGTTAAAAACGCCGGCGGAATTTCCGTTTTCGCCACGGCAAACCTTGAACCGTCGTGGGACGGACAGGTTGAAGAGGTTAAAAGGATAGAACAAACAGGTGTTGACGGCCTTGTCTTTATAACAAAAGGTTACGGTAATGATAATGAAAGGCTGTTTAAATATCTTTATGATTTATGCTGCCTTACCGAACTGCCGATTATGCTTTATGAATTTCCGGGCACACAGCCTCATCTTATGGCGGGCGAAGTTTACGGCAGGCTTGTTGAAACAGGCAGGGTGGTCAGCATAAAAGACACAACCTGCACTATCGAAGGAATTAAAGATAAAATCGCATATCAAGGTGATTCCAATGTTTTGCAGGCAAATATGCCTTATCTGTATGACGCATTTGTTGCCGGAGCGAGAGGTGTGGTTGCCACTCCCACTACCTGCGGCGCGCATCTTTTTGTAAAAATATGGGATGAAGTCTGCAGGGGTGATTTTGAAGCCGCCAAACATACACATGAGCATATTATTCTTCTTGACAACGCAATAGACAGCGGCTTTAACGCCACGGCGAAATACCTTGTTAATCTGCAGGGCGTTCCGATGAATTGGGTAACAAGGGGCAACAATGTTCTCGCGCCTCAAAAACTCAATATGCTCAGAGTCTGGTACGGCTGGGCAAAATCACAGGGCATTATGCCTTAAAAGAATGGTTAAAATGAATATTGACGAACTTGTAAAATTCTCAAACTTTTACGGCGGAAATACCGACCTGGTTCTTGCGGGCGGTGGCAATACATCCGCCAAAAATGGCAATGTTATGTATGTAAAAAGCTCCGGAACGAGGCTCGCAACCATAAAAGCCGAGCAGTTTGCCGAAATTGATTTGACAAAGCTGTCGCATATATTTGAAAAAGAATATCCGCAGGATGACAGGGAAAGAGAAGCACTTGTGCTCGCAGACCTTATGGCTTCAAAACGCGATGAGGATGATAATAAACGGCCGAGCGTTGAAACTATGCTTCACGCTCTGTTCAAACAGACTTATGTTTTGCACCTTCACCCCGCTGTTGTGAACGGACTTACCTGTTCTTTGGGCGGAGAAAAACTTGCGAAAACACTTTTCGGCGAAAAGATTATCTGGGTTGACGCCTGTAAACCGGGATATATCCTTTCAAAAATATGTTATGAAAAAATTTCGGATTATGAAAAACAGTATTCCGAAAACGCAGATATACTGTTTTTGCAAAACCACGGTGTTTTTATAGCCGACAATACAGTTGAAGGCCTCGGAACTAAGCTTAACTCAATTATTGGCACGCTTGAAAAACATCTTGTAAAAAAGCCCGATGTTTTTAATGAAAGCCGTGAAGAAGGTTTCTGCAAAGATATTATTTCACTTTTCGGAGGCTGCTGTGTCGCTGTAAAAAGCGGTGATATTGACAGGCTCTGTGAAAATTACCAATCCGCCTTGTCAATAATAAATCCGTTTACACCCGACCATATAGTTTACTGCAACGCGTATCCTTTATGGATTGAAAACGCCGGTCAGCTTGAAGAAAAAACGGAAGAATATAAATCCCGCTTTAATAAACTGCCTAAAGTAATTATTTGCAAAAATAAAGGTATTTACTGCGTCGCTCCCGATGAAAATAAACTTGAAACGGTAAAAGCCGTTTTTGAGGATGCGGTTAAAATAGCCGTTTATTCGCAAAGTTTCGGCGGTCCTCTGAATATGAGCGAATATCTTACGGATTTTATTGTCAACTGGGAAGTTGAATCTTACCGCAGCAAACAGAATTAACGGAGGCCTTGTTATGAATCTGGAAGAAGCCAAAAAAGCAGCAGCAGAAAATATTCATATCAGAAATAACGCGCCCGGTCGCCTTTCAGGCAAAATAACCGTAGTAACGGGCGGGGCGCAGGGTTTCGGGGCAGGAATTGCGGAATACCTTTATAATGAAGGCGCTAGTGTTCTGATTGCAGATTTATCTTTTCAAAAAGAAACCGCCGAAACTTTGATTAAAGAAAAACTCGGTGAAAGAGCAACGTTTTGCCCCTGCGATGTTTCCGATGAAGAATCTGTTATAAAAATGGTTTGTTTTTGCGTTGAAAAATTCGGCGGTATTGATTTATTTGTTTCCAATGCAGGAATTGCCAAAGCAGGTGATATATCTACTCTTCCGACCGAGACTTTTGAGCGAATTTCAAAAATCAACTATGAAGGTTTTTATTTCTGTTCAAAGTATTCATCTGAAATTATGAAAGCTCAAAACTCAGCCGATATAAACAACTGGGGTGATATAGTTCAGATTAACTCTAAATCGGGTATTGTCGGCTCAAAAGCGAATTTTGCCTACTCCTCAAGCAAATTCGCGGGAATCGGTCTTACTCAGAGCCTTGCCCTTGAGCTTGCGCAATACAGAATAAAAGTCAACGCCGTATGCCCCGGCAATTACTATGACGGCCCGCTTTGGTCCGATCCCGAAAAAGGGTTGTTTATTCAATATCTTAATGCCGGTAAAGTTCCGGGAGCAAAAACAATCGATGATGTCAAAGCTTTTTATCTTGCGAAACAACCTATCAATAACAGAGGTTGTCTTCCTTCTGATGTTGCAAAAGCGGTTATTTACTGTGTTGAACAGCAATTTGAAACCGGTCAGGCAATTCCGGTCACAGGCGGTCAGGTAATGCTTGCATAAAAGAGGAATTAAAATGGAAACTGATTATTTAACAATATTAAACGCGCCGTCTTCAGAACAAAGATTAACCAATCTGAAGAATATAATCTCAAATGAAAAGGTAAAGCCTCCTGTTTACAATGAATATGCAAACAATCATATTCATACAGAGTATTCTTTTTCACCTTATTCTCCTTCCGCTGCTGTATATTTTGCAAGGCAGGCGGGGCTTCCCACAGCCGGAATTATGGACCATGACTCCATTGCAGGGGCACGGGAATTTATAGAAGCAGGTAAAATAGCCGGTGTTGCTACAACTATCGGTCTTGAATGCAGAGTAAGTCTTGCAGGAACTCCGCTTGAAGGCAAAAGAGTAAACAACCCGGATCAAATCAGTTGTGCTTATATGGCTTTACATGGCGTTCCACACCACAACATTGATTATTTAAATGATTTTTTTGCTCCTTTAAGAGAAAAAAGAAACATCCGCAACAAAAAGATGGTAAATAACATAAACAGCATTGTTTCGCAAAGCGGAATTAATGTTGATTTTGAGAAAGATGTTGTTCCGCTATCAAATTATAAAATCGGAGGCAGCGTAACCGAAAGACATATTCTTTATGCTCTCGCACTTAAAATTTCGGAAAAATTCTCAGATAAAACCGTTGAATTTCTTGAAAACGATTTATCTGTTCCGCTTTCCGAAAAACAGATAAATCAAATGAAAGATATCGGAAGTAAGTTTTTTACTTATGATTTGCTCGGCATTCTCAAAGGAGCGTTTATAAAAAAAATATATGTGGATGCGGACGAAGAGTTGCTTCACATTTCAGAACTTTCCGACTTGGCAAAAAAGATTGACGCTCTGCTTTGCTATGCTTATCTCGGTGATGTTACCGACAGCGTAACAGGCGATAAAATCGCTCAGAAATTTGAGGATGATTATCTTGAGGAACTTTTTAAAGTATTAAAAGAACAAAATGTTGACGCTGTAACATATATGCCTTCAAGAAACACTCCGCAGCAATTAAACAATGTTATGGCATTATGCAAAAAATACGGATTTTTTGAAATTTCCGGTGAAGATATAAACTCTCCGAGACAGAGTTTTATTTGCAAACAGTTGGTAAAACCCGAGTTCAGTCATCTTATCAACGCTACCTGGACTTTAATTGAAAGAGAGAACAAATTGTCGTCAGATTATTAAACATTGACAATTTGACAATATATATAGTATAATAATATTTAGATTTTTATTTGATTATTCCAATAAAGGGGGCAATTAAATGATTAAATTAAAGGCTGCCGTTTGTGCGGTAACGCACGCCGGTAATGTTCTTACTGAAAACGACGATAATTTTGTTCTTAACGGCAGAACTACCGCAACAGGCGAGCTCAAAAAAGGTTCTGCTTATATGCACAATGTTTATGAACCTTTTTATCTTGCAGTCTGCGACGGTATGGGCGGTGAAACAGGTTCTGACATTGCCTGCCGTTCAATTATTGAATATGCCAAAGATGTAACAGATGCCGGTGATGATTTCAGCGGTCCTCTTGCCACCTGTCTGCGTGACGCCAACCAGAAAATATGTGATGAAATCTCAGCTACCGGAAACAGAATCGGCACAACTGTTGCGGCTCTTTACGCGATTAAAGGCAAAATAGTTTGCGTAAACGTCGGTAACAGCCGTATTTACAGATTCAGTGAAGGCAATCTTGAACAGATTACCGATGATTCCAATTCTCGTAATTTAGGCATCTTTCCTGATGAAGCCCCTCTTTCGCCCGGTGTGAGTGTTATAGACGATTCCCGGGACGGCGATGTTCTTTTGATTTGTTCTGACGGCCTTTCGGATCTGGTTAATGACGACGATATTTCTTCTATTCTCGGTGCTTGTGAAAATCCTCAGGAAGCAGCGAGCAGGCTTGTAAAAACAGCTCTTCGCAACGGCGGAAGCGACAATGTTTCTGTTATTGCTGTTTATCTTAAAACAGAACAACCAGCGGGCACATTTGCTCCTCTTGCTCAATCTGTAATCGGTTCAAAAGATACAGATTATTCTGAAGAGTATCAGTCAAACTACGGCAGAAACGCAGACCGTAACGCCGCTCTTGCCGCTCTCAGCGATACAGAGGGTGATGATGACGACGATGATAACAGCGGCGCAAAGAAAATACTTGTTATGGCAGGCATTGTTCTTCTTGCTGCTCTTCTCATAGTTCTTATCGCTTTCGGTGTAAGATCAATCGTTCAGTCTCGCAGAGCTGCAAAAGAGGCTGCGACTTCCACTACAATGACCCAGTCTGTTTATGAGTTTACTGTAACTGAACTTACAGAGACAGAAACCGAGACTGAGTCTGAAACCGAAACAGAAACAGAAACTGAAACCGAGACTGAAGAAACAACAAGACGTTATTACAACACAACCAAAAGATATAATAATAACAGCGGCACAAAGAAAACTACTGCAAAACCCACCACTGCTAAACCTACTACAGAAAAGCCGGATGATTCGATTAATATCGACGACAATAAAGACGATCCCGGTCCGACCGAGCCCACATCCGGCAATAATCAGGCTCCGACAGACAATCAAACTCCCACTAATAATCAGACGCCAACCGACAATCAACAGCCGACAAATAATCAGCAACCAACTAACAACAATAATACAGGCAGCACTACAATTTTGAACGGAGCTACATATATTATCGGTGATGAAGGTGTTTTGATTCCCGCATAAATCATTAATAATTTTTCAGCCTTATCCGACAGGGTAGGGCTGATTTATTCAAATAAAGGGGTCTTATTATGACAATTTTTCAGGCTATAAACGCTCTTTGTGATTATTCTGTTAAATCCGGGCTGATAGAAAAGGAAGACAGAGTATTTTGCATAAACCGTGTTATTGATATTCTTTCAATAGATGAGTTTATTGACGAAAAATATGAAGGTCAACCGGCACTTGAAGAAATTTTAAAAACCATTTTAGATTATGCCTGTGAAAACGGATTGTGTGAAAACTCAGTTGTTTACCGTGATTTGTTTGACACAAGAATAATGGGCATTTTTACTCCCAAACCTTCTCAGGTTATAAATGAGTTTAAAAACAGATATGCTGTTTCACCTGAATCGGCAACAGAGTATTATTACAATTTAAGTGTGAACAGCGACTATATCCGCCGTTACCGAATTAAAAATGATGTTAAATGGGTCACAAAAACCGAATACGGAGACATTGATATTACTATCAATCTTTCAAAGCCGGAAAAAGACCCTAAAGCAATCGCGGCTGCAAAAAACTCTAAACAAAGCGGCTACCCCAAATGCCAGCTTTGCATTGAAAATGAAGGTTACGCAGGCAGAGTAAATCATCCTGCGCGTGAAAATCACAGAATTATTCCCATCACCATAAATAATGAAGAATGGTGTTTTCAGTATTCACCTTATGTTTATTATAACGAGCATTGCATTGCTTTGAACAGCAAGCATACTCCAATGATTATTAACAGAGACGCATTTAACAAGCTGTTTGATTTCGTTAAACTATTTCCTCATTATTTTATCGGTTCAAACGCTGATCTTCCAATTGTCGGCGGTTCAATTCTTACGCATGAACATTTTCAGGGCGGTAATTACACATTCGCAATGGCAAAAGCACCTGTTGAGACCGAAGTAAAATTTAACGGTTATGATGATATCTCGGCAGGAATCGTCAGATGGCCTATGTCCGTAATCAGGCTTAAAGGCAAAGATACTGTAAAAATAACCGAACTCGCTGAAAAGATTCTTTTAAAATGGCGGTCTTATGATGATGAGAAAGCGTTTATTTTCAGCAACACAGACGGTGTTCCTCATAATGCAGTTACTCCGATTGCAAGGTTCAGAGACGGCAAATATGAACTCGACCTTGTTTTAAGAAATAATATTACTACCGATGAATATCCCGACGGTTATTATCATCCTCACCCCGAATATCATCATATTAAAAAAGAGAACATAGGTCTTATTGAAGTTATGGGTCTTGCTGTTTTGCCTTCAAGGCTTAAAAATGAAATAAACGCTCTTAAAACCGCTATTTTGAATAATGCGGATATTACTTCTGATGAAGTTCTTTCAAAACACTCAGACTGGGCTGAAATGATAAAAAACAAATATGACATAAATGAAAACAACATTGATGAAATTTTAAAAGATGAAATTGGTCTTGTTTTCTCTTCCATACTTGAACAGTGCGGTGTTTTTGAAAGAAATGAGACCGGCAAAAAACAGTTTTTGAAATTTATTGAAAGCGTATAATGTTATGAGTGATATTTATGTTCTCGGCAGTATGAATATGGATATGACAGTAGTTTCACCGAGATTCCCGAAACTTGGTGAAACAATAAACGGTCATTCTTTTTCAACAGCCCACGGCGGCAAAGGCGCCAATCAGGCTGTTGCTGCTGCAAGGCTCGGTGCAAATGTCAGTATGTGCGCCTGCATAGGAAAAGATGCAAACGGCAAAGAACTCAAAGAGTCACTTGAATATGAAGGCATCAATACAGATTATGTTTTTGAAAGCGATTCTTCAACCGGAGCTGCGGTTATTACTCTTGTTGACGGCGATAACACAATAATTGTCGCAAAAGGAGCCAACGCAGATGTTACCTGCCGTCAGGCAGAATTGTTCCTTGACAAAGCTAAACCGGGAGATATTTTGCTTGTTCAGCTTGAAACGGATTTTAAGACCGTTGAATACGCTTTAAAACTTGCCAAAAGCAAAAAAATGATAACAGTTTTGAATCCTGCTCCGGCAGACCCCGAATGTTCCGCACTATGTGAATTTTGCGATTATATAATTCCAAACGAGACGGAATTGAAAACCATAACCGGCAACGATGATATTGAATTTTCAATCAGAAAAATAAAAGACAATTACTCCTGTATTCCTGTTGCGACACTCGGCTCACAGGGCTGTGCGTTTTATAGAAATGAAAGCGTTGTTTTTTTGCCGTGTGAAAAAGTCAAAGCGGTTGACACAACAGGGGCGGGGGATACATTCTGCGGAGCCTTCTGCGTTGCCCTTTCAAATGACGAACCAATTGAAAATTGCCTGAAATTTGCTCTTAAATGCGCAACCCTTTCAGTTACCAAAACAGGAGCCCAACCTTCAATTCCTTTCTTAAAAGATATTAAATAATTGTTTGTTCAATTACCGCCTTTGATTGCAGAAAATCAAATGGCGGTTTCTTTATATATACTTTTGGTTGTGGCTTTCCTTGACTTTGCAACAATATGTGGTATAATGCTATTGGTAAAAATTGCACTTTTTTCGGAGGTAAGGTTTAAATGCCAAAAAAACCCGAATATAATAATGAAAGCATAAAAACATTAAAAGACGAACAGCGTGTCAGACAAAAACCCGCTGTTATTTTCGGCTCCGACGGAATCGACGGATGTCAGCATGCTGTTTTTGAAATAGTTTCCAATTCAGTTGATGAAGCAAGAGAAGGTTACGGCAATAAGATAATTGTTACAAGATACGCCGACAAATCAATTGAAGTGCAGGATTTCGGCAGAGGCATTCCCGTTGATTATAATAATACCGAAAAAAGATATAACTGGGAACTTGTGTTCTGCGAGTTGTATGCGAGCGGCAAATATGACAACGGCGAAAACGGCAACTACGAGTTTTCACTCGGAACAAACGGTCTCGGACTTTGTGCTACTCAATATGCGTCTGAGTATATGGATGCTGAGGTTCATACCGGCGGGTTCAGATATCTTCTGCATTTCAAGCAGGGTAAACCTGTCGGTAAAATGGTTAAAGAAGAATATAATCACCGCGACACCGGCACCCGTATCAAATGGCGCCCCGACCTTGATGTTTTCACCGATATAGATGTTTCTCTTGATTATTTTCAGAATATGCTTCTTCATCAGTCGGTAGTCAATGCAGGAATCAGATTTATTCTGAAAAACCAGAACGGAAAAACATTTGATACTTATGAATACTTTTACGAAAAAGGTATTGAAGATTATATTGTTGAAAAAGTCGGTGAGGATTCTTTGACAGCAGTTCAGGTCTGGAAAAATGAAACCGAATGCCGCGACAGAGAAGACCTTGATTTATATAAACTTAAAACAAATATTGTCTTCACTTTTTCAAATAGGGTTCAGTTTAAAGAGTATTATCACAATTCAAGTTTTCTCGAAAACGGCGGTTCACCTGAAAAAGCAGTCAGAAACGCCTTCGTTTCACAGATTGATTCATTTCTCAAATCAAGCGGCAAATATCTGAAATCAGATTCAAAAATAACTTTTCAGGATATTGAAGACTGTCTCGTTATTGTTATTTCTTCATTTTCCACATTTACTTCTTATGAGAACCAGACTAAAAAATCAATCAGCAACAAAGGCATTCAGGACGCAATGACTGCGTTTATCAAACACCAGCTTGAGATTTATTTTATTGAAAACCCTCTTGATGCGGATAAGATTTCCACTCAGGTTCTTATAAATATGCGTTCACGTGTCAAAGCCGAAAAAACAAGGCTCGGCACTAAAGAATCACTGATTCAGAATGTTAATAACCTAACAAACAGAATACAGAAATTTGTAGATTGCCGCAGTAAAGATGTTTCTGTTCGCGAATTGTTTATTGTTGAGGGCGATTCGGCAAAAGGCGCCTGCGTTCAATCCAGAAACGCTGAATTTCAGGCTGTAATGCCTATAAGGGGCAAGATTCTTAACTGCCTGAAATTCGATTATGACCGCATTTTTAAAAGTGATATTATTATAGATCTCATTAAAGTAATCGGCTGTGGTGTGGAAGTTCAGACAAAGCCGAAATCCGGAAAAGACCTTGTTTCGTTTAATCTCGATTTACTGCGTTGGAATAAAATCATTATTTGCACCGATGCCGATGTCGACGGCTTTCACATCAGAACTCTTGTGCTCACAATGATTTATCGTCTTATGCCGACTCTTATTTATGAAGGCAAAGTGTTTATTGCCGAATCACCTCTATATGAAATTACCAGCGGTGATGAAACCTGGTTTGCATATTCTGAAAAAGAGAAAGCAGATGTTCTTGCAAAAATAGGCGATGGTAAATATAACATTCAGCGTTCTAAAGGTCTTGGTGAAAACGACCCCGAAATGATGAGCCTTACCACTATGAATCCGGCGACAAGAAGGCTTATTAAAGTAAGCCCATCTGAGGCTGAACTCACAAGTTATAAATTCGACCTTCTGCTTGGCGACAACCTTGCAGACCGCAAAGATTATATAGCGCAAAACGGTTATAAATATTTAGACCTGACCGATGTTTCATAACGGAGAATAGATATGGCAAAAAAATCCGCTAAAAAAGATAATATTTCTGCTTTAAAACCTATCGATGATAAAACTCATATTTTAGGCGCGGGCGAAGTTGTTAATCAGGAGATTGTCAACACTCTTGAATTAAACTTTATGCCTTATGCCATGAGCGTAATTATGTCGCGCGCAATACCTGAAATAGACGGTTTCAAGCCTGCTCACCGTAAGATTCTTTATATGATGTATAAAATGGATCTGCTTAATTCCGGCAGAGCGAAATCCGCTAAAATCGTAGGTCAGGTTATGCAACTGAACCCTCACGGCGATGCGGCGATTTATGACACAATGGTTCGTCTTTCAAAAGGTTATGAAGCGCTTCTTTACCCTTATGTTGACTCAAAAGGCAACTTCGGTAAAGCATATTCACGCGATATGATGTGGGCTGCGTCAAGATATACCGAGGCAAAACTTGAAAAGATATGCAAAGAACTTTTCAAAGATATTGCAAAAGACACCGTTGATATGGTTGACAATTTTGACAACACCATGAAAGAACCCGCGCTCTTGCCCGTTTCATTCCCGACTGTTCTGATAAACGCCAACACCGGTATTGCTGCCGGTATGGCAAGTTCAATATGTTCGTTTAATCTCGAAGAAGTGTGCAAAACTACAATTGAACTTCTTAAAAGCAAAAACCACGATGTAACAGAGACTCTTCTCGCGCCGGATTTTGCAGGCGGCGGTTTGCTTGTTTATGACCGTGAAGCAATGGAAGAGATATACAGAACGGGCAGGGGAGGCTTCAAAGTCCGCGCAAGGTATTCGTTTGACAAAGCAAACAGTTGCATAGAAATAACCGAGATTCCTCCTACAACATCAATAGAAGCGATTATTGATAAAGTTATAGAAAAAGTAAAATCAGGTTCTTTTAAAGAAATCAATGATATCCGTGATGAAACCGACCTGGGCGGTCTTAAAATCACTGTTGATGTAAAACGCGGAACAGACCCAGACAAACTGATGCGTAAACTTTACGCAAGCACTCCTCTTCAGGACACATTTTCCTGCAACTTCAACATTCTTGTAAACGGCGTTACAAAAGTAATGGGCGTCAAAGAAATCCTGCTTGAGTGGATTGATTTCCGAACCGAATGTGTCAGAAGAAGAACTCTTTTTGATCTTAACAGAGCAAAAGACAGACTACATCTTCTTCGCGGTCTTGAAAAAATACTGGTTGATATAGACAAGGCAATCAGAATTATACGCAGCACAGAAGAAGAAGCCGAAGTTGTTCCCAATCTTATGATTGGTTTCAGAATTGATAAAATTCAGGCCGAGTATGTCGCTGAGATTAAACTCCGGCATTTGAATAAGGAATATATATTAAAAAGACTGCAGGATATTAATAATCTCGAAATTGCAATAAAAGATTTGCAGGAAACACTTGATAATCCTAAAAAAATCAAACAGATTATTGCTTATGAACTTAAAGAAGTAATCAAAAAATACGCAAAAGAACGCAAAACAGAGATTATTTATTCAACCGATATTGTTGAAGATGAAGAAGTGGAAGAAACTGTTCCGGATTACCCTGTTACTCTTTTCTTCACAAAAGAAGGCTATTTCAAAAAAATTACACCTCAGTCTTTGCGAATGAGTAATGTTCACAAGTTAAAAGAAGGCGATGATATTCTTTTAACTGTTGAATCATCCAATAGTAAAGAGCTTCTGTTCTTTACCAACAAATACCAGGTTTATAAATCGAGAGTTTCTGATTTTGCTGATACAAAAGCGAGCGTTTTCGGTGATTATGTTGCAGCAAAACTCGAAATGGAACCTGATGAAACAGCTGTTTATATGGCAGTGACAGATAAATACAACGGTTGTATGATGTTCTTCTTCGAAAACGGTAAGGCAGCAAAAGTTGATATGTCTGCTTATGAGACGAAGACCAAACGCAAAAAGTTAATTAAGGCATTTTCAGATAAATCACCTGTTGTTTCTTTTGTTCATCTTGAAGAAGACAAAGAACTGGTGCTTACATCAAGCGCAGGAAGAATCCTTCTGATAAACACTGCGGTCATTCTTTCCAAAACAACAAAAGATACTGTCGGTGTTTCGGTTATGACACTCAAAAAAGGTCAGAAATTATTCGGTGTCAGAGAATATGTTGAAGGCGAGTTTGTAAAACCATACCGCTATAAGTCAAAGAATCTTCCTGCTGCCGGTGCTTTATTAAGTGCTGAAGACAGCGGAGAACAGCTTACTCTTTGATTTTTTCAAAAAAATACTTGCATTTATTATTGTTATATGCTAAAATCCCATAGCATAGAAAATTATTTACGGAGGAATATATAAATGAGTTGGTATAATATAATTATCGGTGTGGTAATTATTCTTGTTTCAATAAGTGCTGTTATTATTGTTCTTATGCAGGAAAGCCGAACAGCAGGTCTTTCAGGCGCTATAGCCGGCGGCGCAGACACATTTCTCGGCAAAAACAAAGGCAGATCTGTTGAAGACAAACTTGTAAAAATTACAAAGTATTTAACAATTGCGTTTTTCACACTCGCTCTTATTTCAACACTTATTGTTCTGTTTTTCTGAGTTTATAAAAAATCAGGCAGGTGATTTATATCGCCTGTCTTTTTTTACTTGAATAATTATAAAAAATAATATAAAATATTATTGTTAAATAAAATGTATATTTTTTTCGGAGGCATCTTCGGATGAAAAAAAAGAAAAAAGATAAAAAAAATAAAAAGCACAATAAGTTTTTTACTGCCTTTTGGGCTGTAGTTTGCATTTGCTTTTTTACTGTAGTGGCCATTGCCGCATTTGTGCTTGTTAATGTGTTTATGAAGGTTAACGGTGATGTCATCGTTGACCTTAATGACTATACCAAAAACCAAAATCAGACTTCTTTTATATATACTTATGAGGATGATGATCCAAGCCGTGTCAAAGAATTGTTAAGACTTCACGCAGAAGAAAACAGAATCTGGGTTGACCTTGACAAAATATCCGTATATTTGCAGGATTGTTTTGTAGGTCTTGAAGACAAACGTTTTTATCTCCATCACGGCGTTGACTGGATAAGAACAATCGGTTCTGCAAAATATAAATTCAGTCAAGGCGGTTCAACCATTACTCAGCAGTTAATCAAAAACATTACAAATGAAAAAGATGTTACGGTTGTCCGCAAATTCAATGAGATTGTTTCTGCTCTGAACCTTGAAAAGAATTACGATAAAAAGCCGATTCTTGAGGCATATCTTAACACTGTTTATCTGGGCAGCGGGTGTTACGGCGTTAAAACGGCAGCCGAAAAATACTTCGGAAAAGATGTCAGCGAACTTAATCTTGCTGAATCTGCCTGTATTGCCGTTATAACCAAAGCCCCATACGGTTATAATCCTTTATATAACAGAGACGCCAACAGAGAAAGGCAGCTTTACTGCCTTCGCAGTATGCTTGAACAAGGTCTTATTTCTCAACAGGAATATGATGATGCCGTCAATTATCATCTTGTTTTCACAACCGATGATGATTTTGTTCCGTCAGCAGAGTATCTTGCTCAGCAGGAAAAGGAAGAAAAAGAAGAAAAAGACGAATATTGGAGTTATTATATCGACTTCGTTATTCAAAGCGTTATTGATGACTTGATGGATCAGTATGATTATTCAGAACTTCAGGCAAGCAACAAGATTTATTACGGCGGTTTAAAGATTTATGCCGCTGTTGACCTTGATATTCAGGCTGACCTTGAATACATTTTTGAAAACAGAATCGGCTTTGACAACAATGAGATTCAAGGCGCTATGACTGTTATGAACTACACCGGCAGAGTTATGGGAATCGTAGGCGGCGCCGGCAAAAAGACTACCAACCGAGGTCTTAATATTGCATCATCCGCTTACAGACAGCCGGGTTCAACAATTAAACCTATTTCAACATATGCTCCACTTTTTGACCTTAATGAGATTACCTGGTCAACAAAAGTCAAAGACTATGCCTTTGCATATAACGGCTCTATGTGGCCTCATAATGTTGACAAAACTCTCGGTTCAGGCGCTAATGTAACAATTCAGTATGCTGTTCAGGAGTCAAAAAACACCGTTCCCGCAAGACTAATAAAAGACACTTTGACCATCGACAAATCCTACGATTACCTTGAAAATCACTTTATGCTGTCTCACCTTGACAGTTTGCATGACAAGGATTTAGGTCCTCTTGCAACAGGTTCGCTTACTTATGGCGCCAGCACACTTGAAATGTGCGCTGCTTACGCAACATTCGGCAACGGCGGCAAATATTATAAACCGTATTCATATTATAAAGTTACCAACAGCAGCGGAACAGAAACAATTCTTGACAACACAAATCCTCAGTTTACACAGGCAATCAGCGAAGAAGCATCCGATATTATGTGCGAAATTCTTCAGACTGTCAACACAAGTTGGTATGGCTCTGCGCCCAGTGTAAGACAGTTCCCGATTTTTGCAAAAACCGGAACAACATCAGATGAAAAAGACAGATGGTTCTGTGCAGGCACACCTTATTATGTAGGTGCCGTATGGTATGGATACAGCCAGAACCCAAGACCTATAAACGCTTCAATAAATCCGGCTGGAACAATTTTCTTTAATGTTTTCGACAGAATCCACCGTGGACTTGACACAAATGTCGCTTTTCCGAAAAGCGCAAATGTTACCGAAGCGTATTATTGCACTTATTCCGGAAATCTTGCTTCATCGCGTTGTTACTCGACTGCAAAAGGCTGGTACAGCAAAGACAATATGCCGGATTATTGTATGAGCAGTCATTCCGGTCAGAAAACAAATAATAATTCCGACAATTCTGGAAATAACAACCAATCCGGTTTCAGTATAAGCGATTTACTTCCATTTTAAATTAAAAAGCTGCGGCTTTTCCGCAGCTTTTTTTAGAAGGGCAGGGGAATGAATGATTTTTTTAGCTGTTGATTACGGTGATGTCAGAACAGGCATTGCCGTTTGTGATAAATTTGAAATTCTTGCTTCGCCCGTATGTGTTATTGAAGAAAAAGACGCTTTTGTTCTCGCAGAAAGAATCAGTGAAATTGCATCTGAACGAAATGCTGAAGCAATTGTTATAGGTCTTCCTAAAAATATGGATTCATCAGAGGGCTTTCGAGCACAGCAATGTAAAGATTTTGCCGATATACTTGCTGATAAAAGCGGACTGACTGTTGATTTTCAGGATGAACGCCTTACAACTGTCAGCGCACATAACGCTTTGAGCACGATAAATGTCCGCGGTAAAAAAAGAAAAGCCGTAGTTGACACAGTTTCGGCTGTTATAATTTTACAGGATTACCTTGAAAAGCGCAAAAACACCGAAAACCGGGAGTGAGATTATGGCATCAAAAATCAAAACAGTATATATATGCAGCCAATGCGGATATGAAAGTGCAAAATGGTTCGGTCAATGCCCCGGTTGCGGTGAATGGAACACTATGACAGAAGAAATTAAGTCAACTTCTTCAAAACAGTCTTCGCCGACTCACATTTCTGTTGCAAACGCATTAAGAATAAATGAAATTACCGCCGATGAACACATCCGATACAAAACCGGATTCAAAGAACTTGACCGTGTTCTCGGCGGAGGACTTGTCAGCGGTTCACTTGTTTTGCTCAGCGGCGACCCCGGAATCGGTAAATCCACAATTTTACTGCAAATCTGTCAGAGCCTCGGAATTAATCATAAAATACTGTATGTCACCGGTGAAGAATCCGCCCAGCAGATAAAACTGCGCGCTAAAAGGCTTAATGTTTCATCAGATAATCTGTTTATAATGTGCGAAAACAATGTTCAGAGCATTATTGAATATGTATCTGCAAATAAGCCGGATATTATGTTCATTGACTCTATTCAGACTATGACCATAGATGAAATTAATTCATCAGCAGGAAGCGTAACTCAGATAAGAGAATCGACTTCTGCGTTTATGCGTTGCTCAAAGTCTCTTAACATTCCCACAATTATAGTCGGTCATGTCAATAAAGACGGTAACATAGCCGGCCCGAAAGTTCTTGAACATATTGTTGACTGCGTTTTATATTTTGAAGGTGAAAGACATCTTTCATACAGAATACTTCGGGCTGTTAAAAACAGATACGGTTCAACCAACGAAATTGGTGTTTTCGAAATGACAGACAACGGTCTGTCGGAAGTTGAGAATCCATCACTTATGCTGATTTCAGGCAAACCGAAAAACACATCCGGAAGCTGTATAACTTGTGTAATGGAAGGCAGCAGACCGATTTTAGCCGAAGTTCAGGGTCTTGTTTCAGCGTCAGGTTACGGCAACCCACGAAGAATGAGCAACGGTTTTGATTATAACAGAATGGCGATGATTTTAGCAGTTCTCGAAAAAAGAGCCGGCTTTTTTTTCGGAAATACTGACGCTTATATAAATATCATAGGCGGTCTTAAAGTTGAAGAACCAGCGTCAGATTTATCTGTTGCTATAGCTCTTATTTCAAGCCTGAAAGATACTCCGGTTAATGATGAAACAATTGTGTTCGGCGAACTCGGATTAGGCGGAGAACTGCGTTCAATAACCTGCTGCGAGCAAAGGATAAAAGAAGCAGAAAGGCTTGGTTTCAAACGCTGTATAATACCATATCAGAACCTGAAAAGACTTTCAAATATCAAAGGTAATATAGATATAATCGGCGTTCGTAGTATTAATGAGGCTTTTGAAGCGTCAATATGATATCATTTATTGAAAAACCGAACCTGCCTCAGAATGAAGTTGAAACAGTTGCAATCAGCATAACGGCAGGGGAGGCAATTAAAGAATTAAACTCCCTTTCAATTAAAACAATTCTTATTGAATCCGACAATAACCTGCCTGAAGGAATCAATTCTCACGCCGATTTACAGCTTTTACACCTTGAAAAAAACAAAATTATGATTCCTAAAAGCAACGAACAATTGTTCGGAGTGTTAAATAATAAAGGATATTCAATAGAATTAACAGAAAATCTTAGTTTGGAGTATCCGGGTGATGTTTTGCTAAACGCGAAAATTGTCGGAGATTATATTATTTGTAATAAAAAGACTGTTTCACGAAAAGTTCTAGATTATTCTGAAAAAGAATCAATGAAGATTATTGATGTAAATCAAGGATATGCCGGATGTTCAGTCTGTGTTCTTAATGAAAACGCGATAATAACCGATGATATAAGCATATTCAGAGCCGCTCAGAATTTTCTGAACGATGTCACATTAATCAAAAAGAATACTATTCGATTAAAAAATTATAATTACGGCTTTATTGGCGGTTGCTGCGGAAAAATATCAAAAAATGAAATTGCATTTAACGGAAGTTTGATGAGCCACACAGATTATAAATTAATAGCAGATGCTCTGAACCGTAATAACATTAAAGCGGTTGAACTCCATAATGGCATTCTCGAAGATATCGGCGGAATCCTTCCTCTTACAGAAAAACAGCATTTTCAACCATAAAATAGAAAAAACGCTCCCCTAACTTATACAAAACATTTATTTTGTATAATTTTTAATATTTTTTTTATGGGCTAATAACTTGATTTATATTTCAATATTTCAGTCCCCTGTTTATTTATCTTTTATTTTTAAAGGTTATAACTATGAGAAAAGAAGAATTAGTTACTCTGCCGGTCTGCGTTCAGGATTATCTGAACTATCTTAATGTTGTTAAAAACAAGTCTGAGCTGACCATTCTGGAATATGCTTCGGATTTAAGATTGTTTACTCGTTTTGAAGTTCGCAGGTATAATCCTTCGTTCAGCGCACTCCCCTTTGAACAAACTGAAATTTTTTCGGTTGATGTTTCGTTTTATGAAAAATTAAACCTTACCGATGCTTACGCATTTTTAAGTTATTGCAAAAATGAACGAAATGATGACGCCTCGGCTCGCGCCAGAAAAACCGTCTCTGTTAAACGGTTTTATAAATATCTTTTTGCAAATAATCTTATTAAAGAAAATAAGATGAATGAACTTGAAGCACCGAAGATTAAAAAATCTTTGCCTAAATACCTTACTCTTGAACAAAGTGTTCAATTGTTAAACTCGGTTGAAGGCAAAAACAAAGAACGCGATTATTGTATTCTTACTTTTTTTCTTAACTGCGGTTTGCGTCTTGCAGAACTTGTTTCAATTAATCTTTCTGATTTTTCTGATGAAGGAACACTCAAAGTTGTTGGTAAAGGCAACAAAGAAAGAACTATTTATATTAATGACGCATGCGCAAAAGCGCTTAACTCTTATCTCAGGGTCCGCCCTGTTGACGGAGTAATTGACAAAAAAGCTCTTTTTTTAAGTAATCAGAAAAAAAGAATAAGCCCGAAAACCGTTCAGCATATGGTAAACTCTTATCTTGACAAAGCCGGTCTCGGCGATATGGGTTTTTCCGTTCACAAGCTGAGACACACTGCCGCTACATTAATGTATCAGCATGGAAATGTTGATGTTTTGCTGCTTAAAGAGATTCTCGGCCATGAAAACCTTGCCACCACAGAGATATATACTCATATTGTTAACGAACAGTTAAGAAAAGCTGTTGACAGTAATCCGTTGAATAAAATTAATAATAAATAATTATTGATATTATTTTTAAATATTTCAGTTGACATACACAATATATAGTGGTATTATATTTTAGAAAGAAAATGCAGTATTGCATAATTTTAAAAAGGAAGGTATGAAAATGAAAAAATTTCTTTCAGTAATGTTTGCGGTGATGTTTATTCTTTCTGCAATTTCAGTTGCCGCAGATGCTTGGTCAACAAGCTGCCCTTATTGCGGAGCTTCCTTCTCCTCTGAAGATGCTTATGCCGAACACATGAACAAGTTTAATCACACCGACGGTCACTATATCACTTGCCCCTACACCGGCAGTGACTATGTTGACGGCGGATGCGGCGAAAAATTTCAGACCAAAGCTGCTTATGATGTTCATGTGGCAACTTGCAAGCACAACGGTGACTATACTACAATGGGTTATTTAAAGAATGTTGTTCTTGCAGAACTCGTTGATACAGTCAAAGGTGTTGACTGGGGCTCACTTTTAGGCGGTATTGTTTCAATAGTTAAAGCCCTTTTCAAAGGTGTTGATTTCAAAGTTATAATTAATATTTTCAAAGATATGTTCAGTAATATTGATTTCAGCGCAATTGCCGGATGATTAAATTAATCAATTTTTCAGGGATGCATTCCTGCATCCCTGATTTTTTATACAAAAAAACACCCCGAAAATTCGGGGTGATAAAAAAATTATAAATTATTGTGCGTCATTATCATCAAAAACATCGCCGCATTCAGGGCAGAATTTGGGAGGATTCTGAGGATCTTCCGGAGTCCATCCGCACTTGTCGCATTTATAAAGAGGAGCGCCTGCAGGTTTTTTAGCGCCGCATTCTGAGCAGAATTTGCCTTTGTTAACAGCACCGCAGGAACATTTCCATCCTTCGTCGGCAACAGGTTTTTTAGCGCCGCATTCAGGGCAGAAGTTACCGGTTGCGGTTGCGCCGCAGGAGCATTTCCAGCCGTTTGCAGCTGTTGCAACAGCTGCTGCAGCTGCCTGATTCTGCTGTTCGGCAACTGCATAGAGATTCTGTGCGTTTGCTCCGCCTGCCTGCTGAGCAAAGCCCATACCCATAAAGCCCATCATGGAGCCATTGGGGTTGCTGGCGGCGTTCTTCATTGCCTCTGCCTGTGCGTCAACAATAGCGGCAGCACCCATTGAAGCGTTGCGGTAAACAGCCTTTTTCTGAAGGTCTTTAATCATCGCTTCATCTTCTTCGGAGGCTGTAGCGGAATTAATGCCAACGGAAATAATTTCAAGACCCCTGAGTTCTTTCCATTTAGCGGTAAGAACATCATTCATTGCATCACATAGTTCCATTGTATGAGCGGGAAGAGCGCTGTAACGGACTCCCATTTCAGAAATCTTTGCAAATGCGGGCTGTAAAGCTGTAAGAAACTCTGTTTTTAACTGGTTGTCAATTTCATTTCTGCTGTATGATGTTGCAACATTACCGCAGACATTTGTATAGAAAAGGAGCGGGTCTGTTACTTTATAAGAATAAACACCGTTGCAGCGTATTGCAATATCAACATCAAGCCCGATATTATTGTCAACAACACGGAAAGGAATCGGGTTTTGTGTGCCGAATTTGTTGTCGGGAAGTTCTTTTGTGTTGAAATAATATACTCTCTGATCTTTGCCGGTGTCACCGCCGTATGTGAACCTTCTGCCGACGGTCTTGAAGGTCTGAACAATGCTTTCGCTGAGCTTGCCTGTGAAAATGCTGGGCTCAGATGAAGAATCATAAGTGAATTCGCCGGGTTCGGCGCAAACTTCCACTATTTTGCCCTGGTCAACAATAATCATACACTGACCGTCGGCAACAGCTATGCCCGAACCGTTGGAAATGATGTTATCATTGCCCTGAGTGTTTGAAGAACGGCTTGTTGTTCTTTTTTTGCCCTTAACCATAATGGTGTTCTGGTCAATAGCGTCACAGTAGAAAAATTCTTTCCACTGATCGGCAAGAACACCGCCCAATGCGCCTGTTGCAGCTTTAATAAGACCCATATTATAATCTCCTTTCAGTATTAAAAATATCAAAAATTTTATATATTTTACCACAAAATCACGAATAAATCAATACTTATTGATTTGATATTGCCGGTGAAGAAAGAATGCCCGTTTCTCTTAAAACATACTCATAACTCCAGTTGTCACCCTTTGACCTCCACGCATCGGGACCGTGCCAGCTTTCTTTGACATTTACAAGGTGAACAGGACCGAAAGTGTTATAACGGTGAATAAACAATTCAAGTTCAATTTCATGCTCGCCATCAGTAAAATTGTCAACTGAAAGAATGTATGGTGGATATACAATATAACCTGCCTTTTTGCCGTCAACTGATACACAGATTAACGCGCCTCTGTAGTCAGATGCTCTGATTAAAAGTTTGCCGTTTTTTGAAACTGCCATGAATTTATATTTGACTGTTCCGCCGTAAAACGGGAACCCCTGCCCTGTAAGTCCGCCGAAAGATATTTTTTCCGGCGCAGGAATTATTATCGTATTTCTGCCAGTGCATTTAACTCCGAAATTGCCGAGAATAAACATATTCTCTGTGTTTGAAGCCTTTCCGAAGGGAACTGAAACAATAAGAGTGTTTATTCCTTTAACAATATCGGGAAGTCTGATTTTTGAAATCGAAAGGTCAACATAATAACCTGTTTTCTGAATTTTGACAGGTGTGCCGTTAAAAACGATATTTGCAGTTTCAGCATCTTCAAGAGCAAGTTCTGCACCAGAATAATCAATTTCACTTTCAAATGTGAATTTCAAAGTAAGTGTATTGGTTGAAGGAACTTTGCCTGTAACATAAGGCTGAACTATTCCGCCGTTTCGGTTGGGTATGTTGAGTTTTTCCCGGCAGATATTGTCTAACCTTAGCACTTCTTCAGGTTTTGAAAACTCATTTTCAAAATCCAGTTTATATTCTGCGTAGTCAAGCAGAAGAACATTTGGTTCCGAGAGTTCGTAATTAACTCTCCCCTGCTCTATAACCTCTAAGATTTCGGGCTTTATTTTTTCTTCAGAATATACGGTTTCGGTTTTTCCGCTTTTCAGTTTATAAAGTAAAGAATCATAACCGTAAAAAACTGTCTTTATTATGGTTTTACCGTTCTGATATTCGGTTTTAACAGGGCAAATATTTCCGCTTTGAGTGTCATACAATTCGGCTGTATATTCACCTTCAAGAATAATCATTATATCGGAGCCTCTGTCAACATCCTTGTTATATGGCTCATAGGCATTTGCAATGAACAGCCACCTGCAGTCATTATCCTGTCGGAGTTGGTAAATAAATCTGTCTCCGAGTTTTCCGTCAGAATACCTGATTGTGATAGTTCTGTTTTCTTCAAGGCATTGAAGAAGAGATGAACGTGAAAAATCAATATTAACTGCATTTTCACTGAGCTTTCTGCCGTTGTCTGAGGGAACTGCCTCACATAAAGCGGGTGCATTACCCATTATTACAAGTTTTCCGCCTGCAGATTTAAACTGATTAAGAATATTGTAAGTTGCTTTTCTGAGTGTTTCACAGCCCGGAACAATAATTACATCATACTCCATTTCTCCTACACAAAGCGGATATGAAGCATTTTTACATTCTCCGGGTAAAAGTGATTCTGAAATAAAATCAAAGTCAATACTTCCTTCAAGAAGCCATTTGGTAACATCCATAAACCTGTCATCAAGACTATCGCGTAAAAGAGCTGATTTATCGTTAGGTCCCCAGTGAAGCCAATAACTTTCGACAGGATGAATAACGCCGACTTTTACAACAGGTTTGCCTCTTGTAAGTGCCGTGTTAACTCTTGCAAAGTGGTCTTCGATTATTTTGTATTCTTTATACCAGGGGGATTGATAATGAATAGATGCTGGATAATCGCGTTTAGCCTCGCCTTTCATAGAATACCACGACAAATGAGGAACACGCACCGTCACTCCGAGACACGCCTGCCAATCGCCCTGATGTTTGTAAGTTCTGAAATCACAATCCCAACCTGTTACACCGTAAAGTTCAGACAGAACGCCTTCTCTGCCAAACTGATGGCAAGCAGATTGTGCCTGCTTTGCTGTTGTAAACTCGTGGTTATTGCAAAGCATATCAATTCCGGGAAGCTGAAATCCCCTGTATGAACGCATTGCTTCACCAAGGGCAGCAGTCTGACTGTGTAAAGAAGGCTCTTCCATCATATGACCGGTAAGATAAATATTATTATTTTTGCACCACTCCCCTATTGTGTCTGCAAATGAGCGTGTGAACAATTCGCTTATCATATCATGGTAACGGTATCTTGCTACAGATACTATGCCGTCGGGTAAATCCCAGAAAATTTCGGGTAATGTTTCGAAAATATCCGAATTGTATAATTCTTTATATATTTCGGGAACTTTATCTGTCCAGGGCATACCGACATCCATTAAGTCAAAAGAACTGTTCAGAACCCTTTTTCTGGTAAACTGCGGTTCATCGGTAAAAATGGCAGGCACGGTTTTGTCAAAGTCGTCGCCGATGGTGTTTTTATATTTTTCGTGTGTTACTTCAATAAATCTTTCTATTGCTTTCTTGTTTAATGTGTCTGCATAAGTCTGACCGTTATACCAGCTTTGTGATGTGGATATTTCTAAAAAGGCATACCATTTGGTGCCTTCGACTTTTTCGGATTTATCAATTAAACGGTATGATGAAAGGTAACCGTTCTTGTCGAGCACAATATCATAACAGGCAAGGAGTTTACCGTTTTCGTTTCTGCCTGCGTCAGCGCGTGAATCAGTGCTCATATATGATTCCGCGTTTTCAAACGGTGTAAAAAGAAGGCACCTTGAGCGGTATTTTTCTTCTTTTGTTACTATACCGCCGGCGGCGCCGGAAGGCCACCTGTCTTCATCATAAAGCCAGGCCAGCATATTATTCTTTTTTGCTTTTTCTACACATGATTTAACAAGCGACATATATTCATCGCTTAAATACTCATTTTCAAGGCCTGTGCGAACATGCATATGAAAACCGCCGAGACCCATCTCGTTGAAAATATCAATCTGGCGTTCAAGTTCATCCTTTTTAAGATAACTGTTCCACGCCCAAAAAGGAGTTCCTCTGTATTCAGAGGTCGGGCTTTTGAAAAGACTTTTATTTAATGAGTATTCGTTGTTTTTTTTGTAAAGCATACAATCACTCTTTCATTTTAAAATAATATCATTACTTTCAGCAAAAGTATCTATTCCGTAAAGGAAGAGTATCTGAGAAGGTTTTTCATTTTCAATAAGCTGACTGACCGATTTTTTATAATATCTTAAATCAATCATTACTATTTCGCTGAAGTTTTCAGCAAGGAACGGGGCCATACAGTGAGCGAAAGAATCTTTAATAAGAAACAACTTTCCGCCTTCGTTGCCGGTAATTATTCTTTCAAGGCCGTGGTTACCGTTTAAAAAAACAATATATTTATCGGCTGTTTCAAGAGCATCTTCAAAAAACATATTGTTATACTCTTCAGGCTTTGAACCGTCTTCAATAATAACGCGGGCTTTGCCATTGTTTTTTTTATTTCGCATAAGCGTTATTGTGTCAGGCTCAGTCAATGTATAACAGGATGTTGAAAAAGAAGTTCCGTAAAAATCTTTGATTATTTCCTTACTGAAAAGACTTTCATCGGCAGCATCAAAACCAAGTGCATTGCAAATTGATTTATAAGCAATAAAAGCACCTTCACTAGTCCAATGATGGTCTGTCTTATAATAAAGTAAATTACTTTTTTTATTCTTTTCAAAAGAAGTAACTATATTAATATTATTTAATTCAGGTGCTCTATTATCAATTGAATTTATTAATTCAATATCGTTATATTTCAAAGAGTTTTTCGGCAAATATTCCGTATATATGCTTCCTTTGGTCGGAACAATCAATAAATATGACGGAATACCGCTTGTTTTTGCAAAATCATTTACCCTGCAAAGATTTCTGTCAAAATTATTTTGACGTGCAAAAGGTTTTTCAATAAGCCATCCGTTTTTGCCGAGATATACGCCGGATGAACCGTTGTTGCCTTTTAACAGTTCATAATATGAGTTTACCGAAACGAAAAAAGAGCGAAACGGAGTCTGATCGGCAAGATATTTTTCAAACCCTTGTTCAAAACTACCGTCTTTTACAGATTGAAAAGAAAGTTGCGGAAACTGACTGAGATATCTTTTCTCGGTTTCTGAGTATTCTTTTCCTGGTAAAAAAATATACAATAAAGAAATTGAAAATATAAAAATCAGAAACAATATTGCTGATATTTTTGAAGATTTAATGTTATTATTCATAAGCATGTTTAAAATTTAAAATATAAAAACGGATTGTAATTATCATTTACAAGACTCGCAGTGCAAAGCATCAGAATAATTGCTGCAACAGCTGCTTCAAAGTATTTGAAATGCTTATTTTTGCTGAGTCTGTTATAAATATTTCTGATTAACGGCGTTGAAGCAACGGCGGCAATCAAAAGAACGGGAATGGATGAGATTATACCGTTAAGCCCGTCAGCGGAAACAACACCGCCTGTGAAGAGCGAAGCGATAAACCGGAACATTTCTTTAACTCCGCCTACATCATCTGAAAAGTAAAAAATCACCCAGCCGAAAACAATAAATAAGAGAGAATAAATATGATTTATAATTGAAGGCAGTTTTTTCAGAAGCTTAAGCAAAAACAGTTTTTCAAGCACAAGAATTATACCAAAATACAAACCCCAGAAAAGGAAGTTCCAGCTCGCACCGTGCCAGAGGCCCGTAAGACCCCATACAACAAAAAGATTAAGAATCTGTCTGGGAAGACCTTTGCGGTTACCACCCAAAGGAATATAAACATATTCCTTAAACCAAGTGCCTAATGAAATATGCCAGCGCCGCCAGAATTCGGTAATACTCTTTGAGATGTATGGATAATCAAAGTTCTTTAAAAACTCAAACCCGAACATATCGCCCAAGCCTCTTGCCATATCGGAATAACCGCTGAAATCAAAATAAATCTGGAAAGTATATGCGATTATGCCAACCCATGAAGCTAGAGCACCGCCGTTGTTTAATTGTATCATATTATCCCAGACTAGACCGACAGGGTTTGCAATAAGAACTTTTTTTGCAAGCCCTAACAAAAACAATCGGACACCTTTTGTAAATAATTCAAAATTTTCGTGTCTTTCTGTAAGCTGACTGTCAACATCACGGTAACGGACTATGGGACCTGCGATAAGCTGCGGGAACAGTGAAACATAAGTGCCGAATGCAATTATATTGTGCTGTGCTTCAGTATCTCTTCTGTAAACATCAATGGTATAAGACATTATCTGGAATGTATAAAATGAAATACCGATGGGAAGAGGTATTTTTATAAGCGGAATATCAAGGAACGGAAGAACAACATTTAAGTTCTGAGTTATAAAACCGGCATATTTGAAAAATCCTAACATGCCGAGATCTATAATAACGGAAATAATCAGAATTATTTTTCTTTTTTTATTATCCGCACCGGACTTTTCGATAAGTATTCCGGCAATATAGTTGATAATTATTGAAAAAAGCATGAGGAAAACCAAAACAGGTTCTCCCCATCCGTAAAAGATTAAATCCGCAATAAGCAAAAATGTGTTGCGGAATTTTACCGGCAGAATATAATAAAACAGGAGAACAACCGGTAAAAATGCGAACATAAATACTAAACTTGAAAAAACCAAAATTCAGCTCCTGCTACTATTTAAAAATTTGAATTGTAAATTTTGATTATTTCATCAGCATTTTCAGAAATAAACAAAGAAACATAAACGCCGTTTATATTGACTTTACTGTTTTGAAGAAGATATGCATAATCTGCGTTGTAAGACTGATATGTATCAATATCTTCTGCAATTTTTGTGTTTAACTGCTCTGAAATCTGCTGTGCTGATGATTCATCGTTTGCTTCAATAATTACAAGTTCAGTGCCTACATAGTTGGCATCACGAACAACAGAAAAATCTTTTGCAAGAGAAGCGTCAACTCCGAGATAATCCATTAAATCGTCGCTTGTTGTAAGATTCATGGTTTCCTCAGGCATCTGAACCTGAGAAGTGATTGAATCCATAACAGCATGAATATCTATTGAATTGCTTTGTGCGGAACGGTCGCAACCGCTTAAAATAAGAAATACTGATAAAACTAATGAAATTAAAACAATTACTTTTTTCATAATATATTTACCTCTCTCAAAATTGTGAAATAAGATAATTCACCCAGATTTCGCAGGCCTCCTGCTTCAAGTGAATACCCTGACTTTCGGGGTCGCTGCAGTAATCATCATTTAGACAATTATTTTCATCTTTAAGATTCTGATTTATGTCAATGTAATTCCAGCCGTTCTCTTTACACATTTTAATAAGGCAGGCATTAAATTCATCAACATTTTCATTAGTGAATTTCCCATGTTCTTTGGAAGCGATAATGGGAGTAACCGATTGAACATATATTTCAATTTCAGGATTATTTTCAATAATTCTGTTGATAAGTGTTTCGGCGTTTTCAATATCTTCATCAAACGGAAACAAACAGAAATCATTCATGCCGAGCATTATAAACGCTCTTTTTGCACCTATTTTTTTTACACCGTCTTCAACAAGAACAGTCTCACCCTGATATTTAGGATGAATAGCGTCTTTCTGACCGGGTTCAAGAGTTGAATTATAATAACTCATACTGCCGTTGCATAGAAATTCAGCATTTGAAAGGCACTCAAAATTATTATTGCGTTGTTTTGTAACATAGTTTTTAAGGCTGAGAGTAACGCTGTCACCGATAAAAACCGAATCCGTAAAAAAAGCGTTGCCTTCTGCTTCGGGTATTTTAAGTTCTGAATTATCGTCAGATTGAAGAAAAGAAGAAAGAGAGTCTGAGGCAGACGGTAAAAGTGAAACTTTGAGTTCTTTTTCTACAGATGAGCAGGATGTAAAGCAAAGAGTCAGAATTGTTATGCACAGTAATAATGCAAAACATCGAAATAAACGATTCAAAACACAATCCTCCACAATATATTGTATTTATTATAATCATTATAATAATTTATGTCAATAAAATATTAAACAGTATTGTAAATTTTTATTTTTAATATATAATATTTTTGAAAGGAGAATAAAATATGGCTGACTTCTCTTTACCTCATCATCACAGCGACAAAGCCGAAGCTGTGAACATTAAAGCGACACTTGATAATATTGAGAATTTTCGCAAAGTTGCCGATGTATTCAAACAATTGGGTGATTCAAGCAGATTGCGTATTTTCTGCCTGTTATGCCACAGGGAGGAATGTGTTGTTGACATTGCTGCAATGGTGGAGATGACTACTCCCGCCGTATCACATCACCTGAAACAGTTGAAAGGCGCCGGATTGATTACTGCAAGACGTGAAGGCAAAGAAGTTTATTATAAAGCCTCCGATTCCATTGAAGCGGAATACCTTCACAAAACAGTTGATAAAGTGATGGATATCACCTGCCCAGGTTGCACGGAAATTAAATAAAATAATCGCATCTATTACAGAAAGGTGATTTGTAATATGTTATTTGAATATGATTTGAATTATCAAAATTGTGAATGGGTAGAAATAGAAAATCACGATGATTATTTGAAGTTATTAAAAGCTTTAAAAAAGAAGACAAAATATATTGTAATTATTCAAATTGATGAAAAGAATGATAAAGATAAACATATTATTCAAGCAAATAAATCACTTGAATTAGCAGAAAATGGTTTTACTACCGCTTATTTCAGCACAATTACATCCCTTCCCGGAAAAATGAAATATGTATTCAAAAGGCCTGAAAATGAATCGGAGTTTTTTGACTATCTTGAAAAATTCAATACATTTTTTGACAGAAAAAAGTTTGGAATTGATGATATTGGATTTCTGAACAACAGAATGAAAGTGCTTGCCTATACAATCACGCATGAAGAATTGACTGGAGTTGACAAAGATTTTTGGCAAATGATTAACGATGAAAAATATTATCAGTTTTAAATGCATAAAATTAATAGAACTGTAACAGTTTAATTATTATCCGGCAATAAAAGCACGAAGATCATATCTCCGTGCTTTTATAAATGTTATCATTATTTTACTGTAACCTTATGAAAAACTTTTTTACCCTTTTTGATAATAAGCGGTTTTTCCTTAATTGTTTCTGCTGAAAATGAAGTAAAAGAATCTGTAATCTTCTCATCATTTACAGTAACACTGCCTTGAGAAATAAGTGTTTTTGCATCCCTGCCCGACTGCGCAAGATTTGTCACAGTCAGAATTTTATATAATGCTATGCTGCCGTCTGAAAAATCATCATCCGAAAGTTCGGTGGAGGGCATATCACTGTTGTCAGTTCCGCTGCCGAAAAGAGCTTTTGCTGTGTTTTGTGCCTTGACTGCTTCTTCTTCACCGTGAACAAGTTTTGTAAGTTCATAAGCAAGAATCTCTTTTGCCATGTTAAGCCGGCTGCCCTCCCATGAATCCATTTTGTCAATTTCATTAAGAGGAAGGAATGTGAGCATTCTTATACATTTGAGAACATCGTCATCGGCTACATTACGCCAATATTGATAAAAGTCGTATGGTGATGTTTTTTCGGGATTGAGCCATACAGCGCCGGAGACAGTTTTACCCATTTTTTTGCCTTCGGAATTGAGAAGAAGAGTTATAGTCATCGCCTGAGCTTTAGCATCCTGCTCTTCAAGACCCATTTTTTTACGGATAAGTTCTCTGCCGAAAAGCATATTGCTCCACTGATCATCACCACCGAACTGAAGGTTGCAGCCGTAATTATTATACAGATAATAGAAATCGTAACTTTGCATAATCATATAGTTGAATTCAAGGAATGAAAGACCTTTTTCCATTCTCTGCTTATAGCACTCAGCACGAAGCATATTGTTAACGGAAAAATAAGGTCCGACATCGCGCAAAACATCTATGTAATTTAAGTCAATAAGCCAGTCTGCATTATTGAGAAGAAGTGCTTTGCCGTCTGAAAAATCAATAAAACGACTCATCTGTTTTTTGAAACAGTCAACATTATGCTGAATAGTTTCTTCTGTCATCATTTTTCGCATATCCGTTTTGCCGGAAGGGTCACCTATCATAGCGGTAGCGCCGCCGATAAGAGCGATAGGCTTGTTGCCTGCCATCTGAAGCCTTTTCATAAGACAAAGCGCCATAAAATGGCCGACATGCAGACTGTCGGCTGTAGGGTCAAATCCAATATAAAAAGTTGCTTCGCCTTTATTTATAAGAGATTTAACTTTTTCTTCATCTGTTACCTGAGCAATAAGCCCTCTGGCAACCAATTCATCATAAATAGTCATATTTATATCCTTTCAGTTTTATTCAAGCGCTGCTTTAAGAACGGGCAACGCATTTTTTGCGTCTTCATAAAAGTTATCTGTTCCTGCTTCGACAGAACAGGTTTCAACGCCGGTGTAAATCAAATTGTTAATAAAACCTTTCTGATTAAAACCGTCATTTTGTTTCGGATAAACTCGTCTTGTATTACCGCCGACAGGGTTGGAAGTATGCGCGTGAACAAGTATTCCGCTTAGGTTTTTAATTGAATCAATCGGTTCATTCATACATACCATATGATAAACATCCGCAAGAACTTTAAGGTTTTCTATGCCGGCTTCTTCAATAATATCAACACTTTCTCTGACTGTATTGAAAATGTTACACTCTTCTTTTCGGAGCGGTTCAATAACAACCGTAATATTATGTTCAGTTGCCATCGGACAAATTATGTTTTTTAAATCCCATACTATTTCACCAATTCCGTCATTTATTGACATTGAATCCGGAATATTTCTTGCGCCGCCGGAGCCGAAAATAACCTTTTCAATTCCAAGAAAATCTGCCCGTCTGAAAAACCGTTTAAGATAATCTTTAATTAAATCTTTGTCGCTTTGTTGCCCTGCCAATTTAATTTCCGACGGAAAAAAGCCGTTTGCAACCGGCATCGGCAATCCGATTTTAACAAACTCAGTATAGTATTTTTCAAAATCGTCATCGGATAAAGAAGTTATAGCACCGCAACCGCCCTCAGCATAATCATAACCAAACTGTTTTAAAATTTTTACTCTTTCAATATCAGCCGAACAGCATGCCCCGAATTTCATACTACACCTCTTCAATCCCAATAGATTCCCGCGTTAATCAACATTTCGTGGGCGTTTTCAAGTTGTAACTGAGTTATTTCAAGGCCGCCCATAATTCTCGCAAGTTCCTGTTTTCTCTGTTCAAAGTTCAGAGGTTCAACATTTGTGTAGGTTGAACCGTCGGAAACAGACTTTGATATTTTAAGATGATAATTTGCAGTTGAAGCAATCTGAGCCAGGTGAGTTATGCAGATAACCTGCCTGCCTTCAGAAACCTCTCTTAATTTCAAAGCAATTTTTTGCGCCGCTCTGCCACTGACGCCGGAATCAATTTCATCAAAAATTAATGTTCCTATATCATCTTTTGCAGAGATAACATTTTTTATTGCGAGCATAATTCTTGAGAGTTCGCCGCCGGAAGCGATTTTTGCGAGCGATTTCGGTTCTTCACCGGCATTTGCACTGATTAAGAACTCAATATTATCTGCGCCCTTTGAAGAATAAACCGCAGGAGTTATTTTGACAACAAACTTGACATCGGGCATATCAAGAAACGAAAGTTCTTCACAAACACGGTTTTCAAAATACTCAGCGGCTTTTCTTCGAGAAGCGGTCAACAAAGAAGCTTTGGTTTTTAATTGTTCTGATAATACAGCCAGTTTTTCTTCAAGATGTGATGCGTTAATATCAGACTGAAGAATATTTTGTTTTTCTTCTTTCATCGTTTCAAGGGCTGCAAGCGCCGATTTTTCAGTTCCTCCGTATTTTGCCGTAATTCTGAAAATCTGATCAAGCCTTTCTTCAATACCTGACAATTCATCTTCATTGAATGTGAAATTGTCATTAACATTTCTTATTTCAGCCATCAGCTCATTTGCGGAAGCACTGATTTCTTCAATTGTTTCGGTAAGCCGTAAAGCATCATCTGAAAAAGCCGAAGCGGATATTAAAGCATCTTTACAGTTATTCAGCAAGTCACAGGCTCCGGCTCCGGTTCCGTTTTCATCTGAAAGAAATGAATGAGCTTTTTCAAATGCTTTTTTTATATTTTTTGCATTAAGGCACAACTTTTTCCTTTTTGTTAATTCTTCTTTTTCGCCATCGACAAGGGCGGCATTTTCTAGTTCATTTATCTGGTAATCGAGAAAGTCAGCTCTTTTGGCTTTTTCATCTTCATCTGTATATAAACTGTCAAGTTTTCTTTTAACTGAAACAAGTTCGGAAAAACACTTTTTATAATCCTTTTTTATAGATTCATTTTCAGCAACGCCGTCAATAAAAATAATATGTTTCTCGGGTTCAAGCAAAGCCTGACTGTCATGCTGACCGTGAATGTTAACAGCCAGCGCACCGATTGTTTTAAGCATACCTACTGTAGCGGGATTACCGTTGATTTTGCAAATATTGCGACCGTCCGAATTAAGAACTCTGTTGATAACAAGAGTGTTATCACATTCAATTCCCATTTCTGAAACGGAATTTCTTATTTCATCTGATATATTGTCAAAAACAGCCGTAACTTTAGCTGAAACTGCGCCTGTTCTGATAAGTTCCCTTGATGTTCTTTCGCCGAGAACAGCGCAAAGCGAATCAATAATAATCGATTTGCCCGCACCCGTTTCGCCGGTGAGAACATTGAAACCGTTTTTAAATTCTATATCCGCCTTTTCAATTACGGCAATGTTTTCTATTTTCAGACTTTGAAGCATAACCGGACCTCATCAGGTTTATTTTCTGAGAATATTGGCAATAGAATCCTTCATTTTTTCCGCAGATTCAACTGTTTTGCAAAGCGCAAAAATTGTGTCATCACCGGCTATTGTGCCGATAAGACCGTCCCAGTGCATTGAATCAAGAGCCGCGCAGGCAGCCTGCGCCATTCCGACATAACATTTGACAGCAACCATATTACCTGCGTTTTCAACATTAACAACTGAGTGTTCGAAAATGCTCTTGTATTTACCGACAAGTTCTGTTGAATCACCTGAATCAACTGCATATCTGCTGTTGCCGTTTTCATCTGTTTTTTTAATAAGCCTTAAATCTTTTATATCCCTTGAAATTGTTGCCTGAGTGGTATTAAAACCGTTTTCTTTCAGCATTTCAAGAAGATCAGACTGAGTTGAAAGATTGTTTTCTTCAATTAACCTTAGTATTAACTGATGACGTTCTTTTTTCATTATCTCAAATCCTTTCTGTCAGAAAGTTTCTTGCTTAAAATATCAATAAAGTTATCTGATTTGATTCTGATAAACTGAGCTTTTTCTTCCGCACGATTAACCACAGCCCTGCAACCGGGTTCAAGAAGAGTAAAATCCTGTCCGTCAAGAGAAACTCTTAAAGGTTTATCTGAAAGCGAATTAACGGTAAGAACCGAATCAGGCCGAAGAATCAGAGGTCTGTCAAATAATGAATGCGAACAAACAGGTGTCAGTAAAATACTTTCAAGTTCAGGGTCAACAACAGAACCTCCTGCAGACAGCGAATAAGCGGTTGAGCCTGTTGGAGTGGCTGCAAGAATACCGTCGCAAAGATAACTGTCTATCAGTTTGTCACCGAGATAAACATTTATTGCCTCCATTCTCGGACCGCTTCCGCTTGAAACATAAACATCATTGACACAGTAATCGCAACTTAATTCTTCATCGCCTTTCATAATTTTTGCTTTAAGAATCAATCTGCAATCAAGATTGTAATCACCGCTTATCAATCTGTCAAGAAGGTTTAATTCATGTTCTTCAAGACCTGCCATAAAAGCGAGTCTGCCTGAATTTATGCCCAAAACAGGTTTATTGCATCTGACTGCATTCTTTGCGGCGTGAATTATTGTAGCGTCACCGCCGACAGCAATTACGGCATCACAGTTTTTTACCGCTTCAACGTCATCGGCAAATTCAACACCTTTGAAAACATCAGAATACTCCTTCGGTAAAACGCAGACGGCCCCGAGAGAGATAAGTTTTGAACATATTTTTTTAGTCAGGTTCTCTGAGCCCTGACGTGACATATTAGGCAAAATACTGAAAATCATTATTATTCCTCCCTGTCGAGAGCATTATGTGATATTTCAGAAAGAAAATCTCCGTTTTTATCACATTTATTAACAGGTTTTTCAGATTTTTTAATATAAAGCAAATATTCAATATTGCCTTCGGGTCCTTTTATGGGCGAGAAGTCAATATCAATAATATCAAAACCGTTTTCAAGTGCGAAAGCACAGATTTCATCAATAACAGACGCGAGAACTTTTTTATCTTTGACAACGCCTTTTTTATTAAGATATTCCCTTCCCGCTTCAAACTGAGGTTTAATGAGGCAGACAGATTCACCGTTTTCTTTCAAGAAATTTCTCATAACGGGTATTATTTTTTTCAGCGAAATAAAAGAAACATCAACACTTGAAAAATCACACAATTCGTTAATATCATCTTTTGTTACATAGCGGAAATTTGTGCGTTCAAGGTTAACAACTCTTTCATTACACCTTAATTTCCAGGCAAGCTGACCGTAGCCGACATCAATTGAATACACTTTTGATGCTCCGTTCTGAAGCATACAATCAGTAAACCCGCCTGTCGAAGCACCGATATCCATACAAACAGTGTTTATGAGATTCAGGTTAAAAGATTTAACTGCTTTTTCTAATTTTAAACCGCCTCTGCTAACATAAGGGTTAACCCTGCCCCTTATTTCAATTACATCTTCATTTTTAACGGCAGTTCCGCTTTTTGTAATTTTTATATCATTGACAAAAACCGAACCTGCCATAATCATCGCTTTGGCTTTTTCCCGTGTTTCGGCAAGTCCGCGTTCAAATACAGCAACATCAAGTCGAATTTTATCGCTCATATCAAGCTCCGTTCATATTGTCAATAATATATTTTTCAATTGAGTAAAAATCCAAACCGTAATTATGCATTTGATCTGAAACGGTTGCCTGAGCAACAAAACAGTCGTCAATTGCTTTGTGAGAAAATCTGCCTTTGTAACCTTGTTCAAGAAGAACAGAAGCAAATTTTTCACCGACAGAACCGCTTTTGACACATTCTTCAAAAAAGATAATGTTATTGCACTTTTTTAATACTTCAAATAATTTAGGATTAAGCGGTTTTATTTTATTTAATTTAACAATTTTAATATTGTATTTTTTTGAAAGCGACAATACATCAGCAAAAAGCCTTCCGTATGTAACTACAGTTATTTCGGAGTTCGTATTGCCGAAAATATCGAAATCGTTTTCACTTGATTTAAAGTCTTCGGGTAAAAGCGGCTGACAGCCTTTCGGATATCTGATTATTACCACACCGGAATCTTTGTATAATGCCCGGTAAAAATAATGACCGGTTTCGATATATGATGACGGTGAATAAACGGTTGTGCCTGGAATACCGGATAACATTGAAATATCATAAATACCCTGGTGAGTTTCTCCGTCCGAACCGACAAAACCCGCCCGATCAACCGCAATAATCATTTTTCTTTTCTGAAGAGCACCATCATGAATTAACTGGTCAAAACATCTTTGAAGAAATGTTGAATAAACAGCGAAAACAGGAATTAAACCTGCAGCCGAAAGCCCCGAGCAAAATGTAACGGCATGTTCTTCGGCAATGCCGACATCAAAAAACCTTTCCGGATATTTTTCGGCAAATGACTCTAAACCTGTTCCAATAGACATTGCGGCCGTAACTGCGCATATTCTTTTGTCTTTTTCTGCAAAAGTGCAAAGATATTTACCGAAAACGCTTGAAAAAGTATCAATCTCATTTTTTTCTTTATCAAAATGAGATTCAGCAGGAGAAATTCCGTGATAATTTTCAGGAGATTTTTCTGCCAAATCAAATCCCCTGCCCTTAACGGTATTGACATGAATCAGAACAGGGATTTCAACCATTTTTGCGGCATTGAAAACATCACAAAGCAGGTCAATATCATGACCGTCAATCGGTCCCATATATCTGAAACCGAAATCTTCAAAAAACGAACTTGAATAAAGAATGTTTTTGAGCGCTGTTTTTAGTCTGAATAAATGATTGCTGAATGATTTGCCGATAACGGGAATTTTATTCAGGAATTTTTCAGTTCCTGCTTTAAATCTATAATATTCAGGTTTTGCTCTGACTCTTGCGAGATTATGGGCCAGAGCGCCGACATTCTGAGAAATAGACATTTCGTTGTCATTAAGAATGACAATAAGGCGTTTATCTGAGGAACCCGCCGCGTTGAGCGCTTCATATACCATACCGCCGGCAAAAGATCCGTCACCGATAACAGCAACCGCGAAATTCTTATTGCCCTTGATTTTATTCGCCTCGGCTATTCCGGCCGCCTGCGAAACCGCAACACCGGCGTGACCGCTGTAGAATATATCGTGTTCGCTTTCCTCAGGTCTTGTAAAACCTGAAATACCGCCTTTTTTTCTCAGGGTTGAAAACTTGTCAAATCTTCCTGTCAGCAGTTTGTGAGTATATGCCTGGTGGCCGACATCAAAGATAATTGCATCATTCGGAGAATCAAAGCATTTATGTAAAGCAACGGTTAATTCGACTGTTCCGAGATTTGATGCAAGATGACCTCCGTTTTCGGAAACTGTGTTAATCAGCAATGTTCTAATTTCTTTACACAGAAGGTCCGTTTCTTCATTATTGAATTTTTTAATGTCGGAAGGTGATTTTATATTATTAAGCAGTTTGTATTCATCCATAATCAACTAATTCTGTTTAAAAGATAATAAGCAAATTGAATTAATACGGAATTATTATCATAATCCGAAATAGAATCAACGGCATTTTGCGTTAATCCTTCAGCATATTTTTTTGCTTTTTCAAGACCGAGTAATGAAACATAAGTTGACTTATTATTGATAAAATCGCTTTTAATAGGTTTCCCGAGAATCTCATCAGTGCTTATTACATCAAGAATATCGTCAATAACCTGAAACGCAAGACCGATATTTCTACAATAATCCAGAGCATCGGATTTACATTTATCATCAGCACCTGCTATGATACAACCGATTTTGCCGGAGGCGCAAATCATTTTACCCGTTTTAAGTTGATCAGTTAACTCAACTGTTATAATATCAACATTTTTGTTTTCATTTTGAAGATCCATAACCTGACCGGCTATCATTCCGGACGCACCGGCGGCTACTGAAAGCTCATATATTATTTCTGATTTTATATCACCGCTGAGATTTGTGTCTTTTGAAATTGTTTCAAAAGCAAGCGTTAGTAAAGCGTCACCGGCAAGAAGTGCGTTGGCATAACCGAATTTAATATGATTAGACGGTTTGCCTCTGCGGATATCGTCATTATCCATACACGGCAGATCGTCGTGTATAAGAGAATAAGTGTGAACCATCTCTGTCGCGCACGCAGGAATCAGAGCTTTACCTGAATCTCCTCCAAACAGTTTGCAAAACTCAACGACCAAAAAGGGTCTTATTCTTTTGCCGCCGTTTTCAAGCGAATATGACATCGCTTCAAGCATAACATTGAATCCTCCCGATTCTCTGCCGGAAAATGATGAAGTGCTTGTCAATTCTTTGAGTGTATTATTAATCTGAATAACAGAATTGTTTAAATAACTCTTGAAATCAATCATTATTTGAATTACCTTTCGAGGCAAGTTCAGTTATTTTGAATTCCGCTTCATCAAGCGCTTTATTACACTCTGTGGAAATTGCAACTCCCTCTTCATACAGCTTTATCATTTTATCGAGAGTAAACTCTCCGCTCTCAAGAGCCTTAACGATTTCTTCAAGCCTTTTTACTGATTTTTCATAGTTGAATTCGGACATAATATCTCCTTTAATTAACAATACAATTAACTTTTCCGTCAGCAAAATCAATATCAATAATATCTCCTTTTTCCAATTCAAAAGCAGATATAACCGATTTACTGTCTTTACTTACAGCCGCATAACCCCTGCTCATAACCTTCAGGGGACTTAACGCATCCAGTCTTGAGCACAACTCCGAAAAACTTTTTCTTTTGGTTAAAAGATAAGATTTAGATATGCTTTCAAGTTTAATGTCTGTTTTATCGCACCTGACTCGTAAATCGGAAATATATTTTTGCGGTGAGTGCATTTCGAGCAAAGATTTATAATCGGAAACTTTAAATCTTAAGTTTTCAACCGCTGATAAAGTAAACCCTGTAAGATTATTAATTAGATTGGTTAAGTGATTTATTTCTGCGTTGATATCGGGAACGGCAAGTTCAGCGGCGGCAGAAGGAGTAGGCGCCCTTAAATCTGCAACAAAATCGCAAATTGTAAAATCTGTTTCGTGACCTACTGCGGATATAACCGGAATCTCACTTTTAAAAACCGCTCTTGCAAGTAACTCTTCATTGAAAGCCCATAAATCTTCTGTTGAGCCTCCGCCCCTGCCGATAATCAGAACATCCGATAAACGGTTATTATTAAAATATTCAATTGCCTCAACAACACTTTGCGCAGCCCCTTCGCCCTGAACAAGAGCAGGATAAAATACCATTTCCGCAAGAGGGAATCTTCTTGACAAAACATTCCCGATGTCCTGAACAGCGGCACCGGTCGGGGAAGTAATTACACCGACTTTTCGTGGATAAGCGGGTATTTCTTTTTTGTGTGATTTATCGAACAGACCTTCTTTTGAAAGTTTTTCTTTTAACTGTTCAAAGGCTAAATTCAGTTCTCCCGTTCCGTCAGGAATCATAGTATCAATATATAATTGATATGAGCCGCCTGCTTCATACACGGATATTCTGCCTTTGCAGACTACTTTCATACCGTTTTCGGGAACAAATTTAAGGCGGGCATTCGCCGAACGGAACATAACAGATTTTATTTCTGCGCCTTCATCTTTCAAAGTAAGATAAAAATGGCCGGAGCGGTGATTGACAAAATTGGAAACTTCACCTCTCACAAAGACGGATTGAAGATTTATATCCGAATCAATAATTGACTTGATATATTTATTAATCTGACTTATCGATAACACAACAGAGTTCAAGTATGCAAGCCCCTTTCGCAAGCCATTATTGCAACACCGGCAGCATTATCACAGGAAAATGCCGGTTTGGCAAATAAACCGTTAAATCTGCTCGACAACTTGTTTTTGATAATCGTGTTTGACATTACTCCGCCAGAATAAACCAAAGGTAAATTGCCGTATTTATTTAAAGCGAATTCGGTCATACCGGCTACTGCGCAAAAAACATAATCAAGGCAAAATTTTGAAATATCAAAATAGTTTTCTTTATTATCAAACATCTTTTTACATTTATTTTCAATTCCCGAAAAACTGAAAAAACCGTTTTCGGAGTAAACCTTGAATGAATAATCGTTGTTCGATTGTTCTGCATCTATTTCAATCTGCTTACCGCAGGGAAAATCAAATCCCATCATTACCCCTGCCCTGTCAATCGCCTGACCTGCATTCAAATCAAGCGTTCCGCCGATTATTTCAACCGAAAAAAACTTATCTTTATCCGGTGTAGCAAGCAGCATTTCCGTTGTTCCGCCGGAAATATGAAATGCGATAAACTTTTCATTTTTCAAATCGTTGAAATGACCGGACGAATAAAGAGCGGCAGCAATATGATTGCATTGATGAGAAAAACCGAAAGCAGGTTTATTAAAAGAAGCAGCCAGACTTCTGGCAACATTTACTCCGACATTGAAACAAGGCATATATGAACCCTGAGCGTTTCTCGGCCTATCGGAAAAACCTATAAAAGAAAAGTCAGGCTCTGTTTTTGAGAACAATTCTTCAATAACAACATATAACTGAGAAGTGTGATGAAATACAGCGTCACTTTGACGCAAACCTTTTTCACCGTTTTTTACCGGTAAAAGTTTTTTTGTCTGTATTACCGAACCGTTTTCACTGTCATAAAGCGCAACAGAAGTTGTATAGTTACTTGTGTCTATTCCGAGTGAACGCATTATTTGACCTCAAGACTTCTGGATAACGACCCTAGTAAGCCGTTTACAAAAGCGTATTCATCTTCGGATGCATATTTTTTGCATATTTCAACAGCTTCATTAATTGAAACGCCGAAAGGTATGTCGTCATAATAGAGCATTTCGCAAACAGCAATTCTGAGAACAGACAAAGAAACTTTTGATATTCTGTTCATTTTTCTTGCAATTGAAAATGTTTCGATTTTTGAATCTATTTCTTCAATGTTATCGCAGGTCTTTATTGCCAAAGCCTGTGCAAAATCATCATTTTCAATAATATCATTTTCGATATTTATATCAATAATATCTTTCATTGACATATTTTTTTGAAATGATTTTTCAAACATAAGAACAAATGCCTGTTCCCGTGATTCTCGTCTTGCCATAATGTTCCCCCAAAAAATAATTATCTACATTATAACATAATTAAAAAAATATACAATATTTTTAATAAAATAATAGTAATTGATATTTAATAATATCTATGATATATTTAATTATATTTGATTATATTTCAATTAAATTTCACGGAGGAAATAATGAATAAAAAAGCAAAATCATTTATTGATATTATTTTTACCGATAATTGCTACTGCTGGCTTGCCGCTGTTTGCGCCGCGGTGATAAGCCTTATAATAGCATATTGTTATGATATGATTCCTTTCGGTGATATAACCATTCTCAGAATGGATATGTATCATCAGTATTGCCCGCTTTTCGCGGAATTATATGACAGAGTTACAGGTCTTGAAAGCTTTATGTATTCCTGGGAAACCGGTCTGGGTTCTTCATTTCTCGGAAACTTTTATAATTATCTTTGCAGCCCTTCGGCAATTTTTGTTTTGATTTTCGGTCATAAAAATGTTACCGAAGCTATTGCGGCGATGATTTTTTCAAAATCGGCGTTCGCCGCCGCTTCTTTCACTTATTATTTAAAAAAATCATTCAAAAAGACCGATTTTTCAACGGCTGCGTTCGGTGTGATTTATTGTATGTGCGGGTGGTTTATTGCTTATTACTGGGACCTTATGTGGATTGATGCAATGGTGTTTTTCCCTATTACCGTTCTCGGCATTGAAAGAATCATCGACTCAAGAAAACCCGTTACATATATAATCGCTTTATCATTTACGCTTATTACAAACTATTATATGGGCTATATGGTTTGTATCTTTTCAATTATTTATTTTCTTGTTTATTATTTTTCAAAATACGGTTTCACGCAATCAGATAATTTTGATGGATATTGGATTAAGGAAAACGGCAAAAAGTCTATGTCTTTTCGTCAGAGATTTGCCAATTCTTTGTTTTTCAGAAGCGGAGTAACATTTGCCGCATCAAGTATTATTTCGGCAATGCTTTGCGCTTTCGCTCTTATTCCGGTTTACTTTATTTTGCAAAACAGTTACGCGACAAACGATGACTTTCCTACAAAATGGAATTTGTATTTTACGATTTTTGATTTTATAGCCAATCATCTTTCAAGCGTTGAGCCTACAATCCGTTCAAGCGGCGATGTAGTTCTTCCCAATATATGGTGCGGAGTCGGAACAGCTATGCTTGTTCCTTTATATCTTTTTACAAAATCAATTTCCATAAAAGAGAAAGTAGCAAACATCGTTTTGCTCGCAATTCTTTTGGTCAGTTTTGATGTTAACATACTGAGTTTTATATGGCATGCTTTTCATTACCCGAGTGATTTGCCATACAGATTCTCATTTATGTATTGCTTTATTCTTTTAACAATAGGATTCAAGACTTTTATCAGAATTAAGGAGTTCACTTCAAATCAGATACTGACAACGGGAATTGCATTTCTTGCATTTATTATTATTGTTCAAAAAATACAATCTGCAAATGTTGATGACACATCCGTAATAGTCAGCATTATTTTTATTTTTGTTTATACTCTTGTTTTTTATGCATCCAGAAACAAAAAGTTCGCTCAGAGCACCGTAGCTGTAATGCTTCTTTGCTGCGCAATCGCCGAAACGGTTTGCTCAACCGTTCCGCATTATGATATTGATCAGCCGAAAAAAAATTATGCCGGAGATTACGATTCATATAAAAAGATTCAGAAACAAACAGAAGGAAAAGACAAAGATTTATTCTACAGGACAGAACTTACATACAACCGCGCAAGAATGGCTCCTGCATGGTATGGTTATAACGGTGTTTCCACATTTACATCAATGGCTTATGAAAGCCTTTCAAAACTTGAAAACTATCTCGGTCTTGCCGGCAATAATGTTGACAGTTACACTTATCATCTACAGACACCGATTTACAATATGATGCATTCATTGAAATATATTTATGACAATGATTCAAATGTTCTTCTTGAAGATGACTATTATACAAAACTGAAAACAGAAGGTGTTTTTACCGCTTACAAAGTCAATCACTATCTGCCTGTCGCATACTGTGTATATAATGATGTTGAACAATGGTATTATTCCGACAGCGACCCCTTCGCGGTTCAAGAAGAATGGTTTGAACTGGCAACCGGTCTCCCCTTTGCGATGGAAAGAATCGAACTTGACGATATCGGATATTATAATATTAATGAAATAACATCGGGACTTGCTACAGGCGACATATATTATGATAAAACCACCACGGGCGAAGAAGGTGAAATATCTTTCTATATAAAATCAGATGAAGAAAAGCACTGCTATCTTTATGTTGATTCATCCCAATTTGATGATATTTCAATTGAGGTGGATGACCTTGTTACAAATCAAAGCATAAATGAACCTTATATATGGGATTTAGGCATATTAAAAGCCAATAAACCTGCAAAAGTAATTATTACATTAGATAAATCCGATGATTACGGAAGTTTTGATTTCGATGTTTATGCAATGAACGACTATTGTATTGACTCCGGCTATGAAATACTGAAAGACAATTCAATAGAAATAACGGAATTCAAAAACTCAAAAATCAAAGGAAAAATAAATGTTCCCGAAGGCAAATTTATTTACACTTCAATTCCTTATGATAAAGGCTGGACCGTAAAACTTAACGGCAAAAAAGTTAATAAAGATAAAATATTTGCCCTCGGCGACGGATTCCTTTGCATTAAAGCAAACCCAGGAGAATACGATATTGAATTCCGTTTTATTCAGCCCGGATTAATTGAAGGATTGTTTGTGTCACTGTCTGCCGTTATTGCAATACTGTTGTTTGCTTTATTTCTTAAAAAACGAAATGAAAAACAGGTTTATATTGATTTGATGAACGGTGCGGGAGCAGTAACAGAAACGTTTGATATTTCCTCTTCCGACTCACCGTTCGAGACAGAACTGTTTGAAGACGATTATGATTACAGTGATGACAACGGAATCAATAATGCTGAAAGTGATTATTCTGAAGACCCGGAGGAACTTTAATGATTCTTATGAAACTTGATCTTGCTCAATTGATTAAGAAAAACGACTTTGAGGGAATCAAAGCGCTGATAATTTCCAAAATTCCACTTATTATCGGCGCATTGATTATGATCCTAATCGGTTTCCGTATAGCAAACCTTATAGGTAATATTGCGGTTAAAGCAATGAAAGCAAAAGGTGTTGATGAATCCATACACTCTTTTATAAGAACGATTATTGTGCTTATTTTGAAAATAATTGTTATTCTTTCTGCAATTTCAACTCTCGGAATAAACATTAATTCAATTATTGCCGCTCTCGGCGCTACCGGTATCGCAGCCGGTCTCGGATTGCAGGAAAGCGTAAGCCAGTTTGCAAGCGGTATTTCAATTTTAATCAATAAACCGTTCAAAAGCGGAGATTATGTTGAACTTGAAAATGTCAGCGGCAAAGTCAAAGAGATTAAACTTATGTATACCACACTGATAACGCTTGATAATAAACAGATTATTGTTCCGAATTCTCACATTACATCAAATAATCTGATTAACTACACTTCGCAGAGCAAAAGAAGACTTGATTTGGTTTATTCTATCAGTTACAACACCGACATTGCAAAAGCAAAACAGGTTCTCTATGAGGTCGTCAACAATTATGAACTTGTTCTGAAAAATCCCGAACCGATTATCGCTGTAAAAGAACACGCTTCAAATTCAATCAATATAGCCTGTTATGTCTGGTGCAACAGCACTGATTACTGGGATGTTTTTTATTATATGCAGGAACAAGTGAAAATCGCTTTTGATTCAAACGGCGTTTCAATTCCGTTTGAGCAACTGGATCTTCACATTTCAAATGATAATTCACTAAATGATATTTTGTCAAAATAAACAAAATATTATTTTGTATTTTTCATTTTTTTTAATGATAAATTTCAGAAAAGCCCTTTAAAATAATTATATATTGTTGTAATATATAAACAGACCGCAATATTTAGTGTTTCCGGTTAATTATTTCTGACGGAGGGGTTTTCTATGCCTGAATTTGAAGATTTCAACACCCTGCCTATTGGCAAACTCGGCCTTATTGCGCTACCGGGTTGTGAAGAATTAGCCGCAAAAATCGACAAATATCTTGTTGAATGGCGGCTTGAAAGAGAAGACAATCACAAAGACGACCTTGCTTTTCAAGGCTATCATAAAGACACTTTTCTTATTAACGCCACTTTTTCAAGATTCGGCACAGGCGAAGCCAAGTGTGTTATAAACCAAAGTGTGCGCGGATATGATATTTTCATTATCAGCGATTGTTTCAACCACGGTGTAAAATATGAGATGTATGGTCAGCAGGTTCCGATGAGCCCCGATGATCACTATGCAAACATCAAACGCGCAATCAGTGCCGTAGGCGGAAAGGCAAGAAGACTCACCGTTATTATGCCGATGCTTTATGAAGGCAGACAGCATAAAAGAATGAGCCGTGAATCGCTTGACGCAGCTGTTATGCTTCAGGAATTATGCAACAACCTCGGAGTTGACAACATTATTACATTTGACGCTCACGACGCCAGAGTTCAGAACGCTGTTCCCCTTTGCGGTTTTGAAAATGTTCAGCCTGTTTATCAGATGATCAAAGCACTCACAAAAACAGTTGATAATCTGAAAATTGATAAAGAGCATCTTATGATAATATCACCCGATGAAGGCGGTATGCACAGGTGTATTTATTACTCAACTGTTCTCGGCGTTGACCTTGGCATGTTTTATAAGCGCCGTGATTATTCAAAAATTGTCAAAGGCAGAAACCCCATTATTGAACATCAGTTCCTCGGTGACAATGTTGAAGGCAAGGATGTTATTATAGTTGACGATATGATTTCGTCAGGCGAATCGATGATTGATGTTTCAAAAAAGCTTAAATCTCTTAAAGCAAACCGCATTTTCATATGCACTGCTTTCGGTCTTTTCTGCAACGGTTTTGAACTGTTTGACAAAGCTTATGAAGACGGATATTTTGACAAGTGTTTCACTACAAATCTTGTTTACAGAATGCCTGAACTTATAAATAAAGAATGGTATGTTGAAGTTGACCTTTCAAAATACTGTGCATATATTGTAGATAACCTTAACCACGACAACTCAGTAAGCAAACTTCTTGACCCCGTTGAAAGAATTGACAATCTTCTTATCAGAAAAGGATATAAGACCCCTGAAGAAATCGCTATTAAAAACGCTAAAAACTGAACAATATAATAAATATATTAACGGTATGAGTTTTGTTAATGCTAAATTCATACCGTCTTTCTTTGCAAAAATTCACCGGCCCGTGAAAACGGACCGGTGAATAAAAAACTTATTATTTTACTTCGCTTTTAATCTCATCAAACGTTTCAATTATTTTATCATCAGGCTTTAATGTAATGAGCGAAACAACAATAATGAAAATAAAACTGACTATAAATGCAGGAAGAAGTTCATAGATATTGAGCGCAGTATTTGCAAACCAGACTCTGATACCGAACTTCCAGAAGAATATCATAACAGCGCCGGAAATCATACCGGCAAGGGCACCGTATTTATTTGTTCGTTTCCAGAAAAGACCGGCAAGCATTGCGGGACCGAAGGCTGCTCCGAAGCCTGCCCAAGCAAAAGATACTATTCTGAAAACGGATGAGTTGGGATTTCTCGCAAGGAAAACAGCGATAACAGCAATAATAATAACGGAAACACGAGCGATTATCATAAGTTTCTTTTCCGAAATGCTTGATTTGAAGAAGTTTTTAATTATATCTTTTGTAACCGATGATGAAGAGGCAATAAGCTGTGAGTCTGCCGTTGACATTGTCGATGCAAGAATACCCGAAAGGAAGACACCCGCTGCAAAAGCGGCTATAAAGCCTTTGGATGAAATAAACCGACTTATATCAATAATTACAGTCTCGGCAGCCGAAGAACTGTCATAAGGTCCTACAATGCCTTTCTGCATAAGGCAATAGCCGACAACGCCGATAAGAATTGCTATTGCCATTGAAAAGACGACCCACACTGACGCGACTCTTCTTGATGTTTTAAGCTTTGAAGGGTTTTCAATAGCCATAAATCTGAGAAGAATATGAGGCATGCCGAAATAGCCGAGACCCCATGCAAGTGTTGAGGCAACAGGTAAAGCTCCATAACTGCCGGTAGTCATTGATGTAACATCAAAGCCTTTAAAAAGATTAAGAAAACCGTCCATCTGTGCGACGTTGTTGAAAACGGAACCGAAACCGCCCGCAAAAGCCTCACCGATTCCGAGAACAACGAAAAGTGAAATTGTCATAACAATTGACTGAACAAAGTCAGTTGTTGACGCTGCAAGAAAACCGCCTGTTGTGCAGTAAATGATAATAACCGCGGCCGAAATAACCATTGCGGGAATATAACCGAGGTTAGGGAAAATTGTTGAGAAAAGTTTGCCGCAGGCAGAAAAACCCGATGCAGTGTAAGGAACAAAGAAAACAATAATAATTACAGCCGCAATAAGAGATAAAATGTTTTTGTCATCGCCGAACCTTTTCGAAAAGAATTCGGGAATTGTAACAGCACCGATTTTTTCCGAATAAAGACGAAGTCTTTTCGCAACAATAAGCCAGTTAATATAAGTGCCTATTGCAAGACCGATGGCAGTCCACGATGCTTCTGCAAGGCCGGTTATAAGAGCAACACCAGGCAAACCCATTAATAGCCAACTGCTCATATCGGATGCTTCACTGCTCATTGCCGTGACGAATGGACCTAATTTTCTGCCGCCAAGATAAAAGTCGTCTGTTGTTTTGTTTTTTTTGGATTGTGAAATGCCTATCGACAGCATCATTGCAAGGTAAATCACAATTGCTGCATATAACGCTATGTTCATAAATAATCCTCCTGAACAAAAATCTTATGTATTTTAACACATAAATAAACAGAATGAAATACAGAACGGAGTTCGGAATAAGTCCCGGACTCCGTAAATGATAATATGCAATTCTTCAATAATAACAGTATAAAAACAAAAATATATTAGCAGAACAAATATAATATTATAAAAAATTATTTTAAAAAGCCTTTAAATAATACAGGCAATAAGTCTTCAGAATATTTAGCAAGAGAATACTCACCGTTACACAGGCACCAATCGCTTATTATTGCGCGTTCACAAAGCGCGTATGCCTTAACAATCTCATTGAGTGAAATATCATTACGAAACTCGCCTGTGTTCTGACCTTGAGCGACAATCTTTCTTAACAGTTTATAATAAACTCTGTTGTGGTCAAGCAGGCTTTTATTGCCGTAAGTTGTCAGTTGTGAGGAATACAGGCGTGAAACAAGTTCAAAAGGAGTTTCATTTTCCATTATTTTGAATAATTCAGCATTGAGAAACATCAGTTTTTCAAAGCAGCTCATACTGTCTGAAAGATTGTTCTGTAATTCTTCGTATTTACCGTCGAATAAATCTGACAGAGAATTAAGCAAATCATCTTTGCCTTCAAAATAATGATAAAAAGACCCTCTTGAAGTGCCGGATTCATAAACTATTTCTTCAACGCTTGTGTTTTCATAACCCTGTTCATAAAACAGTTTCCATGCGGCGTTAACGATTTTTGCTTTAGTTTCTCTGTTGGCTCTTCTTGCCATTATTATACCTCTAATTCAGATAATACTTTGCCTACATTTTCGTGTGTAATAAAAGTTGCCATTGAGTCCATCGGAGTTTTATCCCTGTTTATCAGGACAAGATTATCGCCATTGAAATAACGGACGAATCCTGCGGCAGGGTAAACCGTAAGGCTGGTGCCAGCAATTATGAGAGTATCGGCATTCTGAATATGTCGAACAGATGACATAACAGTTTTATCATCAAGCGGCTCTTCGTAAAGAACAACATCAGGCTTTATAATTCCTCCGCAGTCACAAACAGGGACGCCGGAACTGTTAAAGATGAAATCAAAACCAAAAAACTTTCCGCAATTCATACAATAATTTCTGTGAACAGACCCATGAAGTTCAAACACATTTTTACTGCCGGCTGCCTGATGCAAACCATCAATGTTTTGTGTTATTACAGCTTTAAGTCTGTTCGATTTTTCAAGCCCGGCGAGAGTAATATGCGCTGCATTCGGTTTTTTATCGTTAAAAAGCATTTTATTGCGGTAAAAACGGTAAAATTCTTCTGTATTATTGACAAAAAAAGAATGGCTCAGAATTGTCTCCGGAGGATATTTATAAGTCTGGTTATAAAGACCGTCAACACTTCTGAAGTCAGGAATTCCGCTTTCGGTTGAAACTCCCGCGCCGCCGAAAAAAACAATATATTTGCTGTTGTCAATTATTTTCTGCAATGCATTCATTTTGTTTTTGAATAAGTTACAAATCTGAATTCAAGCCCGTTGTGCTCCATAACTTCGCTTTCATCTGTTATAGACCACTCTTCTTTTTTATCCATATCGGGGAAGAACTTCTGAGCGTTTTCATCTGAAGAATCAACTTTGGTAATATATGCTGTGTCGCAGTAATCAATTAACTGCGCATAAATAGAAGCGCCACCGCAAACATAGATTTTTTTACTTTCAAAATCTTTTAGTTTTTCAAAAAGTTCATCCATTGAACGGCAGATAATTACGCCCTCGGGATTCCAGTTCAAATCATTAGAAATAACAACAGTAGTTCTTCCGGGCAAGGGTCGCTGACCGGGTAACGAAAGAAGAGTTGCCATTCCCATAACAACAACATTACCCATAGTATGTTCTTTGAAAAACTTCATATCCGCGGGAATATGAAAAAGCAAATCATTGTCTCTGCCGATACCCCAGTTATTGTCAACGCAAACAATTGTATTCATCAATTATCACCTCTGAATAATCAAACCGCTACCGGAAACTTTGAATTAAATTCGTGATATTTATAGTTTTCAAATGAGACGCTGTCTTTTGTGAACTTGTAAAAATCATCAACGGTGTTGTCAAGAACAAACTTCGGTGCATCAAAAGGTTTGCGTGAAATAAGTTCTTCAATAAGCGGAATATGCCTGTCATAAATATGAGCGTCGGCAATAACATGAACCATTTCGCCCGGTTCAAAGCCGCTGACCTGCGCGAACATACATAACAAAGCGGAATACTGACAGATATTCCAGCTGTTTGCGGCAAGCATATCCTGCGAGCGTTGATTGAGAATACCGTTAAGTTTATTGCCCGTAACATTAAATGTCATACTGTAAGCGCAGGGATATAAAGCCATCTCGCTTAAATCCTGATGAACATAAATATTTGTCATGATTCTTCGGCTGGCAGGGTTATGTTTCAAATCATAAAGAACTTTGTCAACCTGATCAAAATCGCCTTCGGGGTAATGATGTTTAACACCGAGCTGATAACCGTATGCTTTGCCGATTGAACCGTTTTCATTAGCCCATGAATCCCAGACATGACTTCCGAGGTCTTTAACATTGTTGGATTTTTTCTGCCAAATCCACAGTAATTCATCAACAGCGCTTTTTATAAATGTTTTTCTCAGTGTAAGCGCCGGAAATTCTTCCTGAAGATTATATCTGTTAACAATACAGAATTTTTTTACAGTATGAGCAGGTGCTCCGTCATCCCATCTCGGGCGCACTTCCATGTCTGTATCCCATATTCCGTTTTCGAGAATATCTTTGCAGTTTTTAATGAAAACTTCATCGGCATAACTCATTTGCATTTCTCCGTTCTGAAATTATTATTTAAATGTTATCATTTTAAAAAACTTATGTCAATTAAGCAAATAACCGCAGATAAACCTTGCCTTATCAACAAATTCTCTGTAGTTTTTATAATCAACCGGAATATCCTTTTTATTGCTTCTGTTGTAAACTCTTATACCGTTTTCAATGCTTTCAACGCAAACCGTGTGAAGACCGTGAAAAGGATGATGGGAATTCCAGAATGAAACAATCCCGAATTTGGATGATTTAAGCTGATTAAAAAACTTTTTTATACTAAAATATCTTTTAATTGAGATATTTCTTAAATCAAAATACTTATGCAGACGGTATGGATTTGAACCGAACACGCCGAGAAGAACACCGCTTTCGGGATACATTTCGCGCGCAATTTCAGCAAGGCCGGGGTTTTCCATTTTTTCAAGCAGCAAAAAATTATAAATCGCAATCATTTCACAGCCGTTATATGACATCGGAAACAAACCGTATCGCATCTGGCTTACGGGGCCGACACCCTGCCCGTTGATTGTTCCTTTGCCTAACTTTATGAATTTGTTGATTTCATAATTGTTTTTTTCAATCATAGCAGTTTCTCAGCGTTTCTGTTTTCAAAATATGTTTTTGCAAGCAGGCACCAGTCGGTCTGAATAATGTCAAACCCTTTATCGGCAAGCCAGCCCCATCCGTAATCGGGAGAAATGGAAATTGAGTTATCATCTGAATGACCTGCGGAAAGAATATCTTTTTTATTGTATATAATTGCGTTTACAAAAACAATCATACCTTTTTCGTGCATTTTTTTAATGTATTCATCTGTAGCAACCGGGTCGTTTTCATCATCAAAAAGCACTTCAGCGCCAATGCAGTTTATTCCATTTTCAATCAATTCATCCGTTATATTATCTTTGTGCCTCACAATAGGCATAAACATCAGGTCAGGTGCAAAAAACTTTACTTCGTCAATATCTTTTTTGTTTGTTCCTGTTTTTACAACCACTTGTTTTTCAACGCCGCATTTACGGATACAGGCTGTAATACCCGGCACATCACTCCAGAATTTATCAACGTTTATGTAGCATTTTCCTTTTAAATAATCCAATATTTCTTCAAGAGTATTAATTTTATAATCTGTCGGGGAATTATCCTGATTTACAAAACGGAGTTTTTCCACATTTTTTGATTTCATAGCAGCAATTATTTTTTTTCTGCAAAGATGAGCTTGTTCCATTCCCGGATGAAACACAAAAAACTTACCGTCAATGCTTTTGGCAACATCAAGTTCTATCATTTCGGCACCTGCCGCAACTGCTGCTTTGAATGCTGTCAAAGTGTTACAGGGAACATTGGCTGATGAAAGCCCCCTGTGAGCGCAGAGAAAAGTTTTTTCTCTTGTGTTTTCAAAAATTGTTTTTTCAAAATCAATCATAGTTTTCACCTTAATTATTTTATCATATAATAATTTTATATTCAATAAATATTGATTGATAATCTTAGATTTATGATATATAATTTTAGTTGGAGGAGATTATCATGTTTAACGGAAAAATCAAAGCAATAACATTCAGTTATGATGACGGAGTAACTCAGGACAAAAGACTGATTGAAATATTTAACAGATATGGTTTAAAATGCACATTCAATATAAACTCAAGGCTTCTCGGCAGCGCAAATCTTCTTGTTTGTGACGGAGTAACCGTAGCGCATTGCAAACCGAAGCCGGAAGAAATAAGAGAAATATACAAAGGTCACGAAATTGCTTCTCATACTCTTACACATCCGCTGTTAACAAAACTCAGCGAAGAAGAAATAATCAGACAAACTGAAAATGACAGAATTGCGCTTTCAGAACTTGCAGGGTATGAGGTGGTAGGTTTCGCATACCCTTGCGGAGGCGTAAACTATGACAGAAGGGTTGCGGAAATAATCAGAAACAATACCGGGATTAAGTATTGCAGAACCATTGAGAGCAACCACTCTTTTGATATTCAGAACAATCTTTTTGAATTCAAACCGACTGTCGGTCATCACCATGAATTTGACAAAATGCTTGAAATAGGCAAAAAGTTTGTTGAACTTGAAACAAATAAACCTGCTCTTCTTTATATATGGGGTCATTCATATGAATTTGATATTTATAATCGGTGGAATGCTTTTGAAGAATTCTGTAAATATATCAGCAAACGAGATGATATTTTTTACGGAACAAACAAAGAGGTTTTGCTGAACTGTTAAAATACAGCGGTGAGATTATTCCTCACCGCTGTATTTATTCTTTACAGTATAAATTTCTGCATCAAAAGTATATATAATCAATAATCCGCCATTGGCAACTGATATTTCAGCCTGTTCACCGATAAATTCATTACTGACTCCGATAGGGTAAATATTTGAAAGGTTAAAATTTTCGAGTGAATATCTGAGACCTTTTTCACAAACGCCCCTGCACTTTTTTTCGAGTGAAAAAACCGATATATATCCTTTTGATTTTTCATTAAATTTTATAAAACCGTTATGAATAACTGTAAAAACCTCATTATTGCCGTAGATAAAACCTGTCATACCTTTTTCAGCAAGCATTGCTAAGGTTTGAATATTAGCCATTGTATGCGCTGTTCTGCCCCCGCTCGCTCCGAAAATATGAAACTCGTCGCACCCTTTATTAATACCGAGTTTAACCGCTTCAAAGGTATCTGTTTCATCTTTTACAGGGTTCAGTCTGAATGACGGGATATTTTCAGGGCAGGTTCCGGAATCAAAGTCGCCTATAACAAAATCCGGCAAAAACCCATGAGAAATAAGATAATCCGAACCTCCGTCCGCCCCGATAATCAGACTGTTATCAACAGGTTTTTCGTATGAATAATATGTTCCTGCTGCAAAAATGCTGCATTTGTTTCTATTCAAATCAATCACCTTTTTTAATATATTAAAACATTTTTAATTTGTCAAATATAATTATTTTTAGTCTTGTAAAGTTATAATAAATATGTTTTAATTAAAAAAAATAAAGAAAGGGTCTGAGCAAGTGAAAAAAAGTATTTTGAAAGTTATTTCGGTTATTCTCGCTTTGACGATGATTATTTCAACATCATTTGTTTTCATTTACGCTGAAAATTCATCAGCACAGGCTGACCTCAACAACGAAGAATACAGTTTTCTTACCAACAAGAGTATTAATCCCGATGAAATAAGCAATGCTGTTGTTATTCCCGGTGTTTTTCAGTCAAAAGTAAGGCTGTATAATGATGACGGAAGCCTTGCATTAAATGCTAAGGGAGAAGAATATGAAGCGCCGTTCTTTCTTGATGACACTGACAGCATTGTTAAGCTTGCGCTGAAAAAATGTCTCGGTCCCCTTCTTTTGACATTGTTTACTCAAATAGACTGGGGCGGAAAACTCGCTCAAAATGTTGCGGATGTTCTCGGAGAAACGCTCGGCGGTAAAATAAAATGCGACCTGAACGGTGATTTTATTAACAATGTCAAGGCTGACTATTATGACGGCTCCGTTGCCGACCTCAGAGCCGAAGGAAGAACTGACGACATTAGATTCATTTATGATCAGATTCCTCTTCAAGAGTATTCAAATGTTGTCGGTGAAGATCATCTATATTATTATTCTTATGAATCTTTAGGCAATATAAATAAGATTGTTGACAAGTTATATGAACTGATATTAAAAGCCGCAGAAAACTCGCCTACCGGCAAAGTCAACATTATTCCCATAAGCCAGGGCGGAACCCTTGCTAATGACCTTCTTGACCGTTACCCTCAGGTCGGAGAAGTGGTTGATAAAATTATATATATTGTTCCTGCGCTTGACGGCACTGTACTGTTGGGAGAAATATATGAAAAAGGCTTTATTGACGACGACGAAGCACTTTACAGAGACATTTTTCCTCAGTTAATTGACGGTAATGATGATACATCCTGGACAGGCAGTCTAATCAACATTGTTTTGAGAATACTTCCCAACAAAGTGGTTAATGATATTCTTGACAAAGCCGTTGACACTTTAATTGAAGATTACATAGGCAACAGCACCTGTCTTTGGGCTCTTCTTCCTCAGGCAAACTATGAAGGCGCGGCAAATAAGTATCTGAGTGATGCAGATCATGCTTATTTACGCAGACAGACCGACGCGTTCCACACAGCTCAGGTTAATTCTTTTGCGAACATTCAGCGTCAGATTGATGACTACGGCGCGAAAGTTTTTAATATTGTTGACTACAACTCGGTTCTTTATCCCATTTGCGATTCCTGGCAGAGTATGAATGCTGACGGTATTATTCAGCTATCATCAACTTCAATGGGCGCCACAAGCGTTGCTGTCGATGTTCCTCTGCCTGATGATTATGTTCCTGCAAAAGGTGAAAAATATGTTGACAAATATAATCTTGTAGATGCGGGAACAGGTCTTCTTCCTGACAGCACATTCTATTTCCATAACCAGAATCACGAAAAGACCGCTCAGAACGACATTATATTAAAACTTGCAGTTTCCCTTCTCACTGATAATGATTTTGTCAGTATTGAATCTTACCCCGATGTTTATCCTCAGTTCAATGAAGGCAGGTTTTCAAGAGGAATACAGAATAATATAGCCGCAGCAAAACAGATTGACAAATCAAAACTGTCATCTGCAGATGCCAAGGAACTTGAAGAAGCGCTTGAAGGTGCTCAATCAGTTTTCAACAACACGGTTTGCGATATTGACGAATTCAGAAAAGCCGACGCAAGACTTGACAGAATATTGAAAAAAATAAACGGAGTTTCGACAGAACCTACGGCATCAGACAAGATTTCCGACAGTATGAATACAGGCATTGCTGCATTTTTAAAATTCCTCAGCGGGTTCTTATTCAACATTCTCGGCGGTAAGGGATTCTCTGATATTCTGCGTATTTTCTGAAATTCAACTTAAAATCAAAACCACCAGTTGAACTGGTGGTTTGATGAGGCCCTATAAGGGCCTTTTACCTGCTACATCTCAAGATGTATGAAAAGTCCGCCAATCGCACATGTTTTTCAGGCCGCCGCTAAAGCGGCCTTCTATTATGCC